>JAJDAJ010000063.1 GCA_029261925.1 Deltaproteobacteria bacterium | reverse complement strand
TTCAACAATCGACGGCTGCTCGGACCGATCGGGGACATCCCCCCAGTCGAGCTCGAGCAGCTTTACTATGCAAGCCAGGAAGGGGCAGCCATGGGGGCTGCGCTCAACTAAACGAGTCTCCGGAGAACCCGGGGCGATTCACTCCGGGGATACGGAGAGAGCAGGCTCAGCTCCTCAGTGACATCAACCAAGACGGCAGCCTCGACCTGGTCAGTCGGGTGCTGGCGCGGCGCTTCCTGGCCGGCGAGGTGACGGTAGTACCGTGAGTAATGGGTCATCCGCTCCGCAGTGCCAGGCTCTCACCGACAAGGGGCGTGGCCCCCGATGCACTCGTGATGCGCTACCTGGGCAGCCCTTCTGTCGCCAGCATCGACACCGCAAGCCCCCACCATCTCGACTCTGGCGCCTGGGCGAGCGGATTTCACATCACTGGATTCTGGTCTCCGTCGTCTCGATCGTCACCATCGTGGCTGCGTACTCCTCCTGCGAGAGTGACCGGGAGCAGGGGCGAGTCCTGGAGAAGGTCGAAGACTTCGTAGACCGTGTGTCAGAGCTTGGCGTGGCTAGGAGCGCGCTCGAGGAAGGCGTTGAGGAGCTTGATGAAGCGTACCCTCGTGGCTACGTCGCGTTCTTCTCCGATGGTGGCGCGGCTCCAGTCCTAATGCTCCGGCGTCCGGGTTCCCTGCTTCCTTTGGATTTAGGAGAGACCGAGTTCGTCGAGGCAGACGAGGGTGGATTCACTGTCCGCCTTCCTCCGGTGAACATGCGCGGTCGCCGGTTGCCAGGCAACGTGGTCATCTTCAACCGCACTCCTGGACCTTCCCGGGTCTACCCCTACGGAGTCTTCGACGAGAACGACGAGCGCGTCTGGGGAATCCACGCATACGTTGTCTTCGCCACGAAGTCTGCCTACATGTTTGCGCTCGGCGTCGTCGGCGGGGAGAAATCTCTAGGAACAAGGCCCGGAATCACCCGAAGGTGACCGGCGCGAACTCAAGCGCGCGGCTCTTCTGTAGCGCGTGTGATTCGTCCGCGAGTCGCCGACGCCGGCCAGCGTCGCCGATGTGGAGCTCGTCTCCTCACGGAGCCACATCAGTGGCCATTCCCGACGAGGCGGGTGCGAATGTGAATGATGCGTGCCTGATGCACCCGGCTGCCCAGGGGCGCGGTCATCTCGAGCTTGCGCCAGAGGCGGCAGGTGGTCGAGCTGAAGGCCGGCGGGGAGTGCCTGGCATGGATGGTAGGCCCAGGCGGCCCGCGCCGAGAAAGCGTCAAGCACCCAACATGGTCTACGATGGACGAGTGTTCTCGCGCCGTCTCATCACCCAGATCCAGCTAGGCACCTCCTCGCCCTTCGTGATTCTTCCCGGCGCCTTCGCACAACACGTGCTCACGGACTCGCGCGCGGCAACTCAGTGGGTCGGGGGCGCGGGTGCAGCCGTATCTGCAGTATCGCTGCTGCCCGCGTTGGGCGTCAGACCCCCGCTCTGCTTCTACAGCTTCAGGGGACCGTTCCAGCTCAACTGCCCCGGCTGTGGCGTCCCGCAGAGCGAGGAGTAGGTGCGCCGTGGGAAGCCAGAACAAGGCGCGGCTGCTGGCCCGCCTGATCATGCTGTCCGCATGGGCCGGGATCCCGCTCATCGGCCTGGCGGCCATCTTCAGCCTACAGCTCTCGTTCGAGTTGGTGGTCGCGCCGTTCCTGCCGATCATGCTCGCGGGAGGAGGCGAGCTCGCGCTGAGGCTGTACACCTGGGTGCGTCGTAGGCCGCAGATCGAGCCAGAGGAGCTGTTCCAGAGACCTGACGCCTTCGAGCAGGTCGTGCGCCGGCTGCTCCTGGGGGTCCCGGCCATCGCCGCGTTCGCAGTGTTCATCTACTCCCTACGCGCTATGAACACTGGCACGGATTAACCAGGCTACTCGGCGGCCTGCTCATGAGCAGGCACCAGCGCGTCCGGCATGAGTTCGCGCCGTACAGACTCGACGAGCTCATCGAGCGCCTCTTGCTGCTCGGGCCTCAGCCGTGCTGAGACCGCGGGAGCGAGTCGCTCCAGATGCTCGAGACCTGCCCTCCGTGCTGTCGGCGAGAAGTCCTCAGAAGACGCCAGAACAGCAAGTTGGATCACAAGCAGCATGAGCGACTCGCCTGTATCGACTTCAGGCATCGGGTAGGCCGTCTCACCGAGCTCCGCCAACTGCGTTTGCGACTCCTGCATGACGCGCATCGAGTCCTTGAGGCGGTCGACGATCTGGATCTGCTCCGCGATGTTGCCAGCCTGAATCTCGACCAGCTCGCGGTCATACAGCAGTCTGACGTCATGCGGCGGCATGTACACGGCCAACAGGGATCGTTGAAGGACCAGCTCCTGACGTTCTTCGGGATTGGAGTCAACCACCTCGTCCACGCTCATGAGCTCAGACAAGCTGGCGAGGTACTCATCCAGGAGCTTGGCGAACATCGCCCCTGAACGCGGGCTGCCGGCCCTCGGGAGCAGGGTCGGGTCCTCCGTCCAGAGCTGCTTCAGTACGGTCCGCGCCTTCTCCCTGTCATCGACGCTCCACGTCGCCTGGGGATCCGGCATTCCCATCGAGATGTACTCCTCGACGGTCAGCGAGTGATCGTGTGGGACCTCTGGGGACACCTCTGCGAGGAGCGGAGCGACGGCGATCAGCGTCCAAGGGATCCACGCCAGCAGCCTCACTCGGGGATCTCCTCCGAACTGCGCACGGCAGCGCGTCGCCCCGCGACCAAGCCCCCACCCCAGAGCATCAGTCCGGCATGGAGAATAAGCGGAACGATCGGCATCTGGCGCGGCACAAGCATGAAGTCAGCCCAGTTCAGGCATGCTGCGCGAGAAGGCCAGCCGTCGAGCAGCGCCAGGACCATGAGCGTCGCTCCGAGTGCAGCCCAGCAGACCACCAGGCTTCTTCCCAGAAGGCGGAGGCGGTCAGTCAGGCTGACGGAGGGGCGAGCGGAGCTCATGCGCATAGCCTACCTGCAGCCAGAGCTCGCGGGGCGCTCTGGCGAATCAGCCCGAGACCGAGGGAGCGACGCCCGCGGGCCCGACGTTTCTTAGCCGCACCGCCAGCGCGGGAATTATTTCGCTCGCGAGCACCTCGAGTGCCGCAGCCGTGCGCAGTGGCGACTCCACCCTCATCCCAAGCACGTCGCCGCGCTCGGTCCGCGCCACGGTCCCGAGCGTCCCCCCGGCACCCGACGCCAGGTCGATGCGCCTGAGCCCCTTGTAAACGCGGATGCGCGCAGCCTGACAGATCACTCGGGCCGCTCCGGGATGCGGCGCTGCAGCGTCTCACAGGCCGCGACCAGAGGCATCGCAACGTCCCCGAGCTCTGGGCGGGACCTGCGCGCCTTCGCGAGAGCGGTCTCGATGAACGACCATGCGACGGTAGCCGGCGGCACGTCCCAGGCGTCGGCGATCTGGTGCAGCTCGGCGAGCTGACGCGGGCTCACCAGCACGCTCACGCGATGCTGACGGCGCCACTCCTCGGCGACACGGCGCGGTCGGCCGGCGCCTCGGCGAGGACCGCCGGGGGCGAGGCCGCGGCGGGTGGTATGGGTCTTCATGACGGTGAATGTGGAGCGGCGCGCGGTGCGGGTCAACCCGTTGTGCATGAACTCGCGGCAGCGCCACGCACCTCAATCGCAGGGGCCGTATAGGGCCGTCGGCCGTCGCAGATGCAGCGGAATGCAGCGCATGCACCGCGCTGCAACGGCAGGAGACGCAACGCCGCGTCACTCTTCGGTGTCTTCTTCGGTTCCCAAGCTTGGGGTCGCGGGTTCGAGCCCCGTCTCTCGCTCCAGGGTTCCTCTTCGGGACCGCCCGGTTGCACGGCCTGCCGGGGCTCGGCTTCCGACACGATATGGTGTAGGTGCCGTATACTGCCGTCTGGTGCCGCCGAACTCGGCGAAGCTGAGGTCCGTTTCCTCGGATCGGAGCGCGTGGGCATACACGCGGAGGGTCAGCTCGGGGTTGGCGTGGCCGAGCTGTTCGGCGACCCAGCGGACGGACTCCCCGCCGCCAGAGCCCCGCTCGCGTAGGTGTGCCGGCAGTCGTGGAAGCGGAGCCGGCGGAACGCCTGTCCCCGGCGCTCCGGCCGGCCTGGGCCTTGCGCACGATCCGCCGCCAGCCTCGGGCGAAGGTCGCTGAGGTAGCCGCTGGTCCCGGCCGGGAAGACTCAGCACTGGTTCGGATCGGTGCGTCCTCAGCGTAGCGGGCGCACTCCGGGAGCTGACATGGAAGCTACGGACAGACCGCCCCTGCGCACACATTGTCGCCCATGTTCAAGCCGCCTGTGACGGACCCGACCGAGTTCCCATTCATGACGTTTTCCCGATAGCCGGTGTTCGCGCCGAGGGTCAGACCCGTTCCGATGTTGTTCGATGCATTGTTGCGCTGCACCAGACCGTTCGCGCCGGTCACGATCCCGCCCGCATTGCCGTAAACGTTGTTGTCGAAGAGACTTGCACTCTGACCGACCTCGATTCCCGCGGCCCCGTTGCCGTGAACAGAGTTGCCAGACGCGTGTCCACCCGGCCCTGTGAAGGTGATGCCCGCTCCCTGATTGTCATGGACGGAGTTTCGCTGCACGGAGCAGCCCTCGCCGCAGGAGACTCCGACGGTTCCATTCTGGTACGCCGCATTCTCCGAGAGAGTCGAGCCCCCTCCCGCAAGAATGCCCCAAGTTCCATTCGCGTAGGCCGAGTTCCCGTGGACGATCGCGCTGAGACCCGCCCAAATGCCGCCCTGACCGTTCAGGTAGACCGTGTTGCCGGACACTGTAGCTCCTACGTCAGAGCGTATTCCCGACCCAGCATTCCTGTAGGCGATGTTCTGAAGGGCCCTCGACTGTTCTCCCGTCGCGATTCCCGCCAGCCTGTTCCAGGCGACCAGCACATTCGAAACTTCTGACTGGTCCCCGATATTGATACCTGCGTTCCCCATCCCCAGAGCGCTTCCGTTCCTCACGACGAGTCCCTGACTGACGAACTGCAACCCGACAACACCCGACCCGAGACCGGAGGAAGGCGTGCAATCCGCGCCCGTCCCCAGGCAGCCCGCCGGGCTGATCGCGAAGCCATTGAGATCGATGCGGACATACTGGGCGGACACCTCGATGCCGTTCGTGTTCGCGTCGGGCACGATGAGATCACCGGTGAGCCGATAGCTCTGGCCCGCACTTCCGTCGATCGTTGCGGGAAATCCGGCACTATCCCCGGGAAAACATCCCGTCTGGACCACGCAGGCCTGGTTGATCTCGAGGACGCCGTCCACAGCAAGCGCGAGGGTGGCGAGCATCAGGAACATCAGTGCCAGCAGCGTCGCGCGCATGGCGGATCTCCTTCGAGAAGCGGGTCCTTGGATTCTTCTGCACCGCCAGCGCGGCGCGCGTTCCCGGAGGATATACCGGATACACTCGCGAGTTGAGTGGGCCCGAGGTTCTCCGGAGGCTCGATCGATCCAAGCGCCGCGTCCTCGCTCGGAGGGTCATCGCCCTCAGCAGTCTCGCGCGCTTGCAGGGCCGACTGCTCGTCCGCTGCGCCACCTCGATCGTTCCCGTCTGCTCGGACCGATCGGAGACAACCCCCGGTCGGGCTCGATCAGCTCTACCATGCGACCCAGGAGAGCCGGCCATGGGAGCCGGCCGCAGCCGAACGAGTCTCCGGAGAACCCGGGGCGATTCACAGTGCGCCGCAGGCAGCGGCTCGGTACGGAGGCGCGGGTATGGGCGTGCGAGCGTGGATTGGTGTGGCCCTTCTGGTGGCCGGGCTCTGGCCGCACACGGCCGACTGTGGAGACGGCTTGCTGGAGATCAGCCAGGCCTGCGCCGAGCAGACCGGGTGCTTTCCCGGGGATGCTCCGGGCCTCCCGGTCACGATCTCCCAGGCGGGGAGCTACCAGCTGACCGGCGACCTGATGGTGCCCGATCTGTCGACGGACGGGATCCAGATCTCGGTGAGCTTCGTGCAGATCGACCTGAGCGGATTCAGCGTCCTCGGTCCGGGCAGCTGCAGCTTCGCGGCGTGCCCCACGGGGACCGGGCGCGGTGTCGGGCAGGTCGGCAGCCCGGCGCAGGTCACCGTCCGCAACGGCTACGTGCGCGGCGTGGGGTCCCACGGGGTCGAGATCAACTCCGGTGCGGTCGAGCAGGTCACCGTCGCGGGTGTGGGCGGAGACGGCATCGTGCTCGGTAGCGGCCTGGTGCGCGGAAAACGGATCAGCGGGGTCGGGGGCGCCGGGCTCCAGCTCGCCTCGGAGTTCGCGAGCTACAGCGACAACTGGATCGGTCTCAAGGCCCTGGCCAGAGCCTCCGCCTCGATCGTCGGGGGGAGCGACGCCGGCGGGAACGTCTGTATCGATCGGAGCTGCGACCCGCGGGGCCTGCGTCGCTACTACCTGACCCCGACGACACCGCCGGCGAACACCGCGCGCACGGCCTGCGCCGCGGGCTTCCACATGGCTTCCCTGTACGAGCTGGTGCAGCCGTCCGCTCTCCAGTACGACACCGGCCTCGGGGTGACCAGCGACGACTCGGGCTCGGGGCCCCCGATCGTGGTCTCGACCGACTTTGCCTTCGGCTGGGTACGAGGCGGGGCCAACGCGACCGGGGGGGCCCAGGCGGCCGGCGTCGCGAACTGCAACAACTGGTCAACGACCAGCGCAGGCACCACGGGGAGCGTGGCCAACATCTGGGGTGATTGGACCAACCAGGCGCCTCCGCCGCTCGCGAATTCCGAGGTCGTGTGGCCCTGGTGGGTGGTCGCCCTCCCCTGCAACTCGCCCGCCCGCGTCTGGTGCGTGCAGGACTAGGCTGCGATCGCTGTCCAGCGACGCCGAGCGGTGCTTCGCCACCGTCGGTATCGGCACCACGTCGGGGGACGACTACCCGAACGCGCTCCACACCGACGGGTCGCTGGCCTGGACGGGCGTTGATGCTCTCCACAGCGGCCGGACGCAGATCAAGGCGATCCTGGATACCGGCTCACCGACGCACGTGTCAGTGCGCGTGGTGCGGGTGAACTGATCCGTGCCAGAGGCAATGTCGTAGGCCACTCCCACGGGCTAGCCTGTGGGATCTTGACCAGGACGGGCATGAAGCTGTCGGAACGAGTGGCGAGCGCGCTGCGCTGTCCGCGCTGCGGGGCCGAGCTGGGCCGCAAGGGGCCGGAGATCTCGTGCGGTGCTCCGGGCTGCGGAGGTCGGTTCCGGATCCAGGATGGGATTCCCGTGCTCGTCGACGAGCAGCATGCGCTCGTGGATCTGCGGGCGATGGATGGGTCGCAACCCGGCGGGACCTCCGGTAGCGCTCTCCGGGCAAGGGCGAAGGGCTGGCTTCCGCGGCTGGAGGGCAATGTCTCCTCGCCAGCAGTCGTGCGGCGCGTGAGCGACCTGCTATTTGCGCGAACGGGAAATCCCCTGGTCCTCAACATTGCGGGAAAGCAGCCGGGCGCGACGCTCGCAGGGGTCTGGCGAGACCCACGCGTGGAGTGCGTGGAGATCGACGTGAATCCGACGCCAGGGACCGTGCTCATCGCAGCCTTCGACGCGCTGCCGTTTGCGGACGAGACGTTCGACGCCGTGATCCTGGATGCCGTGCTCGAGCACGTGGTCGAACCGGGTCGCGTCGTTGCGGAGGTTCATCGCGTACTCGGCCCTGCGGGACTCGTCTACTCCGACGCACCCTTCATGCTGCAGGTTCACGCGGGCGCGTACGACTTCCACCGGTTCAGCCACCTCGCCCACCGGCGGCTGTTCCGTCGCTTCGAGGAGGTGGACAGCGGGATCAGCCAGGGGCCGGGGGTGGCTCTGGCGTATGCGGTGCAGTACTTCGCACTGAGCTTCGTCCAGGACAATCGTGGGCGCTACGCAGTCAAGGTACTTGCACGCCTGCTGCTGTTCTGGCTGAAATACGTCGACCGCTATCTCGTGCGCTGTCCCGGAGCCTATGATGCAGCACTGGGCTTCTACTTGATCGGGCGCAAGCAGGCGGCCGCGCTGGACGACCGAACTCTCCTCGAGAGCTACCGCGGCATCTCCCCCGACCTGCACGCCCGCCCTCGCTCATAGTCCCGCCGGGGAGACGCCCACGGCGGGCGGGAGTGCGGGCGGCTGGCCGCGAACAGGCGCGCGAGCTTTTCCGCCTCTCGGCTGCAGCGGTGGTGCCGCTTGACGTGTCGACGCCCGGCCTCCGCCATGGCCCGGAGCTTCGCTGGTGGCGCGAACAATGCCTCCGCAAGCGCCCGGGCGAGGGCCGCCGTGTCGCCCGGGGCGACCAGCCAGCCGCTGTGACCGGGCACCACCAGCTCCGGGATTCCGGCCACGTGGGTGCTGATCACGGGTCGACCCAGGGCGTACGCCTCCATCAGCACGACGGGCAGCCCTTCGGCGAGACTCGGCAGCACCAGAACACGCGCTGCCTCGAGCTCGTCGATGATCGTCGCCTGGTCGCACCATCCGAGGAACACGGTGTCGCCGGAGGCCCGGCGCTCGAGTTCGGGCCGCAACGGACCGTCACCGATGAACACGACGCGCGGCCGCAGGCCCTCGCCGCGCACCGCCTCGGCCGCGTCGAGGAGATCCCCGGGCGCCTTGTCGGTGCACAGGCGCCCGACGAAGACGGCTCTCGGCCCTGCGGGAATCGGCGCCGGCGTGCGATCCAGGAAGGCGTCGTCCACCCCACACGCGACCGCGTGCAGCTCCACCGAAGCCCCGGGCGGGCACCATCGCTGGAGCTGGCGAACCCCGAACTGGCTGATCCCCACCGCGAACCGCGCCCGGCTCAGCTTGGCAGGCAGAGAGATCTGCAGTGGCTTGCCGAAGGGCTCGTGGCCGTGGGTCGTGAAGCTGAACGGCGGGCCCCCGAGGGCGTGGAGGAGCATCGCAACGGTCGTGGAGTTGGTCGCGAAGTGAGCGTGCACATGCGACGCCCCTGCTCGCCTCACCCATTCGAGCAGCAGACACGCCTCCACCAGGTAGGCCGCGTGGGCGAGTAGCCCTCGATCGGAGCGCCACCCGCAGCGGGCTGCGAGCAGCAAGGCGCCGAGCAGGCGGACCGGGCGGGACAGGAGCGTCCCCAGAAAGGCCCGGGCCAAGCTCCCTGCCCCGGCCTCGAGCACCACGGGCGTACGTCCGGCTTCCTCACGGTCCGCCGGATCCACCAGCGCCTCCGGCCAACGACGCAGGCTGAAGGGCCTGACCTCGACGCCCAGCCTCTCGAGCTCCCGGATCTCACGGCGAATGAACGTGTGGCTCGGTGCGGGGTACTGATTGATCAGATATGCAACGACAGTGCGGGGCATTCCCGCACAGTCTTCTTGTTGCGCGGCCATTTCCACTCAGCGTAGCATGGGCACTGATGGAGAAGAATGGGAAGGGATGACGGTCTCCGGGTCCTCCTTATCGACCTGAACAACTTCGCGCGCTACCCGACGATTTCCGTCGGCTACCTGTGTTCGGTGCTCCGGAAAGCGGGCTGCGAGGTCGAGGTCCTCTCCCCGCTTGCCCATGGAGTGCCCGGGCTGGAGCGCGAGCCGCAGCCGCGACCCTGGTCCTTGCTCGACCAGCGTCTGCGGTACCGGGCCGCGGCCTCGTCCCACGCCTGGGTTGCCTCAGCGCGGGAGCGGCTGCAGCGGCTCCGCTCACCGCTGCGTCCGGCCGCATGGCGCCGCCTGATGCACAACCTCCGGGCGTGCCTCGATCGCAACCCCGACATCGTGCTGGTGTCCACGTACCTGATGTATCACGAGTGGTGTGCAGCGATCGGCGAGCTGTGTGCCGAGCGGGATACGCCGATGGTCGTCGGAGGCGGGTACTTCACGCAGCCCGAAGTGGCCGAGGCCTGGCTCCGGCTTCCGGGACTCCGTGCGCTGGTCGCCGGTGAGGCGGAGGCCCACGTCGCCGCGCTCGTCCGGGCAGTGGTCGCCGGCGAGCCCGTGCACGCGTTCCCCGGCGTCTCGGTGCCGGACCGGGCCATCGCTCGCCCCGCCCCTCCGCTCAAGGACCTCGACTCGATCCCGTTCCCCGACTACTCCGATTTTCCCTGGCAGGCCTACCCCAGCCGGATCGTGCCGATGATCACGGGCCGTGGGTGTGAGTGGGGTGTCTGCAGCTTCTGCTCCGACGTGACGAGCAGCATGGGGCGCACGTTCCGGTCCCGCAGCCCGTCCAGCGTGCTCGAGGAGGCAGCGGTCCAGGCGCGAGCCCACACCGCAGGCCTCTTCACGTTCACCGACATCAAGCTCAATTCCAGCCTCCCGGTCTGGCGCGCTCTTCTCGACGGCTTCCAGCGGCAGGTCCCCGGAGGGCGCTGGATCGGAGCGGTCCATGTCGGAGCGTCCGGCGAGAACGGTCTGACCGCGGCCGAGCTGCGCGACGCGCGCCGTGCGGGCGCCGTACGTCTGACGACGGGGCTCGAGTCCGGGAGCCAGCGGGTCCTCGACCTGATGCACAAGGGCACCGACCTCGGCATCACGTCGCGGTTCCTTCACGACGCGGCTCGGAGTGGCATCAGCGTGCGGACCACGCTGATCATCGGATACCCGGGCGAAGGGCCGGCCGATCTGATGGACACGGCCCGGTTCCTCGATGCTCACGCCGGCTGCATTGATCGCGTCTCCCTCAACCGCCTGGCGATCACCCAGGGGACGCCCCTCCACAGACGACTCGATGAGCGGCCAGATCGCTTCCCCGAGCTCACCGAGCTCGCGCCGGACCCGGTTCTCGGATCCGTGCGCCACCGTTCCCGGGCGACGCGAGACCCCGCGCACCGGCGTGCGGTTCATCGCCTGCTCGCATCGGTCCACGCGATCAATCGCAAGCGCCTCGGCGAAGCTTCGCGGGCCTTCGATGGCGTGATGTAGCCCGGATCGGCTCACCCCGGGCCGCCCGCGCGAGCGACGGGAAACAATGCCGCCTCCGGTCACGCTCACGCTCATGGGCAGAGCGGCACGCTGCCACCTTCACCCGTCGCTGCCCGGGCAACCCAGGACCGCCCGGGACACGCGCACACGCCAACCAGGGCCCCCGCTTCGCGCCCAGCTCCACGAGGTCCGGTGCCAGGTCTACGGGCAGGAAGCTGACATCACACCTGTCCCGCCGCAGTAGTTGCTGTCGCCTCGATTGTTGGCGCTCGCGCTACCCGTGACCGTGCCTGTGGTGTTTCCCTGCACGACGTTCTCCCGGTATGCAGAGTCCGTGCTCACGCTGAGCCCGTAGCCCGCGTTGAAGTTCGCCACGTTTCGCTGCACGGAAGAGCCGTCGCTGACCGCGATTCCATCGGTGCCGTTGCTGCTTGCGGTGTTGTCACTGATGAGACTCGAATTCGCGACGATTCCGCGGGCTTCGTTGTCGATCGCGGTGCTGTTTCGAATGACGGAGCTGGCCGATGCTGTGATCCCATCGCTGCCGTTGCCTCTCACCGCGCTCCCCAGGACTGCGCTCCCGCCCAGTACAGCAATTCCAGCGAAGCGATTGGCCTGCGACGTACAGTTCTCGACGACTGAATTCGACCCGACATCGATGCCGGAGCTGCCGTTCACGAGTGCGCTCGAACCGCGCACCACCGCTCCATCCGTCAACCTGATCCCCGCCAGACCGTTGAGGAGAGTCGCAACCCTTTCTACGTGAGCAAAGTTCCCGGCGATCAACCCTTCGTCCGCAAAGCGGGTGATCCGTCCGTTCCGGACTGTGAGGAAGGTCAAGCTCATGGCGTCGATGCCCCGCCCGCCGCCGGGGTCGCAGGCGACGGTGGATCCCGCACCCGTACAGTTCACCGGCCCGGCAATCGTGAAGCCGTTCAAGTCGATGGTGACACCATTCGCAAAGACCTCGATCCCGTCCAGGTTCGGGTCGCTGACGCTGAGATCGCTGGTCAGCACGTAGCTTTGCCCTGCGGTGCCATTGATGGTCACTGGGTAGCCGGCCGTGTCGCCCGAGAAGCAGCCCGTGTTCACTGCGCAGGCTCGGTGGATTTCCAGTCGCCCATCTCCGGCGAAGGCGGGTAGCGCGAGGGTCAGGGTGAGCAGCAGCAGGAGCAGCGATCGCATCCAGGTTTCTCCCGGGTGGTGGGCCTGTGACGCAAACACCTTATCCAATGCGCCCCGTCTCTGTTCGAGTAGCAGCTCGCGGCTTCGGGGTCTTCAACAGTTCCATGCTGCGGCGAGGCGCCCGGGTCCGGGTGGCACTCCCAGCGTGGCTGCGGCGTCGGGTGGCAGGGCGGGCTGCGAGCCAGCGCTCATGCGCCGCTCAATATCCCAGAGCGGCACCATCCTTGCGCGGATCCGAGGATCCGAGGTAGACGCCCGTGCGCGGGTGGACCATGACCGCCTGGGCGCCGCCGAAATAGCCTCCCTCTGCCGGGATCACCTGATGGCCCCGCGCGCGCAGCGACTCGCGCGCGGAGGCGGGTGTGCCGTGCTCTACCAGCAGCATCCGTCCCTGGTGATGGAACCAGCGCGGCAGGTCGTTGGCCTGCTGGATGTCGAGCCCGAACTCCAGGTGTGCCAGCAGGAACTGCACGTGTCCCTGCGGCTGCATGGAACCGCCCATCAGTCCGTAGGTCAGGTAGAGCTCGCCGTCGCGCAGCACCATGCCGGGAATGATCGTGTGGTAGGGACGCTTGCCAGGCGCGTACTCGTTGCGATGGCCCCGCACGAGCGAGAAGCCGGCCCCGCGGTTCTGCAGCAGGACGCCCGTGCTGCCGCCGGTGATCTTCGACCCGAAGCCCGCGTAGATCGAGTTGATGTAGGAGCAGGCGTTGCCCTCGCCGTCGATGACCGCGAGATAGACCGTGTCGGAGCCCGCCGGCAACTCGATCGGTCCCGGGTCGCTGGCCGCCCGGCTCGCATCGATCCGGGCGCGCCGGCTCGCACCGTAAGCGTCGCCGAGCAGGAACTCGAGCGGGATCTCGGCATGCTCGGGGTCCGCCACGTAGGTGGCCAGATCCGCGTACGCCAGCTTCTTCGCCTCGACCAGGTGGTGCAGGTACTCCGGCGTGTTCAGGCCCATCGCCGCCAGGTCGTAGCCCTCGAGGATGCTCAGCATCAGCAGCACGCCCAGGCCCTGACCGTTGGGCGGGATCTGGTACACCTCGTTGCCGCGGTAGTCGAGGTGGATCGGCTCCACCCAGCTCGAGTGATGCGACGCGAAGTCCTCGAGCGACAGGAAGCCGCCGCTCTCCTGCGCGTAGCGCACGATCTCGCGCGCGATGGGACCCGCGTAGAAGGCGTCGCGGCCGCCCTCGGCCACGGCGCGCAGCGATGCCCCGAGCTCCGGCAGCGCGAAGACGCTCGCCTCGGCCGGCGCCTGCCCGTCGCGCAGGTACAGCCGCGCCGTCCATGGATCGACGCGCAGCTCCTCCGCGCTCCACGCCCACTGCGCGGCCACGATCGGCGCCACGGGGAAGCCCTTCTCGGCGTAGCGGATCGCGGGTGCAAGCAGCTTCGCGAGCGGCAGGCGGCCGAAGCGCGCCAGACCGGTCACCCAGGCATCGACCGTCCCCGGCACGGTGACCGTCTCCCACCCGCTCTGGGGCATGACATCCCCCGAGAAGTGCTCCCGCGGCAGACCGCGCGGGGACCGGCCCGAGCCGTTGAGACCGTACACGGTCCTGGCGCGCGCGTCCCAGTACAGGAAGAACACGTCCCCGCCGATTCCCGTGGACATCGGCTCGACCACGTTGAGCACCGCGGCCGCGGCGACCGCCGCGTCCATCGCGGTACCGCCGGCGCGCAGCGCGTCGAGGCCTGCCTGCGAGGCAAGAACGTGCGAGGACGCGACCATGCCCTGCCGGCTCATGCTCAGCGAGCGACCCGCACGCCAGGGGTTGGCGCGCACGCCGCGCGCCTCGAGCTCGGTGAGCGCGTGCTCCGCCCGGTCCGCGTGCGTCGCCTGCTCGCGACCTGGGCCGCAGCCGAGCAGCGCCATCAGCAGCGCCAGGCAGACACGCGTGAAAAAGCAGTGCATGGGCGGATTCTATCTCGATCCCGACGGGCGCCGCCCGCGATGGGCCCAACGCCCCGTGGGTCGCCAGGCGGCAGGCTGCCGTCCCCGGGGCCCGAATCCGGGTAGCGGCCCGCAGCGCGGCTACGGAGCCGGGTACCGGGCGCAGTGGGCCCCAGCGCCCGAGATCTTCGCGTTGGAGGCACACGGGTTCACGGCGGCAGGCTCCCCGGCCCGTTCTCCGACGGCGGCTCGAGCAGCCGCAGCGCGCGGTCGATCGCCTCATGCGGTCCGTACAGCACCACGAGGTCACCGGGCTCCAGGCGCGTGTCGGGACCGGGGGACGGCAGGGGCGCTTCCCCGCGCACCACGTTGAGGATCTGCGCGCCTGTGCGAATGCGCAGGCCGATCTCCTCGAGCGTGCGGCCGGCGGCCTCGCAGTCCTCCATCACCTGCGCGGTCTCGAGGATGCCGCCGGTCAGGACCGCCTCGGCCTGCGCGAGCAGCTCGGGCGTCGCGCCAACGCCGCGCAGCGCACCGTACTGGTCGAGGCGCAGCAGGGACTCCTGCACGCGCGCCACGTGCCGGGGCACGCCGAGGTGGCGCAGCAGGCGCACGAAGAGCTCGATCGAGGTCTCGAACTCGGACGGCAGCACCTCGTCGGCGCCGAGGCGCTCGAGCTCGGGGATCTCGACGACGTGGCGCGCGCGCACCAGGATGCGCGCGCGGGGATTGAGCTGGCGCAGTGCGGAGACCGCGCGGCGCGTGCCCAGCGGGTCACCCAGCGCGACGACGGCTGCGCGCATGCGCTCGGCGCCCAGCTCCTGCAGACGCGCGCGGCGCGTCGCGTCGCCGAAGTGGAGCGGCACGCCCTCGCCGCGCCCCTGCTCGACCTCGTCGGCGATCAGATCGAGCGCGGCGAACGGGATCCCCGTCTCGCGCAGCACACGCGCGATCGCGCGCCCGGTCTCCCCGTAGCCGAGCAGGAGCACGTGGTCGCGGAGCTGGCCCTCGGGCTCCGCCTCGCCGGCGCGCTCCACGGCGGCCAGTCGCCGCGCGAGCTGCATCAGGAACGGCGTCGCTCCCATCGTCAGGATGGTCGCGCCCAGGAACGCCTGCTCCGCGCTCGCGTCGATGAGCCCGCTGGTGATCCCCTCGTCGAGCAGCACGACGGAGAACTCGCCGATCTGCGCGAGGCCCAGACCGGTCAGCACCGCGAGCCGGGCCGATCTCCAGATGAGCCCGACGATCACGCCGACCAGCACACCCTTGACCACGACGGCGAGCGTCAGTCCCAGGAACGCTCCCGGGTCGGCGAGCAGCATCGCCGGCTCGACCAGCATGCCCACGCTGGTGAAGAAGATCGCGACGAAGGCGTCGCGCAGCGG
Organism: Deltaproteobacteria bacterium; assembly: GCA_029261925.1. Taxonomy (GTDB): domain Bacteria; phylum Myxococcota_A; class UBA9160; order SZUA-336; family SZUA-336; genus JAGWBS01. The sequence goes on along the minus strand of JAJDAJ010000063.1, from coordinate 185,370 downwards.
CATCAGCTCCACGAAGACCTGCTGCGCGAACGGGCTCCCCGAGACGGCGAGGCCCGCCAGGAACGCACCGACGGGAAGCGAGAGTCCGAGCAGGGTCGCGCCGAGGGCCGTCCCGAAGGCGATCACGAGCGCCGCCACGGGAAACAGCTCCGGCGTTCCGGCGCGGGCCACGAGCTGCAGGACCCGCGGCAGGATCACGCGGGCGAGCACCAGCAGGAGCATCAGCGCGACGCTCGCCTCGCCCAGCACGCGCAGCGCCGCGACCGTGTCGCCGGGCCCGGGATCCGCGAGCACCGGGACCAGCAGCACCATCGGCACGAGCGCGAGGTCCTGGAACAGGAGGATCCCCGCCGCGGCCTGCCCCTGCGGTGCATCGATCTCGCCGGACTCGTCGTAGAGCTTGAAGACGATCGCCGTGCTGGACAGCGAGACCAGGAAGCCGGTGAAGATCGCCACCGGCCACGACAGCCCCGCGAGCCCGAATCCGAGTGCGGTGACGGCGATGGTCGCGCAGACCTGCAGGCCCCCGCTCAGCAGCACGCGCGCGAGTCCGCGGCGCAGTCGCTCCAGGGAGAACTCGATGCCCACCCCGAACAGCAGCAGCGCCACGCCCAGCTCGGCGATCTGCTCCAGCCCGTGCGTGCGGCTCGCCCAGCCGAGGAAGCCGGGCCCCACCAGCACTCCGGCCACCAGGTAGGCGACGATCGCGGGCGCACGCAGCAGCCGCCCAGCGAGTAGCCCCGCGGCCGCGACGGCCAGCAGGAGGAGGATCTCCAGCAGAGGCACGTCTCAAGACTAGCCCGTCAGCGAGATGCGCACCCGCGCCCGGCGTCGCGCGAAGGGTTTCGTGCTCTGCTCCGGCGAGGGGCTGTGGGCGGAGCTGCGACACCGGGCGTGGATGTGCTCAATCTCGTTCTCGGACATACGGATACGCCGGCACATCGAGGACGTGTCCGCCGCCCATGCGGGCAAGAAGGAGCTCTCCGGACGGCCTGAAGTGAGCGACGTCGCCTTCGACATGCCTTGGCCCGAGCAGGGAGCCGTCGGGAGCGCCGTCTCACGGGCCCTACCGGGTGGCACCAGCCGCGGGATTGACCGCTGCCACGACGCCGTCGAGAATGGCCGCGGGCCCGGGGCGGGCCCGCAGTGTCTCGCCAGGGAGGGAAGAGAGTGGCCGCATCGCGTCTTGCAGCAGGGGTGGCACTCCTCGCGTGGCTCGTGCTCCGGACCGGACCTGCGCACGCGACGATCCTGCTGTTCGACCAGCAGCGCGACGCCACGAGCGCATCGGTCGTCCAGCCCACGTCGAGCGGTGGCTCCCTGCCACCGGACTACGGGGACAACGTGACCGGCGCCGTGATGGCGGTCCCCGGCGGGCTCTTCACGTACGGAGACGGTGGCGAGGGCTTCACGCCGCACGTGACGGTCGACATCTTCTCGTCGGCCGCGACGCCCAGCGAGGCCCGCGCTCGCCTCTGGCAGACGGGCTACGGGGACCTCGTGAACGTGGTCTTCGGCGAGGGCCCGGGGATCGGAGGGGCGCCGCTGCTCAGCGTCCTGCTCAGCGCCTCGGACGGTCACGTCGTGGACCTGTACGGCTTCGAGCTCGCCGGCTGGAGCAATGCGGACTACACGATCGCCGGCATCGACGTGCTGGCCGGATCCGTGCCGCTGTTCTCCGAGACGGACGTCCTGGTCCAGGGCGACTTCTCCGGTCCCCGCCACACCACGTTCACCTTCGAGCAGCCGCATTCCGCGCCGGAGATCCTGCTGCGCCTGGACCTCTCCAACCTCGCCGCAAGCGTGCAGGACAACATCGGCATCGACTCGATCCGCTTCGGCCAGACGCCGCCTGCGGTCCCGGAGCCGGCGGCCGTGCTGCTGCTGCTCGGGGGACTGGCACTCGCGGCCAGCCAGCATCGTCGCCGCCCGTAGCGCCGCCCTCCAAGGCCTGTCCCGGGCGCCGGCGCCCGGCGGCGTGGCCGTCCTGATCGACGTAGGCCGACCCCCGTTCTGGAGCAGCGCTGCCGCCACGCCTGCCGCGATCAGCGTCCAGAGGCGCACGCACCGATCACGGCGACATGGTTCCGCCGCCGTCGATCCTCAGCGTCTCGCCCGTCATGTAGCGGCACGCGTCCGAGAGCAGGAACTGCACCACCGGCGCGATGTCGTCCTCGGCGTCGCCGTCGCGCGGGATCGCCTGGCTCCTCATGCGATCGTAGACGGCCTTCTGGTGGGACGGCCCCTCTCCGGGCGGCTTGCGGTGGGCCGCCGAGGAGGGGCAATAGCAGTTCACGACGATGCCGTGGCGGCCCCACTCGTTGGCGGCCGTACGGGTCAGGGCGCGGATGGCTTCCTTGGCCGCGCTGTAGGGTCCGTAGCCGGCGCTGCAGGTGAAGCCGAGCCCCGAGGCCACGTTCACGATGCGGCCCCAGCACTGCTCGCGCATGTACGGGAAGACGGCCTGCATCGCCCAGAGCGTGGCCTTGGGGCCGGTGTCGAGCAGCACGTCCATCGTTTCGGGGGTGATGTCCTCGAGGTTCGCCGTGGGTCGCAGACCCTGCGCGTTGTTGACGATGCCGTCGACACGCCCGAAGTGGTCGGCCGTCTTGCGCACCATGGAGAAGACCGAGTCGCGGCTTCCCACGTCACATTCCAGTCCCAGGAACTCCACGCCGAGCTCGTCGAGCCCGGACATCACGCGCTCCAGCCGGTCCGCGCGCTTGTCGGAGACGCACAGGCGCGCGCCGTTCTTCCCGAGGTGGTGCGCGATCCCCTGACCGATGCCGCGTCCGGCTCCCGTGATGATGACGACCTTGCCCTCGATGCCGTGCTCCGTCATGGAGCCATCATCCCACAGGCTGCGGTCGTGCGCGCGAGCGGGAGCGGCATGCCGGGGGCCCCGGAGCCGTCGCCGCAGGCCGGGACGGCGGCCGGAGCCTGCCCTACTCCAGCTCGCCCAGCCGCTCGTGGGCCCGGTCGAGGTCGGACTGGACGTGCCCGCCCACGCGCTCGCCGAGCGACTGGACGCGCTCGACGTCCTCGAGCGAGACGACGGGATCGTCGAGGCCAGCGAACAGGCCGCCGAAGGCGCCGTCGAAGCCCTGCGTGTACAGCTCCGCGCCGGCCCACGCGGCGAGCGCGATGGCGATGATTCCCAGGATCCTGCTCATGGCTCCGCCAGCGACAGCCGGTTCTTGCCGCCGCGCTTGCTCGCGCGCAGCGAGCTGCCGAGCTGCTTGAGCAGCTCGGTCACGCTCTCGGTCCCCGGCGGCACGGCACCGGCGCCGAGGCTGACGGTCGGCGTGGCGTCGTCGGGAATCTCGTCGAATCGCAGCTTCTCGACCGCGCCGCGGATGCGCTCGGCGATGCTGGTCGCCGCCAGCAGCGGGCTATTGGGCAGGATCGCCAGGAACTCGTCACCGCCGATCCGTGCGACCAGGTCGGTGGGTCGCAGCGCGCCCGCGATGGCTCCCGCGGTTCCGGCGAGCACCGCATCACCCGCCGAGTGGCCGTAGGTGTCGTTGATGCTCTTGAAGTCGTCGAGGTCGATCAGCACGGCCATCACCTCGGTGCGGCGCGTCATGCGGACCAGCTTCTCCTCGATGCCGCGCCGGTTGAGCAGCTCCGTGAGCGGGTCGATCACGGTCATCTGTCGCAGGTTCGCGCTCGCCGCCTCGAGCTCCGCAGTGCGGTCCCGCACCAGGCGCTCGACGCGAGCGGTCCGCCCCACGATGCTGATCAGGAGCAGGCCGAGCATTCCGGTCAGCACGGCACCCGTCGAGATGATCGCCCAGGGGATCCAGAAGCGGAGGAACGAGCGTGCGGGCGAGTCGCGGCGCAGGGCCAGGCTCCAGCGCCGCTGGCCCACCTCGAACTCACGCGACCAGCTCAGCGTCGCGCGATCCCTGTGGAGCGCGTCTCCGCCCGCGTGCAGCAGCGCCGACTCGCCGGGAGCGTCGAGATCGACCAGCTCGTACGCGACGCCCTCGGTATCCATCCCCGCCAGGGCATGCGACATGATCTCCGGGAAGCGGACGACGGCCAGCACGTGGCCGGCCAGCTGCTCCCGGCGGCCGGCCGGCGTCGGCGGCACCGACGGCTCCCGGTAGATCGGGTGGAGCAGGAGGAAGGTGTGCGAGCCGCTGCCCGGCTCGACCGGCCCGAGCCGACCGGTCGCCACGGTGAGCCCCGAGTCCCGGGCCTCGAGCAGCGCGGCGTGCCCCCCGGGCGACGACGCGATGTCGAATCCCAGCGGTGCGGCGCTGGCGTTCTCGGGCACGATGTAGAGCACTGGAAAGTGCTCCTCGCGCGGAGGCGACGGCACCCGGCCGCCACCGGGCACGGGGTCTGTGATCGAGAACCCGACCAGGCCCCGGGCCCGCGCGCGACGCTCGAAGGCGACACGCTCCACCCGTGGAACTCGGGGTACCCACTCCAGTGCCCAGACACCGGGCAGGTGAGCCATCAGCTCGCTCCCGAAGACCTGGAACTCGTCGCGCTCGACCTCCTCGCTGGCTGCGTAGAGCGCGGCGAGTGAGTTGAGCGCGGTCTCCGCCGCCTCGAAGCCCTTCTGGATCGAGTGAGAGGTGTTCTGGGCACGCTGGGCGAAGTCGCGCCGCTCCTGCGCCGCGCCCAGGTCGATGACGTAGGCCGCGACCCCGATGACCAGCGACAGGCACACGGCCACGGGCGCCACCAGGATCCGCAGGTAGCGGCGCAGGGAGCCGACCGACTGCAGGTGCCAGGCCAGCGCAAGCGGCGTCACGATCAGGATCGCGGCGAGATCGCGCATGAACCAGGATCCGAACGAGACGCCCACGTCGTTGGAGGCGAGCAGGTTCAGGCCCCAGAGCACGGGGATCCCGAGGCCCGCCCCCAGCAGGCAGCTCGCGAAGGCGCCGAGCACCAGGTGCACGAGCGCACGGGGTGTGTCGAGCAGCTCCAGGTCCGGCACGCCCCGCCGCGTGAGCGCGGCGCCGACCACCGCCTCGACCGACGTCACCACCGCGATCAGCGGGGTGACCACGAGCATGCGCATCCACGAGATCTCGTTGGGCGCGAGCAGCACCCACAGGGCCGAGAACGTCGCGGAGCCAACCCAGATGCCCGGCCAGAGCCGGACCCCGTGGATCAGCAGTGCCGCGAACGCGATGCCGCTCGACAGGCGGACCGGCCAGAGCCCCCCCGGCAGGACCAGCGCGGAGCTGAGGGCCCCCGACACGACGTACGCGCAGGCCAGCACCGCGACACCACGAGCCAGCGAGGCTCCGTGGTGCTCATTGCCGCCACTGTGGGTGGGCGGCGGGTCCGTTTCAGGCAGTGGCTCCACCGTGCCCCGTCATCGGAGTCCGGAGCGCCCGGCATGAGCAGCAGCGCGTCCGTTCCCGTGCAGGGAGTGCGCGGCTGGCGCCAGGTGCGCAAGGGCGTTCCGGGGAAGCCCCGGCGGCCGGGTCGGGCCGCGTCCGGGCTAGCGTGGGCCGCGCTGGTCGAGCAGGCCGTCGAGGCGGATGTTCGCGATCACCGGGCCATCGTCGGTCATCGTCACCCAGGCCACGTGGTCCAGGCTCCCCGGCCCCGTGCTCAGCCAGACCCCGCCCGTGGTTCCCAGCGCGATGTACTCGCGCCCGTTGCGGAGCGTGTGGTCGTAGTAGTGCTCGTGGCCCGCGATCATCGTGTACGGCCGGTCGGCGAGCAGCGCCTCGATGCGCGCGAACCGCGGGCTGTCGTACTTCCAGGCCGGCTTGTGCATGAGTACCACGGTCCAGCGCACGCCCGCGTGGCGTGCCAGCGTCTCCTCCACGAACCCGAGCTGTGCCTCGCTGATGGCGACCTGCCCGGGCAGGGGCGGCGGCCCGGTAGAGGAGCTGCGCTCCGCGATCATCCGCCGCACGGCCTCGGGATCCTCGCTCATCATGCGCTCGAGTCGCGCCTGGCGCGCGATGATGTCGGGGGGCAGGACGATCGGCGGGTCCTCGGTGCTCAGCGACAGGAAGAGCACGTCGCGGTAGACGAAGGCCCAGTACTCGTCGCCGTTGCGCTCGCGCCAGACCTCGCGCATCACGTCGTTGCCGACGTCGTGATTGCCCACGGTGTAGAAGAACGGCATGTCCAGGCCATCGATCATGGCGTCGACCTCGCGCCACTCCTCCGTGAGGCGCTCGCGATCCTCCGTGTAGCCCTCGATCAGGTCACCCACGCAGAGCACGAACTCGGGCCGCAGCCGGTTGACCTGCTCCATGGCACGCGCGAAGACGCCCGGGCGGTGCCCCCCGGTGCGATCGCCGACGATCACGAACTGGAACTCGTCCGGGTCGTTGCGAAACGGCCTCTGCGTGCGGGGCACCTCGTCGCCGAGGCGGACCGGCGCCCGCGCCGTGCCCGCGGCGCAGGCGGAGAGCAGCAGGCCCGCGCAGAGGACCCGGGCGAGCCCGCCCCGCTGCCCGATCGCGCTCAGTCGAAGACCACCACGCTGCGCGCCAGCTCACCGCTGCGCAGCGCGTCGAGGCCCTCGTTGATCCGCTCGAGCGGCAGGGTCTGCGAGACCAGCTCATCGAGCTTGAGGCGTCCCTGCAGGTACAGATCGATGTACACCGGCATGTCGATCCGGAAGCGGTTCGAGCCCATGAGCGAGCCCTGGAGCTTCTTCTCGGAGAGCAGCTCGGCCCCGTGGATCTCGATCTTCTCGCCGACGGGGATCATGCCGATCACGGTCGCCGTGCCGCCCCGCGAGATCATCGCGAAGGCCTGCTCGGCGGTCTGCTTGAGGCCGATCGCCTCGAAGCTGTAGTCCACGCCGCCGCCGGTCTGCTCGACGACCTGCGCCACCGGATCGCCCGCGCTGGCGTCCACGGTGTCGGTGGCGCCGAACTGACGGGCGAGCTCGAGCTTGCCAGCCACCCGGTCGATGGCGAAGATGCGCCGTGCGCCGGCGATGCGCGCGCCCTGGATCGCGTTGAGGCCGATGCCGCCGCAGCCGATCACCGCGACGGTCGAGCCCGGCTCGACGCGCGCCGTGTTGAGCGCAGCGCCCACTCCCGTCATCACGCCGCAGCCGATCAGCGCGGCGCGGTCCAGCGGCACCGAGGGATCGATCTTCACCACGCCGTTCTCGTGCGTCAGCATCTTCTCGGCGAAGCACGACAGGTCGGTGAACTGGTGGATGCGCTCGCCGCTGCGGTCGCGCAGGCGGGGCGGGTCGGCGTCGGTCCGCGTGATGCCTTCCTTGGCGCACAGGTGGGGCTGTCCCCGGAGGCAGCGCTCGCAGCGGCCACAGAAGATCGAGTTGCAGGTGATGACGTGGTCGCCGGGCTGCACGTAGCGGACGGCGGAGCCGACGGCCTCGACCACGCCCGCACCCTCGTGGCCGAGCACGATCGGCGTGGCGATCGGGTACTTGCCCTCGATGAAGTGCAGGTCGCTGTGGCAGATCCCGGTCGCGGCCGTGCGTACCACGACCTCCTGCGGACCGGGTGCGTCGAGCTCGATCTCCTCGATCGTCAGCGGCTTGTCGACCTCGCGGAACACGGCTGCGCGCATGATCATCTGCCTCCGGGCGAGCCGCGGCGCTACGCGTCCAGGCGCATGAAGCGCGCGAGGTTGTCTCGCATCAGGGTCCGGACGGTGTCGTCGTCGAGGCCCTCGATGGTCCTGGCGTACTGCACGGGGTCGGGGATGCCCTCGGAGTGCGGGAAGTCCGAGCCGAAGACCAGGCAGTCGGTGCCGACCACCTCCATCGGGCGACGGATGTTCTCCTCGGGGAACGGCGCCACCACGCAGCGCTCGCGGAAGAGCTCGCTCGGGCGGCCGGGAATGGCCCCGCCCCACTTCGCGCCGCGACCCAGGATGTGGCCGTGGTCGAGCTTGCGCAGCAGGTACGGCAGCCAGACCGTACCGAACTCCGCGATCAGCACGCGGATCTCCGGGAAGCGCCCGAACATGTTGTGGAAGACCATGGCCGTCAGGCTGTCCATGATCGGCCGGTCACCCCAGCAGGTGACCCACTGGAAGCCGCCGAAGACGTTGTAGTAGGCGTCGGGGTCCTCGCTCCAGTCCGCGGTGTACTTCTGGTAGTTGCCACCGCCCAGGTGCAGCGAGATCGGCACGTCGGCCTCGTTCACGCGTGACCAGACCGGATCGTAGATCGGGTCGAAGGGCGAGCCGAGAGGCGCGGGTCCGGCGTTCAGGTTGATCAGCCGGGCGCCCTCCTTCAGGACCGCCTCCAGCTCCTTGACCGCCAGGTCCACGTCGTTGAGCGGCACGGTCGCGGGCACGAAGATCCGCTCCTCGTACGCGAAGCCCCACTCGTCCTGGACCCAGCGGTTGTAGGCGCGCGTGGCCGCGTAGCCCAGCTCGATGTCGCCGCTGGTGAAGACCTGCGAGCCACCGGTGTGGATCACCGCCATGTGCACGCCCTGCCGATCCATGAGCGCGAGGCGGTCGTCGCGGTGGTAGAAGGCCGGCTCCATGGTCTTGTAGAACTCGACCAGCTCCTTGCGCTCCTCCGTGCTCATGCCGCGCATGGCGTTGAGCCGGTTGAGCATCGCGCCGGGAACCGGGATGTCGGTGTCCATCTCGGGCATCTCGGTCGGATCCACGCCGCCGTGTCCGCCCTCGGGCACCGCGTGATCGCCGATGGTCCGCGCCTTCTTCTCGAGGCTGATCTCCCGGGCGGTCTGGCTGCGGTCGCCCTCCTGCATCACGGAGAGGCGCTCGCGCTGCACGAAGCGGTCCCGGAATGCGGGCTCCAGGAAGCGCGTGACCGCGTCGGGGGTCTCGTAGAAGTGGTTGTCCGCGTCGTAGACCTGGTACGGCAGGCGCGCCTCTTCCTCGGCGCGGTACACCCCGCGGGTTCCCGTCTGCTCCTGTCCCATGGCGCCCTCCCGGGGAGCACGCTCGTGCCCCTCCACCGGGCCCTGCCCGGTAGCGGCCACGATACCACCCGGCGACGGCCACGGACATCGCGCGGTGCGCCGCGCGCGCCTCCGCGGGAGGCTCAGGCGGAGGCGAGCTCTCCGGCGAGCCGCCGCAGCGCCGCCCGGCACACCAGCAGGTAGGGCGCGGCCCAGGCGGGCACGCCGAGCTCGACGCGGCAACGCTTCTCCGGGAGAGCGACCACCCGGTGCTGGGTCGCCGGCACGCCCGCGACCCGCCAGCTCCACTCGCGCCCGGTCAGGCGCGTGATCTCCCAGGGCAGCCAGATGCCCGGCGCGGTCTGCACGCGGCCCCTCGATCCGGGGCGGATGTGGCGGTCCGCAGCCTCCACCGCGCGCACCGACGGGCCCCAGCGCGGCCATGCGCGGGTATCGGTCAGCAGCTCCCAGGCGGCGTCGACCGGCGCGTCGATCTCGATCGAGGTGCGCAGGCGGGGGTCCGGGTCGCGCGCCGAGCTCTGCTCGGTGGCGCCGAGCGCGCGCGCCAGCCCGCAGGCGGCCGAGGCGCCGATGCGATCGAACGCCTGCTGGAGCGCGGGGTCCAGGCGCCGCCAGCCACCGCGCAGCTCCAGGCGCGCTGCATAGGTGAGGCAGGTGCCCGGGCCACGCGGCGCGACCCCGATCTCGTCGCGGGAGTACAGGCTCGCGGTCTCCGCCTCGAGCACCACGCGCGCCGGCTCGAGAGCGCGTATCGCGTAGTCCAGCGGCAGCGAGCGCCCCGCGAAGCGGACCACCACGCGGAAGCGACTGCCCAGTTCGAGGGGGCCCGGGTCGAGCCGCTCGACCGAGTGGACCCCCGGATCCCACGCCGCCGCGTTGGAGAAGTCGGACATGTAGGCCAGGGTTTCCGCGGGCGTGCCCGGAACCACCAGCGTGCTGTCGTAGACTGCCATCGCGCTCCCCGGGATCGCCGGAAGTGAAGGCGCCCGCGCTGCGTGCGCGGCCCGCCTTCCCCGATGTAGCGTCTCCAGCAGATCCCGCCGGGCGCACGCTGACGACCGCCGACAGAGGCCCCGCCGCGGGCCGATCGCGAGGATCTCGTGGACGTCCGGATCAGCGCTCCGGAAGCGCGCAGCAGGCGCCCTCCGCGCTGAAGCCGCCCGGCCCCACCCCGAACACCCGGTTGAAGCGCGCGCGGTAGTTCTCCCAGGCGATCGCCGAGGCCAGCTCGACCCGCTGGGTCGGGTCGAGGTGCTCGCCGAGCCGCGCCTCGAGCTCCGGGGGCACATCACAGGGAATGCGCGCCATGGCCACGGCGAGGTCGAGCACGGCGCGCTCGACCGGCGTGAACGCCGGACTGTCGCCGTACCGGGGCAGCTCGCGCAGCTGCTCGTCGGTCACGCCGATCGCCCTGCCCACGGCAGAGCCGATGTCGAGTCAGAAGGGGCAGCCGACCAGCGCGCTGGTCTTCAGCTGCGCCAGCGCCTTGAGCCGCGGCGCCACGCGGCTGCTGAGCAGCTGTGCGGTCTCCATCGCGCCGACGCCCAGCGCCAGGGCCGGGCGGCCGCGCAGCAGCGCCAGCGGCTCGGGCGCCCCCTGCCCCCGGCGCCCGCGCATGACGCGCGTGTAGGCCCTGAGCTTGCTCCACAGTCCCATGGCGATGCTCTCCGGTACGGCGCGCGCCCCGTCCGGTCGTCACACGCGGGGCCCGTACTCCCTGTCACTCTAGCCCGCCGGGGACGCGGACGGGACCGCCCGGGCACCTGTCCATCGCCCACCGGCCGCCAGCGCACGGGCCGAGGGTGCGGCCCTACTTCGCGCCGGTGCCCGCGTCCACGACCAGCACGCTGCCCGTGATGACCTCGGCCTCGTCCGAGGCCAGGAAGACCGCGGCGTGGGCGATGTCATCGGGCACCGGGATGCGCGTGAGCAGCCGCGCGCGCATGCGCTCCAGCGCGCGCTCGTTCATCTGTGCGTCGACCCAGGGACCGCTGCGCACGAAGCCCGAGCGGATGGCATTGCAGCGGATGCCGTCGGGCGCGCAGTCCACCGCGATGGAGCGGGTGAGCGCCTCCATCGCGCCCTTCGACGCGGTGTAGGCCGCGAGTCCGGACACGCCGCGCGCCGCCGCGTGGGCCGAGACGTTGACGATCGCGCCCCCGCCGGCGTCCCGCATCGCGGGCACCGCGAAGCGACAGCCCAGGCGCAGCGCGCGCAGCCCCACGTCGAGGATCGCGTCCCACGCGCCGGGCTCGACCTGGTGCAGCGACGCGTCGCCGCGCCCGGGACCGACGCGCTCGGTGGCCGCGGCGTTGTTGACCAGGGTGGTCAGGCGCCCGAAGCGGGCGACGGTGGCGGCGACCAGCGCGCGCACGTCGTCCTCGCGCGAGAGATCCGCGCGCACGAAGATCGCCCGGCCCCCTTCCGATTCGATCCCCGCGGCGACGCGGCCGCCCCGCTCGACATCGCGCCCGGTCACCGTCACCCCGGCGCCACAGCGCGCGAAGCGCCGCGCGATCGCCTCGCCGATCCCGCGCGTCGAGCCGGTGACCACGGCCACCTTGCCGGCGAGTCGCTCCAAGGCCGCCCCCGCGCTCGCCTCAGGCCTCGCGTCCGGCCGCGCGCCGGCCGCGCCCGAGCTCGGCGGTCGCCGTGGGCGGCAGGATGACCAGCTCGAAGCCCTGCTCCACGCGCGCCTCGACGGGGAAGCCGCGGCTCGCCAGACCGCCGCAGGGCACGCCGGCCTGCTGGCAGGTGGCGCGGATCTGCTGCACGGCGGCCTCGACCTCGGGGTGGTCCGTGTCGCCCCGGAAGCCCAGCGACACCGCGAGGTCACCGGAGCCCGCCCAGATCGCGCCGATGCCCTTCACCTCGCGCAGGATGTCGGGCAGGTTCGCCACGCCCCGCGCGCTCTCCACGATGCCCAGCAGCAGCAGCTCGCCGTCGGGATCGAGCGGCCAGAGGTCGGCCAGGTCGTAGTACTCGTCGCCCGACACACCCCAGTGATGCGCCGCGGGCCACGGGAACCAGCCGCGCTCACCGGCCGGCTCGACGTCGGGGACGCCGCGCGCCTGCGGATAGCGGGCAGCGCGCACGGCCGCGGCCGCCCCCTCGACCGTGTCGAGGTGGGGCAGCACCAGCCCGTAGGCGCCCAGGTCCAGCGTCTGCTTGATCACCCACTGGTTCTGCTCGCGCGCGTTGGGCGCGATGCGCACGAAGGGCATCACGTCGGGCTGGAGATTGCCCTTGAGCGCGACCCGGCGGCGGCTGATCAGGTGCTGGAGGGAGTGCCGCAGACCGTCGAGGTCGAAGGCCTGGTGCTCCATCTCGACCATGACCATGTCGAAGTCGGATTCCGACATGGCGGCCAGCTGCGCGTGGTCGCCGTTGGGGACGACCGCGGCGCAGAAGGCCGTCTGCCCGCTCTCGAGCAGCTCGACGACCTTGTTCAGACGCGGCTTGCGCGGCACGGTCTCAGCGCTTGCCGGCCGGGGCACCGGTCGAGAGCACCTTGCGCGCGTACTCCGCGACCGGCGTGCCCTCCCAGAAGTCCGGATTCATCTGGCCGTGGAGGCGGATGGTGTTGTCGGCGGCGAAGTCGCGGAAGTCCGCCGCCTCCATCGCACCGTCGTCGACGAGCTCCCAGGCCTCCTCGACCACGCGCGTCATGTCGGGCACGTCGAAGTGGCCGATGTCGGAGCTGAAGACCGCGTTGAGGCGCTTGCCGAAGCGGTTGATGCGCGTGTTGAAGGCCATGGCATTCATGCGGTCGTCGGCCTCGCAGCCGAAGTAGAAGCTGTCGAAGAGATCGCCGAGGTCCTCCGCGCGCTCGATCGCCATGTGGCGGAAGTCGTCGAGGCTCTCGCCCTCGAGCGGCGGGTCCGCCTCGACCGGGAAGGCGCGCACGACCTGGTCGATGCGGCCCTCGAAGCGCGCGCCGCCGTACTCGAGAATCAGCTCCCGCGCCCGCGAGCGATCGAGCCGCGCCGGGTCCACGTGCGCGAGCGCGTCGAGGTTGCGCTTCTCCCAGTGGCTGACCGTGTCGGAGAGCAGCACGCAGGCCCAGCCGACGCCGCACTCCAGGAAGGCGAAGTTCACGTCCGGGAAGCGCCGCGTCACCCCGCCCAGGTACAGCGACTTGCAGAGCATGTTCTGCATCCAGGGCTGGTTGTTGATGTGGTTGTACGTCCAGTTGCTGATCGAGCGGCTGCCCCACGGCTGGAACGGCGCCGCCGCCGCGTGCGAGGTCATCGCCACGCCCAGCTCGCGGCACTTCGCCCAGACCGGGTCGTAGTCGTACTGGCTGTCGAGTCCGAAGCCGTCCATCCAGACGCCGTCGGGCGTGTGGTCCTCGATGCCCGGGAAGCGCTCGTACAGCGCCTCGATGGGCCGCCAGACGCCGGCCGGGAACATGGCGACCTTGAAGCCGAGCTCGCCCACGCTGCGCTCGAGCTCGGCGATCGCCTCGTCGGGGTGCTTCATGGGGATCACGGCGGGCACGGCGAGCCGGTCGCCGTACTCCTGGTTGTACAGCTCCGCGTGCATCTCGTTGATGGCGCGGATCGCGATCAGGCGCTCCTCGTCGTCCCGGATCGCGTTGGCCAGCAGGCCCATGCTCGGATACACGATGCTGAAGTCGATCCCGAACTCGTCGAGCCGCTCGTGCATCAGCCGCGGCAGCTGCGGCGTCACGGCATCCTCCACCAGCAGGGTGGGACGCTCCCACCAGTGCCCCTTGCGCTGGCGGCGCCGGCGGCGCTCCTCTGCCGTCCAGGTCGGCAGCGGCACGTCGCGGTAGCGGGCGAGGAAGCGTCCGGCGAGCTCCTTGCCGGCCACGCGCTCGAGATAGTCGACGTAGCTGGGCAGGAACTCCGACAGGTGCCCGTCGCAATCGATCACCGGGTGACCGAGGCGACTGCGGATCTCGGCGGAGCGGGTCGAGGCGGGTGTACGCGGCATGTCCGCATCATAGACCCGCGGCGGCACTCCGGGGGCGGCCACCGCACGCCGGGGACTCCGGAAGCCGACAGCATGGCCGGCCCCGCGACGGGGCGCCCCCGGCCGTGTACGTTCCGTGAATGGCAGTGCTTCACCGGTCGCGGCGGCTGCGCAAGGAGCTCGGCCTGCTCGACGTGTACGTGATGGCCACGGGCACGACGCTCAGCGCGGGCTTCTTCCTGCTGCCGGGGCTGGCGGCGATGCAGGCGGGCCCCGGCCTGGTGCTGGCCTACGCCCTCGCCGCGGTGCCCCTCATCCCGGCCATGCTCTCGAAGGTCGAGCTCGCCACCGCGATGCCGCGGGCCGGGGGCACGTACTACTTCCTCGATCGCAGCCTGGGTCCGCTGGTCGGGACCATCGGCGGCCTGGGCACCTGGCTCGCACTGGTGCTCAAGTCCGCCTTCTCGCTGGTCGCGATGGGCGCGTACCTGACGCTGTTCTTTCCCGAGCTGTCGATCGTGCCGCTCGCGTGCGGGGTCACGGCCGCCCTGGCGGCGCTGAACCTGCTGGGCACGCGGCAGTCGGGCCGCTTCCAGATCGCCGTGGTCGGCGTGCTCCTGGTGCTGCTGACGGGCTTCATCGCCGGCTCGCTACCGCAGGTGCGGCTGGAGCACTTCCGGGACACGCTCGGTGCGGGCGCAGGATCGATCCTGTCGACGGCGGGGCTGGTGTACGTGGGCTACATCGGCCTGACCAAGGTGATCAGCCTGGCCGAGGAGGTCCGGGAGCCGGACCGCAACCTGCCGCTGGGTGTCTTCCTGGCGATCGGCACCACGCTGACGATCTACACACTGGGCACCTTCGCGATGGTCGGCGTGCTGGGAGCGGACCGGCTCGCCGGCGACCTGACGCCGGCCGCGAGCACGGCCCGGAGCGCGCTGGGCGAGGCGGGCGCGGTGGCGATCTCGGTCGCGGCGGTGCTCGCCTCGCTCTCGGTCGCCAACGCGGGCCTGATCAGCGCCTCGCGCTACCCGCTGGCGATGAGCCGGGACCACCTGATCCCGCACGCGCTGCTGCGCCTGAATGCGCGCGGCGTACCGGGACGCGCGCTGGCGCTGACGGCCGCGGTGATCCTGGCGTGCCTGCTGCTGATCGACCCCATCGGGATCGCCAAGCTGGCCGGCGCGTTCCAGCTGCTCGTGTTCTCGCTGCTGAGCATCGCGGTGATCGTGATGCGGGAGAGCCGGCTCGACTCCTACGACCCGGGCTACCGCGCGCCCGGATACCCGTGGCTGCAGATCGGGGGCATCGTGGCCCCGCTGGTGCTGATCGCGAGCATGGGCTGGCAGCCGGTGCTCTTCGCCGCCGGCATCGTCGGGATCGGCGCCGCCTGGTACTTCACCTACGCGCGCCGACGCGTCCACCGCGCCGGCGCCCTGCTCCACGTCTTCGAGCGCCTCGGGCGCCAGCGTCACGAGGGGCTCGAGCTCGAGCTGCGGGGAATCCTCAAGGAGAAGGGGCTGCGCCGGGCCGACCGCTTCGACGAGGTGGTCGCCCGCGCGCCGGTGATCGACGTGCGTGGCGACGCCGGCTTCGAGACCGTGGTCCGCCTGGCCTCCGATCAGCTCGCCGCACGCCTCGGCCAGCGCAGCGACCAGCTCGCGCAGGGCTTCCTCGACGGCACGCGCATCGGCGCCACGCCGGTGGAGCACGGCGTCGCCATCCCGCACCTCCGCCTGGCGGGCATCCCGGCGCCCGAGCTGGTGATCGTGCGCACCCTGGACGGCCTGGACCCGCAGAGCGAGCGAGACGAGCTGCTGGGCGAGGAGCCGATCCACGCCAGCTTCTTCCTGGTCAGCCCCGAGGGCGACGCCAGCCGGCACCTGCGCTTCCTGGCGCAGCTCGCGGTGCGCGTCGAGGAGCCCGGCTTCATGTCCGCGTGGAGGATCGCGCGCGACGAGGGCGCGCTGAAGGAGATCCTGCTGCGCAGCGAGCGCAGCCTGGCGGTGACCCTGGAAGCGGGCCGGCCGCTGGCCGGCTGGATCGGCAAGACTCCCGGCCAGCTGGCGCTGCCTCCCGGCGTGCTGATCGCGCTGCTGCGCCGCGGCGACGAGACCATCGTGCCCGGGGGCTCGACGGGCCTGCTCGCCGGCGACCGCCTCACGCTGATCGGCGAGCCCCGGAGCATCAGTGCGCTGCGCCGGCAGCATGCGGAGGAGCCGGACGCGGCGGACTAGCGGGGCCGCGCTCAGTCCAGGACGATCTGCTTGAAGCGCAGCGTGTCCGCGTACTCCTCCATGCGGACGATGCGGCCGTCGGCGACGGTGTAGACCCACACGTACTCGTTGCTGTAGGGCCTGCCGTTGCGGGCCGTGCACTCCATGTGCTGCTGGATCACGACCGTGTCGCCGTCGGCGACCATCTTGCGCTGCTGCGAGCGCAGGGTCTCGAGCTCGAAGAAGCGTGCCCCGGCCCCGGCCATGCCCGCGAGCACCGCCTCACGACCGCGCGCCCCCTCGACCGGCGCGCTCGCCGGCGGGACCCACTCGACGTCGTCGTGGAGCAGCTTCTGGATGCCGGCGGCGTCGCCCTCGGCCTGCGCCAGCAGGTAGTCCTGCACGACACGACGCGTCGCCTCGGTCCTCGCGCTCATGCCGGAATCATCTCACGAACTGGCGGCGGCGTCGACGCCGCGGATGGTGGTGTCGACGCCGCGGATGGCGGCGCCTTGCGGCGGGTCAGCCCTCGACGAGGTCGTCGAACAGCGAGTCCAGGTCGTCGTCCTCGGGCAGGTCGATCCTCGGACCGCGCGAGCGGGTGTCGTCGTCCGCTCCGGAGGCGTCGTCGTCCTCCGCGAGCAGGCTGCCCAGGTCGAAGCCGCTGTCGTCCGCCTCCGCGCCGACGTCTGCGGGAGCGGCCGCGGTCACCCGCACGGGCTCCGGGGCCAGCTCGTCGAGCTCGAGCTCGTCCAGCTCCAGCTCGGGCTCGTCGAGGTCGAGCTCTTCCAGGGCGAGCTCCGCCCCGTCCACCGCCGCGGGCCCCTCGAGCTCCGGCCCGACCGCGTCGTCTGCCGCCTCGAGCTCGCCCAGCAGCGGGTCGTCGCCGGGGGCACCCGCAGTATCGGCCTCCGCGTCCGCGAGCGGCGTCGAGCGCACCCAGGCCGCGAGCGAGTCGTCATCGGCGCCCGCGGCATCCGGCTCCGCGCCGCCGTCGAGCTCGATCCCGTCCTCGAGCACGTCGCCGTCCACCGCGTCGACGCTCTCGGCCTCGGCCAGCAGGCTGCCCAGGGACAGCTCCGGATCCTCGTCCTCGAGCCCCGCGAGCGGCGACTCCAGGTCGAGCGCAGCCGGCGCGGCCGGCAGCTCGCCCGGCGGTGCATCGTCGGGCATCGGCGCGACGGGCTCGAGCCAGTCGCGTGCCGGGGTGCCCAGGGTCTCGTTCGTGTCCTCCCCGAACAGCGGCTCTGCGGGCGCGGCCGCACCGCGCTCCGGCGTCACGATGTGGAACGAGCCCTGAGGCGTCGGGGCCGCCGCGGTGTCGAGCGCGGACAGGTGCAGCTCGTCGGCGACCGCGGCCACGACCGAGCCGTCGATGGGCCGTGTCTCGGCCAGGCTCGCCTCGAAGAGCGCGTTGTCTGCGAGCGTGTTGAGCAGCCGAGGAACCCCGCCCGAGTAGCGGTGCAGGGCGTCGACGGCGTCGGGCGTCCAGAGGTCCTGCCCGCCGCCTGCCCGCTCCATGCGGTGCGCGACGTACTCGGCACTCTCCGACGGCGACATCGGCAGGATCGAGGCGCGCACGTCCACTCGCTGGGCCAGCGACGGGTCCAGCTCGAGCACCGGACCCAGGTCGTCCATGCCGAAGAGCAGGAGCGTGAACAGCCGGCCGCCGTCGTGGGTCAGGTTGAGGACCGCGCGGAACTCCTCCATCGCCACGGACTCGCTGAGCAGCTGCGCCTCGTCCACGAACAGCACCGGGTGATGCCCGGCCATCCGCACCTCGAGAAGCGCAGAGTGAATCTGGTCGATCTGCTCGGGAGCCCGCTCCGCCGGCTCGGCCACGCCGAAGATCCGCGCCACGTGCGGCAGGAACCAGGCGCGGGCGCAGTCACGGTGCGAGGAGATCAGCATGTGGGCGGCGAACTCGCTGTCCTGGAGCTCGGCGAGCAGCTGGTGGGCCAGCGTGGTCTTGCCGAGACCGGGCCCGCCGAGCAGCACGCACAGGCCCTTGCGCTGCTGGATGCCGCGCAGCAGGCGCAGCCGGGCGCGGCGCTGCCCCGCACTCTCGAAGTAGAAGCGGCCGTCGAGATCGTTCTGGAAGGGCTCGCACTGGAGCCCGAAGAACTTCACGTAATCCATGCGATTCCCCGCGTGGGTGGCTAGGAAAGCTCGGCGATGCGCTCCTGCACATCGCGATGGTCGGGTTCGGCGGCGGCGACCTTCCTGAAGGCCTCGAGGCCGGCTCCGGGCTTGCCGGCGGCGACCAGCGCCTCGCCGAGCTCGTAGCGCAGCGAGATCTCCGAGTCGGTGTCACTGACCAGCTGCAGTGCGCCCTTGAGGTCGGTGACGGCCTCCTGCGGCCGGCCCAGCTCGAGCTTGCAGCTGGCCATCAGCGAGAGCGTCTCGATCAGCCGGGCGCCGGTCTGCTGCACCGACTCCAGCTCGCGGATCGCGTCCTCGAGCAGGTCCATCTCCTTGTAGGCGATGGCCAGGTCGTAATGGGCGTCCGCATCCTCGGAGGTGAGCTGCTCCTGGATGCCCTTCTTGAAGGCGCTGAAGACCTCGTCGAAGCCGTGGCCGCTCTGACCCGGGTCGGTCTCGCCCCCGGCCTCGAGCTCCTCCTCGAGCTCCGCGGCCAGATCGAAGACGTCGCCGTCCGCATCGTCCGCCCCGGCGGGGTCGTCGTCGTCTCCGTCCAGGTCCAGCGCGATCGCCTCGGCCTCGATCCCGGGCGCGTCGTCGTCCACGGCCTCGGCCTCGATCACCCCGGACGCGTCGTCGAGCCCGGCATCCGCATCGAGGTCGAGATCGAGGTCGAGGTCGTGCAGGTCGAGATCACCGAGATCGAGGCCGTCCGCAGCGGGATCGTCGTCGGGAGCGGGCTCGCCCGGGGCCGGCATGAGCGTCGGCCGGGTATCCTCGGCGAGCACCTCGGCCTCGATCTCGGGCGCGGACTCGCCGAGCTCGACCAGCGCGCCGTCGAACTCGGCCGACTCCAGGCCGGCCAGGTCGAGCTCGTCGTCGACGTCGGCGCCCGCGGGATCCGCGGCCTCGACGATCACGTCGAGCTCGGGCTCGCCCGGGTCCTCGAGCTCGAGCTCGAGCTCGAGCTCGTCAAGGTCGAGGTCCGCCGCCGCGAGGTCCTCGCCGGCCGCGGGCACCGCGCTCGCCGTCAGCTCCACCTCGGGGATCTCGAGCAGGTCGTCGGGCAGCGCCGCAGCCTCCCCGGCCGACGCGGGCGCGGTCGCCGGCGCCGACACCGGCTCCTCCTCGGGGGCACCGCGATCGCGCTCGATCTCCCCCAGGCGCACCATCGCCTGCGGGTGATTCGGGGCCAGCTCCAGGATCTGCCGGTAGAGGCGCTCGGCCTCCTCGGTCAGCCCCTGCTGCAGGAAGAACTCCGCCTCGTCGAGATTCTCGACGATGCGAGTCGAGTCCGTGCCCCAGGCGCCGGTCGAGCTCTCGCCCTGCGGCTCCGCGTCGGGCGCCGCGAGCTCCCGCTCCAGCGAGTCCCCGAGCTCGATCTCGATCTCGATGTCGTCGGAGTCCTGGCCGGGCGCGCTGCCGAGCTCGGGCGGGGGATCGACCGACGCGAAGACATCGTCGCTGTCCTCCTCGTCCTCGAGCAGGATCTCGATGTCGGGTAGCGACTGCCCGTTCGGGTCCGGCTCGAGCTCCGGCGCGGGCCGCGCGACGATCGACGGGCCCGCGGGACCGAGGGGGTCGGCGTCCGCGGCCCCGGCGGTCAGCGCCTCGACGTCGGCGGTGTTCACGTCGATCTCGAGCGAGTCCTCGAGCTCGATCTCCGGCGGGCTCTCCACGGGGCCAGGCCCCGCGCCGCGCGCACCGCGCTTGCCCGGGCCGGACTTGATCTGCTCGAGCAGCTCCAGCGCGCCGGCATGGCCGGGCTCGCGGGAGAGCACCTGCTTGACGAGCTTGCGCGCCTCGAGCGGATCGCCGAACTCGTAGGAGACGCGCGCCTCCGACAGGATGTCGTCGACCGACATGGTCGAGACCGCGACCCCGCTCAGGTCGAGCTCGTCGTCGAGGTCGGCCGCCGGCTCCACGTCGAAGCCCGGATCCGGATCCAGATCCAGATCTCCGCCGCCGCCGGTGGCGTCCGTCAGCAGGATGCTGGGTGCCGTGGACTCGTCGCCCCCGAGCGTCTCCAGGCTGCAGTGGCGCTGCAGGATGTCGCGCGCCTTGTCCACGTCGCCGCGCTTCTTGTAGACCTCGGCGAGCTCGCTCCAGGCCTGCCGGAGGTTCTCGCCATCGCTGGCGGCCTCGCACGCGTTCACCCGCGCCTCGAGCACCTCGACGTCGCCGCTGAAGCGGTCCGCCGAGCGCTGCAGGATCTCGACGGCATCGCGGGCTTCGCCCAGCGAGACCTTGGCCCCGACCAGAGCGAGCAGCGCCTGCCGGTGGTCGGGGAAGCTCTGCAGCGCCTGCTCGCCCACGCGCACGACCTGATCGGCGACGGTCTGGCCCTCGAGCTCGCCCAGCAGCGACGCGTACTCCTGGCGTGCCTCGTCGTCGAGACCCTCCCGGTGCAGCAGGTCGGCGAGGTGGAGCCGGTTGCTGACGTTGCCCGGGTCCAGCGAGGCGACGCGCTTGAGCAGGTCGAAGGCCTCGCGCTTCATGTCGCGCTGCTGGCAGATCTCGACCGCAGCCTGGAACTCGCGCAGCGCGTCGGACTTCAGGCCCATGCGCTGGAAGTGGTCGCCGAGCGCGATGCGCGCGTCGAGGTTGGACTCGTCGACCTTCAGGACCTGCTTGTAGATCGCGACGGCCTTGGCGTCGAAGCCGCCCTTCGAGAAGCCCTCGGCGACCTGCTTGTAGGCGCCGATCGCCTTCTCGCGGTCGCCCTTCTTGAGCTGCAGGTCCCCGATCTTCAGACGCAGGTTCGCGTCGCTGGGATCGGCCTTGAGGAGCTTCTCGTACTCCCTCAGGGCCTTGTCGTACTGACCCTTCTGGGCGTACTTCTGCGCCGCCTCGAGGATCTTCCGCTTTTTGGGGGTGAAGGCCAGGACTCGGTCCCCTCGCCACGCGCACACCGGACCCCGGCCACACGGGGGCGGGGCGTGGGTGCGTCGCTACGCGGAAACTATCGGTCCGGGCCCGGACGCGACTTGAGAGACAGGGGGGGCAGCGACAGTGGGTACCGGGCGCGCGCTTGCGCGCGCAGCTGCACCGTCGTGTGCTCGGCGGGCGACAGGCTCGCCAGAGCGCACGCGGCACCGGTCGCGTGCTCCAGCTCGGCCACGATCGACGCCCGCAGCGCGTCGGGATCGACTCCGGGCGCGGCGAACGCGGGCGCCCGGGAGCCGAGCAGGCTCTCGTAGAGCGCAGAGTCGTCGCGCAGCCGGATCGATCCGTGCTGCAGGAAGGCTCGCGGCGTGCGGCGCTGGGCGCTGCCGATCAGCTTGCGACCGTCCAGCTCGACCTCGCTGCCGGTCGAGCCCGCGAAGCACACGTCCAGCCTCGCCGCTCCCGGCCGCGGGCGCGCCGCCGAGGCCGCCACGCCGGCCCGGTGCAGGGCCGCCACCAGCAGGTCGCGGATCCAGGCATAGCTCCCGGCGAGGTCCCCGGGCAGCCCCGGAGTGTCGGCCGGCGCCACCACGCAGTAGGTCAGGTCGCCGTCGTGCACCACCGTTCCGCCGCCGCTGATCCTGCGCACGACCCCGACGCCCTGTGCACGGGCCCGCTCCAGCCAGGCCGCCTGCTTCTGCCGGTAGCCCACGCTGATGCACGGGCCCGCCCACGCATACAGGCGCAGCACCGGCCCGGGCGTGTGCAGCAGCAGGGCCTCGTCAACCGCCATGTTCTGCGCGGCGCTGCCCGGACCGTCGAGCAGCAGGCGCCAGGCCCGCGTGCCCACTAGCGCAGACGCTCCACCAGCGCCTCGAGGGCGAGCTCGTAGCCGCGCGCACCGAGCCCGGCGATCTGGGCCACGCAGACGTCGGCCACGTACGAGCTGCGCCGGAAGGCCTCGCGCTGGTGCACGTTGGACAGGTGGACCTCGATGGTCGGCAGGCCGATCGAGCTGATCGCATCGCGCAGGGCCACGCTGGTGTGCGTGAGGCCACCGGGGTTGATGATCACCCCGCCGCAGCGGTCCATCGCCGCGTGCAGAAGGTCGATCAGCACACCCTCGTGGTTCGACTGGTGGGACTCCAGCGACACCCCCAGCTCCGCCGCCCGCTCGAGCAGGCGCGCGTCGATCTCGGCCAGGGTGGTCTTGCCGTAGACCTCGGGCTCCCGTCTCCCCAGCAGGTTCAGGTTCGGACCGTGAAGGACGAGGATACGCACGCGGGCAGTGTAGTCCGGCCGGCCGCGCGGGGCGCCCCGGTGGTGCTCAGAGCGCGGCGCGCAGGTCGCTCTGCAGGCAGGCCGCCAGATAGCGCAGCTTGCCGAGCACGGCCGTGGGCTCCAGGCTGGCCAGCAGGTACAGGTCGTCGTCGATCCAGCGCAGGTACAGGTGGCCGGCGTCGGTGGTCAGCACCATCTCGCGCAGCTCGCCGGAGCCCGTGGCAGCCGAGGCCTTGCGGAGCTGATCGACCGCGGACTGGTGCTCGATGCCGACGCTGGCGAGGTCGCAGTCCTCGCCCGCACGGGCGTACTCGTCGACCGGGATGCCGTCGCTGGCCAGGATCCCGGCCGCGCGCGCGCCGGGCGTGTCATGGACCAGCCGCTCGAGGATCTCGCGGAACGTCATGCCTGTGCCTCCCTGCGCCCGTGCAGGCGGATCCGCTCGAGCCAGTGCTCGAGCCGCTCGACCACGCGCAACCGCGGGTCGTCGTCCCCCTGCGTGCGCTCCAGAATCTCGCGCGCGTCCGGGCTGTCCGGATTCCCGCGCAGCACCTCTGCCGCCACCGCCGCCGCCCGGTCCGCGTGCCCCTGCTCTGCGAGCAGGCGCGCCATCGTCGCGGTCGCGAACGGCGAGACCGGCCCCGGGGGCGCGGCCTCGATCCCGGCGTCGGAAAGGTCGCCGTGCAGCGACGTGAGCCGGCCCGCGAGCTCAGGCGCGATGCCGACGGCGGTGCCGGCCAGCAGCTCGTCGATCAGCTCGGCCAGGCCCTCGGCGTGGGGCTGCGCGGCCACCAGGCGCTCGAGACAGGCCAGGGATTCCTCGTGCTCGCCCAGCAGCCAGTGACCGCGCGCCAGCTCGAGGCGGATCTTGATCGGGTCTCGCTTGGTCAACTGAATGCCTGGAAGATCTGGTCAGGAGTGATCTCGAGCCGCTCGGCGCGTCCCACGTCGCGGAGCACCACCAGCTCGAGCTTCTCGTCGCGCTCCCTCTTATCGACCGCAAGGTCGCATAGATGAGCGGCGCGCGCGTCCGTGTCGGGGGTCGGCGCCGGCAGACCCAGGGCGAGCAGCAGCGTCGCCAGGCGATCGGCGCACCCGGCCGGGGCCACGCCGAGCTGCTCCGAGACGGCCGCGGTCTCGAGCAAGCCCTGCGGCAGGGGCGCGCGGGGCTCCGCCGCGGGGCCGGGTCCGGCGGCGGGCGGACGCCCGAAGGTGAGCAGCGTGCGCAGGGCGGCGTTGCGGTCCCCGCCGATCAGCTCGGCCTTGATCTGGCAGGCGCGGGTGATCGCCTCGACCAGGGTCGCCGCCTCGCTGCGACGCACGGCGGCCGCGTGCGACTCCAGCCAGCCGAAGAGCTCCGCGTCCCAGATCAGGGCCAGCTTGACGATCTCGATCAGGCCCGGCTGCAGCTCGCGTGGCGGCAGCGCGGCGAGCAGCGAGGGATCGATCCAGACCAGGCGCGGGGCGTAGCGCATACCCACCGCGTCGCTCTCGCCGCGGTGCTGCAGGCAGGCCCGACCGCCCACGCTCGCGTCCACCTGCGCCAGCAGCGAGGTGGGCACGAGCACCAGCGGGAGGCCGCGGCGCCAGGTCGAGGCCGCGAAGGTGGCGAGGTGGCAGACGCTGGTCCCGCCCAGCCCGACCACCAGGGTCTCGCGATCGGCCTGGACCTCGAGCAGCCCGTCGTACAGCCGCACCAGCGAGCGCACACTCGGCATGCGCTCGCCCCCGGGGACCTCGACGCTCTGCCACGGCGTCTGCACCGACTCCAGCCCCGCGACCAGGGGCTCCAGGCACGTCGCCGCCTCGCGCGCACTGGCGAGCACGATCACCCGGGATCCAGCGGCGCCCTGCACCAGCTCGGTGCCGAGCTTGTGGAGCGAGCCCGCCTCGATCCGGATGGGGTACGAGCGCTCGTCGAGCAGGACCTGGACGGTGCTCACCGGCCGGCCTCCGCCAGCGCGTCCTCGACGCGCGCGCAGACCTCGTCCACGCCCAGGTCGCTGGTGTCGATCCGCACGTCGGCCTGCGCGTATGCCTGCGCGCGCGCCGCACGCAGCGCGGCGAGGCGCGCCACGATCCCGGCGCGGTCGAGGCCGGCGAGCAGCGGGCGTCCGGAGCCGTCGCCCACGCGCCGCGCGAGCGCCTCGGGCGTGGCGTCGAGCCAGACCAGCAGGCCCTTGCGCGCCGCGACGGCGCGGCTGCCTCCGGCCACCAGCGCGCCCCCGCCCAGGGAGACCACGCAGCGGTCGTCAGGCAGTGCCTCGAGCGCGGCAGCCTCCCGGGCGCGGAAGCCGTGCTCTCCCTCGCGCTCGAAGATCTCGGGAATGCTCATGCCCGCCTCTTCCGCGACGCGCTCATCGAGGTCGATGTGCGCCCAGCCCCGCCGGCTCGCCAGCGCGAGCCCGACGCTCGACTTGCCCGCACCCATGGGCCCCACCAGAAGGATGGCCCGGCCGCGCCTCTGCTCCCCCATGCGCTGAAGGTAGCCGACGAGGCCGGGCCGCTCTTCCCGGACCGGGTCCGGATCAGGACTCGCCGCCGTCCTCCACGCGCACCACCGAGGGTGTCACGAAGATCAGCAGCTCGCGTCGCTCGTCGATGACCTGGAAGTTCCGGAACGCCGCGCCGAGGATCGGCACGTCGGCCAGGAACGGGACCCGGCTGCGCGAGCGGCCGTTGTCCACCACGTAGATACCGCCCAGGACCATGGTCTCCCCGTCCTTGACGATCGTCTCGGTGGTGGTCTCGTTCTTGTTGATGCCGATGGCGTCGCCGAGCGTGTCGAGCTGCGGCGCGTTCCGCGAGACCTTGATCTTCATCACGATCGACTTGTTGGCCGTGATGTGCGGGGTGACGCGCAGCTCGAGAACCGCGTCCACGAACTGGGTGTTCACCTGATCGCCGTCCGAGGACTCGAAGGCGATCGCGACGCCCTGCTTGATCGTGGCCTGCTTGTTGTCCATGGTCACGACACGCGGCGACGAGATGACCTTGGCCTTGTTGTTGCTCTCCTGCGCCTGGATCTGGAGGTCCAGCAGCAGGTGGTCGTCGAGACCCAGCAGGCCCATGGTCAGCACGCCGGTGGGCGCCTCGATGGCGTTGCTCGAGATGAAGTTGTTCTCCGGCGTCAGCCCGAGACCCGAGTCCTGGCCCACGAAGTTCGGGCTCGATCCGTCCACGAACTTCAGGTCGCCCGCGCCCCCGCGGGTGCCCAGCGAGTTCCAGCCCACGCCCCAGACGCTGCCCAGGGCGCGCGAGAAGTCCAGGCTGGCCTCGACGATCTTGGCCTCGATCATCACCTGCGGCGTCTGGGTGTCCAGCGCCTTGACCAGGGCGGTCGCCTCGTGCACGACCGACGGGATGTCCTTGATGATCAGGGTGTTGGTGCGCTGGTCGACGTTCACCGAGCCGCGGCCGGTCAGGAGCTTCTTGACGAGCTTGGCCACGGCCTTGGCCTTGGCGAAGTTCACCGGCTGCAGCTTGACCACCAGGTCCTCGAGCTTCTCGCGCGAGCGGCGCTCCTGCAGGCGCGCCTCGCGCTCCGCCTTGAGCGTGTCGATCGGCGCGATGCGCAGGATGTTGCCGATGCGCACGAAGCCCAGGCCCTTCGTCAGCAGGATGACGTCGAGTGCCTGGTCCCAGGGCACGTCCACCAGGCGGATCGTGACCTTGCCGCCGACCTCCTCACCCGCGATCACGTTGAGGTCCGAGACCTCCGCGATCAGGCGCAGGATGTTGCCGATGTCGGCGTCCTTGAAGTCCAGCGAGACGCGGCGCCCCTGGTACTGCTTCTCCTCGTCGAAGCCACCCTCCTCCAGGATGTCGATCGACGCGGGGTCGGCCGGACCGTCCAGGAAGGGATCGTCGCCGAGAAGATCGTCCATCGGAGCCGCGGGCGGCACCGGGCTCGGCCCGGCGCCGGGCAGCGGCACGACGGGTACGGGGCCGGCCGCCGGGCGGACGCCCTCCGGACCGGGTGCTGCCGGTGCCGTCTGACCGGGCAGCGGAACGCTGGGCACGTACTGGGCGGGGTGGGCAGGCCTCGGCAGCTCCACGTGCAGCTGCTCGCCGACCCAGCGCAGCTCGGCGCCCACGGGCTCGCGGCGCTTGAGCACCACCCGCACCTCGTCACCCGGGATGTCCGGGGTCTGGAAGATCGAGAACAGCTCCACGGCGCCACCGAACTCGCGCGTGTCCACGCGCCGCTCGGTCTCCTTGTCGATGCGCGCGCCGGGCAGGAGCACCAGAAGCGTGTTCGGGTCCGGCTCGACCACCTTGGCGCCGCGCTCGCCGTCCAGGCTGATCACCACGCGATCGACCCCGGGCAGCGACTCGAAGTGAACGCTGCGCACGTGGCCCGGCCTCGCGCTCCAGTCGATCCCGTGATCGGTCTGCGCGCTGGCCTCCGGGGTCCAGTCGCTCGCCGGCGCGTCCGGTGCGTCGGAAGTGTCGTTCCCGGGCTCCAGCGCGGCGGGCTCCACGGTGTCGGCCACCGGCATGGCGGTCGCCGCCGCCTCGGGCGCGGGGGCCGCCGGCGCAGGATCGACCGGCGCCTCCGGCTCGTCCACGACGGGTGCCTCGTCGATGGCCGCTGCGGCCGTCTGCTCGCCGTCGTCGTCGGCCGCGGGGCTGGCGGGCGCCGGGTCGACCGGAGTGCCCAGGTGAATGCGGATACCACCGTCCCACGGCTCGATGTCGTGCGAGGCCACGGCGTGGCCCAGGTCCAGCACGAGCCGCACCTTGTCGGCGTGCTGTCCGATGCGCACGCCGCTGACGACCGGGCCGTCGAAGGCGATGCGATTGTGCGGGAACCCGTTGGTCGCGCCCCAGAAGTCCACGACCACGCGATCGGGCTCGGTCAGGGCAAAGGCGTCGAAGCTCTCGAGCGCTCCCTCGGTGTACACCGTGACCACGCCGCCGTCGGCCTCCAGGCGCGTGATCCGCGCACCCGCCGGCTCCACGGGCGCATCCATCGCGGCCATGGCGTCGTCCGCGGGCTCGGCCATCACGGGCTCCTGCGGGCCGCTGTCCGCCAGCGGCTCCTCCGGCATCCCGGTCCCGGTGGACCCGGCGACCTCGGGCTCCGCCTCCATCTCCACGGCAGCGCCATCCGCGGGCTCCGCCATCGGCTCCGGATCTGCCACCGCCACGGGCGTGCCCGCGACGTCGGCTCCGAGCCGCACCGCGATCACGTCGCCCTCGGGCACGATCTCGTAGCCCACGGCCGACTCGAGCGCGATGCTGACGCGCGCCATGCTGTGCGCCATGCGCGGGTCGCCGAACGAGCCAAGAGTCACGTTCTTGACCAGGCCGTTGCCCACCTCGATCGGCGTCTCGATGCCCTGGAACTCGACATCAGGCATCTCGATGATGAGGCGCGGAGGATCCTGCCGCATGAACGCGGTGTAGATCGCGTCCTCGGCACCCCGAAGCAGGATACGCGTCTGGCCGTCCGCCTCCTGGACCTCCACGGCATTGATCGTCTTGGCTTCGCCGGCAACGACCCCACCGGGGACCAGGCCCACCAGTCCGAGTCCCGCGACCAGCGCGAGAACTCGCCCACTGAAGGAGAGCATCCGAGTCATCCTCCGTTCCTCTCGTACAGGTACATGTCGACTTCCTTCGTCGTCGCCCGATCGTCGAAGTCGACGTAGGTCTCCTTGACCACCACGCGGTTGTCATCGATCTGGACGATGCGTCCGCGGTTCTTCCCGATCGCCGCGCCGGTCTGGACGATGTATCCCTTGCCGGTCGGGTCCTGGACCAGGGCCCGCGGCTCCTCGTTTGTCCAGATGATCCCCGTCACGTTGAGCTGGGACAGATCGAAGCGCTGCAGGGGAGACTGGAGCGCCTCGTCCTGGTTGATGCTGACCAGCTGCTTGACGTAGGACTGGAAGGGATCGGGCTTGCCCTTGGGGTCGTAGTGGAACACGGCGTCGCTCTCGGCCACTGCCGCCTCCGCCTTCACCCGGGCCTTCTTGCGCTTTCCCTCTGCCCGGGAGCCATCGGCATCGCCGTCGTCGCCGGAGCAACCGACACCGATCGCCGCCGCGGCCAGCAGGATCGTCAGTACGCGAAGCATGCGCACCTCACTTCCCTCCCGTGTCGGCACTGGTGTTGTCCTCGTTGAAGAAGAACGTCGCCGCGATGCCGTTGACCCCGAGTCGCGGATCCGCGTCGGTGCCCTTGAGCACCTTCATCTCCAGCTTCGAGATGTTCACGATCCGCGAGAGCTTCGAGAGCCGGTCGAAGAAGACGCCGATGTCGTGGTAGCGCCCGTTGAAGTTCAAGATGATCTGCTGCTCGGAGTAGAAGCCCCGGTTGAGCTTCTGCCCGCGCTTGAACGTCTTGATCTCCAGCCCCGACTTCTTCGCCAGGCTGCTGACGTCGGTCAGCAGCTGTGGCAGATCGCTGGAGTTCGGGAGCTTCCGGAGTGCACCGGACAGCTGCTCCTCGAGCTCCTCGCGCTGCTTCTTGAAGCTCTCGAGATTCGAGGCCACGTTCTTCGCCGACTGGATCTCCTGCTCCACCTTCGCCAGCTTGCGGTCCACCGCAGCGAGCTTGGTGCGGGAGCTCCCGAAGAAGGTGAAGAAGTAGATCCCCACCACCACGGCGACGATTGCCGCCATGATCCCGTAGCGCGCGACCGAGGGCAGCTGCTCGAACTGCTTGAGGATCGAGCCCAGATCCATGTTTTCGCCGATTGCCATGACTGTCCGTCCTGACCTGCTACTTCTTCTTCTTGCTGCGGCGCTTCTTCTTCTTGCCGCCATCCTTGGAGGCGGCCGCCGCGGCCGAAGGCTTGGGGTGCGGGTACTGGGCCTTGAACCTGAACGTGTTCAGCTTCAGACCCTCGATCTCCTTGAGCTGCGTCTCCATCAGCTCCACGTTGCTGATGAGCGGCGTCTGCTCGAGATCCGTCACGAAGTCGGCCACGACCTCGGCGTCGAGGCTGCGGCCGGTAATCTCCAGCCGGCCCTCCTTGGCGTTGAGCGACGTGAGCCAGACCCGCTTGGGGATCTGCACCGCGATCGTGTCCATCACGCGGACGGGGCCGGTGCGGGCCTTCTCGATCTCGGCGATCACGGCCAGCTTGGCCTCGATCTCCGCCTTCTCGCGCTCGAACTTCCGGACCTCGCTCTGGGTCGCCTCGAGCTTCTTGAGCTCGGCCTGCTTGGCCTGCAGCGTCGACTGGCGGCCCGCGATCTGCGAGCTGACGGACACCTGAAGGATGATGCAGAGCACGATCCCGGCGACGGCCGAGCCCGCCAGCAAGATGCCCTGGAGCCGCAGGCTGGCCTGGCGCCGCGCCTCGCGGACCGGGAGCAGGTTGATGCGGATCAAAGCTGGTCCTCCTGCCGCATTGCCAGCCCGATTGCCACGCCGAGCGCGGGGCCGAGCTCGCGGATCACGTCCTCGTCACCTGCACCCGTTGCGATCTCGATGCGCCGGAACGGGTCCGCGACCTCGACCGGGATCTCGATTCGCTCCTCGAAGAGCTTGTCGAGCCCGGGAACCCGCGCGGCACCGCCGCATAGGATCAGACGGTCGAGCTCGGTACCGGCCGTGGTGGCGCGGTAGAAGTCCAGCGAGCGCTGGATCTCGCCCAGCAGCTGCTCGGAGACCTCGCGGATCTTGTCCTGGACCTCCTGGGGGATCACGTCCTTGGTGATCTCGCCGGGCCGTCCGCCGATCTTGATGCGCTCCGCATCCTCGAAGCTGATGCTCAGAGACTTCTGGATCTCCTCGGTGTACTGGTTGCCGCCCGTGGTGATGTCGCGGGTGAAGACCGGTACCTCGCCGTGCATCACGATCATGTTGATGACCGACGCCCCGATGTCGACCAGCGCCGTGACGCTGTCCTCCTCGGGCGAGTAGCAGTGTACGTACATGTTCCCGACCGCGAAGGCATCGACGTCCATGACCGTCAGGTTCTGGCCGCCGTCGGAGATCGCGCTCATGTAGTCGTCGATCAGGTCCTTCTTCACCGCGACCAGCAGGACGTCCATCTGGCCGTCCATGTTGTCGCGGGACAGGATCTGGTAGTCGATGTTCACCTCGTTGATGTCGAACGGGATGTACTGCTCGGCTTCCCAGCGGATCGAGTCCTCGAGCTCTTCCTCGGTCTGCGTGGGCAGCGAGATCCGCTTGACGATCACCGAGTGACCGGAGACTGCGGCCGCGACCGTGCCGGTCTTGGTCTCGGCCTGGCCGCAGGCCTCCTCGACGGCCCGGGAGATCTCCGGAGCGTTCATGAACGAGCCCTGGACGATTGCCTCGGGCGGGAGCTCGGCGAAGCCGAAGCCGGTCAGCCTGTAGCTGCCGCCGCTGGTCGTGAGCTCGATGGCCTTGACCGAGCTGCACCCGATGTCGAGACCGATGATGGACCTGGAGCGGAAGAGCATCGTGGATGCCTCAGCGGTTGTCGGAGTAGTGAGACTGCGCGCAGCTCGCGAGCAGCGAGTCGACCGGGGCGTCTCCGAACACCCCTTCCTTGTCGGACACCTTCAGACCGAGTGCGTGCAGGATCTTGCGCTTGGTATCGAGTCGGCAGGCCTTGCCCGCCTCGACGCGATCGATGGTCAGGGTGGACAGCCCGGCCTTACGGGCCAGCTCCGCCTTGCTCATCATCAGAGCCTCACGGATCTTGCGTACGTTGTTTCCTGCCACGAATCCCCTCCAGCAGCAGCAGTGCCCGGCTCAGCGGGCCTGCGCGCGGGGTGCGCCCCATATTCGCGTCGATGATCGGCCCGGCCTGCCGCCGACTTGAGGCGCTGCGACACCAAGGTTCACTACGCGCACAGGCAGCTCCGCTCTCGTGCGCTCAGAAGTCGTCGTCATCGAAATCGTCCTCGAAGTCGCTGGCGGGCGTCTCATCGAAGTCGTCGTCGTCCTCGTCGTCGTCCTCGAGATCGTCGTCGAGGTCGTCATCATCGGCGTCGCCAGCGTCATCGGCGTCGTCGAACGAGTCGGGTATGATCGGGTCCGGCTCGAAGTCGTCGGGCTCGATCTCCTCGGGAGCTCCGGTCGCCACCGGGGTCTCGTCGGCGTCCTCGAACTCGTCGTCGTCAGCCTCCTCGAGGTCCGCGTCGCCCGCCGGCGGGGCTGCAGCGCGCGAGGGCGGCGCGACGCCGGCTGCGGGCACGCCGCTCGCGGGCGGTGCGCTGGCCTCCCAGCTGACCTGGAGCGAGTAGCGCTGATGCGTGCGCGCACCGTACGGGTCGGAGACCACGAGCTCGATCGGGAAGCGACCCTCGACGCTCTCCGGCACCTTCCAGGTCACCTCGCCGCTGCTGATGTCGACCTGCATTCCAGGCGGACTCTCGATCAGCTCGTACTTGAGCGGGGCGTCGCCATCGGGGTCGGTCGCGGCCACGTCGTAGCTATAGGTCGCCGAGCTGGAGAGCTCGTACACTGGCTGGGTCGTGATCGCGGGCGCGGCGTTGCCCATGCGGTACGGATCCGAGGCACGCCACTCGCCGGCGTCGCGCCCGTCGGTCGGCTGGACCTCGACCAGCACGGTGGCCCCGCGGCGCGCCAGACCAGGGGCCAGCCGCGCGTTCTCGGCGCCCGCCACGAGCTCGCCATTGACGTGCCAGCGGTACGCCAGGCCCACGCGATCCTCGTCGGCGTCGGACGTCTGGACCTCGGCGATCAGCATGTCGGTGGCCGTCGCCTCGGGCGGCTCGATGCGGATCGCCGTCACGCGGGGAGGTGCGTTGACGATCTCGAGCGTCCGGCTGTCCTCCTCGACGTCGAAGTCGCCGTCCGTGACCCGGGCTCGGGCGAACACGCGGTCTCCCCGTGCCAGCGACATCGGCTCGAGGGTGTCGCTGCCGGAGTCGAGGAGCTGCCCGTTGCGGTACCACTCGATCTCCATCGCCAGCGGATCCCCGTCGGGGTCGTAGGCGCGGACCGAGGCCGTGAGCACATCCCGCGCGCTGGGAGCCGCGGGCTGGATCGTGACGCTCTCGATGACCGGGGCACCGTCGGCGTCGCTCCTCAGGGGCTCCGCGGGCGCGCTCGGGCCCGTGTCGGGCTCGCCGGCTCCACCGCAGGCCAGCACCACCGCTGCCAGGATCGGCCACGTGGCTCGTCGCATCTCCCCTCCCCGGGCGCGATCGAACCTCGCGCCTCAGTGGCGATGATCGGCAGGGCCTTCGAGCGGATTGAGGGGGTCGATCTCGTACTCCTTGAGCTTGTACTGCAGTGCCCGGGGACTGATCTCCAGGACCCGTG
The DNA here is from genome assembly GCA_029261925.1 of Deltaproteobacteria bacterium. Lineage (GTDB taxonomy): Bacteria > Myxococcota_A > UBA9160 > SZUA-336 > SZUA-336 > JAGWBS01. The sequence continues at coordinate 152,792 of JAJDAJ010000063.1, read as the reverse complement.
CCGCCTGGGTGCGGTTGCCACCCGTCTGCGCCAGGGCCAGCCGGATCAGGCGCATCTCGAGGCGGCGCGCCTGCCGCTTGATGGACAGGTCCGCATCCCGCGCCTCCTCGGGCTCCGTGCTCGCACCCGGGGTCGGGGCGAAGCTGAAGAGCTCGGGGGTGAGCGCACCGTCCCGGCAAAGGATGAGTGCGCGCTCGAGAGCATTCTCGAGCTCGCGCACGTTCCCGGGCCAGGCGTAGCCGCGCAGCACGTCGAGCACATCGTGACCCGGGCGCTCGACGCGGCGACCGATTCGATCGGCCAGGCTGTCCAGGAGGGCCACGGCCAGGGGCTCGATGTCCTCGACGCGGTCGCGAAGCGGCGGGACCTCGATTCGCAGGACGTTGAGACGGTAGAACAGGTCGGCGCGGAACTCGCTCTGGCCGACCATCCGCTCGAGGTCGCGACTGGTCGCGGCGATGATCCGCACGTCGATCGACTGCGGCTTGCTGTCGCCGACGGGGCGAACCTCCTCCTCCTGGAGCACGCGCAGCAGCGCGACCTGCGTCGCGAGGGGCAGCTCGCCGATCTCGTCGAGAAAGAGCGTCCCGCCGTCGGCCTCGCGGAACATCCCGCGAGCATCGTTGCTGGCGCCCGTGAAGGCGCCACGCACGTGCCCGAACAGCTCGCTCTCGATGAGCGAATCGGGAATGGCGCCGCAGTTCACCGCCACGAAGGGCCGCGTGGCGCGCTCGCTGCGCTCGTGGATCGCGCGCGCGACCACCTCCTTGCCGACCCCGCTCTCGCCCGTGATCAGCACCGTGCTCTTGAACTCCGCCGCGCCCTCGACCAGCTCCTCCACCCCCCGCATGGCCGGGGAGCTCGCCACGCGGCCGCCCCGGGCCCCACGCTGGCGCAGCTCGTGGCGGAGGCGCCGGTTCTCGCGCTGCAGCCGCTCGCGCTCCTCCGCCTTGCGGATCGTGAGGATCAGCTCCTCGGCGGGGAAGGGCTTGGCCAGGTAGTCGTACGCCCCCAGCCGCACGGCCTCGAGCGCCTGCTCGATCTCGCCGTGGGCCGACATGATCAGCACGGTCGCCTGCGGCTGGAGCTCGACGATCTCCGGCAGCAGATCCAGTCCGCTGCGCCCGGGCATGCGCACGTCGCAGAGCACGACGTCGAACGCGCCCGCGCGCAGCTCCGCGAGGCCGGCCTCGGCGTCGCCCGCCGTGGCCGTCTCGTAGCCCTCGTCCTCGAGGATCAGCGCGAGGCTCGTTCGAACCCCGGGCTCGTCATCGATGATCAGGATCCGGCCGGACATGCGCAGCGGTCGTATCGGCCGCGCGCAGGACGAGCCTGAAACAGGTCCGGCCGGGAGCGCTGTCCACCTCGAGCAGCCCCCCCATGAGCTCCGCCATGCGGTGGCTGTTCCAGAGACCCAGACCGGTGCCCTGCCCCGGCTCCTTGGTCGTGTAGAAGGGATCGAAGACCTGGGCCAGGCTCTCCTCGGCGATGCCGGGACCGCTGTCGATGACCTCGATCGCGACGCCCGGTGCCTCCCGGGCCGCGTCCGGCGCGGGGTCGCCGCGCCGCCGACCGCGCCGATCCGGCAGGGTCCAGGCGCGCAGGCGCACCCGGATCCGCGCATCGTCAGGCCACGCCTCGAGCGCCTGGGCCGCGTTCTGGATCAGGTTACGCAGGATCTGCTCGACGCGGTCGGGATCCGCCTCCACGGGCGGCACCTCGTCGAGCTCGAGCCGCAGGTCCAGGTCGGCGAGCAGCGGCTGGGCGGACAGGCGGCCGACCGCCGCGCGGACCAGTCGTTCCGCATCGAGCGCCTGCAGCTCCACCGCGTCCACCCGCGTCAGGTCGAGCATCTCGCGCACCAGCCGCTGCACGCGCAGCGCCTCGTCGCGGATCTGGCGGCCCACCTCGCTGGAGCGCTCGCCCAGCGCCGGATCGCGTTGCAGCAGCGCGACGTAGGCCAGGATCGCGGTCACCGGATTGCCCACCTCGTGGGCCACCCCGGCCGCGAGCTGCCCGACGGTCGCCAGCTTCTCGCTGCGCGAGAGGTTGCGATGCGCGATGTCGAGCGCCTCGCGCTGCCGCTGTAGCGAGGCCGCCATCTCGTTGAAGTGCTCGGCGAGCTCCGCGATCTCGCGCGGGCCCTCGACCCGCGTGCGCACGTCCAGGTCGGCGCTCGCGATGCGCCGGGTGGCGCGGGCCAGGGCCTGCAGCGGTCGCACGGCCGAGCGCCGCAGGACGTATGCGCCGAAGCCCACGAACACCAGCGGGGCGATGCAGAGCACCCAGACGGCCGTACGCAGCAGCGGCGCGAGGCTGCGCACGAGCTGCTCCCTCGAGACGTGGCCGACCAGGAAGCCCTCGGCGCCCGCCGCCGAGCGCACCCGCCGGACCACGACGATCTCGCCGGGCATCGAGCCCGCCACGCGCAGCTGCTCACCGGACGTGCGCGCGCGGGCGAGCAGTCGCGGCAGCCCCTCGAGCGACAGCGGCACCGGCGGACCGCTGTTGAGCTCGCGACCCTCGGCATCGACCAGCCGGAAGGTCCCCCCCACCAGCGCCGGCGTCGAGGCCCGCGCCAGTGCCGCCACGTCGTTCAGGCGCGAGCCGCCGGCAACCGCGCGCTCCAGGAAGGCCGCGCCCATCCGGAGCCGGGCAGTCGCCTCGCTGCGCGCCATCTGGACCACGGTGCCCGCGGTGACGGCGCTCGCGACTGCCAGCGCCCCCAGCATCAGCACCAGCAGGCTGGCCGTGATCTCGAGCTGGAGGCCCGGGCGCCTCACGGCATCAGCCAGGCGCCGTCGAGCACGTGGCGGAGCACACCCGGGACGAAGAGGTAGAGCAGCCCCGCCGCCGCGAGCGCGGGCCCGAACGGGATCCGGGTCTGGCGGCTGGCCCGCCGCTGCAGCATCAGCAGCAGCGCCCAGGCCAGGCCCAGCAGCGAGCCCACCACCAGGATCCCCAGCGTGTTCTGCAGACCCAGGAACGTGCCGAGCATCGCCACCAGCTTCACGTCACCCATGCCCAGACCGATCTGGCCGCGCCACCACTCGTAGCCCGCCGACAGGCCCCACATCGCGCCCCCGGCCACGACCAGCGCGAGCAGGGCGTCCATGAAGCCGCCGAGCGCGCCGGGCACGTACGGGGGCGGCGGCGCGATCCAGGCCAGGACGAGGCCTGCGCAGATCCCGGGATAGGTGATCCGGTTGGGGATGATCTGGTGCTCGGCGTCGATGAAAGTGACGGCCACCAGTGCCGCCGCGAGCGCGAGGTCCACCAGCATCCGCGGCGCCGGGCCCCAGTGCAGCCAGCGCAGGGTCAGCGCCAGGAACAGGGCGGCCGTGAGCAGCTCGACCAGCGGGTAGCGCGGGGAGATGGGCGCGCCGCAGCTCCCGCAGCGCCCGCGCAGCGCGAGCCAGGAGAGCAGCGGCACGTTCGCCCAGGCGCGGATCGCCGTACCGCAGCCGGGACAGCGCGAGCCCGGCCAGACCAGCGACTCGCCGCGCGGCAGGCGGTGGATCACCACGTTGAGAAAGCTGCCGACGCACGCGCCGAGCGCGAACGCGGCCAGCGCGACGTACCAGACCGGTAGCTCGCCCAGGATCGCCACCCGCGACCTCCCCCGCTGCCGGAGAGGCTAGCGGAAGTCCCGGCGCTGGAAGAGCAGCATCGCGCCCGACATCAGGACACCCGAGTACAGCGCCGCGTAGAGCGTCGCCCAGGCCACGCGCGCGGCCTCGATGGTGTTGCCGGCGGCGGCGTCCCCCTTGAAATCGAGACGGTCCAGGTTCGGCAGCGACCAGTAGAGCGCCTCGGTGACCGCCCGCAGCGCGCCGCTGTCCGAGGTCATCCCGAACTGGCGCAGATCCGCGAGCAGGTGCCCGATGATCCACAGCGCCACGGTGAACATCCCGGCCAGGTACGGCGTGGTGAAGCTCGAGAAGAACATCGCCACGCCGGTGATCACGACGAGCTCGACCCAGATCATGACGATCGCCCAGGGCAGGCCCGGCGTCACCTCCGCGCCCTTCGACAGCAGCACGCCGAAGAAGAACACGGCCATGATGGCGACCTCGATGGCCAGCAGCGCCAGCAGCCCCGTGTACTTGCCCACCAGGAACTCCCAGCGGCGGACCGGCTTGGAGAGCATGGTGTACACGGTGCGCTGCGAGATCTCGCGGTAGACCAGATTGATGCCCACGAAGATCGCGATCAGCGCCCCGAAGAAGGCGATCGAGGACAGGCCCACGTCGCGGTAGATGCGCCCGTCGTCCGCGATCTGGAGCTGCGCGAGGAAGATCGAGCTCCCGATCATCAACGCCGCGAACATCAGCAGGTTGTACAGGAGCTTGTCGCGCACGGCCTCGCGCACGGTGTTGAAGGCCAGCACCCAGATCCGTTGCAGACTCACGAGCGGCCCTCCCGCGCCACGTCCTCGACCAGCAGGTCCTCGAGGCTGCGCCGGCGCGGCACCAGGCTGCGCACGCGGCCCCTCGACTCGCGCACCTGCTCCAGCATCTTCTCGGCGTCGTTCTCGTCGTCGACCTCGAACAGGAAGCGCGGCCCCTGGACCACGGCTCGCTGGGCCATGGCGCTCAGGCGCTGGAACGCGGCCTCGTCGATGCCCTCGACCACGAGCTCGGCACCGCTGATCTCCTGCCCCAGCAGATCGTCGAGATAGCCCTGCTGCACGACCTTGCCGTGCAGCAGGATCGCCACCTGGTCGCAGATGACCTCGGCGTCCTGGAGGATGTGCGAGGTGAAGAAGACCGTCTTGCCCTCGTCGCGCAGCGCCAGGATGATGTCGCGCACCTCCTTGCGGCCGATCGGATCGAGGCCCGACATGGGCTCGTCGAGAATCACCAGATCGGGATCCCCGATCAGCGTCTGGGCGAGACCGGCGCGCTGTCGCATGCCCTTCGAGTAGCGCCGTATCTGCCGGTCCGCGGCGTCGGACAGGCCGACGCGCGCCAGGAGCTGCGGGATTCGCTCCTCGCGCACCGCGCGCGGGATGCCGAGCAGCGCGCCGTGGAAGTGCAGGAACTCGCGTGCGGTCAGGTACTCGTGGAAGAACGTCCCCTCGGGCAGGAAGCCCAGACGCGCGCGGCTGTCGGGGTCCTGCGCCGGCATCCCGTGGATCCAGGCCCGGCCGGCCGTGGGCTGGATCAGCCCGGTGAGCATCTTGATCGCGGTCGTCTTGCCCGCCCCGTTGGGCCCGATGAAGCCGAAGATCTCTCCCTCGGCGACCTCGAAGCTCACGCCCCGAACGGCCTCGACCGAGCGCATCCAGAAGCCCGTGCGATAGGTCTTCCGCAGCTCCTCCACGCGGATCACGCTGCTCATCGGCGGTCCCTCACTGCTTGATCCTCAGCGGCTCGTAGGGCGTCTGGCTGCGCACCTCGCCGTTCTCGATCAGGTACGGCTGGCCCTGCGGATCGAGCATGGGCTTGCGCAGGAAGCCCGACTCCACCAGCGCGTCGACGCTCCCGGGATCCGCGCCGCGCTGCTCGCGATGGCGCTCCAGCGCGCGCGAGATGATCCCCACGTCGCGGTGGATCAGCACGTCCTGGAGGCGCTTGCTCAGGCGCTTGCGCACCTTCGGGTGGGCCTCCTGGCGCAGGCGCTCCTGGAGGAACAGGATCGCCGTCTGCGCGTCGCCGTCGTGGGCGTACAGGCGGCTGATCAGCAGCGGCAGATAGGTCGGCCCGCCGCGGTCCACCGCCTGCTCGAGATAGCGGGCGCCCGTGGTGTAGTCGCCCTTCTCCATGAAGTGCAGGTACCCGAGATTGAAGTGGATGCGCCAGTAGTCGCTGTTGCGCGTTCCCTTCTCGAGCAGACCGATGGCGGCGTCGATGTCGTAGCGCAGGCCAGCGATCACCGATGCCATCAGCACGTAGACGCTGTCGAAGTGCGGGTCGACGTCGGTGATGAGGTGCGCCAGCGCCTCCGCCGACGGGTAGTTCGACTCGCGGGCCGCCTCGCTGCCCACGTAGAAGACCGTGCGGATCCAGTACAGGTCCGCGATCAGGCGCTCGAAGCCCAGGGCGGCCACCCGCAGCAGCTTGCCGTCGGGCAGCGGGCCGACCTCGCCCGTCTCGATCTGCTCCTGCTCGAACGTCTCGAGGCGGAGGTTGGCGCCGTGAAGGCCCCAGCCGCCGGCGAGCAGGACGAGCACGAAGACCAGCTCGACGGGCACACGGAAGGCTCGCGCGGACATATCGGTGTCCGGATCGGCGGCGCCGGCGGCCGTCTTTACCGCCGGCGGGCGCCCGCGGCGCCCGCGGTGCCCGCGGCGCCCTGGAGACGGGGCCTAGAAGATCGCCAGGCCGTTGGTGGGCTCGTCGCAGGGCCCCACCTGGTTGTCCATGACCTGGCCGGTCGACGGGTTCAGCACGTCGGTGCAGCCGTACGGACCCGAGGCCAGGCGGGCACCGGAGTTGTCGGGCTTGCGCACGCCCCAGGCGTTGATCAGGCCGTCGCCGTCCAGGTCGGACTGGGCGCCGGCGTAGTACTGCGCGCCGGAGAGGGGCACCGCCCCGTTGGTCGCCACCGCGTAGTTGAAGTAGATGTCGCCCTCGGGGGCCCAGCCGATGAAGCAGTAGCCGGGATTTCCGCTCGTGGGCGGGATGCTGCAGCCCCCGGGCCACTGCAGCTTGAGCGTGCCCGGCGGCGTGCCGGAGCTGGCCGGCACCGACGACCAGGCCACGTAGGCCCCGGCGTCGGCGAAGTAGGCGCCCTGCGCCGTGCGGATGCCCGCCAGGTTGATGCGGCCCTCGGAAGCCTTGGAGCGGAGCTGCATCTTGACGAAGTTCGGGATGGCGATGGCGGCGAGGATGCCGATGATGGCCACCACGATCATGAGCTCGATCAAGGTGAAGCCCGCACTGGTGCGGCTGCGGCGCGCACGCATGGAGTCTCTCCCGGCGAGGTGTCAGGGGGCGCGCCGGTCCCGACCCCCGGCGGGGGGACTCAGCGCGAGAGAGAGGGTCCGGCGGGGCACTGCGGCCCCGCCGGACCGTTCTTCAGGTCGAGTGACCTAGAAGACGTGGCGGCCCATCTCCGTGTTGTCGCACGGGCCCACCTGGTTGAACATCTGCAGCGAGCCGTCGTTCGGGTTCACGACCTGGCCGCAGCCGAACGAGGCCGACGCACCGTCCATCGAGCCGGACAGGTTCGGCTTCTGGAGGCCCCAGAGGTTCACGGTACCGTCAGCATCGATGTCCGACTGAGCCTCGGCCCAGAACGACGTGTTCGACGCGCCGGTTCCGACCACGTACTGGAAGTACATGTCGCCCTCGGGCTGCCAGCCGATGAAGCAGAAGCCCGGATCGCTCGACGCCGGCGGCACCGAGCAGGTCACGCCGAAGGGCATCTTGTTCTGCCCGGGCAGCGACGACGGAATGCTCGACCACGGCGAGTAGGAGCCAACCTCTGCGAAGTAGGACTCCTGGGCCGTGCGGATGGCGGCGAGGTTGATCTTGCCCTCGGTAGCCTTCGAGCGCAGCTGGAACTTGAGGAAGTTCGGAATGGCGATCGCGGCGAGAATGCCGATGATGGCCACGACGATCATCAGCTCGATGAGCGTGAAGCCGTCCTTCTTCTTCAGCTTCTTGATGACAGAGTGCATCTCATCTCCTGTATGTGATTCAGAGCCTCCGGCCATCACGAATTCCAACCGGCCGGTTCACTTGCCCGTCCCTCGGGGCAGCGCTTGTTGAGCAAGTGCCGTGCCCACCCCGACGCCCGGGATCGGCAGGCGGCAGCTTGACCCGCAAGCGCCAACACGGCCTCGCGACGCCGGCGATCGGTCCGGGGGCCCGGGGTACGGGCCGGCGGGGCTGGAGGTGACGCTGAGCGCTCGCCGGTGACGGGATCCGTCACCGCTCGTCGGGGCCGGGCGTGTCCATGTCCAGCTTCTGGAGCCGGTAGCGCAGCGAGCGGAAGGTGATGCCCAGCAGGGACGCGGCGTGCTTCTTGACGCCCCCGCAGCGGCGCAGCGCCTGGCCCAGGAGCCGGCGCTCGTAGTCGGCGAGCAGGGTCTCGAGGTCGGCGCCGTCGTCCGGCAGGTCCGCTGCGGTGGTCGCCCCTCCCGGCGCCAGCAGCGCCGCCGGGAGGCAGTCGGGCGTGATGCGATCCGAGCGAGCCAGGGTCACCGCGCGCTCGATCACGTTCTCGAGCTCGCGTACGTTGCCGGGATAGGCGTAGCCCTCCAGGATCTCCATGGTCGCCGGATCGACGGCCCCGACCTCGCGTCCCAGACTGTCTGCGAAGCGGCGCAGGAAGAATCCCACCAGCTCCGGGATATCCTCGCGCCGCTCGCGCAGTGGCGGGATCGGGACCTCGATCACGTTGAGCCGGTAGAACAGGTCCTCGCGGAAGCGCCCCGCCCGCACGTCCTCGGCCAGGTTGCGGTTCGTGGCGCAGACGATGCGCACGTCGACGCGAACGTCCGAGGTCCCGCCAACGCGCTTGAAGGTGCGCTGCTGGATGGCGCGCAGGAGCTTGACCTGGAGGGCCGGATCGAGCTCGCCGATCTCGTCCAGGAAGAGCGTCCCGCCGTCGGCGACCTCGAACAGACCCAGCTTGTTCGCGGTGGCCCCCGTGAAGGCGCCCTTCATGTGGCCGAAGAGCTCGCTCTCGAGCAGGTTCTCCGGGATCGCCCCGCAGTTGACCGCCACGAACGGGCGGTCCTTGCGGTCACTCATCGCGTGCGCGGCGCGGGCGATCAGCTCCTTGCCGGTGCCACTCTCGCCCGTGATCAGCAGATTGGTGCGCGTGGGCGCGACCTGCCGCACGAGCTCGAGCACGTCGAGCATCTGCGGGCTGCGCGGGCTCGCCATCGGCAACGACGGCGGGGCGTCCACCTGGCGCCGCAGGCGGCGATTCTCGTCGGAGAGCTCGTGCTTCTCCAGCGCGCGCCCCACGACCATGCGGATCTCGTCGACGGGGCACGTCTTCGTCAGGTAGTCGTAGGCGCCGTGCCGCATGGCCTCGACGGCGGATTCCGTCGTGCCGTGGGCGGTCAGCATGATCACCAGTGTCTCGGGAGCCAGCTCGCGCGCGCGCTGGAGCAGCTCCAGGCCGTCCATCCCGGGCATGCGGATGTCGCTGATCATCAGCTGGTAGTCGTCGCTCTCGAGCGCGACGACCGCCTCCTCGGCGGTGCCGCAGGTGACCACGTCGTGGCCCTCGCGCTGCAGCAGGATCTCCAGGAACTCCTGCATGCTGCTCTCATCGTCGACGACTAGGATTCGGGCCAAGGGCTGCTTCCGCTGCCTGCATCGGAGCCCCAGGAGTCCGACTTGACGGCATCGACCGGGGGCACCGGAAGCGTGACCACCACCGTCGTGCCGCGGCCCGGCTCGCTGTGCACGCTCAGCCTCCCGCCGTGCGACTCCACGATCCGGTGCACCGTGGCCAGTCCGAGCCCACTGCCGCGCGACTTGGTGGTGAAGAACGGCTCGAAGATCCGCTCGAGGCTGCCCGGGTCGATGCCGCAGCCCTGATCCTCGACACGGATCTCGGCTCCGTCGTCGAGCGCCCGCGCGCGCACGCTCACCTCGCCGCCGGGATCGGAGGCCTCGGCCGCATTGCGCAGCAGGTTCCACAGGACCTGCCGCAGGGCATCGCAGCTCCCCACCACGACCAGATCGGGATCGGTCGCCACGCGAATCCGTGCGTCGCCGAGCTCGCCCTGCTCGGCGAGTGCGACCACGTCGTCGATCAGCGACGAGAGCTTCACGGACTCGCCGGCGATCGGCGCCGGCTTGGCGTAGGCGAGGAAGTCCCCGACCAGCCGGTTGAGGCGCGCGGTCTCGCGCCGCACGATCTCGCTGAGGCGACGCGAGGTGGGATCGGCCTCGGGCAGGTCGGCGCTGAGCAGCTCCACCGCCCCCGCCAGCGAGGCCAGCGGGTTGCGGATCTCGTGCGCGAGCCCCGCCGCCAGGCGCCCGACCGCGCTGAGCCGCTCGCTGCGCCGCAGCTGCTCCTCCATGCGCGCCACGTGCGTCAGGTCCTGGAAGATCAGCACCGCGCCCTGCACGTCTCCGTCCACGCCCCGCAGCATCGAGGCCGACAGGCCCAGGTGGCGCTGGCGGCCCTCGCGATCCGCGAACGTGAGCTCCACGCGCGAGAGCACCCCGGACGCCGGCTCGGGAGGCACGCCGGCGCGGCCCTCGATCGCCTCGAGCACGCCGCCGCTCGCCAGCTCGGGGAACAGGCGGATCAGCGGCGTCCCGATCACCTCGTCCTCGCGGTAGCCCGTGATGCGCTCCGCCTCGCGGTTGAACGAGAGGATCAGGCCCTGGCGATCGAACGAGAGCAGGCCCGTGGCGACGTTGTCGACGATGCGGCGGTGCAGCTCGCCCAGCTCGTCCAGCTCGCGGCGGCCACGCTGGATCTGGCGCGCGAGCTGCCAGGAGAGCACCGCGACCGCGCCGAAGGCCAGGACGTGACCGGCGTACGTGTTCACCGCCTCGGCCCGTGGCACGGGGCTCTGCGGGTCGAACGGGGGCACCCAGGCCATCGCGGGGCCCAGCCCGATCGCCGCGTAGCCGAGCCCGGCCCAGCACAGGGCGTGCGCGGCCGCGCGCGGACCGCCGAGCAGCGAGGCGTACACGATCCAGATCAGGTAGAGCAGCCCCAGCGACGAGCGCGTGCCGCCGGTCACGTACACCAGCAGCGAGATCAGCGTGAAGTCCGCGGCCAGCTCGAGCCAGAGATTCGGACCCCGGCCCGTCCAGGCCGCCAGCGCCCCCCAGGCGAGTGCCAGCAGGAAGCCCACCAGGACCAGGGCGTACAGCGCCTCCAGGCTGCGGCCCGAGTACGCCGTGGTCCCCTGGACCTCGGACAGGACCGCGATGCCGAACGCGCCCCCGAGGACGATCAGCCGCGCCGCGAAGGCGTGGGCGACGACGGCCGACGGTCGGGACGGGGCCACGGTCGCTACATCACGGTCTCGGCGATCTAGAAGATCGGCAGGTACATGGCGACCAGCAGGGTGCCGATCGAGCCACCGAGAACCACCATGAGCAGGGGCTCGAGCAGCGACGTCAGGGCGTCGACGGCCGCGTCCACCTCGTCGTCGTAGAAGTCGGCGATCTTGTTGAGCATGGCATCCATCGCACCGGTCTGCTCACCGACCCCGATCATCTGCACCACCATGCCCGGGAAGACCTTGGACTCCTGCAGCGGCTCCGCGATGGTCTTGCCCTCGGCGATCGACGTCTTGGCGTAGAGGATCTCCTCCTCGACGATCACGTTGCCCGCCGTCCGCGCCACGATCTCCAGCGCGTCGAGGATCGGCACGCCCGACGAGAGCATCGTGCCCAGGGTGCGGCTGAAGCGGGCGACGGCCACGCGCTTGAGCAGGCCCCCGAAGATGGGCGTCTTGAGGAAGACCAGGTCGAAGAAGCGCCGCCCGCGCTTGGTCTTGTAGATCCAGCGCAGGGAGACCACCAGGACGATGAGCCCGATGATCATGTGCCCGATGTAGGCCTGCATGAAGTGAGAGATGTTCAGGACGATCAGCGTCGGGCCCGGGAGCGTCGAGTTGAAGTCCGCGAACATCTTCTCGAAGACGGGGATGACCTTGACCAGCATCAGCACGACGACCGCGATCGCGATGACCGTGACCGCCAGCGGGTAGGTCATCGCGCCCTTGACGCGCCGCCGCAGTGCCTCCGCCTTCTCCAGATACACGGCGAGCCGGTTGAGGATCGTGTCGAGGATGCCGCCGACCTCGCCGGCCGCGACCAGGTTCACGAACAGCCGATCGAAATGCTTGGGGTGCTTGCCCAGGGCGTCCGAGAACGTCGAGCCGCCCTCGACGTCGGCCTTGATCTGGGTGATGACCTTCTTGAAGGTCGGGTTCTCCTGCTGCGAGCCCAGGATGTCGAGACACTGGACCAGCGGAAGGCCCGCATCGATCATCGTCGCGAACTGGCGCGTGAAGATGACGATGTCCTTGGTCGAGACCGTCGGCGCCAGGAAGGGCAGCACCTCGGCCAGGTCCTTCGGCTTGGGCTTGACCGAGGTGGGCATGATGGCCTGCGCGCGCAGCGCGGCCATCGCGGCCTCCGAGTCCGTCGCGAGGATCTCACCCTTGCGGGTGAGCCCGTCACGCGTCTTTCCTACCCAGTTGAAGCTCGGCATCTACGCCTCCGCGCCTGCGGCGCCACTCAGCCGGCCTTGCGGCCCTTCGTCTTGAGCCCCGCCGCAGCCGGGTTCTGGATCAGGTTCTGCAGCTCCTCCGGATCCGAGCTGCGATGGAGCGCCGTGTCATGCGAGATGACCCGCCGCAGGTAGAGCTCGGCCAGGGCCTGGTTCATCGTCTGCATCCCGAACTTGTCCTGGCCGATCTGCATCTGCGAGTACATCTGGTGCACCTTGTCCTCTCGGATCAGGTTGCGGATCGCAGGCGTGGGGATCATCACCTCGAGGGCCAGGGCGCGGCCCGGCCCGTTGGCACGCGGCAGCAGCGTCTGGCAGAGCACGCCCTCGAGCACGAACGAGAGCTGCGTACGCACCTGCGACTGCTGGTGCGACGGGAACACGTCGATGATGCGGTTGATGGTCTGCACGGCCGAGTTTGTGTGCAGGGTCGCGAAGCACAGATGGCCGGTCTCGGAGACCTTGAGCGCGGCCTCGATCGTCTCGAGGTCGCGCATCTCGCCGATCAGGACGACGTCGGGGTCCTGTCGCAGGATGTAGCGCAGGGCCGTCGGGAAGTTCTCGGTGTCGGCCCCGATCTCCCGCTGGTTCACCACGCAGCCCTTGTGGTGGTGCAGGTACTCGATCGGGTCCTCGATCGTGATGATGTGCTCGTTGCGGCTCTGGTTGATCATGTCGATCATCGAGGCCAGCGTGGTGGACTTGCCGGATCCGGTCGGACCGGTGACGAGGACGAGTCCGCGCGGCTTGCTCGTGACCGAACGCACGACCTCGGGCAGCCCGAGCTCGTCGAAGCTGAGGATCTTGTAAGGGATGGTCCGGAAGGCGCCCGCCACGGCGCCGCGCTGCACGAAGATGTTGGCGCGGAAGCGCGCCAGCCCCTTCACCCCGAAGCTCAGGTCGAGCTCGTTTCCAGCCTCGAAGCGGTGCTTCTGGGCGTCGGTGAGGATCGAGTAGCAGGACTGCTTGGTGTCCTGCGGCGTCATGGGCGGCATGCGCAGGGGCGCGAGCTTGCCGTCGATCCGGAGCTGGGGAGGGCTGCCGGTGGTGATGTGGAGGTCGGATGCCCCCTTCTCGATCATCGCCTTGAGCAGCTGGTGCAGGTTCGCCATGGAGCCTCTACAGGTTGTCGGCCGAGGAGACGCGGTAGACCTCGGCCACCGTGGTCGTCCCCTCGAGGAGCTTGTTCAGCGCGCTGCGGCGCAGCGTGGCCATCCCGCCGCGTATCGCCTCGCGCTTGATCTCGGCGGAACTGGCGCCGTTGAGCACGAACTCGCGCAGGGTCTCGTTCATCTGCATGACCTCGTACACGGCGATCCGGCCCTTGTATCCGGTCTCGGAGCAGTTCCCGCAGCCCGCGCCCTTCATGGGCTGGCAGCCCTTCGCTTCCTCCTCGGTCAGCCCGGCCCGCACCAGCTCCTCGGCATCCACGTCGGGATCCTCGACCGTGCAGTCGGGACAGAGCCGCCGCGCCAGGCGCTGGGCCACGACGCAGTTCACGGAGCTCGCGACCAGGAAGGGCTCGATGCCCATGTTGAGCAGACGGTTGATCGTGCTGGGCGCGTCGTTGGTGTGCAGCGTGGAGAGCACCATGTGGCCGGTGAGCGACGCCTTGATCGCGATCTCGGCGGTCTCGAAGTCGCGGATCTCGCCGACCATGATGATGTCGGGGTCCTGCCGCAGGAAGGATCGAAGGGCGGCCGCGAAGTTCAGGCCGATGTCGTCCTTCATGTTGACCTGGTTGATGCCCGCCAGGTTGAACTCGACCGGATCCTCGGCCGTCGAGAGATTCTCGGAGGTCTTGTTCAGCTCGGACAGCGCCGAGTACAGCGTGGTCGTCTTGCCCGATCCGGTCGGGCCCGTGACCAGCACCATGCCGAACGGCTGGTGGATGCTGTCCTTGAAGTCGTCGAGCTGCGGCTGCTCGAATCCCAGCTTGGTCATGTCGAGCTGGAGGTTGCTCTTGTCGAGGAGGCGCAGGACGATCTTCTCGCCGAAGAGCGTCGGCAGGACGGAGACGCGGTAGTCCATCTCGCGGTTCCGGCCCATCTTCAGCTTGATGCGGCCGTCCTGCGGGAGCCGGCGCTCGGCGATGTCGAGATCGGCCATGATCTTGATGCGCGAGGTCAGCGGATTCTTGAGCTTCCGCGGCGGGCGCATCACCTCGTACAGCAGACCGTCGATCCGGTAGCGCACGCGGAAGTCGCGCTCGTACGGCTCGATGTGGATGTCCGACGCGATCTTCTTGACGGCGTCGGTCAGGATGAGGTTGACCAGCTTGACGACGGGCGCGTCCTCGGCGGCCTTGCCCAGCTCGCTGACGTCGACGTCGTCGTCGTCGCTGACGACCTCGAAGCCGTCGTCGGTGAAGCCGGCCATGACCTCGTCGAGGTCGGAGCCCTGTTCGTAGTAGCGCTCGATCGCCCGGCGGATCGCCTCCTCGCTGGCGACGACCACCTCGACGTTGTAGCTGGTCAGGAACTTGACGTCATCGATCGCGAAGATGTCGGAGGGGTCCGCGGTCGCCATGATCAGCGTCGAGCCCGCGCGGTTGACGGGCAGGATCGTGTGCTTCTGCGCCACGTCCTCGGGGATCAGGCGGATGACCTCGGGATCGACCTCGAAGTCGTCCAGCGAGATCGTGGGAACGCCGTACTGGCTCGAGATCGCGTCGGCGACCTCGGTCTCCTCGACCATCCCGAGCTTGGTGATCTGGTAGCCCAGCCGCGTGCCGGTCGAGGCCGCCTCGGCCTTGGCCTTGCGCAGGTCGTCCTCCGAGAGGAGGTTCTTCTGCACGAGCAGCTCGCCGATTCGATCGTTCACCGATCCCTCCGGCTGCCGCAGCCCTCGTGCGCACGGGTCGCAAGATGCACCGACATCGCACGAGACATCGGCCCTCGCTCCGGGCAGCTTTACCGGCCGGCCATCCGGGTCAGATCGGTCAGGCGCGTGCCCGTGCGGCCGGCAGCGACGATGCCCAGGGTGCTGGAGGTCAGCCAGTAGCCGAGGTGCAGGAGGGTCCCGTAAGCCACCGCCAGCGCCGGCGAAACGCCGAAGAGCGCCAGGGCCTCGCGGCAGGCGAAGTGGTACACGCCGAAGAACCCCGGCGCGGCGGGCGCCGCGACCGCCAGGGCGATGAAGACATGGACCGTGAACGCGGCGAGCAGGAGCTCGCCCGCCGGGAGGTCCACGTCGAAGGCGAGCAGGCCCAGGAGCATCGGCGCGGGCAGCACCACCCCCCAGATCAGAAGCGAGTAGAGCACCACGAAGGCCAGGTCGCGCGCGCTGCGCAGCCCGGCGATCCCCTCGGCGACGTCTGCGGCCAGGCGCGAGGCGGGCTCGCGCAGCCGGCCGGGCAGCGGCCGCAGCGCCACCCCCAGCCAGCGAAGGGCGCGCTCGCGGTCGAGGCGGATCAGGACCACGCCCAGCAGCGGCAGGCCGCCCAGCACGACCATGGCGCGCGCCCCGGCCTGGACCCAGTCGGGCAGCCCTGCGGCGTGGAACGAGACGGTGATCCCGGCGACCACGCAGAGGCTGGCGAAGTCCACGACACGGTCCACGACGATGGTGCCCAGCGCGGCCGAGAAGCCCACGGACGTCTCGCGGGCCAGCACCCAGGGGCGCACCAGCTCGCCCAGGCGCAGCGGCAGGACGTTGAGCACCAGGTAGCCGATCGCGACGCCGCGGAAGTGCACGCCGAACGCCAGCGGCGTGGCGCTGAGCGAGGAGGTCATGTGCGTCCAGCGCAGCGCCCGCAGCCAGAGCCCCACGACGTGCGGCGGCAGGGTCAGCAGGAGCAGCCAGGGGCTGGCGCGGACCGCCGCGTCGCGCGCCTCGCGCAGGTCGACGCCGCGCAGCGTCCACGCCAGCGCCGCGACCGTGACGAGCAGGCCGAGCCAGACCCGCCAGTCGCCGAGTGCGCGGTATCGTCGCGCCGCTGACGACGCAGGCGGATCCACGCCCTACTCCGCCAGCGCCGCGTGGATGCGCCGCGCCTCGGCGACGTCGCGCGCGATCTGCTCGCGCAGGGCCTCGGGACCGTCGAAGCGCTGCTCCGGGCGGATCCGCTCACAGAATGCCAGGGCCAGCCGCTGCCCGTACAGGTCGCCGCTCCAGTCGATCAGGTGGGTCTCCGCCAGGGCGCGCCCCGGCGCGAACGTCGGGCGCAGGCCCACGTTGGTGACCCCCAGCAGTGCCCCGGGCCGGGGCCGGTCGCCCTTGAACAGGCGCACGCGCGTGGCATAGACACCGTGGGCGGGCATCAGCTCGCTGGCCGGATCGAGGTTGGCCGTGGGGAAGCCCAGCTCGCGGCCGCGGCGGTCGCCCGCGATCACCTCGCCCCATACTTCGTACGGCCGTCCCAGCGCCTCCCCCGCCCCGGCGACGTCGCCGGCGGCCAGTGCCTCGCGGATCCGGGTGCTCGAGACGTCGCGCCCGTCCTGCATGACCTGCGCGATGATGTCGACCTCGAAGCCGAGCTCCGGGCCGAGCCGGCCCAGCAGATCGCCGGAGCCCGAGCGCTGGCGGCCGAAGTGGAAGTCGCGCCCGACCACGATCGCCGACGGCCCGATCCGTCCGGCCAGAACGTCGCGCACGAACGCCTCCGGCGGCTGCGCCGCGAACTCGCGCGTGAAGCGCTCCCGGATCAGGATGTCGAGGCCGAGCAGCTCCAGCTCGTGCTCGAGCTGCTCCCAGAGCATGAGCTGTGGCGGGCCGCTGTCGGGCGCCAGCACCCGTCGCGGATGCGGGTGAAAGGTGTACAGGGCGCTGGCGCCCCCGTGCTGACGCGCCCGGGCCAGGACCGCATCCAGCAGGGCCCGGTGGCCCAGGTGCAGGCCGTCGAAGTTCCCCACGGTGAGTACGCAGCCGCGCCCGGCATCACGCAGCGCTTCGCTGCCCTCGTAGACCCGCATCCGGCCACAGATTTAGGCCCTCGCCGGCAGCGTTGCAACGCCACGCCCCGCGCCTATCCTGCCGCGGTGAGCATCCTGGGGCGTTACCTGGTCGGGGAGTTCCTGCTCAGCTCGAGCGCGGTTCTCCTCGGTCTGCTCGTGACCTGGCTCGCGAGCGACAGCCTGCGCCACCTCGACGAGCTGGCGGGAGGCGCCGCCGGCGGCCTGGCGCGGATCGCCCTGACCGCCCTGGACGTGCTGCCCTACGGTGTCCCGCTGGCCTGCATCATCGGCGTGGTCTGGACGCTGGCGCGCGCCGTCCGCAGCCGCGAGATCACGGCGATCCGCGCCGGGGGCATTCCGCTGCAGCGCGCCCTGCTGCCCCTGCTGGGCAGCGCCCTGGGCATCGCCCTGGGGCTCGCACTGCTGACCGACCGGGTGGTCGTGCCGGGCCGCGTCGCGCTCTCGGAGGCACCCGGGGAGAGCGACGAGTCCCGCGACGCCAGGCCGCGCTTCCTGGCCGGCCGGCACTGGTTTGCCCGCGGCGCCTCGCTGTTCTCGATGCGCGAGTTCCAGGCGGCGCGCGGGCTCGGGCACGACGTGACCGTGCTGCGCCTCGACGATCAGGGACGCCTGGTGGAACGCATCGACGCCCGCGAGGCACGCCACGTCGCGGGTGAGACCTGGGAGTTCCGGGACGCCCGTATCCGCGGCTTCGACCCCGGGAAGCCGGGGCTCGCCTACCGCGAGGCCGAGGTGCTCCGGCTCGACCTCGGGCTGGACGAGAGCGACCTGGCCCGGGCCCTGCCGGCCGCCCAGGAGCTCTCGCTGCACCGCCTGACCCGTGCGATCCGCGAGCATCCACCCGACACGCTCGACGCGCGGGGTCGCGCCGCGCTCCAGGCCGCCCTGCACGGGCGCCTGCTCGAGCCGCTCTCGGTCGTGCTCCTGGTGCTGCTCGCGATCCCGTTCGGTCTCGGCGACGTCGAGCGGGGCGACTCCCTGCCGCGCGCCCTGCTGCTCGCGCTGGTCTGGGCGCTCGGCTTCTGGGTCGCCTGGGCCACTGCCGTCTTCATCGCGCAGCAGGGCGTGGTGCCGCCCTTCGTCCCGCTCTGGAGCGTCAGCCTCGGGGCGCTGGCGATCGGTCTGTGGCGCTACAGACGCATCAAGGAGTAGGCGGCGGCCCGCTCACCGGGGGCAGGTCGGCCGCGGGCGTCATCCGGAACAGGTGGCGCAGGAACGGCACGTCGGGCGAGAGGATCAGCGTGGTCTGCTCGTCGAGCGCCTTGCGGTACGCCTCGAGGCTGCGCGTGAAGGCGTAGAACTCGGGGTCCTTGTTGAAGGCGTCCGCGTAGATCGCCGCCGCCTGCGCGTCGCCCTCGCCGCGAAGCTGCTCGGCCTGTCGCTCCGCCTCGGCCACCGTCACCAGTGCGGTCTCGTCGGCCTGCGAGCGGATGGCCCTGGCCTCCTCCTCGCCCTTGGCCCGCGCCCGGAGCGCGAAGCGCTCCCGCTCGCTGCGCATGCGGCGGTAGACCTCCGGCACGTTCTGCTCGGGGTAGGCCAGACCGCTGATGCGCAGGTCCACGATGCGGATGCCCTGGCGCTCGACCTCCTCCGCGCTCTCCCGCGTGGCCGTCTGCACGATCTCCTCGCGCGTCTCCGACAGCAGCGCGCGGATCTCGTGCCGGGCCAGCTCGTTGCGCAGCTTGCTGTACGTGGTGTTGTCGATCCGGTTGCGCGCATCCTGGATCCAGGTGTCGTGCGGGAAGGCCTCGAAGAACCGCTGCGGATCGGCGATCTGCCAGAGCACGTAGTAGTCGAGCAGGATCAGGTCGTTGTTCGAGGTGTACGCGTTCTGCGGGCGCGCATCGAGGCGCAGCAGGCGCTTGTCGTACACCCGCACCTGGTGGATCCCCGGCACGCGCAGGTACAGGCCCGGCTGGTCGAGGATCGGCACGTTGAGCTGCACGCCGCCGAGCTCGAACTCGGGCTGGTTGATGAGCGTGCGGAACGCGATCTCACGCTGGTCCAGGATGCCGACGCAGAAGAACGCGAAGACGGCCAGACCCGCGATCAGCACCAGCAGCAGGGCCAGCAGCCTCACGGGCGGGTCCCCCGCGGTACCAGCGGCAGGTAGGGCAGGATCTTCTCCGACTGGCCCTGCTCCATCACGATCTTCTCGATGCGCGGCAGGACCTCCTCGAGCGTCTCGATGTACAGGCGCTGGCGCGTGACCTCGGGCGCCTTGCGGTACTCCGCGTAGACCGCGTTGAAGCGGTCCGCCTCGCCGCGGGCGCGCAGGATTCGCTCGGAGCGGTAGGCATTGGCCTCGTTGAGCCGCTGCTCGGACTGACCGCGCGCCCCGGGCACCACCTTCTCGGCATAGCCGCGGGCCTCGAGCACCAGGCGGGCACCCTCCTGCTCGGCACTGGTCACCTCGGCGAAGGCCTCCTTGACCTCGTCGGGCGGCTCCACGTCCTGGAGCTGCACGTTGATCACCTCGATGCCCGCGCCGTACTCCTCGAGCGCCGCGCGCACGTAGTCCAGGGTCTCGGCCTCGACCCGGGCCTTGCCCTTCGCGAGGACCATCTCGATCGGGTAGCGCGCGACCACGCTGCGGATGGCGGCCGCAGCCACGTCGCGGATCGCGGTCTGTGGGTCGCGCACGTTGAACAGGAAGTCGCGCAGGCTCGAGATCTTGTACCGGAGCGCGAAGTTCACATCGACCAGGTTCTCGTCGGCCGTCACCATGGTCTTCTCGGCCGGTCGCTGCGAGTACTCGGGGGGATTCGTGCCCGGGATGGTGCGGAAGCCGAACTCCACCTCGATGTTCTCGGTGACCGAGCGCTTCTCGTGGGTCTCCAGCGGCGGCCAGTGCCAGCGGTACTGCCCGGGGCCGACCGAGCGGTGGTAGGCCCCCAGACGCAGCACGACCGCCTCCTCGTCCGTGCCGACCTCGAAGAGCGCCAGACCGACGGCGTAGGTCGCAGCGCCCGCCGCGAGGACGAGCAGGAAGACCAGGAAGCGCATGCGCTAGTCCTCGGCCCCGGGTGCGTCGGTGGCGCGCGCGGCCCGCTCCGCTCGCTGCGCTCGCTCGGCCCGCAGGCCGGCATCACCGAGCTCCGCCCGTACGTTGAGCAGCGGCTCGATCAGCTCGATGGGCAGCGGGAAGACGATGGTCGAGTTCTTCTCGGTCGCGATGTCACCGAGCGTCTGCAGGTAGCGCAGCTGCAGCGTGTACGGCGATGCGGTCATGATGTCCGAAGCATCGCTCAGGCGCTGGGCTGCCTGGAACTCGCCGTCGGCGTGGATGACCTTGGCGCGCCGCTCGCGCTCGGCCTCGGCCTGGCGGGCCATGGCACGCTGCATGTCGGCGGGCAGATCGATGTGCTTGATCTCGACGGCCCGGACCTTCACGCCCCAGGGGTCGGTCCCGCGGTCCAGCTCCTCCTGGAGCTCCCGGTTGAGCCGCTCGCGGTCGGAGAGCAGCGTGTCGAGCTCGGCGCGGCCGCAGACGCTGCGCAGGGTGGTCTGCGCCAGCTGCGAGGTGCCGTACAGGTAGTTCTCGACCTTGATGATCGCATCCTCCGGGTGGACCACCCGGAAGTACAGCACCGCGTTGACCTGCACCGACACGTTGTCGAGCGTGATGATGTCCTGGGGCGGGACGTCCATCACGACCTCGCGCATGCTGATCTTCACCAGGCGATCGACACCGGGAATGATCAGGCGCAGGCCGGCTCCCTTGACCGCGTTGAAGCGACCCAGCCGGAACACGACGCCGCGCTCGTACTCCTGCAGGATGTTCACCGCCATGAACAGGATCAGGAGGGCGAGTCCAAGGACGACCACGAGGGCAATAGGCATCAGTCGGATCCTCCGGGGTCGCCGGCTCTTCGCACGCTCACGACCAGGTTGTTCAGCTCGGTGACCTCGATGCGGTCGCCGGCGGGAATCGGCTCTTCGGAACGGGCCGCCCAGAGCTCACCGCGCACGCGCACGCGGCCACTGGTGGCGCTGACGTCGTCGGCAGCGACCCCGCGCTCGCCGATCAGCCCCTCGGCGCCCGTGTACTGCGGACGCGCGAAGCTGCGCGAGACGCCGAAGACCACGATCGCGCCGAACACCGCCAGCACGGCGGTGACCGGCAGGATGAAGCCGGTCACGGGCAGGGCCAGGTCGGAGACCTCGGGCACGCGGAAGCTCATGTACGCGCCGATGGCGAAGCACGCCAGGCCCGCGGCGAAGAGCAGGCCAAAGGAGGTCACGAAGATCTCCGCGACCAGCAGCCCCAGCCCCACGAGCATCAGCAGCACCCCGATCCAGTCGAAAGGGATGATCTGCAGCGAGAACAGGAAGAGCACCAGGCAGCTGGCGCCCAGCGCTCCGGGGATGATCAGGCCCGGGCTCTGCACCTCCATGTAGAGCCCGGCCAGGGCGCCCAGCATGAGCAGCGCGGAGACCTGCGGGTTGGCCAGGAACGCCAGGAAGCGCTGGCGTCCGGTCATCTCGACCTCCACGCGGCGCGCGTCCGCGGTGTCGAGGACGCGCTTCTCGCCGTCGACCACGACCTCGCGCCCGTGGATCTGCTCCAGGAGGTCGTCGAGGTTGGCCGCCACCAGGTCCACGACGTTCATCTCGACCGCGGCGTCCGGCCCGATCGCGACCGAGTCGCGCACGGCCTCGGCCGCCCACTTCACGTTCCGGCCGCGTTCGGTCGCGATCGACTCGATGAACGCCGCGGTGAAGTTCTCGATCTTCTCGTTCATGTAGTCGCGACGCCGCTCCGGGTCCTCCCCCTCACCGTCCCGCTCCGGCGGCGGCAGCGTGGGCCCCTGCCCCTGGAACACCGGGTGCGCCGCCCCGATGCTGGTGCCCGGGGACATGGCGGCGACGTGCGCCGCCATGGTGATGAAGGTGCCCGCGGACGCCGCCCAGGCGCCGCGCGGCGACACGTAGACGATCACCGGCACGCGAGCGTTGAGCAGCGACGAGACGATGTCCTTGGTCGCGTCGAGCACGCCTCCCGGCGTGTCGAGCTCCAGGACCAGCGCGTCGGCACCCTCGTCCTCCGCCCGCTCCACGGCCGCCTCGACGTGCTGCGCCGTGGCCACCGAGATGGGGCCGTCGATCCCGGCCACGTACACCGTGGCCGCGGCCGCCGGCTGGCCGATCAGTCCTGCGGCGGCTGCCAGCACGGCGAGCAGCCCCGTCCGGAGTCCCGGGCTCATGACCGCCGGACCTCGAGTGCGCGCTCCAGGATGCGCTCGGCCACCTCGTGCTTGGTGGCCATCGGGATCTCCAAGACGTCGCCCGCTCCGGGACCGACGATGGTGACCTCGTTGCGATCCACGTCGAAGCCGATCTCCGGGCGCGACACGTCGTTGGCGACGATCAGGTCACAGCCCTTGCGCCCGAGCTTGGCGCGGGCGTTGGCCAGCACGTCGTCCGTCTCCGCTGCGAACCCGACCACGACCTGGCCGCTGCGTCGCTCGACGACCTCGCGCAGGATGTCGGGATTGCGAACCAGCTCCAGCGTGATCTGCTCGGCGCCCTCGCGCTTGAGCTTCGTGCCCGCGGGCTCGCGCACGGCGTAGTCCGAGACGGCAGCCGCCAGCACGACCAGCGTGGCGCGGGGCAGGCTCGCCAGCACGGCGTCGCGCATCTCGGCCGCCGTGACCACGTCGATGCGCTCCACGCCGTGGGGCGTGGGCAGGTGCACCGGACCGGCGACCAGCAGGACCTCGGCGCCCTCGCGCGCGGCGACCTCGGCGATCGCGAAGCCCATGCGGCCCGACGAGCGGTTGGTCAGCACGCGGACCGGATCGACGGGCTCGGCCGTCGGGCCCGCATCGACCAGCACCACCTCGCCGCGCAGGCGCTGCCTCCCGGCCGCGCGCTCCGCCGCAGCGACGATCGCGACCGGGTCGACGAGCCGGCCCTCGCCCTGCCAGCCGCACGCGAGCTCGCCGGCATCGGGCCCGACGATCCGCACCCCGCGCTTGGCCAGCCGATCCAGGTTCTCCTGCGTGGCGGGGTGCCGGTACATGTTGACGTTCATCGCCGGCGCCACGACGAGCGGCGCGCGCGTGGCGAGGCAGACCGTGGTCAGCAGGTCGTCGGCGATGCCGCTGGCCAGACGGGCGATCGTGTTGGCGGTCGCCGGCGCGATCAGCGCGACATCCGCCCAGTCCGCCAGGTCGATGTGCGAGATCTCGGACTCCTCGGTCAACGAGAACAGGTCCGAGCGCACGCGCTCACCGCTGAGCGTCTGCAGGGTCAGCGCGGACACGAACTCCAGCGCGTGCTGCGTGGCCACCACGCGGACCGCGTGGCCCCGGGTGGTGAGCTGACGGACCAGCTCGCATGCCTTGTAGGCCGCGATGCCGCCGCTGATCCCGAGCAGGATCTTCACGCGCGACCGCTCCCGCTGCCAGCGCTGCCGCAGGCGTGCGGCCCGTCCGGGCAGCCGGGCCCGGCGCAGGCCGGGCGGCGTTGCGCGCCGCCTTTGAAATCCCCAGTCATTACAGACACTTGTGACCGCAAAGTAGCCCTGGCCCGGCGGGCTGTCAAACCTGCGCGGGCGTCGGAGCGTCTCACCCTGGGGCGCGCCGGAGCCCGGCACCGAAGGTCCCCGCCGCGCCCGACCGAAGAGGATACGGATGTCCCCCTCCGTCGGAGCGCTGTCGCTCGAGACGCAGAGCGGCCTGATGGGAGCCGCCGCGTCGCTCGTCTGGGCCGCGGCCTCGCTGCTGCACCGTCAGGCCGGCGGCGCCTGGCGCCTGGCGCTGCTCGCCCTGCTCCACGGAGCCTGGGCGGGCGCGCACGGGCTCGCGGCATCGGGGGTCGCTGGCGCGCGGCCGGTCTCGGTCGCCGCGCTCTGGCTGCTGGCACCGGCCTGCATGTCACTGGCTGCGAACCTCGCCGGTCGCGGTGGCACGCAGCGGCGCTGGCTCGCCGCCGCGTGGGTGCTGGGCGCGCTCGGCGCCGCGAGCGCACTCGCCCTGCCCGACGCGCCGGCGCTCGGCGCACAGCTCTGGGGCGCGGCCGGTGCGATCGCCGGCGCGGTGATCGTGGCTCGCCCGATCGAGCCCGAGCTCTCCGGTGAGCACGTGCGGCTTCGCTACCTCGCGGTCGCCCACGGCCTCGCCACCGCCGGTGTGCTCGGCGATTCCCTGCTCTGGCTGCTGGGGCTGCCGCGCATCCTCACCAGCCTGGCCCCACAGCTCTACCTGTACGTGAGCTATCTCCACATCGCGCGCGTCCGGATTGCAGATCTGCGCGTTCTCGTGGGAAACGCAGCGGCCCTGACGGCGACCGCGCTGGGTATCGCGGCGGTATTCTGGGCGATCCGGATCCAGGTCGGGGAGCGCCTGGACCTGTTCGCGTTCAACGCCTTCGTGGCCTCGTTCGCGCTGCTGATCGCCTTCGGCACCGTGCGGCGCGTGGCCCAGGACTGGATTGCCCGGATCTTCGTCGCCGACCGCGTCGCGCTGCAGCGCGCGCTGCGCGGCGTGTCGGACCGCCTGGCGCACCTGCTGACCCTCGACGAGATCCTGTCCGAGCTGCTGGCCGCCCTCGAGAGCAGCTCGCGGCTCCAGACCGCCTCGGTCTTCCTGCGCGACGACCGCCACCTCGGCTTCCAGCAGGCCGGGAGCCTGGGACTGCCGCCGCGCGCCCGCGTCAGCCTGATGCGCGATCCCGTCTGGGTCGAGGCGCTCGAGCAGAGCGACGTGCTGGTCGACGCCGATCTCGCCAAGGCGCACGACGAGGCGCGGCACCCCGACGATGTGGAGCGCCTGGCGGTGCTGCGCCGGACCATGCGCGACCTCGACGCCCAGATCGTGCTCCCGCTGCGCACCGACGAGACCACGCTCGTGGGCTTCTGGACGCTGCGCGACGAGCGCTCCGAGGAGTCGCTCTCCAGCGCGGAGATCGAGCTGCTGCGGGAGGTCTCCGACAAGCTCGCGCTGGCGATTCGCGACTCTCGCACCTTCGAGCAGCTCCGGGCGCGCGATCGTCTGGTCGCACTCGGCGAGATGGCCAGCGGTCTCGCCCACGAGATCCGCAACCCGCTCGCGACGATCCGCGGCTCGCTGGCTCTCCTGGAGGACAGCGAGCACAGCCACGAGGATGCCGCGGTCTTCCGGCAGGTCGTCGTCGACGAGATCCGGCGCCTCGACCGCGTGGTCGAGACGTTCCTGGACTACTCGCGGCCGACGGCGCGCAGCGCCCCGATCAAGGACGTGGGCCACTTCGTGCGCACCTGCATCGGCACCGTGGCCCGTGACGAGGCGCAGCCCGACGTCCATCTCGAGGTCGACGTGGAGAAGGGGCTCCCGGAGCTCGAGGCCGACGCGGCACTGCTCGAGCGCGTGATCGCCAACGTCGTGCACAACGCCTACCAGGCACTCGAGGGCAGTGGCCGGATCCGGATCGCAGCGCGCTCCGAGCCGACCACCGATCTCCGCGACGCGTGGATCGAGATCTCCGTGACCGACGACGGCCCCGGCATGGACGAGGAGACCCTCGACCGCGCCTTCGTGCCCTTCTTCACGACGCGCCCCGCCGGGACCGGCCTCGGGCTGGCGCTCTGCGAGCGCCTGATGCGCGCCCAGGGCGGCACCATCGAGCTGCGCTCGGTCGAGGGCGCGGGCACGACCGTGCTGATCCGGCTGCCCTGCAGCCCACCGGAGGCGAGCTCGTGAGCGCGCCGGGCGTGCTGCTGGTCGTCGAGGACGAGGAGAACATGCGCCGCGTGCTGGTCGCGCTGCTCAAGCGCGACGGACACGAGGTCTTCGAGGCGGCCAACGGCGTGCTCGCCCTCGAGCAGCTGGCCGCGCGCAGCGTCGATGCCGTGCTCACCGACCTGCGCATGCCGCAGCTCAACGGGCTCGAGCTGCTGGGCGAGATCCACGCGCGCTGGCCGGATCTGCCCGTGGTGCTCCTGACCGCGCACGGCACCGTGGGCAGCGCCGTCGAGGCCCTGAAGCACGGCGCGTTCGACTACCTGACCAAGCCCTTCGAGCCGGACGAGGTCCGCCAGGTCCTGCGCAAGGCGGTCGAGACGCACCGGCTCGACTCCCGCGAGGCGCGCTCGGGTCCCGGTGAGGATCCCGCCCACCTGCTCGAGGGACACAGCCCGCAGCTCGAGGAGATCCGCCGCGTGGTCGAGCGTGTGGCCCCCACCACCGCAACGGTCCTGATCAGTGGAGAGTCGGGCACGGGCAAGGAGCTGGTGGCCCGGAGCCTGCACCGGGCCAGCGATCGCGCCAGCGGCCCGTTCATCAAGATCAACTGCGCGGCGATCCCGGAGGGTCTGATCGAGAGCGAGCTCTTCGGCTACGAGAAGGGCGCGTTCACCGGCGCCGGCGCGCGCAAGCCCGGGCGCTTCGAGCTCGCGGACGGCGGGACGCTCTTCCTAGACGAGATCGGCGAGCTGCCGTCGCCGGCGCAGCCCAAGCTGCTGCGCGCGCTGCAGGAGGCGCGCTTCTATCGCGTGGGCGGCACCGAGACGGTCGCGGTCGACGTGCGGCTGATCGCCGCCACCAACCGGGACCTGCGCGAGGAGGTGAGCGCCGGCCGCTTCCGGGAGGACCTGTTCTACCGGCTCCACGTGGTGCCGATCCAGCTGCCGCCGCTGCGCGAGCGCCGCGCCGACATCCCCGTGCTCGTGCGCTTCTTCATCGAGCGCTTCGGGCGCCGCTTCGAGCGCCAGGTGCGCGCGGTCGAGCCCGCCGCGATGGCCGCGCTGCAGTCCCAGGACTGGCCCGGGAACCTGCGCGAGCTGGAGAATGCGGTCGAGCGCGCGGTGCTGCTCTGCGATGGAGAGATCATCCGCGCCGGCGACGTCCCCGGCAGCACCGCGGTACCGGACGCGGCAGCGCAGGACGCGAGCCCGACACCGCTGCGCGACCGCGTGCGCCAGGCGACGCGTCAGCTCGAGCGCGAAGCGATCCTGGAGGCACTCGAGCGCACCGCGGGCAACGTGACGCGCGCAGCGCGCGACCTCGGACTCTCGCGCCGGGGCCTCCAGCTCAAGATGAAGGAGCTGGAGATCAACCGGTAGCGGCCGCAGCTCAGCCGGGACCGAACTTCTCGCGCATGCGGCGCGCGACCGGCTCCGGAACGAACTCGCCGATGTCCGTGCCGAATTTCGCCAGCTCGCGCAGTCGAGACGAGCTGACGTAGAACCAGCGCTCGCTGGTCATCAGGAAGACCGTCTCGATCTCCGGGTACATGTGCGCGTTCATCAGCGCCATCTCGAACTCGTACTCGAAGTCGGCGAGCGCCCGCAGGCCCCGGATCACGATCCGCGAGCTCTGCGCCCGGAGGAAGTCGACCAGCAGGCCCGAGAACGACTCGACCCGCACGTTCTTGCGGTCGCTCAGCACCTCGTCGAGCATCGCCATGCGTTCCTCGTACTCGAAGGCGCCCGACTTCTCGACGTTGACTCCGATCGCCACGACGACCTCGTCGAAGACGCGCGCGGCCCGATCGATCAGGTCGAGGTGTCCGTTGGTGATGGGGTCGAAGCTGGCCGGGTAGACGGCGATGCGTGGCTGGCTCATGGGCTCCTCTCGTACCAGTCGAAGGCGGTCTCGCCGTAGGTCTTCCCGTCGCTGCGCACCAGATCCCGGGCGACCTCTGCGGGCGGGTCGCGCCGGGCGCGCTCCACCACCAGGACCCCTCCGGGTGCCAGCAGGTCCGCGGTTCCGGGCTTCGATACCAGATCCGCGGCCCAGCTGCCCGCGTACGGCGGATCGGCCAGGACCAGGTCGAAGGGAGCCCCGAGATCGCCGGGGCGGCCCAGCACGCGGGCGGCCTCGCGCGGGACGACCCGCGCGACGGCCTCGAGATCGAGAGCGGCCAGGTTGCGCCGTAGCGCCACGACGGCCGTCCGCGCGCGCTCCACGAACACGACACCGCAGGCCCCACGGGAGAGCGCCTCGATCCCCAGCGCGCCGCAGCCCGCGAACAGGTCCAGCACGCTCGCGCCCTGCACGCGCGGCCCGATCCAGTCGAACAGGCCGGCGCGCGCACGCTCGCTGGTGGGGCGTGTGTCGCGACCCCGTGCGGTCTCGAGCGAGCGCCCGCGAAGACGGCCAGCAACGACGCGCAACATCCCTCCGCCGACGCGCACGAATAACAGGCGCATGCACCGGGGGTCAACCATGTTGGACGTGGAACGTCGATGCACCCACCCCCCGTGCGTTCCGCTTGAACGCCCGGAGAGCTGCGGCTAGGATGCGCCCCCCGAGGTGACATGGTGCAGTGTCGCGCGCGCCGCGCGAGCCGCGCGCAGCTCGATCGGGTCGCCTCTCCGGGGCGGGGATGTGCACGACGGTGCAGAGCTGCCCCGCTCCCTCATGCAGCCGGCGCGCACGCTAGGAAGGACCACAGGATGGCGTCACGCTCGAGCAGGCCGAAGGTCACCCGGTCCACGCTGGGCCAGGCGAAGCGCCAGATCCCCAAGCGCCTGGCCGAGGTCCGCGGGGAGCGCTCGCAGCGCGCCTTCGCCAAGGAGCTCGGGGTCTTCCAGCAGAACGTCAATCGCTACGAGAACGGCACCACGCCGCACGCCGACTTCCTGATCACCCTGGCGCTCATGGAGAACGTCTCGCTCGACTGGCTGCTCCTGGGCAAGGGACGGCGCACCCTGCGCTGAGCGGCGGCAGGGTCCTCCCTGGTGTGGGGAGAGGTTTTCCACTGTTCGGCAGGCGACTGCCCCGCTGCCCGGCGGACCTGCGCGCGCACGCGCGTGCAGGCGAGCCGCCCAGCTCCGCGATCCACCGGCATGAACCGGCCACGGGCCGGTGGCTGGCACGGGCCTTGAACCAGGGGAGGGGCCTGGAGGTGTTCATGCGCTTCGTGCTGGGCGCGCTGGTCGTGCTCTTCAATCTCGCCGACAACGCGACGACCTTCTGGTGCCTGCGCGAACGCGTGGAGGGCTTCGAGATCGTCGAGGCCAACCCCGTGGCCCGGGTCCTGTTCGAGACCGTGGGCCTGGTGCAAGGGCTCACGTTCGAGATGCTGATCACGACCGCGGCGATCGTGTTCCTGGTCCTGACCACGCGGATCTCGTCCCGGCTGCGGATGTTCCTGCTGATCGTGCTCGCCCTGCTTCCCGCCTGGGCGGCGCTCAACAACCTGATGGTCATGCGGGCCGTGGGACTGCCGGTACCGCTTTGAGATCGCGCTTCGCCATCTTCGCGCTGCTGTTCGCCCTCGCCGCCGGCCTGTCCTGCGCTCCGCAGCACGCGCGCCCGGTCGCTACACGGGCCGCCGCCCCCGCTGTCGTGCCGGGGCCGCCGCACGACCCGATCGAGGCGGCGCTGTCGGCGCGGACCACGGCACTGTCGCGCGACGAGATCCGCGCCACGGCGCACGCCATCGTCCGCGCGGGCGAGCGCCACGGGATCGAGCCGGCGCTCATCCTGGCCGTGATCCACATCGAGAGTGGGTACTTCAACTTCGCGCGCTCCCCGGTCGGGGCGCTGGGCCTGATGCAGGTCATGCCCGCGACCGGCCGCATGCTCGCGGAGGAGGCGGGCCTGGAGTGGTCGGGTCCGGCCGATCTGCTCGATCCGGTGCTCAACGTGACCCTCGGGACGCGCTACCTGGCGTTCCTCCGCGACCGCTACGGCGACTGGGACCACGCGCTGGCGGCCTACAACTGGGGCCCGGGTGCGATCGATCGCCGGCTCGCGCGCGGCGCCTCGCTGCCCGTCCGCTACCGGCGCAGCGTGCTGGCGCGGCTCGACGCCACGTCGTCGCGCGGCGGGTCCGGGGCACCGGCGAGCCTGCGCACCAGCGCGTCCATCGCGTCGTCCACCGCGGTGCGGTGACCCCGGGCGCCGTTCACCAGCACCGAGAACGCCAGTGAGCGACCGTCGGCACCGCGCATCACCCCGCTGAGTGCCGACACGGCGCGCAGGTGGCCGGTCTTGGCCCGCAGCCCGGGCACCGTCTCGAGCTTCCGGTCCTCCAGCGTGCCGTCGAGGCCCCCGAGCGGCAGCGACGTCAGCAGCTCGGGGCCGTGGCGCGGATCGGAGATCGCGCGCCGCAGCAGGCCGACCAGGGTGGCCGGGCTGATCCGGTTGCGCGGGGAGAGTCCGGATCCGTCGGCGACCCGCGTGCCCGGCACCGCCAGACCCGTGTCGCGCAGCCAGGCCTCGATCGCCCGCGTGCCCTTGGCCCAGGTGGCGGGCCCGCCCTCGGCCCTCGCCCCCGCCAGCTTGACGAGCTGCTCGGCCACGAAGTTGTTGCTGTACTTGTTCAGGCGCCGCACGTGCTCGGCGACCGGCGCACCCTGGAAGCGCAGCAGCTCGGCGGCGCCCGCGGGCACCGCGCCGCTGCGGACACCGCCTCGAACGCGGATGCCCTGGGCCTCGAGCTGGGCGCGGAGCACCGAGGCCGCGTAGCGCCCCGGCAGCGCGACCGAGCGCCAGTAGGTGTCGGCCTCGCCATCGCGCGCCACCGAGCCCGAGATCCGCACGCGCTCGCCCGACGCGTCGGCCAGCGGAGCGATGTCGAGGATCAGCCGACCGCGGCCGTCCACCGTGCGCGCGGCCGCAACCGGACGGAAGTAGTCGACCAGGGGAGCGAGGTCCAGCCGCGCCGGCGCACCCGCGCGGGCGTCGGGGACGACCTCGATCCGAAAGCTCGAGTAGTTGGCAGCGAACGCGGCGGTCGGCGCGTGGTACGCACGCTGCGAGACCGGATGCCAGTCGGGGTGATGGCCCGCGTCGCCGAAGAAGCCCGGATCGAAGGCGATGCCCCCGCCGACCTCGCGCAGCCCGGCCAGTCGCAGCTCCTCGGCGAGCTTCCACAGGCCCTCCGAGTCGAGCCCCGGATCGCCGGCCCCGACCACCCACAGCGGCCCGTCGAGCGTCCCGTCGAGCAGCGCACCTCCGGCGCGCACGGGCGTCTCGAAGCGATGCGCCGGGCCCCAGAGCTCCAGCGCCGCCACGGAGGTGACCAGCTTCTGGTTCGACGCGGGCACCAGCGGCTCGCGGGCGTGGTGCGCCGCCACCACGCTGCCGTCCTCGAGATCCTCGACGAGCACGCCGACGCGGGCGCCCGCGAGGGCGGGATGCGCCAGGAACTCGCGCAGCGCCGTCTGCGGATCCGCCGCTCGCGCCGCGGTCGCCGCGAGCAGCAGCGCCACCAGCAGGGCGGCGCCGAGCCCGGATCTCGATCCACGCTGGCAACGAGTCCGCAACACCGCGCCGTACGGTAGCCCGCATTTCCGACCGAGTGAACCGTGCGCGCTTGCCCCCGGCGCGCGTGGGCGCCATTTTGCCGCGGTGGGGGACGGCTTCACCGCATCGACCGCTGCCGGAGCGCGCGCGTGGGTCGCCAGCGCTCTCCAGGTCGAGGTCGAGGGCCTGGAGCTGCTCGAGGGGGGCGCCGGCGCACGGCGCTACTGGCGCGTACGTCTCGCCGGCGGGCACAGCGCGGTGCTCATGCACGCGCTGCCCGAGCACCCGGAGATCCTGCCGCCCGCCCTGCGCGTGCAGGGCGCGGCGCTGCCCTTCGTCGAGGTCACCGAGCTGCTGGCCGCGGAGGGCCTGCCCGTTCCGGAGCTGCTCGCCCACGACGCCCGGCAGCGCTGGGTGCTGCTCGAGGACCTGGGCTCGACACACCTGCGCGACCTGCCCGACGCCCGGCGCCTGGAGCGCACCGGCGAGGCCATCGACTGGCTGGCGCGCGCGCACGCCATCAGGCCGCGCGATGCCCTGCCCTTCCGCCGCGCCTTCGACGCCGAGTGGATCGACTTCGAGCTGTCCACCTTCCGGGCCCACGGTGCCCCGGGCGGCGCGACCCCCGAGCTGGGCGCCGCGCTCGACGCGCTGGTCTCCTGGATCGCCGCCCTGCCGCGCGCCCTGTCGCTGCGCGACTACCAGAGCCACAACCTGATGATCGATGCGCAAGAGAGGTTGCGGATCATCGACTACCAGGACGCCCTGCTCGCGCCACGCGAGCTCGACCTCGCGGCCCTGCTCTGGGACTCCTACGTGGCGATCACACCGGAGCAGCGGGCCGCACTCCTGGAGCGCTACACCCGCCACAGCGGGGTCGCGATCGACGCGGAGGCCCTGGCGGCCCTGGTGGTGCAGCGGAAGTGCAAGGACCTGGGTCGCTTCCGGCGGCTCGCCGCGGCGGGCGACGCGCGCTACGCGGCGTTCGTGGAGCCGGCGCGGAGCGCGGTGCGAGGCGCGCTCCCGGCGCTTCCCTCCGCGCTCTCGGGCGCCGCGCCGGAGCTGGCACGCGCTCTGGAGGACGCGGCGTGAGGGCGATGATCCTGGCTGCCGGACTCGGAACGCGGATGGCGCCGCTGACGCGGCACGTGGCCAAGCCGGCGCTCCCGCTGCTCGACGAGCCCCTGGTGAGGCGCATGGCGCGCCAGCTGGCCGACCAGGGCGTCGAGCGGATCGTCGCCAATGCCCATGCCCGCGCGGATTCGCTCGCCAGGGCGCTCGAGGGCCTGGATCCGCCCGTCGAGCTCTCCCACGAGCCGGAGCTCCTGGGCAGCGGCGGCGGCATCGCCGCCGCCCGTGCCCATCTCGACGGCCACGGTCCGTTCCTGGTGATCAACGCCGACATGGTGATCGATCTCGACGTCGCCGCCCTGCTGGAGGCGCACCGGGCCCGGCCGGCGCTGGCGACCCTGGCGCTGCGCGACGACCCCCGGCAGAGGCAATTCGGGTCGATCGGGTACGATGAGAACGCAGCCGTGCGGCGCATCACATCGCTGATCGACCTGGGAGGCGAATCCGGAAGTGGTCTGTTCACGGGGGCCCACGTGATCGAGCCCGGACTCTTCGATCAAATGCCCGGTGGGGCGTTCGAGATCATGCCTTCGGTGTACCTGCCGGCGCTGCGCGACGGTGCGCGCCTGGGCACCTGGCTGCAGCCGGAGCGGGACGCATGGTGGCCCGTGGGCTCCCCCGGCGAGCTGCTCGAGGCCAACCTGCTCGCGCTGCAGCGGCAGGGCGAGCATCGCGCTGCGGACGCGCGCGTGGAGGGCGAGACGCGCGGCAGGGTCTGGATCGGCTCCGGCGCGCGTGTCGAGAAGGGGGCCCTCGTGGGTCCCGAGGCCGTGATCGGGCGCGACTCCGTGGTGCCGGCGGGCTGTCGGCTCGAGCAGAGCCTGGTGCTGCCCGGCGCCCGTCCGCCGGCGGAGAGCCTACGCCGCGCGGTGTCGTTTGCCGATGAGGTCTGGCGTGATGCCTGAGCTGGTCTTCGTCGGCACCGGGGATGCGTTCGGCAGCGGTGGCCGCCGCAACACCGCGATCCTGGTCCGGGATGCGGGCCACACGCTTCTGCTCGACTGCGGGCCCACCACCAGCACGGGCCTGAAGGCGATGGGCATCGACCCGCGGGACATCGACGCGATCGCCATCACGCACTTCCACGCCGACCACGTCGCGGGTATCCCGTTCCTGCTGCTCGACTATCTCTTCGAGACCCGGCGCGAGCGGCCGCTCGAGATCCACGGTCCCCCCGGCATCCGTCAGCACGTGCGGAGACTCGCCGACGCCTTCCACTACGTGAACGAGCAGGACGGCATGTTCCCGATCCACTTCGGAGAGCACGAGCAGGGCAAGACCATCGACCTGGAGGGCTTCCGCCTCACTCCGCTCGAGGCATACCACACCCCGGCCACGTACCCGCACATGCTGCGCGTCGAGGCCGGCGGCCACTCCATGGTGTTCTCGGGCGACACCGGCTGGCATGACAGCCTGCCCGCGGCGGTCGGCGACGTGGACCTGTTCGTGACCGAGTGCGTCTTCATGACGCCCGGCTCGTACTCCATGCACCTGTCGGTCGAGGAGCTGGCGCGCGGCCGGGAGCGGTTCCGTTGCGGGGCGATGCGACTGACGCACCTCGGCGCCGATGTACTCGGCAATCTCGACCGGGTGCCCTTCGACACCGCACACGACGGCCTGGTGCTGGAGTTCTAGGCGTCGGAGGCCGGGCCGGCTCCGGCACGAGCCGCGAACCCCACGGGTGGGGTCAGGCTGCCGAGGCAGACGGCGAGGCTGGCTCCGGTGACGCGGGGCAGGTTCGAGGCGCGGCCCCGGGCGGCGCACCAGCCGAGGATGGCGAAGGCCACGGCCTCGACGGCATCGGGATCGATGCCGTGCTCGCGCGTGGTGCTGACCGGGGCCGGCGCGACGCGCTCGGCGAGGCGCCGCATCAGGGTGGCGTTGTGGACACCCCCGCCGCAGACGAGCCAGCGATCGGGCGTGGCCGGCAGGAAACGCTCGGCGGCGCGCGCGACGCTCTCGACGCTGAGCGCGGTCAGCGTGGCGAGCAGGTCATCCGGGCCTCCGCCCCCCGCCTCGACCGAGCGGCGCGCGGTCTCGAAGAAGTCCGCTCCGAAGTGCTCGTGGCCCGTGCTCTTGGGCGGTGGCCGCTCGAAGTAGGGATCGCTCAGCAGCAGCTCGAGGGTCGCCCCGTCCACCTGGCCGCGCGCCGCTCGGG
Source organism: Deltaproteobacteria bacterium (assembly GCA_029261925.1). Taxonomy (GTDB): domain Bacteria; phylum Myxococcota_A; class UBA9160; order SZUA-336; family SZUA-336; genus JAGWBS01. The sequence goes on along the minus strand of JAJDAJ010000063.1, from coordinate 118,236 downwards.
CGCCGTCGCGATCGAAGTGCTCGGTGCCTCCCGAGGCGAGCCGCGCCGCGCAGTCGAGCAGCGCGTTGCCGGGCCCGGGATCGAAGCCGATCACGGCCGCGGGGTCCTGGCCGTCGAGCCAGGTCAGGTTGGTGAAGCCCCCGACGTTCAGTACCGCGCGGCGCTGGCCCGGCGCGGCCAGGCAGGCCAGGTGGACGAAGGGCGTGAGCGGCGCTCCCTGCCCGCCCGCGGCGAGGTCCGCCGCGCGGAAGTCGGAGACGACGGGGATTCCGGTGCGGGCGTGGATCTCGGCGGCCGAGCCGACCTGCAGCGAGGCGCGCACGCCCGGCTCGGGGTGATGCGCCAGCGTCTGCCCGTGCGAGCCGATGCCCTCGACCTGTGCGACGCGCACGCCCGCGGCCGCGAGCAGGTCGAGCGCGGCGGCAGCGAAGTGCTGGCCCAGCTCGACGTCGAGGCGCAGCAGCTCGCGCAGCTCGGGCTTGCCCCGGATCGCCGCCTGGACGCGCTCGCGCAGCGCCCCGGGCAGCGGGGTGGTGGCGTGGGCCAGGGTCTCGACGGCCCCCGGCCCGTCCCCGATTCGCACCAGGGCCGCGTCCACGCCGTCGGCCGACGTGCCGGACATCAGTCCGATCCACAGCGCGTCCACGATCGCCGCTCCTCCTGGTGCTGGCCTGGGTAGCGCGCGGCCGGCCGGCGAGCCAGGGCGCGCCGCCGGGACGCCTAGTCCAGGCCGCGCCGCGCGGCGTGGCGCAGCGTCACGCTCTCGGACTGGAGCAATCGCGAGAGCTCGCGGCGCTCGCGCCGGCCCAGGTCCACGAACTCCAGCCCCATCCCGGATGGCGGACCGGGCAAGCCCCCGTAGCCGCGCCGCCAGCGCACCTCGACCTCGGCGTAGAAGGGACGCTGACGCCGGCCCCTCAGGTGCACCTTGATCTTCAGGCGTGTGCCCGGATCACGCGGGTTGCTGCTCTGCACGAAGACGCCCGTCGAGGAGAGGTCGCCCACGTAGCCCAGGAAGCGCGGGCCGCGCGCCGGGTCCCCGACGGCCTCGATGCGCAGCGGCGGCATCAGCCTGCTCCGCGGGGCCGGCCGGGGCGCGAGATTCTCGTCCACGCTGCCGGGATCGGCCGCGGCGGACTCGAACTTGACGATGCACAGCCGCGCCCAAAGGCCCCGATTGACAACGGATCCGGGCGCTCGTTACCGTCCGGCCCCCATGCCCACCGGAGCCGACGAGAGATCCCGACTGCTCGGTGGTGCCCTCTGCCTGGGCGCCATCCTCGCCGCGGGGCTCTTCGTGTACGGCGTCCTCAATGGCAGCTACCTCGCGCTGGCCCTGCCGGTGGCGGCGGTCACGCTCTTCGTGCTCGGACTGGTCGCGTGGATCGGCTGGACCATCGCCACGGTGCCGGTCGATGCCGAGGGCGACCCGCTCGACGCCGCGGGCACCGGCGGAGCCGGCGGCGCCACTCGCCCGGACCCGGGCAGCGAGCAGGACGGGCCCTCCGGGAGCTGAGCTTGCGAATCGCGCTGCTCACGTACCGGGGCAACATGTTCTGCGGTGGCCAGGGCATCTACGCGGCCGAGCTCGCCCGCGGCCTGCACGAGCTCGGTCACGAGGTGCACGTGATCGCCGGTCCGCCGCTCCCGGAGCTGCGGCCCGGGATCCCGCTGCACGTGATCCCCAATCTGAACGCGTTCGGGCAGGACCTGGCCGACGCGCTGCCCGCCGACCGCCCCTTCTCGGCACTGGCGCCCGGTCACCTCTGGGAGCTCGGGCTGAGCCGGCTGGGGGTCTTCCCCGAGATGACCGCCTTCGGCATCCGGCTGCTGATGCGCTGGCGCACCCTGCAGCAGCGTCACCGCTTCGACGTCGTGCTCGACAACCAGTCGCTCACCTGGGGATTGCTGGGGATCCAGGCCGCCGGTACCCCCGTGGTCGGCGTGGTGCACCACCCGCTGCACATCGATCGCATCGCGGACTTCGAGATCGAGCCGACGTTCACGCGCAAGTGGAAGCGGACCCTCTACTTCCCTCTGTTCATGCAGGAGCGCGTGGTGCCGCGACTGGCGCGGATCCTCACCGTCTCGCAGGCCTCGCGTGCGCGCATCGAGGAGTTCTTCGGGGTCCCGGCCGCCGGCGTCGACGTCGTGTACAACGGCACCGACACCGCCACCTTTCGCCCGCTGGAGCGCCCGATCGAGTCCGACCTGATCTTCATCGGACGCACCGAGGACCGCAAGAAGGGCATCCCCTATCTGCTCGATGCCTTCGCGCGCACGCCCGACCACATCACCCTGAAGATCGTGGACGGGCGCATCCCCGACGACGGCCTGGTCGTGCGCAAGCTGCACGAGCTGGGGATCGGACACCGCGTGACCCTGGTACGCCGGATGCTCAGCGTCGAGGAGCTCGTCGAGCAGTACGCGAGCGCGCGCATCGCGCTGGTGCCGTCGTTCTTCGAGGGCTTCGGCTTCCCCGCCTCAGAGGCCATGGCCTGCGGGCTACCGGTGATCGCGACCATCGGCGGCGCGCTGCCCGAGGTGGTCGGCACCGACGGCTCGACCGGGCGCGTGGTCCCGTTCCGCGACACCGCAGCCCTGGCCGGCGCGATCCGCGACCTGGGCACCCTCCCCCACGACACGGTCGCGAAGATGGGCGCCGCCGCGCGGCAACGCGTGCTGGATCGCTTCAGCTGGCGGGGTGCAGCGGAGCAAACGGCCGCGGTGCTCGCCGGGGTCGTCCGTGCTCACCGTCGACCTTGACCGGCTCGGCGTCCGCGCCGGCGACTGGGTGCTCGACGCCGGCTGCGGCGGCGGGCGCCACTGCTTCGGCGCCATGGCCCGCGGCGCACACGTGGCCGGCCTGGACCTCGACCGGCCCAGCCTCGAGGTCGCGCAGTCCGGGATCCGCGAGCGGCAGGCCGGCGGGGCGAGCTGCCGGGGGGGCGCGCTGCAGGGCGACGTCTTCCGCCTGCCGTTCGGAGACGACCACTTCGACCGCGTGATCTGCTCCGAGGTGATGGAGCACGTGCACGACTATCCAGGCGCGGTGCGCGAGCTCGTGCGCGTGATGCGCCCCGGAGGCACGATCGGCATCACCATCCCGACGGCCACGAGCGAGTGGCTGTACCTGCACCTGACACGCCTGTACTTCGAGAGTCCCGGGGGACACATCCGTGTGTTCCGGCCGCGCGATCTGGCCCGAGCCATGGCCCGGGCGGGCCTGCGCGTCGAGGGCGTCGGCTTCGCGCACGCCCTGCACACACCCTACTGGGCGGTGCGCGCGCTGCTCGGTCTCGACGACGAGACGCCGGGACCCACCCGGAGCTTTCGCCGCTTCCTGCTGCTGGCCAGCACCTCGCCGACCTGGTCGCGGGTCGAGCGCTGGCTCGACTGGATCTGGCCCAAGAGCGTGATCCTCTACGGCACCCGCGTGGCGCGCGGGCGGGCCTGAGCGCCGGAGTGCGGATCGCGTTCGCCTGCTACCGCGGCAACATGGCCAGCGGGGGCCAGGGGATCTACCTGCGGGCGCTGACGCGGGAGCTCGCGGCACTCGGTCACGAGGTCGACGTGTTCGTGGGGCCACCGTACCCCGACGCCCTGCCCTGGGCCCGCGTGCAGCACCTGGAGAACCACATGTTCTGGGCGAGCCGCTTCCACCGCGAGCGCCCCGGAGCCTTCCTGCCGCGGCCGGACCCGTGGCGAATCCTGGCGCCCCTGAGCTTCTTCGAGTTCGCCGTGACGCGCTTCGGCTTCTTCCCCGAGCCGTTCGCGTTCAGCGTGCGCGCGGCCCGGAGCATCCGGGCCGAGCTGCGGCGCGGCCGCCGCTACGACCTGGTGCACGACGTCCAGTCCCTGGGCTACGGGCTGCTGTGGCTGCGCGCCCTGGGCCTGCCCGTGGTCTCGACGATCCATCACCCCCTCAGCGTGGACCTGCGCTCCAGCCTGATGCGCGCCCGCGGGTTCCGCGAGCTCAAGGGCGCCCTGACCTTCCACCCCGTGCGGAGCCAGGCGCGCGTGGCGCGGCGCATCGACGCGATCGTCACCTCGAGCGAGGCGTCGCGGGAGACCATCGCGCGGGACTTCGGCACCGCTCCCGCCCGCATCCACAACGTGCTCAACGGCGTCGAGCTGCCGCCGGCCGGCGCGACGCGGAAGCGCCCGGCACCGCCGGAGCTGCTGTTCGTGGGGCGCGCCGGCGATCCGAACAAGGGGCTCGAGCACCTGCTCGACGCGCTCACGCAGCTGCCGGACGAGGTGCGGCTGCGCTGCCTGTGCGATCGGCCCCTGCGCGACGACGCGATTCACGCCCGCATCGAACGCCTGCGCCTCGGCGCGCGCGTGCGCTTCGAGGGCAAGGTGCCCAGAGCGGCGCTCGAGGCGGCCTATCGCGACGCCGCGATCGTGGTGCTGCCGTCGCTGTTCGAGGGCTTCGGGCTGCCCGCGATCGAGGCGCTGGCCGCGGGCACGCCGGTGGTGGCCACGAACGCCGGCGCACTGCCCGAGGTGCTCGGCCAGGCCGGTGCGGGCCGCGCGGTGGAGCGTGGCAGCGCCCCGGCGCTGGCCGCGGAGATCCGCGCGCTGCTCGGCGACTGGGAAGCCGAGCAGCGGCGCGTGCTGGAGGCCCGGCCGCGCATCGAGCGGGCATTCGGCTGGCCCGGCGTGGCCGCGCGCACCGTTGCCGTCTACTCGCGGGTGCTCGAGGAGGCGCGTCGATGAGGGTCAGCGACCTCGATCGCGACATGTCCGACGTGATCCCGACCGGGAGCAGCCCGGACTCCTCGTTCCTGTTCGAGCGCATGGCCGCGGTCACGCTCGATGCCACGAGGCCGGCACCGGGCGCGCGCGTGCTCGACTCCGCGGCCGGGCTCGGCCAGGACAGCCGCGCGCTGGGCGCCCGCGGGGTCCTCGCCGTGTGCGTCGAGCCCTCGCACCGCATGACCTCGCTGGGACGCATGCTCGACGCCGAGCAGGGTGGCGGCGCGACCTGGGTGCAGGCCTGGTCCGAGAGCCTGCCCTTCGCGGACGACAGCTTCGACGCCGCGTTCTGCAAGGGCGCACTGGATCACTTCGACCACCCGGACCGCTGCATCGCCGAGCTGGCGCGGGTGGTGCGGCCCGGCGGCCGCGTGGTGCTGGCAGTCGCGAACTTCGACGCGCTGGGCTGCCGCCTCCAGCGCCTGCTCGACCGCAGCGGGCGCGAGACCCCACCCGGGCGGCGCACCTGGCACGTGCCCTCGGATCACTTCACGCGCTACGACCCGGCGCTGCTGCGCGCCCAGCTCGAGGCGCACGCACACCTCGAGGCGTGGACCGGCATCTCGCTGCTCTGGGGCGTGCGCCCGTGGATGCGCCTGCTGGAGCGCCTGCCCGCGAGCTGGGGCACCGGTCTGCTGCGAGCCGCCGACGCACTGGCCCGAGCGCTGCCCGGCCTGGCCGACGTGATCGTGGTCGCCGGCCGCCCGCGCTGAGCCGCGGCGCCGCCGCTCAGCGCGACAGACCGTGTCGCGCCAGCTTGCGGTACAGGGTGCTGCGCCCGATGCCCAGCAGGCGCGCGGTGCGCGAGACGTCGCCACCGCAGTGACGCAGCGCCGCTCCCAGACACGCGGCCTCGTAGGCCTCGAGCGCCAGCGGGATGTCGTCGGGAGCCGGAGCGCGAGCGCCCGCCCCACCTCCCAGGCGCAGATCCGCGGCACCGATGCGGCTGCCGCGGGCCAGCGCCGCGGCGCCCTCGATCGCGTTCTCGAGCTCGCGCACATTGCCCGGCCAGTCATGGGCCAGCAGGGCGTCGATCACGTCCGCCTCGAATCCGTGGACGCGGCCGTTGCCTGCGGCTCGAGCGAGGAAGCGCGCGGCCAGCACCGGGATGTCCTCGGGGCGCTCACGCAGGGGCGGGATCGACAGCGCGACCACGCGCAGCCGGTAGAACAGGTCGGCGCGGAAGCGCCCGGTCCGCACGTCGTCGGCCAGGTCGCGGTGCGTGGCGGCCACGATGCGCACGTCGACGGGCTGCGGCCGGCTCGCGCCCAGCGGGCGCACCTCGCGCTCCTGGATCGCGCGCAGCAGCTTGGCCTGGGCCGCGATCGGCAGCTCGCCGATCTCGTCGAGGAAGAGCGTTCCGCCGTGCGCGCTGCGGAAGAGACCGGGACTGGCGCGCTCGGCGCCGGTGAAGGCACCGCGCTGGTGACCGAAGAGCTCGGCCTCGACGATGCCGTCGGGCAGTGCGCCGCAGTCGACCGCCACGAAGGCACCGCCGGCGCGCGTCGAGGTGTCGTGCAGGGCCCGCGCGACCAGCTCCTTGCCGGTCCCGCTCTCGGCCTCGATGAGCACGCTGCTCTCGCTCACCGCGAGATCGCGCACCGTGGCGACCAGGCGGCGCATTCCTGCCGAGCAGGCGACGATGCGCTCGAGGATGTGCGGCTGCGCGCGCCCCGGCGCGGGCCCGCGCGCGCTCGCGCGCTGCAGCGCGCCGCGCGCGGCGTCGCGGAGGCGCCCGGAGTCCCTTCGCACGTAGTCGAACGCGCCCGCGCGCATCCACTCCACGGCTCCGTCCACGCTCGGCTCGTCGGCCACCGCGATGACCTCGACGGACGGGCCGCGATCGCGCAGCGCGCGCATGTACTCGGCGGCGCTGGTGCCCTCGGATGTCCCCACGATGACCACCACGGCCGCATCGGCCTCGAGCCGCTCGGGCACGTCGTCGAGTCGCACCACGCGGTGCACGCGCGCTTGCTCCACGAGCTCCGCTCCCAGGGAGCTGGAGGCCGCGTCAACGAGCCACAGCTCCGGCGCGCGCGTCTCGCTGTGGGCCAGCTCGGCGTCATCCGGCATGCGAGGGTGATCGGAGTGGTCCGCTGGCCGCTTGAGCCCCGCTTGAGGCGGCCAGCAGGTTTCGTACATTGTGCAGCCTTGTCGAGGGGGAGCGACTTGGTCCGAGGCTCGATCCTGGTCGCAGACGATGACGCGCTCTTCCGGGCAGCACTGCGGCGCTACCTGGAGAGCGAGGGCTACGACGTCCATGACGTCGGGGGGCCCGACGAGGCCATCGAGACCCTGAGCCGCCGCCCCTACGACGTGGTCCTGACCGATCTGAAGATGCCCGGACGCAGCGGCATCGATCTGGTCCGCTCCGTGTGCCACTCCGATCCCGACGCCGTCTGCATCGTGATCACCGGCTTCGGCTCTCCCGAGAGCTCGATCGAGGCGCTCGGGGCCGGCGCCTTCTGGTTCATCGAGAAGAGCTACGAGCGCATGGACTCGCTCGGTCCGCTGATCGAGAAGGCGCTGGAGATGCGCCGGCTCCGCACGAGCAACCAGAGGCTCCAGCGCCAGCTCGAGGCCCGGTACGGCTTCGGGAACATCGTCGGACACAGTCAGAAGCTGCTGGACACCCTGGACACCGTGCGCCGCGTGGCCGACTCGCAGGCGACCGTGCTCGTGCTGGGCGAGAGCGGCGTCGGCAAGGACCTGATCGCCCGGGCGATCCACTTCAACAGCCCCCGGACGGACGAGCCGTTCGTGGCCGTCAACTGCGGAGCGATCCCCGAGCAGCTGCTCGAGAGCGAGCTGTTCGGGCACGTCCGGGGCGCGTTCACGGGCGCCCACCGCGATCGCGCGGGGCGTTTCGCCGCGGCCGACGGCGGAACGCTGTTCCTGGACGAGATCGGGGACATGAGCCCCAACCTCCAGACCAAGCTGCTCCGCGTGCTGCAGGAACGGACCTTCGAGGCCGTCGGCTCGGACCGCACCACGACCGTGAACGTACGCATCATCGCGGCCACGAATCAGGATCTGGCCGCGAAGATCGAGCAGCGCGAGTTCCGCGAGGACCTGTATTTCCGCCTCGCCGTCGTGCCGATCGAGGTGCCCCCGCTGCGCGAGCGCACGGAGGACATCCCGCTGCTGGTCGAGCACTTCCTGGCGCAGCTGCGCGACGAGTACGCCGAGATCAAGGGAATGACCGAGACCGCCGTCAAGCGCCTGGTGCAGTACCCGTGGCCAGGCAACGTGCGGGAGCTGCAGGGCATGATCGAGCGCATGACGATCCTCAAGCGCTCGGGCTGGATCGACGAGTCTGACCTGCCGCTCGATCTCATCGGCGGCCCGGCGCCGGCCACGCCGATGGCCAGCCTGCCCCCCGACGGCCTGGACCTGCAGGCCGTCGTCGGCGGCTACGAGCGCGAGCTGATCGTCCAGGCGCTCGACGCGACCCACTGGAACAAGAACCAGGCGGCGCGCCTGCTCGGTCTCAAGCGGACCACGCTGGTCGAGAAGATCCGCAGCAAGGGAATCCAGCCGCCCGAGTGACCATCTGGTGCCGCGTCACCAGATGGGGTCACCAGATGGTGCTCCGGGCGGGCGCGGCGCTGGCCTGCAGAACGCCGCGGGGGTCTTTGGGCCCGGCCCCGGGCGCGGGGCTATTCCGGCGCGGCCACCCCGCCGCGCAGCACCGGCTGCGCGCCCCCGGACACGCAGCTTGCCGCGCCGGCGCGTGGCGGCTGCCGCAGGCATCGCGCTTGCACATCCCGCGGCGGCTCCACGGATCCGGAGCGCGGGGGGATCAGGCATGGAAGCGCAGCTCCGAGAGGCGCGCGAGCGTCACGGCGAGGTGCCGGGCGATCTCAAGGAGAAGATCGTCCTCGAGCACACGCCACTCATCCGGTACATCGTCAACCGGATCGCGGTGCGGCTGCCCGCGCACATCGATCTGGACGATCTCACCAACACCGGTGTGATCGGCCTGATGGACGCGATCGACAAGTACGATCCCGAGAAGAACTGCAAGTTCAAGACGTACGCCGAGTTCCGCATCAAGGGTGCGATCCTCGACCAGCTGCGCTCCCTGGACTGGGTCCCGCGCTCGGTGCGGCAGAAGAGCCGGCGCCTCGAGCAGGCCTACGCCGAGGTCGAGCAGCGCCTGGGTCGCGCCGCGACCGAGCACGAGGTCGCCGACGCCCTGGGAATCGACATGGAGGAGTTCCACCTGCTCCTGAACCAGGTCCGGGGCATCTCGATCATCAATCTCGACGAGCTGCGCGCCAACGCCGAGGCCGACCAGCCCATCAACGGCGAGGTCTTCGAGGACGTCAAGGCGGAGAACCCGTTCACCTCGCTGCGCTCCCGCGAGATGCGCGAGTCGATCGGCGAGTGCATCGGCCAGCTGCCCGAGAAGGAGCGGCTGGTGATCTCGCTGTACTACTACGAGGATCTGAACATGAAGGAGATCGGCGGGGTCCTGGGGATCACCGAGTCCCGGGTGTGTCAGATTCACACCAAGGCGACCGCCCGCCTGCGCTCCAAGCTGCGCAGCCTGCTCCAGACCTGAGCCGGCCCGCCGGCGCCGGGCTTGCGCGCGACCTGCCGGTCGCTAAAGGATCCTCTGGATCTGCCGATCCGATCGCTGTATGCCCAGCTGCGTACGGGGGTGACCATGGCCGGCTCACGCGACTTCGACGATCCGAACGAGGCCCGGGGCCTGGTCGCGACCGAGGACGCGTACTCGGCCGACTACCTGCTCGACGTGGCGGACGAGGACGCGCGCCGCGAGCGCCTCGAGGAGCTCAAGCGACGCATCGACCTCGGCGTGTACAGGCCGGATGCCACTTCGATTGCCGAGGGCATGCTCAGCCGTGCCCAGGAGCAGGGGCTCGACCTGGACGACGACGGCGATCCGCCCGAGTAGCCGGGCGGTACAGCCGCCTAGTCCTGCCGCACCAGCACCGCGGTCGCGTTGTCCTCGCCGCCGGCCTCGTTGGCCAGGTCGATCAGGATTCCCGCAGCCGTGTCGAGCTCGAGCGCCGCGTCGCGCAGCACCTCCTCGATGCAGGCCGGCTCGAGCATGCCCGTGATCCCGTCGGAGCAGAGCAGGAAGACGTCCCCCGGCCGCACGCGTAGCTCGGCGACGTCGGGCTCGACCGAGGCGTGAACGCCCAGCGCCCGGGTGATCACGTGCCGCTGCGGGTGGTCTCGCAGGCGCTCTTCCGGCACCCGCTGGTAGGTGATCATGTCCACCACCCGCGAGTGGTCCAGGGTCAGCGGCTGGAGCTTGCCCGCGCGGAGCACGTAGGCGCGGCTGTCCCCGACGTGCGCCAGCACCGCCCGCTCGTCCCCGTGAAAGACCAGCGTGACCAGGGTCGTGCCCATCCCGGCCAGGGCCGGGTCCGCGCCCGCGCGCCCCAGGATCGCGGCGTTGGCCTCGCGCACGGCGCGCCGCACGGCCGCGAGGCGGCTCTCGTCGCCGCGCGGTGCACAGGCCGCGACGAATGCCGCCACGCCCGCCTCCGAGGCCACCCGCCCCGCGACGTGGCCGCCCAGACCGTCCGCCACCACATAGATGCTCCGCGCGTCGTCGACGCAGCAGAAGTCCTCGTTGGCCTCCCGCTTGAGGCCCACATGGGAGCGAGCGGCGCTGACCCGCGGCATGGGCCCGTGATCGGGTGCGCGCGGGCGCAGCTTGACGCCGCGGCTCGCCGGGCGCGGGCGAGCTATGGTCTCGACGGCCCCGGGGGGTGAGATCGGGAGCCGGAATTCAACCAGCTGCCGGGCCGCGCCGATACGAAGCGCGGCCCCAAGCTGCGTGGAGAACCAGGCACCCATGCCGAAGACCCTGCTCCTGGCTGACGACAGCGTGACGATCCAGAAGGTCGTCGGAATCACCTTCGCCAACGAGGACGTGGACCTCGTGACGGTCGACAACGGCGACGACGCGCTCCGGCGCGCGCGCGAGGTGATGCCCGACCTGGTGCTGGCCGACATCGGCATGCCCGGACTGACCGGCTACGAGCTCTGTGCCGAGATCCGGCGCTCGCCCGAGATCGCGCACGTGCCCGTGCTGCTGCTCACCGGCACCTTCGAGACCTACGACGAGGCTCGCGCCCGCGAGGTGGGTGCCAGCGATCACATCTCGAAGCCCTTCGAGGCGCAGGCGCTGGTGCAGATGGTGCACCGCCTGCTCGACGAGGCGGACGCGGGTCAGGGTGCGACCGTGCTGGCCGATCCGCTCGCGCCGCCGGCGGAGCTGCCCGCGGCCCGGGCCGTCCAGGACCCCGGCGACTCCGGCTCGAACATGCTGCCCGAGATCGCCGATCTGCCCAACACCAGCTTCCGCGACCTGGGCAGCCATGAGGACTTCGCGACGCCCGAGCCCGCCGGACCGGCCAGCGCGATGCCGGAGGTACCCGAGGTGGACTTCGGAGCCGGGCCCGGGTCGGCAGCGCCGATGCCGGAGGTGCCCGAGACGCCCTTCACGGCCGCCGACGACGAGCCAGACCCTGCCCCGCCGCACGCCCGGGTCGCGCCGCCGCCGCGAGCCGCGGCGCCGGCACACCCCGCCGCGTTCCCGCCGCTGCCGCCCGCCGAGCCGCTCGATGCGCCGCCCGCACACGCCTATGGTGATCCCGACGGCGAGACGGCGTTCCTCGACCCGCTGGCCGACTTCTCGCGGGACACGCTGGCGACGCCCCGCGATGCCGACCTGCCCGAGCCGGTCTCCGCTGACCCCGACGTCGATCCTCAGGGAGACACCAGCCCGACCTACGCGGACGGGCGCCCGATCGTGCTGAGCAGCGCCGCACCCGATGACAGCGGATCGGACCGCGCGGCCGCGGCCGAGCAGTCGTGGGCCGGCGCCGGGCCGGCGGCGGCGGAGCCCGCCAGCCGCCCCACCGCAACGCTGCCGACTCCGGAGCTGCCCGATTTCACCGACGAGCCCGGCCCGCAGGCACACCCGGAGCCCGCGCACGCGGCTTCGGCCGAGCCCGCGCCTGCGGCGCACGTGCACGGGGGGCCCCCCGCATTCGCGGCGCCGGTCGTGCACGAAGCGCCTGAGCCGGCCCTGCCGTCGCTCGACTTCCCCGAGGCGGACGACGACTCCGAGGAGATCGCGCTGGTCGAGACGGCGCCCGACGACGACTGGGCGGCCCCCGCCGCCCTGGCCGAGCCCGAGCCGCTGGCCTCCACCGAGCCCGACCTCGGCGACGCGGACGACGACGGGCCCTCCGAGCCCGAGATCGTGCCGGAGACCGAGACACCGGCGGTCGTGGAGCCGGCCGTGGCCGCCGAGCCGGAGCCCGCGACTCCCGCACCCGCACCGTCGGCCCCGCCCATCGATCCCGATGCGGTCCACGGCGCGATCGAGAAGATTGCCTGGGAGGCCTTCGGGTCGCTCTCTCAGGATCTGGTCGAGCAGTTCACGGCGCGGGTCGAGGCCATCGTCTGGGAGATCGTGCCGCAGGTGGCCGAGCGCCTGGTTCGCGAGGAGATCGAGCGCCTGAAGCGCGATCTCGACTGACGCCGCCGCGCGGGTAGGATCAGCCCTGGCGCCCCCGCGCCCTGGAGATTCCTGCTGGTGAGAGATGCGGCCTAGCCCTCCTGCCCGCACCGCCTGGGACGCCCTGGTCGCCGCGGCGCTGGCCGAGGACCTGGGACCCGGCGACGCCACAGCGGCCGCGCTGCTGGATCCGCAGCAGCCGGGCGAGGCCGTGCTCGAGGCCCGCCAGGAGCTGGCCGTCTGCGGGCTGGAGGTCGCCGCGGACGTCTTCGCGCGCTGCGGGGCGCAGCTCGAGCCACGGCTCGCCGACGGCGACGCGGCCCGGCCCGGCGAGGTGATCGCCGACGTGCGCGGGCCCGCAGCCGCCATCCTGGCAGGCGAGCGAACCGCGCTCAACTTCATGCAGCGTCTCTCGGGGATCGCCACGCTGACCCGGCGCTATCGCGAGGCGGTGGCGGGAGCGCGCGTGGAGATCGTGGACACGCGCAAGACCACCCCCGGCTGGCGGCTGCTCGAGAAGTACGCCGTGCGCTGCGGTGGGGGCCGGAACCACCGCATGGGCCTGTTCGACGGCATCCTGATCAAGGACAACCACATCGCCGCGGTCGGGGGCGTGGGTCCCGCGGTGCGCCAGGCCCGCGAGCGTGGCTCGCACCACCTGCGGGTGCGCGTCGAGATCGAGTCGCTGGAGCAGGCCAAGGCGGCGCTCGAGGCCGGTGCGGACGCCATCCTGATCGACAACCAGACGCCGGCAGCGACCCGCGCCATCGTGGAATGGGTCGACGGCCGCATGCGCACCGAGGCGAGCGGCGGGATCAGCCTCGAGACGGTCCGCGACGTGGCCGCCAGCGGCGTCGACGAGATCTCGGTCGGCGCCCTCACGCACTCGGCCCCGGCGGCAGACCTGGCCCTGGAATGGCGCGCGACCTCGAGCGGCTGAGTCCCGCGACGCGCTGGCTGGGGCGCGAGATCGAGATCCGCGACGAGGTCGACTCCACCAACACCGTGGCCGAGGAGCTCGCCAGCGCCGGCGCGGCCGACGGTACGCTGGTCGTCGCCGACCGGCAGACGGCGGGGCGCGGGCGCCTGGGCCGCAGCTTCTTCTCGCCGGGCGGGCGCAGCCTGTACATGTCGCTGATCCTGCGCCCGGAGATGCACGCCGAGCACGTGCACCGGCACGTCTTCGCGGCCGCGGTCGCCGTGGCGCGCCGCGCGGAGGTCCACGTCGAGGGCCGTGCCGAGGTCCGGATCAAGTGGCCCAACGACGTCTGGCTCGACGGCCGCAAGACCTCCGGCATCAACCTGCCCGTGCAGCTCGACGGCGCCCGGGTGCGCTGGGCGGTGCTGGGAATCGGCCTCAATGTGAACACGCGCCCCGACGAGTTCCCGGCGGAGCTGCGAGAGATCGCCACCAGCCTCGCCGAGGCCCGGGGCTCGGAGCTGGACCGGGTCGAGGTGGCCGCCGGGCTTCTCTCGGAGCTCGAGGGCTGGATCGACCGCATCCGGGCCGGCCGCTTCGACCAGGTGCTCGACGCCTGGCGCACGTTCTCGGCCCTGGACGGGGCGCGGGTGCGGATCGGTGGCCCCGGCATCCCCGTGCCCTACGAGGGCCGCGTGGCCGGCGTGGACTCCGATGGCGCCCTGCTGCTCGACGGCGCCGGCGGCCGCCACCGCGTCCTGGCCGGCGATGTCACGGTGCTGTCAAAGAGTCCATAATACGGGGCCGCGTGCTGCTCACGATCGATATCGGCAACACCCACGTCGCCCTCGGCCTCTTCGACGGGCGCGAGCTGCTGCACCACTGGCGGCTCGGAACGCACCGCCAGGACACCTCAGACGAGCTCTCGGCGATCCTGCTGTCGCTGTTCGCCCTGGCCGGCGTCGAGCGCTCCAGCATCGACGCCTCGATCATCTCCTGCGTGGTCCCCCCGCTGCTCCCGATCTTCGAGCGCACCTGCGTCAAGCTGATCGGCAGCGAGCCGCTCGTCGTCGGGCCCGGCATCCGCTCCGGGATCGCGGTGCGGGTGGACAACCCGCGCGAGGTCGGCGCCGACCGCATCGTCAACGCGGTGGCGGCGGCCGACGCCATGGGCACGCCGACGATCGCGATCGACTTCGGCACCGCCACCAGCTTCGACTGCGTGGCCGAGGACGGCGCCTTCGTCGGCGGTGCGATCTTCCCCGGTGTGGTGGTCTCCCTCGAGGCCCTCACCGCCCGGGCCTCGCGCCTGTCGAGCGTGGAGATCATGCGGCCGCCCGCCGTGATCGGGCGCAACACCACCCACAGCCTGCAGTCGGGCATGCTGTTCGGGTATGCCGGCCTGGTCGACACCATGGTCGCCCGGATCCGCAAGGAGCTCGGCGACAGCGCCCGCGTCGTGGCCACCGGCGGCCTGGCCCACCTCATCGCCCAGGAGGCGCACAGCATCGAGCGCGTCGAGCCCTTCCTGACGCTGGAGGGCCTGCGCGTGATTCACGACAGGAACCGGACACCGGCCCGCTAGCGCCGCCACGCACGAGGAGATCCCAGATGACCCGGAGAGTCTGTTTCGCCCTGATCGGACACGGCGGCGACGGGAAGACGACCCTGGCCGACGCGCTCGTCCTGGCCGCCGGGGCCACCAGCCGCATGGGCAGCGTCGAGGACGGGACCTCGTTCATGAACTACCTGCCCGAGGAGAAGACGCGGCGGGTCAGCATCTCGGCATCGATCTGCTCGTTCCCGTACGAGGGCGACTCCTACACGGTGATCGACACGCCGGGGGATTCGAACTTCGCCGGCGAGATGCAGGCGGCTCTCAACGCGGTGGACTGCGGCGTGCTCGTGCTCTCGGCCCGCGACGGCGTCCGCGTGGGCAGCGAGAAGGCGTTCCGCGCGGCACGCGACCGCGGCGTCAGCGTGGTCGCGATCGCCAACAAGATGGATCTCGACCGCGCCGACTTCGGCGCGTGCATCCAGCAGTCCGAGGAGCTGCTCGGCGTGCGCGTGGTCCCGCTGCACTACCCCGTCGGCTCGGGCGACGACTTCCAGGGCTTCATCGACCTGATCACCGGCAAGATGCGGCGGATCGAGGGCGACACCGTGACCACGACCGAGCCGCCCGCGGAGCTCGCCGACGAGCTCGAGGCGGCGCACCTCGAGATGGTCGAGGCGGTCGCCGAGGGCGACGACACGATCCTCGAGAAGTATCTCGAGAGCGGCGAGATCTCCGAGGACGAGATGCTCGTGACACTGCGCAAGGGCGTTCGCGAGGGCACGCTGATGCCGATGATGTGCGCTGCCGCCGGCACGAACGTGGGCGGCACCGGCCTGCTCTGGGCAGCGAGCAAGATCCTGCCGACCGCCGACGAGGTCGCGCCGCGTCGCGCGCTGCGCGGCGAGGAGGAGATCGAGCTGGGCCCCGACGCGCCGGCGACCGCGCTGGTGTTCAAGTCGATCGCCGACCGCTACGCGGGCACGCTGTCGGTCTTCCGTGTGGCCTCCGGCAAGATCACCGGTGACATGAACCTGACCAACGGTCGCAGCGGTAACCGCGAGCGCATCTCCAAGCTGCTCCAGCTCCGCGGCGAGGAGACCGTCGAGATCCAGGAGGTGCACGCCGGCGAGATCGCGGCGATTCCCAAGCTCAAGGACACCCACGCGGGCGACACGCTCAACGAGAGCAAGGACCCCCTGCAGATTCCGCAGGCCCCGCCGCCGCGCGGCGTGATCTCGTTCTCGGTCGAGGCCGCGGACAAGGGCGATGAGGACAAGGTCTTCGAGTGCCTCAACCGGCTGCGCGAGGAGGACCCGAGTCTCTCGCTCGGCCGGGACGAGCGTACCGGCGAGTTCCTGCTCACCGGCCTCGGCCAGCTCCACATCGAGGTGACGCTGGAGCGCCTCAAGCGCCTGTTCAACCTCGACGTGAAGCTGCACCCGCCCAAGGTTCCGTACCTCGAGACGATCATGCGCAAGGCGGAGCACGTGGAGGGAAAGCACAAGAAGCAGTCGGGGGGCCGGGGCCAGTTCGGGGTGTGCTTCCTGACCGTGGAGCCGGGAGAGCGCGGCTCCGGGATCCAGTTCCTCGACGAGATCCACGGCGGGTCGATCCCGCGGCAGTACATCCCGGCGGTCGAGAAGGGCGTGCGGGAGGCCTGCGAGAAGGGCCTGTATGCCGGCTATCCGATGACCGACGTGGTCATCCACTGCATCGACGGCAAGTTCCACGCGGTGGACTCGTCCGAGATGGCCTTCAAGACCGCGGGCAGCAAGGGCATCAAGGCGGCGATGGCCAGCGCGAAGCCCACGCTGCTCGAGCCGATCATGGACCTCGAGGTCAGCGTCCCGGCCGACCACGTGGGCGACGTGATGGGCGACCTGAACAGCCGCCGCGGCCGGGTCGCCGGAGTCGATTCCCGAGGTTCCGCCGACATCGTCAAGGCGCAGGTGCCGATGGCCGAAGTTCTCTCATATGCGTCCGACCTGACCAGCCTGACGGGCGGCCAGGGGACGTTCTCGATGGAGTTCTCGCACTACGAGGGCGTGCCGGCCGCGATCCAGGAGAAGCTGGTCGCGGCGGCGGACCTCCAGGACGACGAGGACTGAGCCGCCCGGCCCCGGGCCGACGGCTCGGGAGCAACGGTCAGGGTGAGCAGCGAAGGTTCGATCCTCGACAGCCTGGGACCGGAGCGTCGCTTCGCGGATCCCGCCGGGCCGCTGAAGGCGCGCCAGATGGCGGCCGGCGGCGCCCTGCCCCTGCCGCCGGCGCAGGTCGCCGGCGTCCTGGTGGCGCTGACGCACGACCCCGAGCCGGAGGTGCGCGAGCGCGCCGCGGCCAGCCTGGCGGCACTGCCCGACCCCGTCGTGGACCAGGTGCTCGCGGCGCGGGTGCACCCGCACGTGCTCGACTGGTTCGCCCGGGCCTCGGTCGAGCGCCCCGAACGCCTGGAGAAGATCGCGCTCAACGCCGCCGCCTCCGACCACACCTTCTGCTTCCTGGCGGCCACGCCGCACCCGCGCGTGATCGACATCACCAGCCAGAACCAGGTCCGTCTGCTGCGCTGCCCGGCGCTGGTGGAGGCCCTGGGCAACAACTCGATGACCGGCCAGTCCACGATCGACCGGATCCTGCACTTCCTGGGCGTGGAACTCGGCGAGACCGAGGAGTCGGCGACCGAGTCCGCGCCCGACACACCGCCGCCGCCCGATCCGCTCGACGCGGACGAGCACGCCGCCGAGACGCTCGACCTCGAGGACACCAGCGCGCTTCCGCCCGAGCTGCTCGAGGAGATCGAGTCCGACGCCAAGGTCGGCGAGGAGCAGGACGAGGAGCGCACGCAGAGCCTGCTCTCCCAGATCCAGGAGATGTCCGTCATGGAGCGGATGAAGCTCGCGATATTCGGCAACGCCGAGGCGCGCGGCATCCTGATCCGGGAGCGCAACCGGCTGATCGCCACCAGCGCCATCCGCAGCCCGAAGATCAGCGAGAGCGAGGTCGTGCAGTACGCCAAGCAGCGCAACCTCTGCGATGACGTGTACCGCATCATCGCGAACACGCGCGCCTGGACGAAGAACTACCAGGTCAAGCTGGCACTGGCGACGAACCCCAAGGTCCCGACCGGCAACGCCATCAAGTTCCTGAACTACCTCACCGATCGGGATCTGAAGAACATCTCGCGGAGTCGCGACGTTCCGGGGCCCGTTGCACAGCAGGCACGTCGTCTCCTGATCAAGAAGGGCAAGGCGTAGTGGCCAAGGGCGAGATCCACGGAAAGATCGTGTACGTCGGACCCGAGGGTGCCGGCAAGACCGCGAATCTCGAGTGCCTGTCGCGAAAGCTCAAGAAGGAGCATCGCGGGGACCTCAAGACCGTCGAGGCCGACGACGGCAGCTACGAGCACCTGCCCGTATCGCTGGGCACGGTCAAGGGCATGGCGACGTCGATCGACATCTACAGCGTGCCCGGCGCAGAGGACCACGCGGCGACCCGCGCGCGCCTGCTCGAGTCCGTCGATGGAGTGGTGCTCGTCGCCGACCTGCGGCCCGAGCGGCACGACGCCACGCTGGGCTCGGTCGAGGAGCTGCAGACGATCCTGTCCAGCAGCGGTCGCACGCTCGACGAGCTCTGCCTGGTCATCCAGTACAACCACGCCGACTCGGCCAGCGAGAACGCGGTCGAGGAGCTGCACCGCCGCATCGGGATCGGCGATGCGACCGTCTTCGAGGCCGTGGCGAGCGAGGGCAAGGGCGTGCTGCAGACGCTGACGTCGCTATCCAAGCAGGTACTGGCGACGATCCGCGCGCGCGGCCACGAGCCCGCCGCGATCGAGCCGCCCCCGGCCGATCCCGTGCACGAGGACCAGCCCGATCCGTCGTACGACGAGACCGCCGTCGACGCCGAGATCGATGCCTCGCTCTCGGGCTTCGGGCCCGATACGCCCCTCGCTCTCGATCCGCCGCCGGCCGCTCCGGCGGCGACGACGGCCTCCGCGGGCTCGCGCGACCTGCGCCTCGAATCGGCGGGCGAGCCCGCCGTGAGCGACGGCGCGCTGGTCGTTCCCATCTCGCTGCGCGACGACACGTCGGGCGAGGTGATCGCGCTCTCGCTGAGGATCGAGCTGCAGGAGAGCTGACGCGGTGCGCAAGCGGATCGCGATCGCAGGCCACTCCGAGGAGGGCCTCGGCCTCATCCCGCTGCTCGAGGCCAACCCGGCGGTCGAGGTCTGCGCCATCTACACGCCCGACCCGGGAGCCGCGCACGCGGGGCTCGCCTGCGTCGACCCGCACCTCGCGAGCCGGGCGGCCGCCCTGGTCACCAGCGACCTCGAGGCCGTCCTGCGCATTCCCGGTCTGACCGCGGTGGTCGACGCGGACCTGCCGCGCGATGCGGCGAGCCTGCTCGACGAGGCGCCGGAGCGCGGGGTCCAGGTGACCACGCCGCTGATCGCCAAGCTGCTGTACGCCTTCGGCCCGATCGACGGCACGCGCAAGCCCGACCTGCTCCAGGCGCTGTCGGAGCTGCTCGAGTCGTACAACCTGACGGTCGATCGCGACGGGCTTCTCAGCCGGATCCTCCAGATCGCCGTCGGCTCGACAGGGGCCGACCGCGGCTCGCTGATGCTGCACGATCCCGATGCCGACCTGCTGCGCGCCGACGTGGCGATCGGCATCGAGAAGGAGGTGCTGCCCAAGATCCGCGTGCGACCCGGCGAGGGGATCTCCGGCCGCGCGTTCTCGGAGCGGCGGCCGATCCTGCTGCGGGGCAAGGCCGATCACGAGCGCTACTCGATCGCACGCGAGCGCTCCGACGTGGCGGCGGCGATCTCGGCGCCGCTGGTGCACGGAGACCGCACGCTGGGCGTGCTGAACCTGTCACACGCCACCGACGTCGACGCGTTCGATCAGGAGGATCTCGACTTCGTCGCCAACCTGGCGCGCGTCGACGCCAAGATCATCACGCGCGCCGAGGAGTACCACCGGCTGCTCGCCGACTCCGCCAGCCTGCGCGAGCAGCGGGAGCTGCGCGAGATCCTCTCGGCGCCGGCGCCGCTCGCGCGGCGCCTCTCGCGCGCCGCGCGCTACACGGTGGACGCCCTCGGTGCCGGCAGCTGCCAGCTGTACGTGCATGACGCCGAGCACGCCGCGCTGGTCCTGCGCGGCTCCTCGGAGCCCGACGCACCCCTGGCCGGCATGCGCCTTTCCTCCGAGACCGGTCTGTGCTCCTGGGCCGCGCGCGAGCGCGAGCCCCTGGTGATGACCTCGCCCATCGGCACCGCCACCGCCTGCGTGGCCGTGCTGCCCCTGACCGCCCGGGGCCAGCGGCTGGGCCTGCTGGCCTTCGACGGCGTGCTCGCGCGGGCGCGCCCGGCCGAGCTGCGCGAGCGCGTCACCTCGCTGGCCGCGTCGCTGGGCGCCGTGCTCCACGACCTGCTGCGTGAGCTGCACATGGCGCGCGAGACCCGTCGCTCGGCCACGCTGTCGGAGCTGGCCGCGCGCCTCGGGAGTGCCCGCGAGTCGAGCGATCTGCACCGGATCGTGGTGACCTCCGCGTCGGGCCTGGTCGACGCGCACCACGCGGTGCTGAGGCTCCTGGACGCGGAGGGCCGGCTGGTCGTGCGCGCCTACTCCGGGGGTGCCAGCCGCGAGCAGCAGCCTCACCTGCTGGAGCTCGAGTCGTCCCTGGCGCTGGCGTGCCTGCGCGAGCACGCGCCGCTGCGCGTG
Source organism: Deltaproteobacteria bacterium (assembly GCA_029261925.1). GTDB lineage: Bacteria > Myxococcota_A > UBA9160 > SZUA-336 > SZUA-336 > JAGWBS01. The sequence continues at coordinate 97,765 of JAJDAJ010000063.1, read as the reverse complement.
CCCTCGCTGCACGGCGAGGGCTGGTCGGGACTCGGCCTCGAGGCATCGCCGGGGCTGGTCGCGCCCGTCCGCCACGCGGGCCACGCCGTCGGCACGCTGTCGGTCCTGGGCCGAGCAGCCGACGGGCGCCTGCTGACCGATGGCTTCGACGCCGAGGACCAGACCGCCCTCGAGCGCCTGGCCGAGCAGGCGCACGCCAGCCTGATGTCGCTCGAGGAGCGCGAGCGCAGCCACACCCACGAGCGCTTCGACGTGCTCACCGGCCTGCCCAACGGCGTGCAGCTGGGCGAGCGGCTCGAGCAGGAGATCGCCCGCTGCGGCGCCGGACGTGCGCTGATCGTCGTCAGCGTGCACCTGCCGGCCCTCGACGAGCTCTGCGCATGGATGGAGGTCTCCGCGGCCGCCAAGCTCATCCGCGCCCTGGCCTCGGACCTGCGCGCGTGCGTGCGCGAGTTCGACGTGGTCGCGCGCACCGGTGGAGACAGCTTCCAGCTCCTGCTGCCCGAGCCCGACCGCGACGCGACTGCCGTCATCGGCGACGTGGCGCGCCACCTGCGCGCCGCGGTGCAGCGCGAGATCGGGCCGGATGCGCCCGAGGCGTTCCCGATGCGCTTCGGCTATGCGGTGTACCCGGACGACGGCAGCACCGCCCGCTCCCTCATGGATGCCTGCACGCGGCCGCGGGTGACCAGCGACTAGACCGGGCGCGGGCCGTGGCCAGCGCGCCCGTCCGCCCTTCGGTCCTGCAGCAGGCGCTCAGCGCGCCCAGGGCGTGGGCGTCGGCGCGACGCCCAGCACGTCCGCCACGCCGCTGAGCGTGACCTCGCCGCGGTAGCAGTTGACGCCGCGGGCCAGCGTCGGGTTCGCGCGCAGGGCCACGTCGAGGCCGCGCTCGCAGATCTCGTGCAGGTACGGGAACGTGGCGCTGGTGAGCGCGGTGGTCGAGGTGCGGGGAACCGCGCCGGGCATGTTGGGAACGCCGTAATGAGTGACCCCGGCCTCGATGTAGATCGGGCTCGAGTGCGAGGTGGGCCGGATGGTCTCCACGCACCCGCCCTGGTCCACGGCCACGTCGATGATCACCGAGCCCCGACGCATGCTCTCGACCGCGCTGCGATCCACGAGCTGCGGAGCGCGCGCGCCGCCGGGAAGCAGCACCGCCCCGACCACGATGTCGGCCTCGCGCACGCTCTGCTCTAGGTTCACCATGTTGGAATACAGCGTCCCGATACCGCCGTGGTAGATGTCGTACAGGTGCGACAGGCGCCGCTGGTCGATGTCGAGCACGCTGACCTCGGCACCCAGGCCCATGGCCATGCGCACCGCCGCGGTGCCCACCGTTCCCGCACCGATGACCGCCACGCGGCCGCGCGGAACGCCGGGCACGCCGCCGAGCAGCACGCCGCTGCCTCCCTGATCGGCCTGGAGGTAGTGCGCACCGATCTGCACCGCCAGGCGGCCGGCGACCTCGCTCATCGGCACCAGCAGCGGCAGGGAGCCGTCCTCGAGCTGCACGCTCTCGTAGCCGATCGCCACGATGCCGCGGTCGAGGATGCGGCGCGCCATGTCGGGATCGGCGGCGAGGTGCAGGAAGTCGAAGAGCACCTGCCCCGGCCGCATCGCGTCGACCTCGTCGGCCGTCGGCTCCTTGACCTTGGTGACGACCTCGGCCGAGTCGATCACCTCGCGTGCCGACTTGAGCACGATCGCGCCCACGCTCTCGTACAGGTCGTCGCTGTAGCCGCTGCCGTCGCCGGCCCCCGACTCGACGAAGACCTCGTGGCCGGAAGCCAGCAGCATGCGCACGCCGGCTGGCAGCAGCGCCACGCGCAGCTCCCGATCCCTGGTCTCGCGCAGGACTCCGACTCGCATTCCGCTCCTCTTCGCTGCCCCCGATGGTATCGGCATCGAGGACGCCGGACCAAGGGTTCAGGCTAGCCGCCCTGTGCGGGCCGTCCCCGGAAGCGCTGCTCGCCGGGGTCCCAGTCGAACCACACGGCCTCGCGCACGCCGTCTCCCCAGGCCGAGACCACCAGGTGCGCGACCCCCGGCCAGAGCGGCTGACCGTCGGTCGTGGTGGCGCTGTCCAGGTCGGTGTGCGACAGGTACGCTGCGGTGTCCACGTGCGAGTGGTAGACGGCCCGCAGCGACTCCCCACGCGCGTCACACTCGCCCAGCAGCTCGAGCAGCTGCTGCTCGTCGATCCAGAAGGCCTGGCTCGCGTCGAGATCGCTGTCGCCCCGGGCACGCCGCGCGCTCTGCACGTTGGCGCAGCGCACCGCGCGCCAGCTCCGGGAGTCCTCCGTGCCCACGAGCAGTCCGCAGCACTCCTCCGGGTGACACTCGCGCGCATGACCGAGCACGTCGGCCAGCAGCGCGCGCGGCAGCACCCGCGGCGGCAGGTCGGGGTCGGCGCGCGCAGCGGCGCGCTCCAGCCAGGCCTCGCTCCGCGGCGACGAGCCGTCCGCCATCAGATCTCGTAGCTCGCGGGCTCCGAGCCGCTGCGCTCGAGGCCCCGCGCCGCCGCCTCTCGGCAGAAGTCGGCCAGCGTCTGGCCCCCGAGGGCCTCGGCCAGCGAGCCCTCGACCCGGTCCCAGAGCCATTCCAGGTCGTCCTCGCCGGGCTCGCCCTCGCCGGTGGACAGCAGCCGGCCCTGGACGGCGACCGTGACGTCGGCCAGCGTGACCTCGGCGGCCGCGCGCGCGAGCACGTAGCCCCCGCCCGGGCCGCGCTTGCTGCGGACCAGCCCCGCCCGGCGCAGCTTCTGGAAGATCTGCTCGAGGTAGCGCGCGGGAATGCCCTGGCGGCTGCCGACCTCCTGCAGCGGCACCGGCCGGTCGCGCCCGTGGTAGGCGAGATCGAAGACGCCGTAGATCGCGTAGCGGAGCTGCTGGCTGGCCCGCATGCTGGCGGAACGATACCACAGTGCGACAGTCGGGAAAGGGGAAGCCAGGCCTCCCTACCCTATCCTCGGCCGCCATGCTGCGGGTACAGGGACTCGGAAAGGGCTTCGGCGGGCGCGACCTGTTCCGCGGGGTCGACCTGCACCTGCGCGACGGGGACCGGATCGGGCTCGTGGGCCGCAACGGTGCGGGGAAGACCACCCTGCTGCGGATCCTGGCGAGCCTCGAGCAGGCCGACGAGGGCCGGCTGCTGCCGCGCCGGGGCGCGCGCGTGGCCTACCTGCGCCAGGAGATCGATCCGACGGCCCCGCGCACGGTGAGCGAGGAGGCACGCCGGGCGCTGGCTCCGCTGCTGGAGCTGGAGAAGGAGATCGAGCAGCTCCAGCAGCAGATGGTCGCGCGCGGCGCCGACGGCGGGGCCGTGCCCGAGGTCCTGGCCGAGCGCTACGACGAGCTCTGCCGGCGCTTCGAGCGCGAGGGCGGGTTCGAGGCCGAGGCCCGGCTGCGCGCGACGCTCGCCGGGCTCGGGATCGACGCCACGATGCGCGAGGCTCCGCTGTCCAGCCTCTCGGGTGGCTGGCTGATGCGCGTGGAGCTGGCGAAGCTGCTGCTGGCGCGCCCCGAGGTGCTGCTGCTCGACGAGCCCACCAACCACCTCGACCTGCCCTCGATCCGCTGGTTCGAGGGCGTGCTCGCGACCTATCCAGGAGCGGTGCTCGTGGTCTCGCACGACCGCGCATTCCTCGACCGCCACTGCAACCGGATCGCCGAGCTCGCTGGCGAGCGCCTCACGACCTACACCGGCGGCTACAGCGACTACCTGCGGCAGCGCGACGAGCGCCGCGAGCAGCTCGGCGCGCGCGCGCGGAACCTCGACCGCGAGATCGCCGACAAGCAGCGCTTCGTCGATCGCTTCGGCGCCAAGGCCTCCAAGGCCAGCCAGGCGCGCAGCCGGAAGAAGGCGCTGGAGAAGCTGCGCGACGAGCGCGCCGACCTGGATACCGCACTGTCGGCCCGCGACGCGCGCCTGCGCGTGCGCTTCGAGTGCGCCGTGCGCTCCGGCGAGCTCGTGCTGCGGCTCGAGGGCGTGGGTCGCGCATACGGCGACCACGTGGTCTACCGCGACCTCGACCTGGAGATCCGTCGCGGCGATCGGATCGCGCTGGTCGGGCCAAATGGCGCCGGCAAGTCCACCCTGCTGCGCATGCTCGCCGGCCAGCTCGACCCCGACGCGGGCACGCTCGAGGTGGGACACGGCGTGCGACGCGCGTTCTTCGCGCAGCACCAGCTCGACGCGCTCGACCCGGCGCAGAGCGTGCTCGAGGCGCTCGAGACCGGCGCAGCGCTGGACGACGTGCCGCGCCTGCGGGGCATTCTCGGCGCCTTCCTGTTCCCGGGAGACGACGTGGACAAGAAGGTCTCGGTGCTCTCGGGCGGCGAGAAGTCGCGCCTGGCGCTGGCGCGCCTGCTGCTGGCGCGGCCCAACGCGCTGATCCTCGACGAGCCCACGAACCACCTCGACATCGAGGCGCGCGACGTGCTCACGGGCGCGCTGAATGACTACGAGGGAACGCTGATCTTCGTCAGCCACGACCGGCGCTTCATCGAGGCGCTGGCGGCGCGCGTGATCGAGGTGGCGCCGGGTGACGGCGCCGCCGTGACGCGCGACTTCCGGGGCGGCTGGTCGGAGTACGAGCGCGCCCTCGAGAGCGATGCGACCTCCCCGGCGACCGACGCGCGGTCCACCGGAGCCGCGCCGCGCGCGCCGCGCGCCCGCGACACGCGCGAGCGACAGCGCGAGACGCGCCGGCTGCAGGCGCGCGTCGAGGCGATCGAGGGCGAGATCGAGCTGGCGGAGCGCGAGCGCGAGCGCATCGATCGCGACTGCGCCGACCCCGAGCAGGCGCGCGATGGCGAGCGCATGCGCGCGCTCGGCCGCGAGCGCGCCGCCGTCGAGGCGCGCCTCGAGGCCCTGTACAGGGACTGGGAGGACCTGGGCACGGAGCTCGGCCGCGTCGAGGCCTGAGGTAAGCTCGCGGGCGATGGATCCCGGCGCCCTCGCATGCGGCCCCCTCGCCTCCCGCTGCTGGCCGGGCGTCGCGATCGCCCTGCTGCTCGCCTGCGCGCCGGCCCCGCCGCCTCCCTCACCGGTGCCCGCGCAGCTCGCGCCGCAGCAGCAGGCACAGCTCGACGCGGCGCGTCCGCTGCTCGAGCGCGCCGAGGCGCGCTTCGCCGCCGGGGACTGGCGCGGGGCCGTGACGGCGTACGAGCAGGGACTCGTGGGCCTGGCCGGCGTACCGCCGGCCCACGACCTGCCCGACGCCGCACGGCACAACCTGACGATCGCCTACGTCTCCGTCGGCCGCTACGACGACGCGGCCGAGCGCGCGCATGAGCACCTCGAGGTGCGGCGCGCGGCCTTCGGCGACGCGCACCCCAGGGTCGCCGGCGCCAGGCGCCTGCGCGCCACCGCCCTGCGCAACCTGGGTGAGTTCGAGAGCGCCGCGGGTCTGTACGAGCAGGCGCTGGCCGCGTTCCGCCGCGCCGACGCTCCGATCGAGGTGGCCGTGACCGCCAACCTGCTGGGCACGCTGGAGCTGGAGCTGGGGCGCCTGGGTCGCGCCCGGGCCCTGCTCCGGGAGAGCATCGAGCTGTACGAGGCGACCACGCTGCCCGCGGACGAGCGCGCGCGGATGCTGGCCGAGCCGGTGAACAACCTCGCGGTGCTCCACGGCCTGCGTGGCGAGTACGCCCGCGCGCACGAGGCGTACACGCGCGCCCGGGACCTGCTCGCCGAGGGGTACGGTCGCCAGCACGCGTACGTCGCCGCGGCCACCGCGAACCTGGCGCTCAATCACGTGTCGCGACGCGACTACGCACCGGCGCAGCAGCTGTTCCAGGAGGCGCTGGCGATCCAGGAAGCGGTCTACGGCGGGCCGCATCGCGACCTGGCGCTCACCCGCTACCAGCTGGGGGCGCTCGAGGCACGGCGCGAACGCTGGGCGGCCGCCGAGCGCGCCTACCAGGACGCGCTGACGACCGCCCGCGCCGCGCTGGACGCGGCCGATCCACTCACGGCACGGATCGAGTCGGGGCTCGCGACGCTGCATGCGCGCACCGGCCGGCTCGACGAGGCGGCTGCCGGACACGCCCGGGCCCTGGCGCGACTGCGCGAGGCCTTCGGGGCGCGTCACCACGACGTGGCCAGCGTCCTGGGCGCGCTGGGGGACGTCGCCCGGGCGTCCGGCAGGACATCCGAGGCCCGGCAGCGCTACGAGGAGGCGCTCTCGATCCACACCGAGCTGCTTCCCGGGGCGCATCCGGCGATCGCCGGCACGCAGGCGGCGCTCGGCTACGCGGCCTGGGCCGGAGGCGACCTGCGCGAGGCGCAGCGCTGGATGCGCGCGGCCGCCGCGACGCGCGAGCGCGACATGGAGGTGATGCTGACCTTCGGCAGCGAGGCCCAGCGCCTCGCGTACGCCGACACCTGGATCGACGAGACCGATGCCGCGCTCAGCCTGCACCTGCTCGGCGCGCCCGACGACCAGGACGCCGCGGCGCTCGCGCTGGAGCTGGTGCTGCAGCGCAAGGGGCGCGTGCTGGACGCGCTCGCCGGGCAGAACGCCGCGCTGCGTGCCCGTCTGTCTGCGCAGGACCGCGAGCTGCTCGATCGCATCGAGCAGACACGCACCCGGCTGGCCACCCTGGCGCGCCGCAGCCGCCTGGCTCCGGACGCATCGCGCGCGCGTCAGCGGGTGGCGGCGCTCGAGCGCGAGCTGCGCGATCTGGAGGCGCGCATGAGCCGGCGCAGTCCCGAGTTCCGGCGCATGCGCGCACGGCCCGAGCTGGCGCGTGTGCGGCGAGCGCTGCCCGCCGACGGCGTGCTGGTCGAGATGATCAGCTGGCGCGTCTTCGACCCGGCCGCGATCGGCTCGCGCGCCGAGGCCGAGCGGCGCTACGCGGCCTACGTGCTGCACCGGGACGGTCGCGTGCGCGGCGTCGACCTGGGACCGGCCGACGAGATCGACGCCCAGATCGCGCGCCTGCGGCGCCGGCTGCGCAACCCCATGCAGATCGGCTCGGGCCGCGTCCGCCAGGCGCTACAGGTCGCCGCGCGCGCCGCCGACCGGCGCCTGCTCGAGCCGCTCCTGCAGGACGTGCCCGAAGGAGCGCACCTGCTCCTGGCACCCGACGGTGCACTGCACCTGCTGCCGTTCGGCGCGCTCGCCGATCGCAAGCTCGAGCCGCGCATTCACGGCCACACCTTCACGTACCTGACCAGCGGGCGCGAGCTGCTGCTCGAGCGCGCTCCCCGGCCACAGGAGCCACCGCTGCTGATCGGGGATCCGAGCTACGGAGAGGCCGATCGTGCACCCGCCTGGACGCCGCTGCCCGCCACGCGCCAGGAGGTGATCACGCTGGCCGCGCAGCTTCCGGACGCGCGGGTCGCGCTCGGCGAGGACGCGACCGAGGCACGGCTCCGGAGTGCGCACGGGCCCTCGATCCTGCACGTGGCGACACACGGCTTCTTCGAGGCCGAGGACGGCGAGGCGGGCCCGGAGGGCGCGGGCGCGCACCGGCGCAGCCTGCGCGAGGACGTGTTCGGGCTGCGCAACCCGCTGCTGCGCTCGGGGCTGGTGCTGTCCGGCGCCAACCGCACCCTGCGAGACCAGGCCGACGACGGCCTGCTCACCGCGCTGGAGGCCTCGGGCCTCGACCTGCTCGGCACGCAGCTCGTGGTCCTGTCGGCCTGCGACACGGGCGTGGGCCGCATCGAGGAGGGCGAGGGCGTCTTCGGGCTGCGGCGCGCGCTGGCGATCGCCGGCGCGCGCACCCAGGTGATGTCGCTCTGGCCCGTCTCCGACGTCGCGGCGCTCGAGCTGATGCGCTCGTTCTATGAGCACCTGCTCGCGCAGGGGCGGGGCCGCTCCGAGGCGCTGCGCGCCGCCCAGCTCGACCTGATCGCCGCCGGACACCACCCCATCGACTGGGCCGCGTTCGTGCTCGCTGGCGACTGGGCGCCGCTGCGCTGATCGGGCCGGGTCGCCCCGACTCAGATCGACGCCCGGACCACCGACTCGACCGGCAGCTCCCCCGCGCCCAGGCCCTCGAGCAGCTCGGTCTTGAGCCGCTGGCTCTCGCGCTCGGTCAGGTACAGCTCCTCGAGCAGGCCGATCAGGTGTCCGTAGCCCTTGAGGTGCGCGACCAGGTCGGACTGCTCGGGCAGCTCGCGCAGCCAGCGCGCGAACTCGCTCGCCGGCTCACCGCGAAGCTGTCGCCCATCGCTCGCGCGGAAGTCGGCCCAGGCAGCGAGCAGACGCTCGCGCATCTGCGGGTCGCGCTTCTGCAGCCCGCCGTAGAGGTCCAGCGCGCTGCGGGCCGAGTCATTGGCCAGCGCGAAGCTGCTGTCCGGGTTCACGTCGGAGCCGCCCGCCGCGACCTGAGGCAGGCCCAGGTCGGTCGCCAGGGTGAGTCCCCCGCCCCCGCCGCCGATCAGGCCGAGCCGGCTGCCGGCGCTCCAGCCCCCGCTGCGCCCCGGTGCCTGCAGAAAGGCCAGCACCTCCTCGCTCCACAGCGGCCGGTTCTGGCGGATCCGGGCCACGCGCCCCGCTCCGATCAGATGGCCCTGGTCTGCCCCCAGGTCCCGCACCGAGTTCGCGAGGGCGCGGGCCAGCTCGCCGAAGATCGCCTCGAGGTTGAGATCGCTGCCGTCGGTATCGATGCCGGGACCGGTGCCGGTCTGGTCGAAGAGCCGCGCGCTCCGCTGCAGGTCAGCCAGGAGCAGATCCCTGCCGTCGGGCCGGAACAGCCGGCGCACGAAGCCGTCGAGCGTCGCGCTCGCGTCCCCCAGCGGCGTGACGAAGATCGGCCGACCCTCTCCCAGCACGACGGGCACGCTGGAGAAGAAGATTTCATTGGCGACGACGTCCACGTCGAGGTCGCGGACGGTGAGCTGGTTGCCCCCGGCGGTGAGCTCGGGCAGCTCGATGAACTCCGCGGCGCGCGGCAGCAGCGTGATGGCGGGCGAGATTACGTCGATCCGGAGGGCCGCCAGGTCGGCCAGCACCGCCTCGGGCGCCTCGACCCGCAGGCTCCCGGGCACGACCAGGCGCTCGCGCCGGCCCAGCTGCAGGCGGCTGTCCGCGCGCAGGGTCAGCGAGCTCCCCAGGCCCACGATCGTGGGCCGCAGCAGGCGATCGGCGCTGCTGCGGATCCCGTCGCCCGTGTCCAGCGGCACGCCGAGCAGGATGCGGTCGGCGTGCACCAGGGTGCCGCCGAGCTGGATCCCCGGCGTTCGCGCGTCGGCTGCTCCGGTGCGCGTGTCGCCCGGCGCGATCAGGCGCAGCTCGTCGAGCGACACGCTGGCGCCCACGTCCCCGCCGATCAGCAGCGGGTCCCTGGAGCGGATCACGACGAGCAGGGAGCCCGGGCCGTCCACGCTGCCGCGCAGCTCGACGCGCCCGCCCAGGCCGGTCGTCGACAGGACCACCGCGTCGGCGATGGACAGCGGCCCGTCGAGGACGATCGCGCCGCCGTCGAACGTCTCGTAGACGCCCGAGGCCTGGATGCCGCCCCCGCGCGACACGTAGGTCTGCGCCCGCAGCGTGGCCACGTCGCGCAGGCTGACGCTGCGCGCCGCGACCGTGAGAGCCTGCAGCAGCACGTCCGAGCCGACGGGCTGCGTCAGCGTGACGTCGTGATCGGCGCCGGCGTCCACCTCGATGATGCCCGCGCTCTGCAGCGACTCGATCACGATGTCGGCGTCCTGCGAGAGCGTCACGTCGGCCTCGACCACCGCGTCGCTGCCGAGCTCCAGCGTGCGCAGGGCGACGCTGCCGAACGAGGATCCCGGCTCGTCCAGGGTGATCGGGGGGCCCACCGGCCCCCCGGCAACGACGTCGCTGCGCGTCGTGAAGCTGGCGCGCCCCGCGACGACCACGGGCCCCTCGTCGCGGATCTCGCCGTCGAGCGCGGTCGCGTCCAGGTTGCCGCCGACGTTCGACGCGCCGAGCGCGAGGTCCCCCTGGTTCGTCACCGCGGCATCGCCTGTCACGTCCACAGAAAGCGTCCCCGCGACCGCCAGCCCGTCCGCGTCCAGCGAGCCCGCCGTCAGGCTCGCGTCGCCCGAGACCGTCACCGTGTCGCTGTCGCTCAGCGCACCGCTCGCCGTCGCGTCGAGGTCGCCACCGATGTCGGTCGCGCCGAGCGTCAGGTCGCCCGTGCCGGCCGCCTCGAGGTCGCCGCCGACGCTGCCCGACACGCTGCCGCCACTCAGGAGCGCGACCCGCGCGTCGCCGCTCACGTCGAGCGCGACCTGAGCCGCGTCGACCTCGAGGGGACCCGAGGCGTCGGCGTTTCCGACGCCGGAGGTACCCGCGACCAGCGCGACCGGCCCGCTCGCCGAGATCTCGGCGAGCGCGTCGTCGTCCGCCGCGACCGCGCGGACGGCTCCGGACGCCGCCACGTCGACGCCGGCGCCCGACTGCAGCGCGCCGTCGCCGAGCACCACGTCGCTTGCCCCACCGAGCGAGATGCCCTCCGTGCCGGCACCGATCCGGCCCTCGACCCGGATCTCGCCCGACTGCGCCGCGAGCACGGCGCCGCCGCCGTCGGTCTGGCCCGGGTGGTTGATCGCGAGTGCGTACGCATCGCCCGCCCCCAGGCGCACCTGCCCACTCGCGCCCGCATCCAGCGTGCCCGACTGCAGCACGCCCGCGAGCGCGTCGCCCGCCCCGCCCTGCACGACCACGGCGATCCCGCTGCCGCTGGTCGTGAGCAGGACGTCGTCGCCCGCGGTCATCGTGATCAGACCCTCGGGCGCGTGGATCGCGCCCAGGTTGGCGACGTGCAGCCCGATCAGGTGCGCGGCCTGGGCGTGGATCTCGCCGCGGTTCTCGACGTCGCCGGCCGCGCCGGTGAACTGATCGGTGCCGGCCGCGAAGTCGGCGTCCGAGAGCTGTGCCGCCGCCGCGAAGAGCTGCCCGACGTCGATGACCGCATCGGCTCCGAACAGGACGCCGGCGGGGTTCACGAGGTAGACGATCCCGTTGCCCACCAGGGCGCCCTGGATCTCCGTGCCGTCGGGCCCCACGATGCGGTTGAGCACGCGGGCCGCCGCATCGGGCTGGATGAACTCGACGCGCTCGTCGGCGGCGATGTCGAGCGACTGGTACTCGATGATGGCGCGGTCCGGGGCCGTGATGCGGTAGGTCGTTCCCTCCGGGGTGACCTCCGGGGCCGCGAACTCGACACCCGGGGTCAGGGCCTGCTCGCCCGCGGGACCCGCCAGGACACGGGCTCCGGGACCGAGCGCCAGGACGGCGACGAGGAGGGCTGCGCTGCGACTCGATGCGAGGTGAGCGGGCACGGTCATGTCTCCTAGAACAGCACCGAGGCCGTCACGTGGCACTCGCCGTCGCCCGACTCGGTGCGACCGCGAGCCAGATCGCGCAGCGCCCAGCCGCAGTCGACCGAGACCCGCAGGCTCCGGCGCAGGACCAGGTCGCCGCCGACGCCGACGCTCGCGAGCGTCTCGTCGGCCTCGAAGCTCAGCGCGTCGTGGTGGATGACCTTCGCGGCGTCGTAGAAGACGCGCAGCGCCAGGTCCCAGTCCGGCGGCGCGCCCGCGGCGTCGGGAGCCCAGCGGAACGTGCCCCGGCGGCCGAGCGAGATCGGCGCGCGCACCGGGAGCAGGCGCGGCAGGTGAATCCGGTACTCCAGGCGCCCGCCGGCGACCGTGTCGCCCGCCACGGCCGACTGCGGGTAGCCGCGCACGCTGTACAGACCGCCCGCCACACCCTGATGCTGCGGCACCAGCCGCTTGTCGAAGGCGAACTGGCCCCGGGTGGAGGCGTGCAGCTCGTGCACGCGGCGCGTCGAGCCGCTGCGCGTCCGCCACCCCAGCAGGGGATCCAGGAAGACCGAGGCGTCCAGGCGCCAGCGCAGCAGCGCGGTGCGGTCGTCCACCGGCACGCGGCCCAGCCGCGCCAGCTCGGTCTCGCTCTGGGGCGTGATGCCCAGCTGTCCGGTCAGGCTGCCGAAGAGCGACGACGTGGGCGTGACGCGCTCGGCGCGCAGGCCGGCCTCGGGCAGGATGAAGTTTGCATCGCCGGAGCCGACCAGATCGTTGTCGACGTCGACGTTCTGCCAGCGCGCGCCGACGATGGCGTCGACGAACAGGCGGCGGCGCTGGAAGACCAGCGCCAGCAGGCGCGCGCCGGCCTCGCTCTGGCGGCCCTCGAAGCGGGCATCGGGCAGGCCCAGCTGGTCCGCGGTGAACGTGCTCCACGTGCCCGAGACCCGCCAGCGCAGCCGCTCGGACGCGCCCAGCGGCGCCTCGTAGGCGGCGTGGAACCCGTGCACGTCCTCGAAGCTCGCGGTCGAGTAGTCGAGCTGCAGCACGTCGTCGCGGCCGGTCGCCTGGAAGTGAATCAGGCCGAGGCGGTGACGCGTCTTGCCCGTGCTGCGCGTGCCCGTGTTCGAGACCTCGGCGAACAGGCTCCACGGCCGCTCGTTGAACACCTGGTACTCCAGGTTCACGGTGGCGGGCTCGCTGCCCGCGGTGAGCGCCAGCTGCGCGCTGCGGCGCGGGTGGCGGTTGACGCGGAACACGTAGTCCTCGAGCTCCCCGCGGCGCATCAGGTCTCCGGTGGCCTCGGAGGCCGACCGCGGCTGCACCGGGGAGAGGCGACGGATGCGCGCCTCGCGTGTCCGGTCCACGGCCGCGCCCTCGCTCACGCCCCAGCCCGCCGCCGTGGTGCGCAGCTCGCGGGCGCGCCCCACCCAGATCAGCAGCCGCAGGGCGCGCCGCTGTTCCGGACGCAGGTCCTCGCCCGTCTCGGGATCCACGTCCTGCGGGTCCGGGGCGACGTACACCCCGATCAGGCCGCGATCACTCAGCTCCCGGACCACGGCGGCGCCGATGCGCGCCACCGCGCTCGGGCCCAGGACCGTGTCCCGGAGCTCCGAAAGCGCCACGGTGTGGCGGGGCAGCCCCGGCACGGGCTCGACCCAGCCGGCCTCGCCGCGTCCGAGCTCCACGGTCGCGGAGCGCAGCTCCCCGGGGTCGGGCAGCTCCGGGTGCGCGACCGCGTAGCCCAGCGTGATGCGCTCCACCGGGTACGAAGGGGCGGCGAGCGCAGCGGGAGCAGCGAGCACTCCCAGCAGCAGACCGAGCACGACCCGCGGTCCAAGTGGCTGCATGGTGTGTTCCCCTTGCCCCCTTCGCGAAGAGTACCCCGGACGCGCGCGGCGGTGTTGGAGACGCGCGTCGGGTGTGCAGCAGGGACGCAGGCAGGCGCCGGATCGGATCACGCGGAGCAGGCGCCCGCCCGCGTGGCGCGCACGGAGTTGCCGGCGCGGCGCGACTTGACTATACGACTCGCGGGCCCAGGTGGCGGAATTGGTAGACGCGCATGGTTCAGGACCATGTTCCTTCACTGGAGTGCTGGTTCGATTCCAGTCCTGGGCACCACAGACCGGCCCCCTACGCCAGCCGCGGGGCACGCGGGTCGGGGTCGGCTCTTCGGGCCACGAACGGCCGGCGGATCGCCGCGGCTGCTGCGGCCTGCCGGGCACCGCGCAGGTCCTGCCTCCAGGCCTTGCCCCCCCTCCCTGCGAAGAGAGGGTCCCGCCGTCAGTGCGCCTCCGAGATCGTGTAGTGCACGACGACGCCCTTGATCGCCAGCGTCGAGTTGCCGGGCCAGGCGGAGCTGAATGCCCGGACGTTATAGCCGGTGGTCAGGTTGTCGATGGTCGGCGCGCTGATCGTGGTGTCGGTGAGCGTCGTGATGCCGGGTGCCCCGCTGCTCACGACGTTGGCCATGGTCACGGTGCCGGTTGCTGCGTGTCCCCGCCCTGCGAGCGTGACCGAGAGATTGCCCGCCGCAGTGTCGTCGACGATCGCGTCGAGGCGCGTGACCACGGCCCCGTCCGGCAGGTGAATGCCGGCGATGAACGCCGCAGTTCCCGCGGCCGTCATGTACGAGCCCCCCTGTCCGACGCCGGTCGCGTAGGACTGGGCTTGCCGGGGGATGAAGTCGCCGTCGGCGACGGCATGGTAGTGGACACGCGGCGTGTTGTATGCGACCCGGTCCACGCTGACCTCGCCGGCAACATCGACGTCGCCGACGAAGTCTCCCGCCAGGATGTCCCCCTGCGCGTAGACGCCGGTCCCGTTCGAGGCGCCGTACAGGCCGTAGTTGTCGCTCGTGGTGGCTCCCGACGAGTAGCCGAGCACCCCGATCTCGAGCCCGGCGAGGTCCAGATCCGCCTCGCCGTCGAAATCGGTCAGCCCCTGCACGCCGAGATAGCCCTTCGTCGGGCCATTGACGCTGATGCCCTGGACCCCGGTGGTGGTCCCGTCCCCGTAGACGCCGATGCCACCCACGCCATCGGCGATACCCGCGGTGCCGATGCCTGCGTCGACGGCGCCCGCGACCCCGTACCGCTTCCCGGCGGGCAGGTCCAGTAGCGGTCCTCCGAGGCCCAGGCCCGGCGCCGCCCCGAGCACGCCGAAAGTGCGGTCGATGCCCGGGTCACCCGAGGCCTGGCCGAGCAGACCCGCCGGCAGGTTGCCGCTGCTGCCATTGCTGGAGTTGGTCAGGGAGAGCAGCCCACCGTTTGCATCCGGGCCGGTGAAGTCGATGGAGAAGGCGAGGTCGGCCGCGGTGACGGAGGCGTCCGCGATCATCGCGCCGCTGATGGATCCGGGCTGGTTCTCGTTCACGTACCGGTCGCTGAGCGACTGTGCGCCCTCGAACAGGTCGGGCGCGACGCCGGGGCGACCGAAGTCGGCGCCCGTCTGCACGAAGGCGGAGGAGCTCAGGCCATCGAGAAAGTCGGCGTCGAGACCGCTGCCCGGTCCGTCCGCGCCCAGCACGATACCCGGGACCTCTGCGTCGCGGGTGACGTTCCCCGGGATCTGGCCGTCCGCGAGCACGCCGCCGATGACCGCGAAGGTCAGAGCCGACTGTGCGTCGGCGACGATGTCGTCCGGGGACAGGCCGCGCAGGAGGTCGGCATCGAGGCCCGAGCCGGCGCCGCCGTTCGACACGACGATCCCGAACACCTCCGCGTCGCGCGCGATCCCGGCGGGGAGCTGGCCCTCCGCGGCAATCCCTCCGATGTCGGCGAAGTCGAGCCCGGATTGCGCGCTCGCGACGATCTCCGCCGCGGTCTGCCCGCCGAGCCGCGTGGCCTCGACGCACGCCTGCGCCTGGAACGCGTAGGCAACCGTCTGGAACCTCTGCCGCGGGGCGAGGGTCTCCCCGTCGACCTCGACCTCGAGCCACGTGTCGGGGTCGCTGAAGGTCGACGCGTCGAACGTCCCGCCGGGGAACGAGCCCTGCCCCAGCGTGATCTCGAACACCCCGCCGACGACCGGCGTGTTCAGGTGCGCCTCCTCGTAGATCAGATCCGCCGGCGCCACCGAGACGGGATCGCGATAGATCCGGACGACGACGTCGGGCGTGTCGTCGAGCGGTAGCCCTCCCGCGTCGAGCAGCAGGCCCTGGTAGCTCGTCTGCCCGGGCACATCCGCGAGCGCGGAGCCCGGGGGAACGAGAACGATGACGGCTGCGGCGCCGAGAACGACGCGCAGCAAGCTCCTGACGAGATGCATCCCTGGGCTCCCTGCTGAACTGCGGACCCGCGCATTATGCGCGCAGCAGGAGGCCACCGGTCAACCCCCGGGGTCATGCGGGCACGCAGCAACCAGCAGCAGCAACGGTCCCGCCGCATGTCCTCGCGGACCCCACGAAGGCGACAGGCTGGTGCCAGCACGCCGGCGTTCGTGTCGTCGCAATCGCGGGGCTGTTCGCTGTAGCCGGGCGGCTGGAAGCAGTCGATCAGCACCTCGGCGTCGTCTCCGACACCGTCGGCGTCGCGGTCTGCCGTCGAAGTACGCCGCGCTGAGAAGCAGCGCGACCTGGAAGACGCCGGCGCTCACCGCCACGACCCGCGGCCGGATCCCCGGGGAATCCTGGGCCGAGAGCACGGCGGGCGGGAGCTGCGCAGCCGCGGGGGCTGCGAGAAGGAGCAGCACGACGGCAACAGTAGTGCAGGTCGATGTCGTGCAGCCAGTGGGGGGCGCGTCCCGGCGGGGCTCACGCGCCCATCAGCCCGACCAGGTCACAGCCGTGGCCACTCCGGCCGCGGCCCGGGCAACGCTGCGGCCCCGTCGCTATTCTGGGTGATTCCATGCACGCCGCCCCCCGAAGCGCCATCCTGGCCCGTCTCCCGGCCCTGCTGGGCGTCGCACTGCTGCTGGCGTGCGACCCCTCGGAGGGCGGTGCATCCCGTGCAGACCGCAGCGCCGCGGTACCCGTGATCGTCGCGGCCGCGGTCAGCGAGCGGGTGGTCGACCGCATCGAGGCCCTGGGCACCGCGCGTGCGAACGAGTCGGTGACGCTCACCGCGCGCGTGACCGAGACGCTGAGTGCCGTGTCGTTCGAGGACGGCGCGTCCGTCTCGCGCGGGGACGTGATCGCGGAGCTGGTCAGCGCCGAGGAGGCCGCGGCACTGTCACAGGCTCGCTCCGGCCTGCAGGAGGCGCGGCGCCAGCACCGGCGTACCGAGGAGCTGTTCCGCGAGGGCTCCGCCACGCAGGCGCGGCGCGAGACCGCCCAGGCCGCTCGCGACGGAGCACGCGCACGGGTGGAGGAGCTCGAGGCACGGCTCGCGGACCGTCTGATCCGCGCGCCGTTCGACGGCGTGCTCGGCCTGCGCCTGGTCAGCCCGGGGGCGCTGCTGCAGCCGGGCGACGCCATCACCACGCTCGACGACGTCGATCCGATGAAGCTCGACTTCTCGGTGCCCGAGCGGCTGCTCGCCAGGCTCGCGCCCGGCCAGCACGTGGATGCGCGCAGCGAGGCCTATCCCGAGCGCACATTTCGCGGCGAGGTCGCGGCCGTGGACTCGCGTGTGAATCCGCGCACCCGCTCGGTCGCGGTGCGCGCGCTGATCGACAACCCCGAGCGCCTGCTGCGTCCCGGAATGCTGCTGGTGGTCGAGCTGCAGCACAGCCCGCGCGAGGCTCTGGTGGTGCCGGAGGCGGCCCTGGTCCCGCTGGGCGCGGAGACCTTCACCTACGTGATCGACGCGGAAGGCCGCGCTCAGCGCGTCGCGGTGCGCGCCGGGCAGCGGCGTGCGGGCCTCGTGGAGATCGTGGACGGGCTGGCGGCCGGCGACCGGGTGGTGGTCGAGGGCACGCAGCGGGTACGGCCGGGCGTCGAGGTCGAGGTCCTCGACCCGGAGAGGGCGGATGTGGATCTCTGACGTCTCCGTCCGGCGCCCGGTGCTGGCGCTGGTGATCAGCCTGATGCTGGTGGCGCTCGGCCTGCTCTCCTTCTCGAAGCTGCCGCTGCGCGAGCTGCCGGACGTGGACCCGCCGATCGTATCGATCGAGACCGGCTACATGGGCGCGTCGGCCGCGATCGTGGAGTCGCGCATCACCGAGACGATCGAGGACCGCGTCGCCGGGATCGAGGGCATCCGCTCGATCAGCTCGTCGAGCGCCGACGGCCGCTCGCGCATCAGCATCGAGTTCGAGCTCGGTCGTGACATCGAGGCGGCCGCCAACGACGTGCGCGACCGCGTCTCACGCGTGACCGACAACCTGCCCGAGGAAGCCGAGCCGCCCGAGGTCTACAAGGTCGACTCCGACGAGAGCGTGATCATGTGGTTCAACCTGTCGAGCACCGGGCTCGATCCGGTCGAGCTCACGGACTACGCCGAGCGCTTCATCGTGGACCGGCTCTCCGTGCTCCCGGGCGTCGCGCGCGTGCGCATCGCCGGCGCGCGCCATCCCGCCATGCGCATCTGGCTGGACCGGGTGGCCCTGGCCGCGCGCGAGCTGACCATCGCCGACGTCGAGCGGGCGCTGCGCACGCAGAACGTGGAGCTTCCCGCGGGTCGCCTGGAGTCGGTGGAGCGCGACGTGGCCGTGCGGCTGGAGCGCGGCTACTCCAGCGCCAGCGACTTCACGCAGCTCGTGCTGGCGCGGGGCGACGACGGGCACCTGGTGCGCCTGGGCGACGTCGCCCGGGTCGAGGTCGGGCCCGAGGAGTGGCGCACGCGCTTCCGCGGCAACGGCGAGCCACAGATCGGCCTGGGCGTGGTCAAGCAGTCCACGGCCAACACCATCGAGGTCTCCCGCGCGGCGCACGCCGAGGTAGCCCGGATCCGGCCGACGCTGCCCGAGGGCACGATCCTGCACGACAGCTACGACTCCGCGGTCTTCGTCGAGACGGCGATCCGGGAGGTCTACCGCACGCTTGCGATCGCCGTGCTCGTGGTCGTGGGTGTGATCTTCGTGTTCCTGGGCACGGCGCGCGCCGCGCTGATCCCGGCGCTGACGGTGCCGATCTGCCTGGTCGCGACGTTCAGCGTGCTCTTCGCGCTGGGACTGACCGTGAACCTGCTCACCCTGCTGGCGATGGTGCTCTCGATCGGCCTGGTGGTGGACGACTCGATCGTCGTGCTCGAGAACATCCAGCGGCGCATCGACTCCGGCGAGCCGCGCCTGGTCGCCGCGTACCGGGGCGCGCGCGAGGTGGGCTTCGCGGTCATCGCCACCACGCTGGTCCTCGTCTCGGTCTTCGTGCCCATCATCTTCCTGTCCGGGACCACGGGGCGCATCTTCCGCGAGCTGGCGATCACGGTCGCCGCCGCCGTGAGCTTCTCGAGCCTGATCGCGCTGTCGCTCTCGGCCATGCTCTGCTCGCGCTTCCTGCGGCAGGAGGCCTCCGAGCGACCCTTCACGCGCGCCACGCGCCGCCTCTTCGAGCGCCTGGGCCGCGCGCACGCTCGCGCGCTCGAGCCGATCCTGCGCCATCCCGCCTACGCGACGCTCATGCTCGTCGCGACCGGGCTGCTGATCGTGGGCCTGCTGCGCACCGTGCCCAGCGAGCTGGAGCCCGCGGAGGACCGCGGCGTGTTCATGGTGATGATGCGCGGCCCCGAGGGCGCCAGCTACGAGTACTCGGCGCGGCAGATGGACAAGCTCGAGAAGGTGCTGTACCGCCTGCTCGAGAGCGGCGAGGCCGAGCGGGTGCTGACGCGGGTGCCGAACTCGTTCGGCACCGGCGCCGCCATGAACGGCGGCTTCTCGATCAACGTGCTGGCGGACTGGCGCGACCGCGAGCGGTCCTCGGCCCAGATCGCAAGCTCGCTGATGCGCGACTTCGCGCGCATCCCCGGCGTGCGCGCGTTCCCGTTCCTCCCGACGGGGCTGGGCCAGCGCGGCGCGGGGCGACCCGTGCAGATGGTGATCGGGGGCAGCAGCTACGAGGAGATCGGCCTCTGGCAGAACCAGGTGCTCGAGCGCGCGCGCGACGTGCCCGGGCTGGTCGCGATCGACGGCGACTTCAAGCCGACCAAGCCGCAGCTGCACGTGTCGATCGACCGCGACCGCGCGGCCGACCTGGGCGTGCCCGTCGAGGTGGTGGGCCGCACGCTCGAGACCATGCTCGGCTCGCGCAGCATCACGACGTACATCGATCGCGGCGAGGAGTACGACGTGATCCTGCAGGCCGAGGCCGCGCAGCGCGACGAGCCCGCCGATCTGTCGAACCTCTACGTGCGCTCGGGCGAGACCGGCGAGCTGATCCCGCTCTCGAGCCTGGTGCGGCTCGAGCAGCGCGCCGACGCGGCCGAGCTGCGGCGCTTCAACCGCCTGCGCGCGGCCACGATCGAGGCCGGCCTCGCCGCCGGCCAGCCGCTCGGAGAGGCGCTGGACGCCCTGGTCCGCGCGGCGCGCGAGGTGCTGCCGCCGCACGCCGTGATCGACTACAAGGGGCCCTCGCGCGAGTACCGCGAGTCGGGCAGCGAGATGTACTTCAGCTTCGGGATCGCCCTGCTGGTGGTGTTCCTGGTGCTCGCGGCGCAGTTCGAGAGCTTCGTCCACCCGGTGGTGATCCTGCTGACCGTGCCCATGGCCATCGCGGGCGCGCTGCTCGGCCTGGCGGTGGTCGGCTCGACGCTGAACCTGTACAGCCAGATCGGCCTGACGATCCTGATCGGGCTGGCGGCCAAGAACGGCATCCTGATCGTGGAGTTCATCAACCGCCTGCGCGCACAGGGCGTGCCCTTCGACGAGGCCGTGCGGCGCGGCACCGCGGTCCGGCTGCGCCCGATCCTGATGACCGGCCTGTCGACCGCCCTGGGCGCCCTGCCCCTGGTCTTCGGCGCCGGTGCGGGCTCGGAGAGCCGCTTCACGATCGGCACGGTGGTGCTCTGGGGGGTGCTCTTCGCGACGGCGTTCACGCTGTTCGCCGTGCCCGCCTTCTACGCCGGCCTGGCGCGGCGGACCGCGCCGCCCGGCGCCACCGCCCAGGCGCTGGAGCGGGCGCTCGAGAGCTCCTGAGCGCCGCCGTCGCGCGGCCGGTGCTTGCCAGCTGCACCTCCCCGGGGGCAGAATCGGGGTTTCCGGGCCGCCGGCGCCACCTCCGGGCGCCACGATGCGACTCCCCAGTTGATCCCCAAGCTCGCAGAGGTCGTTCCATGCGCGTTGCCATCGTTGCCGTTGCCGCCGCTCTCGCGGTCGCCCTTTTCCTGCTCCTGACCATGGACCCCGCCCCGCAGTCCGGCGCGGACCGGGCCACGGCCCGTGCGCCCCGGGCACCTGCCAGCGACGCGCTCGCGACCGACAGCGAGGCCGACCCGGCCGGCGACGCCGCCAGCGCCGGGACCGCAGCTGCCGACGTCGCCGCGTCCGGCGCCCCGCCCGCGGAGCTGCCGGGAGACACCACCGCCGAGACGCTCGCCGAGCGCTACCGCCAGGTCGCCGAGTCGGCGCGCCAGCGCGTGGCCCAGCTGCCGCCTGCCGTGGGCGTCGGCGGCCGCACGCGGCCCCAGCCGCGCGGTCCGCTGCACCGACCCTTCGAGCGCCCGGGGCCCGACATGCCCGAGGGCGTGCGCCGCGCCTGGGAGGAGCACGTGGGCTCGCTGCTCTACCCGCCCGGACATCCGCGCGAGGGCCAGCCGCTCGACCACGTGACGGCCGAGGACCTCGCGAACGCAGCGGCGACGGTGGCAGAGAGCCTGCTGCCCGGGGGCATGATCGACGCGCCCCGGCGGCGCCTCCCCCTGCAGGTCGACTTCATGACCTTCCATCGCGTCAAGCGTCTGAACCCCGGCGGGCAGGCGCTCGCCGACGCGCTCGAGGAGATGCCGCGCAATCCGGCGGTCCCCCTGCAGGACCCGTACTGGATCGAGACCGAGGCCAGCGACCCCAAGGCCACGACGCTGCGCGACTACTACCGCGAGCGCGGCCTGGACCAGGCCGAGGCACTGCTGGCGAGGCGCAACGCCAGCGGCGACTGAGAGCGCCCCCCATCGGCGCGCGCCGCTGCAGGGCCCGGCGGCCGCGAAGGCCGCCGCCTCAGCCGAGCGGGACGTCGCCCTCGATGGTGACGCGGTGCAGGCTGCGCTGCCCCTTGGCCACGTCGGGAACCACCGCGTGCTGCACGCTCGCGTTGTCCCAGAGCAGCAGGTCGCCCACGCGCCAGTGGTGACGCCAGGTGTAGGCGGGCCGGCTGGCGCGCGCGAACAGCAGATCCAGGAGCGGCCGGCTCTCCTCCTCGGTCATGCCCTCGAAGCGGCGTGTGTAGTCGCCGTTGACGAACAGGCCCTTGCGGCCCGTCTCGGGGTGGCGCCGCACCACCGGGTGCACGGCCGTGACCTCCTGGGGCGTCATCCCCTTCTCGCTGCGGGCCATCTCGGTGCCGACGTGCACCGCACGCAGGCCCTCGAGCACGCGCTGCAGCGCCGGTGAGAGCTCGTCGAAGGCGAGGTGCTGGTTCGCGAACATGGTGTCGCCGCCGTAGGGCGGCACGCGGCGCGCCAGCAGCAGCGACATGCGCGGCGGCGTCTTGGAGTGCGTGGTGTCCTGGTGCCAGGTCGTGGTGATCGGGTGCGGGTCGTAGACCTCCATGATCCCCGGATGGCCCTCGATCGACGGCACGTACGGGTGTACGAAGATCTTCCCCCAGCGCGCCGCGAAGTCGAGCTGCTGCCCCGAGGTCATCTGCTGGTCCCGGAAGCAGATCACGTGGTGCTCGAGGAACGCCGCGTGCAGCTGCTCGAAGCTCGCTTCGTCGAGGCCACCGGCCAGGTCGATCCCGGTGACGTAGGCACCCAGTGCCCCGGCCTGCCGCTCGATGCGCACGCTCACTCCCCCTTGCCGAAGACCGCCGGACGCTTCTCGAGGAACGCCTTGACCGCCTCGCGGTGATCGGCCGTCTCGAAGGTCAGCGCCTCGAGCGCCAGCGAGGTGTCGAGCAGGCGGTTGACCCGGTCGAGGATGTCGGCGTTGGCGAGGCGCTTGTTGAACTGGATCGCGATCTGCGGGCCGCTCGCCAGCCGCTGCGCCAGCCTGGCCGCGGCGTCGGCCAGATCGCCCTTCGGATGCACCGCGTTGACCAGGCCCAGGCGCTCGGCGTCGGCGGCCGTCATCAGGTCGCCGAGCAGCAGCACCTCCTTGCCGCGGTGCGGGCCCAGCAGCAGCGGCCAGAGGATCGCACCGCCGTCGCCGGCGACGATGCCCGCGCTCACGTGCGGGTCGCCCACGCGCGCGTGGTCGGCCATCAGCACCAGGTCGCAGAACAGGGCCAGGGTCGCGCCCAGGCCGATGGCGTCGCCGTTGATCGCGGCGATGATCGGCTGGTGCACCGCGAGCTGGCCGCGCACGATCGCGGCCGAGCCCAGCATCAGCCCGGGGTGACCGTCCTCGTAGCCGCCGCCGTCCAGGTTCTCCTGCATGCCCCCGAAGTCGGCGCCCACGCAGAAGGCCTTGTCGCCCGCCCCGGTCAGCACCACCACGCGCACCTCGCGGTCCGCGGCGATGCGCGCGAACAGCGGCGCCAGCTCCTCGTGCATCTCGGGGCTGATGGCGTTGCGCCGCTCGGGGCGGTCCAGGGTCACCCAGAGGATGCCCGGCTCGCGGAGCTCGGTGCGGAAGAAGCGCAGGTCGTAGCGATCGCCCATCGTCGTCTCCGCTCAGGCCGTCGGCGGCGTGATGTCGTACAGCGCCGCGGCAGTATCCCAGGTGAGCTTGCGGCGCGTGGCCTCGGGCAGGTGGCCGAAGTGCTTCTGGATGTGGTTGACCGAGTCGGGGAACGACGACGCCGAGTGCGGGTAGTCCGAGGCCCACATCAGCACGTCGTCACCGATCACGTCGAGCAGGCGGATGCCGATCGGGTCGGCCTCGAACGTCGCCAGGAAGTTGCGCCCGAACCACTCGTGCGGATGCGTGGAGAAGCCCTGGTCGACGGCGAACTTCGAGAACACGCGGTCGGCGCGCTCCTTCCAGTGGGGGATCCAGCCAATGTCGCCCTCGACGCTGATCACGCGCAGGCCCGGGTGGCGATCGAAGCAGCCGCTCCAGAAGATGTGCGTCAGCGCCTCGATGATGCTCGTGTACCCGGTGTGGATGTAGATGGCCATGCCGTGATCCATCTTCGCGAGCTCGGAGCGGCGCGGCATCCAGCGCGGCTTGCCGGCGTGCACGCTGAGGATGAAGCCCAGCGCCTCGGCCGCGGCCCACATCGGCTCCCAGATCGGATCGATCCAGTCCGAGACATCGGGCTGCACGGGCAGCAGCATCCCGGGCACGTGGTCGAGCTTCCGCACGCGCTCGAGCTCGGCGACCGCCTGCTCCGCGCTCTGCGTCGGCACGAGGCCATAGCCGATCAGGCGATTGGGATCGACCGAGCAGAACTCGCTCATGTGGTCGTTGTAGACCTCGATGATCGGCAGCTTGGCCTCGGGGTCGACGTCGACCTGGTTCATCATGACGTCGAGCATCATGTTCGGGTACATCACCGACGCCCAGACGCCGTCGAGGTCCATGTCGGCGAGCCGTGCCTCGGGCTCCCAGAAGCCGGAGCGCACGTTCTCCCAGCGCGCCGGCACCTGCTCGCGCTTCTGCTCGATGGTCTGACCGGCGGCGACCAGGATGTCGAGCGGCTTGGGCTCGGTGTCGCCGATCTGGAAGGCGTGCCCGCCATTGTCGAGCTCGATCAGGCGCGGGCCGCGCTGAACCAGGCTGCGCGGCAGACGCTCCTGCCAGAGCCGGACCGGCTCCTGGAGGTGGTCGTCGGCGGAGATGGCGACGTGGCGGGTCATCCGGGACTCCTCGCGCGGCCCGCTGCGGTCGGGGCGCGCGCTCGCGCCCGGACTCCGGTGAGCCCGGGCGTTCATATATGAACTCACGGTATCCTCCATGAGCGTATTCCAGCCGGGGGCGGGCCGTCAATCCTCGGCCGGCAGCCCTGGCTCGGGCATCCGGCCCCGCACGCGGCGCGTCGCGACGGCACAGGCGGCCTGGAGCCGCTCCGCCACCTCCCAGATGCGGCGGCCGGTCACCCGGTCGGGCAGGCGGCGCGCCACGATCTCGAGGATGACCCCGCCATCGGCCCCGAAGACGGGGGCGGCGATGTGGGCCGGTGCGTAGCTCCGGCGCCGGTCGAGATCGATCAGCTGGACCTCCGGCTCGGAGGCCTGCTCCCAGATCGTCTGCAGTGCCGCGAGGGTCGCCGGGTCCTCGGGCCGCTCGACCAGCTGGGCCAGCAGCGCGGACATGCGCTCGCGCGTCTCGCCGCGCAGCGCCACCGCGAAGCCGCGCTCGCGAATGACGTCGAGCGCGCGCCCGAGGAAGCGCGCGCTGCGCGCGCTCGCGGCCGTGGACTCGATGAACTCGCGCCGGCGCGTCGCGTCGGTGAACGCCCAGTGGGCCAGCCCGATGCCCAGCACGCGCGGCAGACGCATCCCCACGGTCAGCGCGCCGTGCCCGGCCTCGCCGACGACCAGCGTGCCCGCCTCGTCGACCGCGACGGCGTTGCACTGCACGCCCAGCTCGTCGGCGAACGCCTCCATCGCGCGCTGGGCGGCCGGGACCGCGGGGTGACGCACGGCGGCCGCCTGACCGATGGCGACCAGGGTCATGCCGAGCGAGTAGGTCAGGTGACGCGGGTGCCGCTCCAGGAAGCCCGCCGACGTCAGCGAGCGCAGCACCCGCAGTGCCGAGGCGCGGTTGATGTCGAGCCGCTGACTCAGCTCCGAGAGCGTGAACGACTCACCGGCGTGGGCCGCCAGGAAGCCGATGATGCGGATCGCGCGCTCCGACGCCGGCGCCGACTGGCTCATGATCCCTCACTCGAGGCGGACGCCCGGGGCCGGCTGCCGGTTCCCGATTGACAGCAGGGTTCCGTCTGCACAGGATGGCCCTGGAGGGTATCACGATTTCACATGTGAAATCGCGGAGGCACCCCATGAGCCTGAGCGAGGCCGACCTCGAGCGCTTCCGCAGGACGGGGATCAAGGGCGTCAGCGGCACGTTCACGCTGCCGGTGCCCAACGGCTGGTTCGGCGTGGCGCAGAGCGACGAGCTCGGTCCCGGCGAGGTCGTCAACAAGCACTACTTCGGCCGCGACCTGGTCGTGTTCCGGACGCAGTCCGGTGCACCCGGCGTGCTCGAGGCGTACTGCGCGCACATGGGGGCGCACCTCGGGGTGGGGCCCGGGGCGCCGAGCTCGCGCGAGCCGGGGCCCGGGCGCGTCGCGGGCGAGTGCATCACGTGCCCGTTTCACGGCTGGCGCTACGACGCCAGCGGTCGCTGCGTCCAGATCCCGTACAGCGACGGACGCATCCCCGAGAAGGCACGCGTGCGCGCCTTCCCGGCCGTCGAGAAGAACGGTCTGATCCTCGCCTGGCACCACCTGCACGACAAGCCGCCGGCCTGGGACCTGCCCGACCTGCCCGAGTTCGCCGATCCCGCCTGGGTCGGCCCGATCTACACCGATCGCTACATCGGGACCAGCCTGCAGGACGTGACCGAGAACGACCAGGACACGGTCCACTTCAAGTACGTGCACGGTACCGAGAGCATCCCCGAGCAGGAGACGCGCTTCGACGGGCGCGTGCGCTACACGGTGGGACCGCGCCGCGACGGAGGCACGTTCTCGCGCGAGACCCTCCAGCTCGGCTACGGGGTGCTGCGTATCCCGGACTCGGTCGCGTTCGTGTACGCGTCCTCGCCCGTCGACGAGGAGCACACGCACCAGCGCTGGGTCTTCGCCTACCCGGAGGCGATCGGCGACGCCCAGGGCCGCGAGATCATCGACGCCTTCTCGAAGTCGGGGATCTACAACGACATTCCGATCTGGGACCACAAGATCTACCGGGAGCACCCGCTGCTCGTGAAGGGCGACGGCCGCATCCAGGAGTACCGTCGCTGGGCGCGGCAGTTCTACTCGCTGCCGGACGACGACCCCGGCGCGGAGGCGTGAGTGGGTCGCTACCTCATCATCTCGGCGGACTGCCACGCCGGCCTGCCGGACGCGGAGTACGCGCCGTACCTCGAGCCCCGCTACCGCGAAGCGCACGCCGCGGACATGCAGCAGCGGCAGGCCATGCGCCGCGAGCTGGCCGTCGCCACGGGTCAGGACGACAACAGCTTCGTGCGCGCCTGGTACGAGGACAACGCAGAGCGCCTCCACGGGGGCTGGGACGCCGCGCGCCGCGACGCCGAGCTCGACGCCGACGGCGTCGTGGGCGAGGTGATCTTCCCCGACGCCGACGCCGTGCGCGGCGGCGCCTCGGCGCCGTTCGGGGCCGGGCTCGGCCTGAGCGGTCAGGCCGATCCCGAGCTGTCGATGGCGGGCGCGCGGGCGCACAACCGCTGGCTGGCGGAGCTCTGCGGCTCCAGTCCCGAGCGGCGCTGCGGGCTGGCGATCGTACCGATCCTGCACGACGTCGACGCGGCACTCGCCGAGATTCGCCGCGCTCGCGAGTCGGGCCTGCGCGGGATCATGATCCCCGTGCTCTGGGACCCCTACCCGCCCTATCACGATCTCCGCTACGACCCGATCTGGGCGCTCTGCCAGGACCTGGGCATGCCGGTCCACACGCACACCGGGCCCGCGCCGCGTGAGGACTACGGCGGGAACCTGGGCATCTACGGCGCCGAGACCATCTGGTGGACGGCGCGACCCATGTGGTTCCTGCTCTGGTCCGGCGTGTTCGAGCGCTTCCCGGGCCTGAAGTTCGCCGTCACCGAGGGCGGCTGCTGGTGGGCAGCGGACCTGCTGTGGAAGTGGGACGCCATCTACATGCGCGAGCACGCGACCAGGAAGATGAGCCGCATCGCGCCCGAGCTGAAGCTGCTGCCCAGCGAGTACTTCGACCGCAACGTGTGGATCGGCGCCTCCACCACGCGCCGCCGCGAGATCGCGCGTCGCCACGAGATCGGCGTGGGCAACATCATGTGGGGCAACGATTTCCCGCACCCCGAGGGGACCTGGCCGAACACCCGGGAGTGGCTGCGCGACACGTTCTGGGACTGCCCGGTCGAGGACACGCGGTGCATGCTCGGTCAGAGCGCGGCACAGGTCTACGGCTTCGACGTCGACGCACTGGCGCCGCTGGTCGAGCGCATCGGACCGACACCGGCCGATCTCGGCCAGACGCCCGACGTGGACCTGTCGAAGTGGGACGCCCTCGAGGCGGCGGGACGACACTGGCTGACGGACCGGGAGGCGCTGCCGGTGCCGCCCGGCCCCGATCGCACGCAGCAGCACGCCGGACGCGCGGGAGCGAGCCGGTGAAGGACTTCGCGGGGCGCATCGCCGTCGTGACCGGGGGCGCCAGCGGCGTCGGCCGGGGGCTGGTCGAGGCGCTGCTCGACGCGGGCGCGCGCGTGGTCGTCGCGGACATCGAGGAGCCGGCCCTCGACGCCAGCGTGCGCGAGCTGGAGGCCCGCGGCGAGGTGAGCGGCGTGGTCACCGACGTCACCAGCTTCGAGGCCTGCGACGCCCTGGCGCGACACGTCTTCGACGCGTACGGCGCCTGCCACCTGCTGTTCAGCAACGCCGGCGTGGCGGCCGGCAGCGGCCGCTTCTGGCTGTCGACGCCGCGGGACTGGGAGTGGGTGCACGCCGTGAACGTGCGCGGCACGGCCCACGTGATCCAGGCCTTCGTGCCGCGGATGATCGCCTCGGGCGAGGAAGGCCGCGTCGTCATCACCTCGTCGGGCGACGGCGGCATCACGCCGCTGCCGTTCGCGGGGGTGTACGCGGCCTCGAACGCGGCGCGCAGCGCCATGGCCGAGATGCTGGCCAACCAGCTGCTCAACGACGGCACCCGACTGCGCGCGTCGGTCTTCTACCCGTCGGGCGGCATGCTGCGAACGGGCCTGAACGAGGCCGAGCGCAACCGGCCCCCGGAGCTGGAGCGGGAGCGACCGCGCGAGAGCCCGCCGCTGAGCTGGGGCGAGCTGGAGCGACGCTGGAAGGCCGAGGGCCGCGACGTGCAGTTCCAGGACCTGTACGAGCTCGCGCAGCAGGTGCTCGAGGGAATCCGTCAGGACCGCTTCGTGCTCGGCTTCGACGTCGAGCGCATGGGCGAGCAGATGATGGAGCGCGCCCGCGCGATCGGCCGCGGCGAGCTGCCGCGCGTCGAGATGGACCTGATGTAGCGCTCGCCCTCAGCCCCGCCGGTCGGCCTGGACGGCGTAGCGCAGGTCCTTGAGAAACTCCGGCATCGCGGCGATCACGCGGTGCCAGTTCGGGATCTGCTCGGGCGGCAGCGGGTCGCGGACGAAGGCCAGGCCCGCGGCGCGCAGCCCCGAGGTGAAGGTCTCGACGAGGATCTCCTCGTCGTGCTGGTCGAAGCGCAGTCCGTTGACCAGCGCCACGTCGGCGTAGGCCGCGATCGTGTCCTGGGCCTGGCGAAGGTACGCGCTGCACAGCGTGTTCAGGAAGCCGGCGTCGAACTGCACGCCCACCCCGGCCAGGTTGTGATACAGCGAGGTGGCGATGTCGATCACCATCCGGTTGAGGCCGCGCGTGGGATCGCCGCGCGAGAGCTCCTGGTGCTTGTGGTCGTAGTTGTCACAGAGCTCCACCTGGCAGGCGCGGTGGGGCGAGGTATTGCGGAAGACCTCGGCCATGAGTCCGATCTCGAGCCCCCAGTCGTTCGGGATGCGCACCTGGCGCGCGAGCGCCGCGGACATGCCGAACTCGCCGGCCAGGGGGTACCGGAAGCTGTCCAGGAACCCGAGCAGCGGCAGGTCGCCCAGCGTGCGCTTGAGGGAGCGGATCAGCGGCGTGACCAGCAGACGCGTCACGCGGCCGTGCAGGCGATCGGTCACGCGCCCGTAGTAGCCCTTGACGTAGTCGTAGCCGAGGTTCGGGTGCACCATGGGCAGACACAGGCGTGCCAGGAACTCGCGGTCGTAGGTGAGGATGTCGCAGTCGTGGAAGACCAGCGCCGAGCTCTCGCCGCGCGCCAGCGCGTAGCCGATGCCGATCCAGACCGCGCGACCCTTGCCATCGGGCCCCGGCTCCAGACCGCTGTCGCGCATCCTGCCCAGTAGCCCGCCGACGGTGGGACCGCTGCCCCAGACGCAGGTCGCGCTGGCGACCGGCGCGAAGAAGCGCCGCACGGCGTCGTACTCCGCGAACGACGGGGTGCCCGAGACGCTGACCACGACCTCGTGCAGGTACGGCACCTTCGAGAGCACGTCCACGATCCGCGGCAGCGCGGCGCCATGGATCTCCGTGTGGAGGCACGGCAGCACCAGCGAGACGGGATTCTCGCTCGCATGGTGCGCTAGCTCCGCCTCCAGGCGCTCCACTCCGGGCGGGCCCAGCCGGTGGAGCGTGGTGACCACGCCGGTCTGGTGGAAGTCGCTCATCCGCGCGGCAGCTTACCCGCCGCGGCCCGGACTGGCTATGCGGGGCCGTCCGGCCCCGAGAGATTCTCGACGTCGATCTCGAACTCGCGCAGCAGGCGCTGGATGTCCTCGTCCACCCGCGTGAAGGCCAGGGCCACCTCCTGGGTGAAGGCGTCGAGATCGGTCACGCGGACCAGGGAGCCCACCACGCTGGCCGTGCGGTCCCCCACCGTGAACGTCACCTCGAGCGCCTCTCCGAGCTCGACCTCGAGGCCGACGCACTGGAAGCGGATACCGCCCTTGGACAGGTCCAGCGCGCTGGCGAGCGCGACGGGTGCGTCCATGCGAGCGATCGAGACCAGCTGCTCGGTGTGCACGCGGCGGTACTTGCGCCGGTCGAAGCTATCGTCCTTGCCCACGCCGGACGTAACGGCGCCCGGCCCACCCCGCCTTTAGCCCGATCGCCGCCCGCGCCGCGGCACGCAGCTCCTCCGCAGCCAGCTAGAGCAGACGCAGCTGCTCGGGTCCGGCGTCGAGCTCGCTGCGCGACAGGTTCGTCAGCTGCAGACGTACGCGACGCACGCGACGCACGCCCGCCTGTGTGCGCCCGAGGAGCTGGAGCGCCAGCTCTCCGATCTGCGCCGAGCCACCCAGCGGCCGCTCCAGGGTGTGGGTGCGGGTGACCTGGGTACCGTCGACGTAGCCGACGCCGAGCGTCACGGTGCGCGCCGAGCGCCGCTCGCGCGCCAGCACCGCCTCGAGCTGGCGCGCCAGCTCCAGGATCTGGTCGCCCAGGGTGCGCAGGTCGCTGGTCGGCTCGAGCAGCGTGCGCTCCTGGGAGAGCGACTTCACGCGCGGCATCGGACGCAGCGGGCGGTCGTCGCGACCGCAGGCCAGGTCGAGGAAGCTCTGGGCGTGGCGTCCCGCGACGGCCCGCAGCGCCTCGGGGTCCGCCTCGCGCAGCTCACGCAGCGTGGTCACGCCGAGCTCCTGCTCCAGCCGCGCGGCGGTCGCCGGGCCCAGGCCCCAGATCTCCGTGACCGCGTGGCGGTCCAGGAACTCCTGCAGCTCCGGCTTGCGCACCTGGAGGATGCCGCCGGGGCCCGGATGCCGCGACGCGAGGTGCGCGCCGAAGCGCGTCGGCGCGATGCCCGCGACGGCGTGCACGCCGAGCTCGGCCTGGATGCGCACGCAGAGCTCCGCCGCGCGCTGCACGGCGTCCTCGTCGGGACCGGGCTGCATGAAGGTGCCGTCGAGGCCGACCTCCTCGATGCGATCGGTCACGCCGCGCACCAGCTCGCGCAGCTCGGCGGCCACCTCGCGATAGCGCTTGAGGCGCGTCGGACGCAGGCGCGCCTCCGTGCACAGGGTGAGCGCCTCGGCCACCTCCATGCCCTCGCGCACGCCGTGCGCGCGGGCCTCGCGGCTGGCCGAGGTCACGCTGCCGCGCTTGCGCGGATCGCCACCGACGATCACCGGGTGCCCGCGCAGCTGGGGATCGTCGGCCTGCTCGACCGCCGCGTAGAACCCCGGCGCGTGCACGAAGACGATCATGGTCGCTCCGTCGCTTCCCCGTCAGCCGCCCGACGCGACCGGCGGGGGGCGCAGCTCCCAGGCGCCCGTGCGATGGTACGCGACGTCGCCCCAGTGCAGCCAGAGCGGGCGCGCGCGGCCCTCGAGCCAGTCGCGCAGCGCGTCGTCGTAGTGGGCATCACCGGCGTGGCCCGACTGGCCCCCGGCCAGGCCCACCCGCAGGTGGCGCCAGTCCGACATGTCCACCGCGAGCCGCAGCGCCGGCCCCACGCCGACGTCGTCGGTCGGAAGCTCCGCCGCGTACATGGCCCAGATGGCGTCGGGATCCCCGGGTGCCGGGAACGGACCCCGGCCCAGCCGTCGCCCGACGGCGCGCAGCAGGCCGCGACCGTGGCGTTCGAAGGCGTGCTGCAGCCGCAGCCGCTGGGTGCGGCCCCAGGTCCACTTGGCGGGATTCGAGCTCACGCGGTGGCGCATGTGGCTCCAGGTGTCCTCGAGCGCGTGCTCGACCAGCGCGTCGCTGCGCTCCGGACCCATGCGGTCGAGCGCGCGCGACAGCGCCACACCCGGCGCCGGGTCGGCGACGGCGGCGACCGCGGCAGAGGCGCCGTCCCCGGCGTGCTCCGCCAGCAGCCGTCCCGCCAGGCGCGCGCGGAACACGTGGTAGAGCGCGGCGCCACGCGAGCTCACGTCGACGGCGCCGTCCCAGGCGAGCAGCGCGTCGCGGACGCGCGCGGCGGCGCGCGAGGTGGGCACCACGTCGCCGAGCAGAACGCGCACCGCGGCGGGGCCACGTGACGACACGCGCTCGCGCTGCAGCTCGACCAGCGCGTCGAGATCCAGACGCGCCGGTCGGGAGAGCGCATCGCGCAGCCGCGCGGCGCCGCCGGGGCTGCTCCACAGCCAGGCCACGCGCTGCGCCAGCGACGCGTGGTCCGGGTGCGTGGTCGCGATGATCCAGGGCACGTCGCTGCCGTGCTCGCTGGGCAGATCGTCGAACTCGATGAAGCCGCGCCAGGTGTAGTACTGCGAGCCGCCGGTCACCGGCAGCAGCCCCGTCTCGATGGCGCGCACGGGCAGGCGACCCGCGAGCTGCGCGCCGATGCTGCCGTCCCGGTGGGCGTACAGGAAGGTGGCCGGCGGCACCGCGAGCCCACGCAGGGCCCCGCGGAACGCCTCCCAGTCCCCGGCCCGCTGCAGCGCCAGCAGTGCCTCGATGCCCGAGGGCTCGCCGCGACCCGCCCAGCGCAGCGCCAGGTCCGGCGCACGCTCGGCGTCGGGGAGCGCCGCGTCGAGCAGCGGCCCGTTGCGCGTGCGCCGGATCTCGACCTCGACCGCCTGCTCGCCGCGCACGGCGATCGTCTCGGTGCGCACCTCGACGCGCCGCCAGCGCCCGCCGCGCTCGTAGCGCTGCCGGTCGCCTGGATGGAAGGTCTCGTCGTACAGGTCCGACACGCTCGCGTGCAGGGCGACGCGGCCCCAGGCGATCCGGCCGTTGGTGCCGGCGTGAAAGACGGGGACGCCGGGCCAGGTCGCCCCGCCCAGCTCCAGGTCGGGCGCGCGCAGGTGGGCCAGGTAGAACGTGGCGGGCAGCCCGAACGAGACGTGCGGGTCGTTGAGCAGCAGCGCGCCGTCACTCGCGGAGCGCCCGCTCGAGACCACGGCGCCCAGGCTGCCGACCGGGCCCGGCGGCGCACCCAGGTGGGCGAGCTGGTCGGCGCTGCGGCCGAGCTCGAGCAGTGCGTCTCCCAGCGCGCCCAGGGCACCGTCGTGCGCGCGCGCCGGAAAGAAGTCCCGCGACCCGACCCCGCCCAGCTCGCGCACCAGCCGGTCCAGCAGCAGGCTGGCGCCCAGCGAGCGCGAGGTGCTCCAGGCGCGCCAGCGCACGATGGCCAGCACGTCGGCGGGCGTCCAGGGCTCGGGCTCGAGCTCCAGCCAGCGCAGCTCCAGCGGCACCGGCGCCTCGCCCGCGGCCAGGTGCGCGAGCCAGCCGTTGATCCCGGCGCAGTACGCCTCGAGCAGGCGGCGCGTGCGTCCCCCCAGCTCGGGGAGCTCGGCCCGGGCCTCGGCCGCGAAGCCCAGCAGCCGGGAGAGCCGATCGGAGGCCAGGGCCGGGCGCCCGAAGACCTCGGCGAGCCGGCCCGTCGCGGCCCGGCGCAGCATCTCCATCTGCCAGAGCCGGTCCTGGGCGTGGGCCACACCCAGACCGAGGAAGGCGTCGGCGCGCCGCGTGGCGTCCACGTGCGGCACGCCGAAGGGGTCGCGAACGATCGAGACCGGGCCCCCGAGTCCGGCCAGCAGCAGCTCGCCCGACGCCCCCGGGCCCCGCTCCTGGCCGATCGACGCCCAGCGACTCGCGAGCAACGCCGCGCCCAGAAGCGCGACGCCGATCCCGAGGGCCAGGACGCGGCGGAGCCAGCGCCTCACGGGGCGGGCGCGCCCCCTGCGAGGACGACCGGCCCGGGCGCCCGCCGCGTCTGCGGAGCGCGCGAGACCTCCGCGAGTTCGATGGCCGCGCCGGGGATCACGGCGCTCGACGATAGCCCGGATCGGGGGCGGCGGCCCGTCGCACCTGCGCGTGTTGACGCTGTTTTTGGGCGCCGGTATGCTGCGCGCCGGTCGGCGGATCCGGGCGCTGGAACCCGCTCCCCCGGCCCTCTCACCCACGGTCGCCCCCCGGCTCAGGCCCCTTGCGCGACCGGCGCATCGCGGCCCGGTACCCGCCCCTGGCGGCCGCCGGCCGCGCCACAGGAGACGACGAATGGCGGCACGTGTGGGCATCAACGGCTTTGGACGCATCGGACGCTGCGTGCTCCGCAGCGCGCTGGCGGACCCCGAGCTCGAGTTCGTCGCCGTCAACGACCTGACCGACCCCGCCACCCTGGCGCACCTGCTCAAGTACGACTCCATCCACGGGCGCCTCGACGACGTCGAGGCCACCGACGACGGCCTGCGCGTGGGCAAGCGCCGCATCAAGGTGCTGGCAGAGCGGGACCCGGGCGCCCTGCCCTGGGGCGAGCTCGGCGTCGACGTGGTGATCGAGTCGACCGGGCTGTTCACCAAGCGTCCCGCCGCGGCCAAGCACCTCGAGGCCGGCGCGAAGAAGGTCATCATCAGCGCCCCGGCCAGCGATCCCGACGCCACGATCGCGCTGGGCGTCAACGAGGAGGTCTACGACGCGGCGAACCACCATGTGGTCTCGAACGCCTCGTGCACCACCAACTGCCTGGCGCCCGTCGCCAAGGTGCTGCTCCAGGAGTTCGGGCTGAAGCGCGGCTGGATGACCACCACCCACGCGTTCACCAACGACCAGCGCATCCTGGATCTGCCGCACGAGGACCTGCGCCGCGCCCGCGCCGCCTCGGTGTCGATGATCCCCACCTCGACCGGTGCAGCGCGCGCCGTCGGCCTGGTGCTGCCGCAGCTGAAGGGCAAGCTCGACGGGATCGCGATCCGCGTACCCACGCCCGACGTGTCGGTGGTGGACCTGGTCGCCGAGATCGACCGCGCGGCATCGGCGGACGAGATCAACCAGGCCTTCCGCAAGGCGGCCGCCGGGCCGATGAAGGGCATCCTCGACGTCTGCGACGAGCCGCTGGTCTCGATCGACTTCCAGGGCAACACCCACTCCTCGATCGTGGACTCGGCCAACACCAAGGTGCTCGAGGGCACGCTGGTCAAGGTGCTGTCCTGGTACGACAACGAGTGGGGCTACGCCAACCGCGTCGTCGACCTCGCGAAGCTGATCGCCTCGCGGCTGTGAGCCAGCCGCGCCCGGTCTCCGACCTGGAGCTTGCCGGGCGGCGCGTCTTCGTGCGCGCGGACCTCAACGTGCCGCTGCGCGACGGCCGCGTCGCCGACGACACGCGCATCCGCGCGTCGCTCGAGACGCTCGCCTTCGCGCGCGAGCGGGGCGCACGCGTGCTTCTGGCCTCACACCTGGGCCGCCCGAAGGGTCGGCGCGACGAGGCGTTCTCGCTGCGGCCGGTCGCCGCGGCCATGGGCCTCGAGCTGGCGACCGACTGCGTGGGCGACGAGGTCGAGGCTCGCGTTGCGAAGCTCGCCGACGGCGAGGTGCTGCTGCTGGAGAACCTGCGCTTCCACGCCGGCGAGGAGGCGAACGATCCCGCCTTCGTGGCCGCGCTGGCGCGGCTCTGCGACGTGTACGTGAACGACGCCTTCGGGACCGCGCACCGTGCCCACGCCAGCACCGAGGGCCTGGCGCGCGCCTGCCCCGAGCGCGCTGCGGGCTTCCTGCTGATGCGCGAGATCGACGCGCTGACGCGCGTACGCGACGTGAGCGAGCGCCCGTTCGTCTGCGTGCTCGGCGGCGCCAAGGTGTCCGACAAGCTCGCAGTGCTCGAGTCGCTGTCGAAAAAGGCCGACGTCGTCGCGATCGGCGGCGCCATGGCCTACACGTTCCTGCTCGCACGCGGCGAGCCCGTGGGCCGCTCGCTGGTCGAGCCCGACCTGGTCGAGACCGCGCGCCGCCTGCTCGACAGCCCGGCCCACCTGCTACTGCCGACGGACCACGTGGTCGCGGCCGGCCTCGACGAGGCGGCCGGCGCGGACATCGTCGAGACCATCCCCGACGATCGCATGGCGCTCGACATCGGCCCGCGCAGCGTCCAGCAGATCGCCGACGTGCTGCGGAGCGCCGGCACGGTGTTCTGGAACGGGCCCCTGGGCCTGTTCGAGAAGCCCCCGTTCGACGCCGGCACCATGGCGGTGGCGCACGCGCTCGCCGACAGCGACGCCTACTCGGTGGTCGGCGGCGGCGACTCGCTCGCCGCCGCGCAGGCCTCGGGCGTGGCGGAGCGGTTCTCGCACCTGTCGACCGGGGGCGGGGCATCGCTGGAGTTCGTGGAGGGCCGCAGCCTGCCGGGCCTCGAGGCGCTGGGCGCGTAGCCGGGAGACCTGATGAGAGCACCACTGATCGCAGCCAACTGGAAGATGCACAAGACCGTGGCCGACGCGCGCGCGTTCGCGGCGGACCTGCTGCCGCGCATCGGCGACGCCAGGGGCGTCGAGGTCGCGGTGGCGCCGCCGTTCACCGCGCTGGCGGCGGCCGCCGAGGCCCTGGCCGGCAGCGACGTCGCGCTGGCGGCCCAGAACGTGCACCCGGCGCCCTCCGGCGCGTTCACCGGCGAGATCAGCATCGACATGCTCCGCGAGCTCGGCTGCCGCTACGCCATCGTGGGTCACTCCGAGCGCCGCGCCATCTTCGGCGAGACGGACGCCTTCATCGCCGAGAAGGTCGCGGCGCTCCAGGCGGCCGGCCTGCGGCCCATACTGTGTATCGGGGAGACCCTGGAGCAGCGCGAGGCCGATCGCACCTTCGAGGTCCTGAGCACCCAGCTCGGGGGCTCGCTGGCCTCGGCCGACGCCGCCCGCGCATCCGAGCTGGTGGTCGCCTACGAGCCGGTGTGGGCGATCGGCACCGGTCGCACCGCGACGCCGGAGATGGCCCAGGCGGCGCACGCCTTCGTGCGCGGCTGGCTGCGCGAGCGCTTCGGAGCCGACGCCGATGCCATCCGGATCCAGTACGGCGGGTCCATGAAGCCCGAGAATGCCGCCGAGCTGCTGGCGCAGCCCGACATCGACGGGGGCCTGGTGGGCGGCGCCAGCCTTGACCCCGAGAGCTTCTCTGCGATCATCGTGGGCCGCTGAGTCCGGCGGCCCCGGAGGCCGCCCGCGGAAGGAACCCGGATGGAGCTGCTGATCCAGACCCTGCACGTGCTGACGTGCCTGGCACTGATCGCGATCGTGCTGCTCCAGCACGGCAAGGGCGCCGACATCGGCGTGCAGTTCGGCGGCGGCGCCAGCCAGACGGTCTTCGGCGCCCGCGGCGCCGGCAACTTCCTGACCAAGCTCACGACGGGCGCGGCGGTGCTCTTCATGGTCACCAGCTTCTCGCTCACCCGGCTCAGCGCCTCGAGCCAGTACGACGACCTGCTCGACGGCCCGGCGCCCGCCTCGGCCCCCGACACCCCGGTCGAGCCCGCGGTGCCCGAGTCGAGCTTCGAGGCCGTCCCGCTGTCCGAGGACGAGCCCGGCGAGGCCCCGTCGGGCTTCGAGGCGATCGAGCCTCCGGCTCCCGGCGACGCACCGGCCGAGCGCGAGACGCCCCCGCCGACCGACTAGCCCGGCCGGTTGAGTCGTGATCCCGGTGGG
This sequence comes from Deltaproteobacteria bacterium, assembly GCA_029261925.1. Classification (GTDB taxonomy): domain Bacteria; phylum Myxococcota_A; class UBA9160; order SZUA-336; family SZUA-336; genus JAGWBS01. The sequence goes on along the minus strand of JAJDAJ010000063.1, from coordinate 60,481 downwards.
CTAGATTCCGGCCCGCTGCCCAGGTGGTGAAATTGGTAGACACGCCAGGTTGAGGGCCTGGTTCCCTTATTTGGGAGTGCTGGTTCGAATCCAGTCCTGGGCACCACCGGAGACCAGCGGTCGATGATCAGCTCGCCCTCGATCCGGAAGCCGCGGTCCGGGTCGGCCCGCCTGTCGCAGGGCTTGCTCCGCGAGAGCGCGATCCGCGCGGCGTCACTGCAGCGACACCAGCACCAGCACCAGCCCGGTGCCCTCATCCAGCGGCGTCATGGCCTTGCCGATGATCGCACCCGGCGCACGGGCGTGGTCGGCCACGCGCATCGCGTGGCCGGCGCGTGAGGAGGTCGTCAGCAGGTCTCCCGGTCGGATGGCGCCGCTGCTCGCATCCGCCCGCGCATAGACGCGGCCGCTCAGAGCCACCGGGTACTCGCCGTCCGCGATGCTGCCGGACTGGCCCATCAACACGCCGGCACGGACGCCCCCCGCACCGCTGACGATGCCGGCAACCCTGCGGTCGTAGGCCTCGGTACTGACGGCCAGCTTGCCGGCCACCTGCGGATCGATGCTCACTATGGTGCCCGGTACCACGCTCGCCTTTCCCGCCCTCGACACATCGAAGTTCTCGGAGAGATCGGAGCCACCGGTGATCACGAACTCTCCCGCCTGGATGCGGCTGCCGGCGGGGGCCGCGGCGTCGATGACGATGGCCTGCTGCCCGGCCGCATCGCTCATCCGGATCTGGCTGCCCGTCAGCATCATCTCCCCCGCCTCACCGACCTGGACCGAGCCGACGAACTGCCCCGCCAGCAGCGAGCCCACCCCGAAGACGCCGACGTTGTTCGAGTAACCGTACACGCCGTAGTTGTCGGAGACCGTTGTCCCGGTCGAGACACCCAGCAGACCGATCTCCAGGCCGGCGATGTCGACCGCGGTATTGCCGTCGAAATCGCTCGTCCCCTGCACGCCCGCGTAGCCCTGGGTCGGCCCGTTGATGCCGATGCCCTTGATCGCCATGGTCGTGCCGTCCGCCAGCAGTCCGATGCCGGCGTTCGCGACGGCGGCGACACCCGTACCCGTATCGACGGCACCGACGACGCCGTACTTCACGCCCGAGGGCACGGAGCCGACCGGAGCCCCGTTCCCCAGCCCGGGCACCAGGCCGGCCACACCGGCCAGCCACGAGGTACTCGCCGTACCCGTGGCCTGCCCGAGCAGGCCCATCGGATAGTTGGAGGGTGAGGTCGACGAGGAGTTCGTCAGCGAGATCAGGCCCCCGTTGAGATCGGCGTCCGTCGCGCTGATGGAGAAATTGAGCTCGCTCGAACCCACGGCCCCGGGCGCGATCTCCGAGGCGCCGACGGCGTTGGCCGCGATCTCCGAGGCGCCGACCGCGTTGGTCGCGATCTCCGAGGCGCCGACCGCGCTGGTCGCGATCTCCGAGGCGCCGACGGCGCTGGTCGCGATCTCCGAGGCGCCGATGCCGTCGAACGCGATCGCCACGTTGGACCCGATGACCTGCAGGGGGAACGTGGCACCGCTCACGGCCGGCTCGCAGCTCCCGTCTCCGTTCAGGAACTGCCCCGCAGCGCACAGCGTCGCCGCGCTGGTATCCACCGGGACCACCACGCAGCTGCCGTCGCCGGTGAGGAGCTCACCCGGCCCGCACAGCGTGCTCGCGTTGCTGTCGTCGTCGGTCTCGCAGACCACGGTTCCGTCCGCGTTGATCTGCCCTATCGCATCACCCGCCGGGCAGGCACCCGTCACGAGTCGCTGGTAGTCCGCACCGGCCAGCCCCCCGAGCGCCTCGCTGCTCGCGCACTGCAGAGCGTACGCCACGGACTGGATCTTGGTGCGCGGTGCCAGAACCTCGCTCGCGATCTCCACCTCGAGCCAGGTGTCCGGCGAGCTGAACACGCCCGCGTCAAACGCCCCCGACGGAAAATCGCCCTGGCCAATCACCACGCTGAAGACGCCATCGATGAAGCTCGCATCGAGGTGGACCTCGGTGTAGAGGAGATCCGCCGGATCTGTCGAGACCGGATCCAGGTAGATGCGCAGGAGCACGTTCTCCGTGCCGTTGATCGGGTTCCCGGTCGGGTCCAGCGCCAGGCCCTGGAAGCTGACTCCCCCCGGAGCCGCTGCACTCGCTGCGGAGGCGGCGAGCGCCAGAAAGATCGCCAGGACAAACCCGTCCAGTCGAATGCCACGCGACATGCCGCCCTCCCTCAATCCCTGAAACGCAGGACCGTCGAGGCGATGGTGCACGATCCATCCGGTGGCAATCAAGCGAGCCCCGATCTGCCGCCTGCCTGCATGTCGACGATCGGGGTCGGCCGCGACGGGCAGGGCCCCGGCCGCGGCGCCGACCGCACCGGCGCCGGGACGCTCCTCCGGGTGGCACCCCCTGCCGGCCCCGGCGGGCGAGGCTCGTCAGCGGCCGGTCAGCCGGTGGGATTCGACCGGAGCGGTCCGCGGCCAGCGGATGCGGCGAGTACGGGGCGCCTGGTCGATGCAGCCGGGGGCTTCCCCTTCACGATCGGGTTGCCGGCCGCGTGTCGGAGACGCTCGCGGTCCGCTGACGCCCTGGCTGGGCGTCAGCGTGCGGATCCCGGTGGCGCTCCATGCCGCTGCGGGCAGATCAATGCGCGCGAGTTTCATAGACTCGGCGCGATGGCGCCCTACTCTGACCACCACGCAACGATCTTCCTGTCCGGCGATGCTGCCCTGCAGATCGAATCGGTGCGGCGCAGATGGGATCCTGCGATGGCGGCGCAGACCGACGCCCACGTGACCGTCATCTACCCGCAGGAGGCCCCGGACGCCTCCCTGCTCGATGAGCGCCTCCGGAAGGCAGCGCGGGTGAGTGAGCCTTTTCGCCTGAGGCTCGGGCGCGTCGCGTGCTTCGGCCGTCCGGAGTGCGGGGTGTACGTCGAGGTGGAAGACCTGGACGACGGGCTGGCACGACTCCGAGCACGGGTACTTGCCCCTCCATTCGATCCGCTCGACTTCCCGCCCCATGTGACCCTCGTCCACCCGCGGACCTCCGATCGCGCGCACGAGTTCTGGAACAGCCCCAGGAACGCAGAGTTCGGGGAGGAGTTCTGCGTGGCGAGTGTGGCGATCACGGCCCTGGACGGGCGCAAGTGCGGGACATTGAGCGCCTACGCGCTGGGATGAGCACGGGTCCCCGGGAGCGCGGCCGGCTCTCGATCTCGCCGGCGCTCGGCCGCCTCGCCACCGCATCGGGACGGCAGCTTGATCTGGTACGGTCCTCGACCTGCAGGGACATTTCACCTCAGCGATCCACGCAGGAGCCCAGCCGTGCGTTCCTTCCTGATGCTCTTCCTCGTCGCTCTGCCCATCGCACTGGGCGTCGACCCTGGCTTCGCGCGTGCGGAAATCATCGTCGTCGATACGGACCCAGGCGAGGTCGGAGAGCAGTTCGTGACGAGGACCTTTCCCGTCCCCTCTCTCCTCGGAGTGCCCGCCACGGTGGTCACCGGACCGCAGATCACGGATGACTTCACCCAGGTGGACTTCCTGTTCTCCGATGACAGGTTCGTCCGGTCGTTCGTGTATCCCGGCGCCGCCCAGGTCCTGGAGCTCGAGCTCATCTACGATCGCGCGTTCCCGGCGGGTGCGACCTCGATCGGTGGCGGCAGCCAGTTTGGCGGGAACGGATTCACCCTGGACGAATTCGGCGCCCGGATCAGAGCTGCTTCATTCACCTCGACACAGCTGCAGATCGACCATCCCATCCTGACTTTTTCCATCGGGCCGGACCCGGACTTCGGAGCTCCGGCAGGCAGTGAACGAACGGTTCCGTACTACGGCGCGCACTTCCAGTGGGGCTTCTCCAGCGTCGGTGACGACGCTCCACTCATCGAGAGTGCGACCCTGCGCTTCAACGACACGCGATCGGCCTCGTTTCCCACGGAGTCGATACCGCATCTGGTGGGCCAGGATTCGCCTGTTCCCGAGCCAGCGCGCGCGATGCTCCTCGCCGCGCTGCTGGTCGTGGCAGCCGTGCGTGGAATGCATCGGCCCGGCGCCGAAGACCCGGGCGGGTACCCGGGCAGCCGATAGGTCGGCTGCGGGTCGCCCACCGCGCGTCCCGCAGCAGCGCGTTCCCGGCCGCAGGCTCGTCCCCCGTTCAGGACCTCGCCTCCTCTGCGAGATGTCGGTCCAGGGTCGAGTGGAAGTGGGCCAGGCCCACTTCCTGTCGCGCCAGGGTGACGTGCTCGAGCGAGCGATTGCGCAGACCCCTCTGCTGCCGCTGCATCTGATCGTGGTCCTGCTGCAGTGCGAGGCCCCACCAGGTGCGTCACCGAGTCCCAGTACCCGGGTGCCGCATGTGCCCGATCGCCGCACCGTCAAGATGACCGGGCGGAAGCGCGATGAGTGCGGAGAGGCTTGGTTCAACCCAGGAGCGTGACCATGTCCGACCCGACAGCCCACGCCCAGGAGATCGTAGCCGGGCGCAACGCGACGGTGATCTTCCTGGAGTCAGGCAAGCTGCTGCAGGGATCGTTCTACGAGGTCGAGCGGGAGTGCGTGCGCTTCGCGCCGCTCGAGCCACCCAAGGACGAGCTCGAGCCGTTCAGCGGCTGCGTCGTGATCTACTCGGTCGGCCAGCAGGCGTGTGTGTTCCTGAGCCACCTGATCGCCCAGTTCGAGCAGGACGGCCTGCCGCTGCTCGAGCTGGGACGCCCCGACGCAGTGCACCGCACCGACCGCCGGGTGGTGTTCCGCGTTCCGCTGCTCCCGGGCCACGAGCTCGCGACCCACGTGATGCGCGACGGCGAGCAGGAGTCCCCGGCCGAGCCCCTCGACATCAGCTTCGTGGGCATCCGGCTCGGCGCCGAGCTGGATCCGCCGCTGAGCCGCGCAGACCGCGTACACGTGAGGCTGGCCTGCCGCGGCACCGAGCTCACGCTGCCCGGCACCGTGAAGAACGTGCACGGCGGCGACGCGGGCATCCTGTTCGCGCACGCGGCCGAGGGGCAGGTCGCCGCGCCCGAGGCACTCAAGTCCATCGTGATGGACATGCAGCGGCACTGGCTCCGCAACCGGGCGAGCTAGGCAGCGGGCCCCGCCGCGCTTGCACGCGGTCGGGCCGGCTCCATCGCTCGAGCGGCACCCGGATCGCCTCGACCTACAGCGTCGAGATGAGCGCACGACGCGGGCGGGCGACGGCTGCGGACCTACACGCGCCAGGCCCGGATCACGAGCTGGCTGCGTGGCCGGGGCCGGAGGGGCGCCCTCGCCCTAGACCAGCTCCCGGTAGCGGCCGCGGTAGAAGCCCAGCGGCTCGCGCTCCGCGATCGCGGCCCCCTCGACCAGGCCCACGTAGATCACGTGGCTGCCGGCCTCGACGGTATTGACGACCTTGCAGTCGAGCCAGGCCAGTGCGCCCGGGATGCGCGGGCAGCCGGTGGCGCCGTCCTCGCAGCTCAGGCCGTCGAAGCGCTCGTCCTCGCGGGCCTTGTCGGCAAACAGGTTCGAGAGCTCGTCCTGCCCCTCGGCCAGCACGTTGACGGTGTAGACGCCGGCCTGCTCGATCAGGCTCTGCGTGTTCGAGTCCTTGTTGGCGCAGATCAGGACCTGCGGCGGGTCGGCGCTGACCGAGCAGAACGCCGAGACGGTCATGCCGTGGTGGTGCTCGCCCGAGCGCGAGGTCACGATGGTCACGCCGCTGGCCCAGCTTCCCAGCACCTGCTTGAAGGTCTCGATGTCGATGCCCATGCGCCCTCCCCCGGGCCGGCCCGGGTCGCCGGATCCTACCAGGCGTCGCGCCTCAGGGCCCGACGCGGATCAGGACCAGGTCGGTCACGTTCGTGTCGGTCGGGCCGGTGCGCACGAGGTCGCCGCTGGCCGCGAGCAGCGCGTGGCTGTCGCTGCGCGCGAGGTCGGCGCTCGGGTCGCGCCCGGCGGCGCGCGCGCGCGCGACGCTGCCGGCGTCCACGAGTGCACCTGCGGCGTCTGTCGGGCCGTCGGCTCCGTCCGTCCCGGCGCAGAGCGCGCTCCAGCCGGGCGTGTTCTCGAGCGCCAGCGCCAGGCGCGCGGCCAGCTCCTGGCAGCGCCCGCCGCGGCCGGGGCCGCGCACCTCGACGGTCGGCTCGCCGCCACACAGCAGCACGGTGTCGCCGGCGGCGCGCGCCGCCTCGAGCGCGGCGACCAGGCGCGCTGCGACCTCGCGCACGTCGCCGTACAGGCCGCCCGGCACCCGCCGCGCGCGCAGACCGCGCGCCCGCGCGGCCGCCTCCGCGGCCGCCAGTGCGTCATCGAGGCAGGCGACGATCTCGACGTGCCCCGGACCCGCCGCGGCAGGCACCGCCGCCTCCGTCTCGACGCAGCGCCGCGCCTCCGCGGGGATGCCGGGCGCGATCGCCGGCCGGTCCAGCACGGCCAGCGCGTCGTCGCGCGAGGTCGGATCGGCGACGGTCGGTCCCGAGCCGATGTCGGCGGGTGCGTCGCCGCGCACATCCGAGATCGCCAGCGTCGTGACCGTCCGGCCGGCCGCGGCGGCGGCCAGCCGCCCTCCCTTGATGCGCGACAGGCGCCGGCGCACGCAGTTGATCTCGGCGATGCTGGCGCCGCCGCGCAGCAGCGCGTCGGTCGTGGCGCGCTTGAGGTCCAGGTCCAGCCCCTCGGCCGGCGCGCACCAGATCGCCGAGGCACCGCCGGACAGCAGTACCAGCAGCCGCTGGTCCCCGTGCAGGCTCGCAGCGATCGCCAGCGCCTGCTCCGCGCAGGCCAGGCTGCGCGCGTCGGGCAGCGGGTGGCCGGCCTCGCGGACCTCGAGCCGCGGGACTGTGCGCGCGTGGCCCTCGCGCGTGTGTACCGCGCCGCCGGTGAGGCGCTCGCCCAGCACCTCGACGGCCGCCCCTGCCATGGCACAGGCCGCCTTGCCGCAGGCGAGCAGGACCACGGGGCGCTCGTCGCGCGGCGCGCGCTCCAGGGCCCGCCGCACCGCCGGCCCCCCGCGCACGGCGTCGAGCGCCGCGGCGTACAGCTCGCCCAGCAGGCCGGGCGGCGCCGGGCTCACCGCTCCGACTCGGGAACCAGCACGATCTCGATGCGGCGATTGCGCGAGCGATTGGCGGGCGAGTCATTGGGCGCGATCGGCTGCCAGGGCCCGAAGCCCTCGGCCGAGAGCCGGCCGGGCTCCAGACCGGCGTCGATCAGGGAGCGCACGACGCCCGCCGCGCGCGCGACCGAGAGCTCCCAGTTCGAGGGGAAGCGCTCGCTGGAGATGGGCACGTTGTCGGTGTGGCCCTCCACACGGATCCGGTGGCCCTCGATGCGGGCGAGCTGGCCGGCGACCTTGCGCAGCACCTCGCCTCCGCCCGCGTTGATCGTGGCGCTGCCGGAGTCGAACAGGAGGCGGTCGAGCGCGCGCACCTGGAGCCGCCCGCGCAGCCGGTGGATCTCGAGCTTGCCGTCCTCGACCTCCTTCTCGAGCTCCTCGACCAGGCTCTGGTAGGTCCCCGCCAGCTGCTGCAGCTCCCGCTCGCGCGCCTCGCGTGCGCGCTGCTCCCCGAGCAGCGCGTCCTGCAGGCGCTCGTACTCCTGGCGCGCCTCCTCGATCTCGCCGAGCAGCTCGATGCGCTCGGTGTCGAGGGACTGGCGCTCGAGCTTCAGGCGCGAGCCGACCTGCAGCAGGGCCAGGTTGCGGCGACGCAGCCGGACCATCTCGTCCTCGCGCCGCGCCATCTCGTACTCGAGCGAGCGGCCGCGCGCCACGCGCGCGTCGAACTCCGCGCGCGTCACGCAGCCGCCGGCCGGCAGCAGCAGCAGCAGCGCGCACGCCAGGCGGATCAAACGCCGCCCAGTGGCCCGAAGGCGTGGTCGAGCACCTCCTCGATGCGCTCGACCGGGATCACCCGCAGCTCGGCGATGCGCTCGGACGGCACCTCCGCGAGGTCCTTGACGTTGTCGGCGGGGATCAGCACCCGGCCCAGGCCGGCACGGCGCGCCGCGAGGATCTTCTCCTTGATCCCGCCCACGGGCAGCACCTTGCCGCGCAGCGTGATCTCGCCGGTCATCGCCAGGTCGGGCGGCACCGGGATGTCGCGCAGCAGGCTGACCAGGGCCGTCACGATCGCGATTCCCGCGCTGGGTCCGTCCTTGGGTGTGGCGCCCGCGGGCAGGTGCAGGTGGATGTCGCTGATGCCGAACACGTCCGGATCGACGCCGACGTCCTTGGCCCGCGTGCGCACCAGGGAGACCGCGGTCTCGGCAGACTCGCGCATCACGTCGCGTACGGAGCCGGTCACCTTCAGCCGGCCGCGGCCCTTCATGCGCGTGGCCTCGATGAACAGGATCTCGCCGCCGGCTCCCGTGACGGCCAGGCCGACCGACACGCCGGGGATCTGCACGCGGCCCGCCACCTCGGGCTCGAACTTCAGCGGTCCGAGCAGGCCATGGAGATCGTCGGCGTCGATGCGCGGTGCGGCGGTCTCGCCGCTCTCGACCACGCGCCGCGCGACCTTGCGCGCGATCTTTCCCAGCTCGCGCTCCAGGTTGCGCAGCCCGGCCTCGTGCGTGTAGCCGGAGATCACCCGGCGCAGCGCGTCGTCGGTGATCTCGGGCGCATGCTCCGTCAGGCCGCTCTGCTCGAGCTGGCGCGGGATCAGGTACTGGCGCGCGATCTCGAGCTTGTCCTCCTCGGTGTAGCCGGGCAGCTCGATCACCTCCATGCGGTCGCGCAGCGCCGGCGGGATGCCGTCGAGCATGTTCGCGGTGGCGATGAAGAGCACCTTGGACAGGTCGAACGGCACCTCGAGGTAGTGGTCGCTGAAGCTGAAGTTCTGCTCGGGGTCGAGCACCTCGAGCAGGGCCGACGAGGGATCGCCACGGAAGTCGCTGCCGAGCTTGTCGATCTCGTCGAGCATGAACACCGGGTTGCGGGTGCCCACGCGCTTGAGGTTCTGCACGATGCGGCCCGGGAGCGAGCCCACGTAGGTGCGCCGGTGGCCGCGGATCTCGGCCTCGTCGCGCACGCCGCCCAGGGAGATGCGCGCGAACTTGCGCCCCATGGCGCGCGCGATCGAGCGCCCGAGCGACGTCTTGCCCGTGCCCGGCGGGCCGGCGAAGCAGAGGATCGGGCCGCGCATGTCCTGCTTGAGCTTGAGCACGGCGATGAACTCGAGGATCCGCTCCTTGACCTTCTCGATGTCGTAGTGGTCCTCGTTGAGGACCTCGCGCGCGCGCGCCACGTCGAGCGTGTCGGTGCTCTCGGTGGACCACGGCAGGTCGGCGATCCACTCGAGGTAGGTCCGGATCGTGCCGGCCTCCATGGCGCCGGGCGGCTGGGAGGCCAGCCGCGTGAGCTCGCGATCGGCGACCTCGGCGACCTCGGGGGGGACCCCCGCACGCTCGATGCGCTCGCGGAGCTCCTCGACCTGCTCCTCGGGGCTGTCGTACTCGCCGAGCTGGCGGCGGATCGCCCGCGCCTGCTCGCGCAGCACGTACTCGCGCTGGCTGCGCGAGAGCTCCTCCTGCACCTGCTCGCGGATCTCCTCCTCGAGCCGGTGGACCTCCTGCTCGCGGGCGAGGTGCTCGGACAGGAACTCCAGGCGGGCCCGCACGTCGTCGAGCTCGAGCACCTTCTGGCGATCCTCGACCGGCAGGCCCAGGTTCGCGGCCACCACGTCGGAGAGCGCGGCGGAGTCCTCCAGACCCTGAACCATGGCCGTGACGGGCTCGGACACGTCGGCGCTCTCGGCGTACTGCAGGAACATGCGCGAGACGTTGCGATGCAGCGCCTCGACCTCGACGGGGTCGGCGTCGACCGGCGCGAAGGCGCTGACCCGGGCGCGCAGGGCCGGCTCGGTCTCCACGAACTCCTCGATGCGAACGCGGCGCAGCCCCTGGACCCAGATCCGCTGGCCCCCACCGGGGTTCTGCACCATGCGCAGGATCCGCACGGCGGTGCCCACGCGGTACACATCGTCGGGGCCCGGCGTCTCGACGGACGGATCGCGCACGGCCACGGTGGCCAGCAGTCGATCCCCGTCGGCGGCCGCCTCCACGATCCGGCGCGCGCGATCGGTCGTGGCGACCATCGGCGTGACCAGCGTGGGGAACAGCACCGTGTTGCGAAGGGGCAACACGGGCAGCACCTCCGGGATCACGACCTCGGCGGCGGAGCCCGGACCTGGATCGTCCGGGGCCTCGCCGTCGAGCTCGACCTCGTCGGATCTGGGCTCGTCGCTCATGGGGGCGAGCTTACTTCTCCTCGGTGAACTCCGCGTCCACCACGTCCTCGCCGCCCGCGGCATCCGCCGCGCCGTCGCCGGCCGCCTCGTCGGGCCCGCCTGCGGCATCGGCCTGCGACTTGTAGAGCGCCTCGCTGATGGCGTGCAGCGCCGTCTGGAGCTTGCCGGCCTGCTCGTTGAGCTGCTCGCTGCTGGCGTCCTCGTTCTCGAGCAGCGAGCGCGATGCCTCGACCTCGGCCCGCACCGGCGCCAGGTCCGTGTCGCCCAGCGAGTCACCGTGCTCCTCGAGCGTCTTGGCGGCCTGGTGGGCCAGCGAGTCGAGCGCGTTGCGCGCATCGACCTGCTCGCGGCGCTGGCGGTCCTCCTCGGCGTTGGCCTCGGCCTCGCGCATCATGCGATCGACCTCGGCCTGGTCGAGGCCGCTGGAGCCCTCGATCTTGATCGACTGCTCCTTGCCGCTGGCCTTGTCCTTGGCCTGCACCGACAGGATGCCGTTGGCATCGATGTCGAACGTCACCTCGACCTGCGGCACGCCGCGCGGCGCGGGCGGGATCCCGTCCAGGATGAACTTGCCCAGCGTCCGGTTGCCCGCCGCCATCTCGCGCTCGCCCTGGAGCACGTGAATCTCGACCTGGGGCTGGTTGTCGGCCGCGGTCGAGAAGGTCTGGCTGCGCTTGGTGGGAATGGTCGTGTTGCGGTCGATGAGCCGCGTCATCACCGCACCCATGGTCTCGATGCCCAGCGAGAGCGGGGTCACGTCGAGCAGGAGCACGTCCTTGACGTCGCCCGCCAGCACGCCGGCCTGGACCGCCGCACCGATCGCGACCACCTCGTCGGGGTTCACGCCGCGGTTGGGCTCCTTGCCGAAGAACTCCTGCACCAGCTTCTGCACGCGCGGCATGCGCGTGGAGCCGCCGACCAGGACCACCTCGTCGATGTCGCCGGGCTTGATGCCGGCGTCCTTGCACGCCTGGCGCACGGGCTCGAGCGTGCGATCGACCAGATCCTCCACGAGCTGCTCGAACTTGGAGCGCGAGAGCTTCAGGTTCAGGTGCTTGGGCCCGGACTGGTCCGCCGTGATGTACGGCAGGTTGATCTCGCTCTCCGTCACGGTGGACAGCTCGATCTTGGTCTTCTCGGCCTCCTCCTTCAGGCGCTGCATCGCCATCGGGTCCTTCGACAGGTCGACGCCCTGGTCCTTGCGGAACTCCTCGACCAGGTAGCGGATGATGCGGTCGTCGAAGTCGTCGCCGCCGAGGTGCGTGTTGCCGTTGGTCGAGAGCACCTCGACCGTGTTGTCGCCCACCTCGAGCACCGAGATGTCGAACGTGCCACCGCCCAGGTCGTAGACCGCGATCTTCTCGTCGCTCTTCTTGTCCAGCGAGTACGCCAGCGAGGCGGCGGTCGGCTCGTTGACCAGGCGCAGCACCTCGAGGCCCGCGATCGTACCGGCGTCCTTGGTGGCCTGGCGCTGCGCGTCGTTGAAGTACGCGGGCACCGTGATCACGGCCTGCGTGACCTTCTCGCCCAGGTACGCCTCCGCGGCCGTCTTGAGCTTCTGGAGGATCATGGCGGAGATCTCGGGCGGGGTGTAGTCCTTGCCTCCCGCCTCGACGACCGCGAGCTGGTTCTGGCCCTCCTTGACCTTGTAGGGGACCAGCTTCATCTCCTCGGTGATCTCGGCGATCCGGCGGCCCATGAAGCGCTTGACCGAGAAGACCGTGTTGGTCGGATTGGTCACCGCCTGACGGCGGGCAATCTGACCGACGAGCCGCTCACCGTCCTTGGTGAAGGCGACCACCGAGGGGGTCGTGCGACCGCCCTCCTCGTTCGGGATGACCTTGGGCTCGCCGCCTTCCATGACGGCCACGACGCTGTTCGTGGTACCCAGATCGATTCCGATGACCTTGCCCATTCTCGACCCCCGGAATGAAAACCAATATAAATCAATAGGTTACTGGGCCCAAACCCAGTGGCGCGCAAGCTAGGGCCGAGGCCCCGCTTGTCAACGCCGTCGCAGCGGAAAAGCGCCATTCCGGGCATCCTGGCCCCGGCCGGCGACGCGGGGGCCTAGGCCCGGTCGAGGCCCCTGGCGCCCCGCACGCGCACCACGATGCGGCGCTCGTCCTGCACGTAGCGGCCGCTCCACCAGCTGCGCCCGAAGAGCTGCAGCGTGATCCGGTTGGGTCCCTCGGTCAGCCCGCGCAGCTCCCCGTGGGCCCCGTTCCGGCCCAGGGTCAGGGTGTCGGTGACGTCGTCGCCGTTGAGCAGGCAGCGGAACGTGTCCGAGGCCACGCGGTTGCCCGGCGAGAAGCCGATGTGGAGCTCGATGGCCCCGATTCCCGTCTCGGCGACCCCGGCCGGACGCAGAACCTTGAACAGGGGCCCGCCGACGTGGAGGATTCGCTGCGCACGCTCGCGCGGACCGCCGGGGCCCGCCAGGAGCAGCGCGAGCGCGACGCACAGCCCGCCTGTGACGAGCGACACAACTCCGAATAGTCGCAGGCGGTTAAGCATCCGAGTGAGTCAATCGGCGCCGGTTTGTTGCCGATGAATCCAGCGTTCGAGGGGCCCGGTGGCCCGGTTGCTCACGGCTGGCAGCAGCGCGTAGACTGGACCGAAATTGCAAGGGAATTCGCGGCAGGGGCGCTGGACAGCGCAACCGGCCGTCAGCTGGGGACATCTTGCTGCTCACGACCGGCATCCGGGCGCTCCAGATCGTCCTCGTACTCGCGTGCGTCGGCATGCTCTGGTCCACCGTCTCGGCCGCCCTCGCCCGGTCCCCGGTCGACTCGATCGAGATCCCGCCGCCCCGGGCCGCCGCCGAGCGCGACACCAGCTTCGCACGCTACGCCGCGATCTCCCAGCGCGATCTGTTCGGATCCAGCCAGCCCGACGAGGCCAGCGATGCCATCGGGGCCGTGGGCCTCGACGAGGATCTGCCCGAGGCCGCGCTTCCCTACACCCTCGTCGGCACCGTCGCCATGAGCGTCCCCGAGCTATCGCTGGCGACCCTCGCCCACCAGAGCCGGCGCGATGAGCGCGGCGCCTACCGGGTCGGCGACCGCCTGGCCGAGGGCCACCGCATCGTCGGCATCGACAAGCGTCGCATCGTCGTGGACAAGGACGGCGTCCGCTCGCAGCTGCGCATGGACGACGACGAGGACGTCGCCGCCGGTGCCCGGGGGGCGGCGCCCCAGGCCGCGCGCAAGGCCCCCGTGGCCCGCAGCAATCCCGAGGAGCGACGTGCCGCCGCCCGCCGCCGCGCGGCCGAGCGCCGCGCGTCGCAGCGCGCCGAGCAGCTGCGCAAGCTGCGCGAGGAGCAGGAGGGCAGCGACGAGGACGAGGAGCCCTCCGGACCGCCGCCCGGCAGCGCCCGCCTCGAGTCGCTGATGAACAGCATGCGCATGAATCCCGTGCAGGGCGAGGACGGCGAGCTCGAGGGCGTGCGCATCGAGTCCACCGATCCCGACGGACCCTTCGCCGAGCTGAGCGAGGGAACGGTCTGCTACGAGATGAACGGCATCCACCTGAGCCAGATGCACGTGGCGATCCAGAGCCTGAGCGACGACGAGCCCGCGTGTATGAAGTGCCGCCTGCCTTCGGGCGAAGAGACCATCACGTGCTTCTGACCCGCCTGTCCCCGCTGCTGCTGCTCCTGCTGCTGCTGAGCCTCGTCCCGCCCGCCGCCGCCCAGGAGGGCGCGCGCGGGCCCATGGACTTCAAGGACGCCGATCTCGAGCTCGTGATCGAGACGGTCGCCAAGCTCACGGGCAAGAGCTTCATCTACGACGACCGGATCCGTGGCACGGTCACCGTGATCGCCGGCGAGGACGTCACGGTCGAGGAGGCCTACAAGATCTTCGAGTCGATCCTGCAGGTGAAGGGCTTCACGACCGTCCCGTCGCCCGGCGGGATGCTCAAGATCGTGCCCGTGCGCGAGGCCAAGGAGTCGCCGATCGAGACGTTCGAGGGGCGGCGCGCCACACCGAATCGCGACCTCTTCGTGACCCGCCTGATCCCGCTGGAGTTCGTCAAGGCCGACAACATCAGCAACACGCTCAAGCCGCTGGTTTCCAAGGACGCCAGCGTGATCGCCTACGCGCCCACGAACACGATGATCATCACCGACACGGCGGCGAACATCCGCCGCCTGATGACGATCATCGCCGAGATCGACGTGTCGACCTACAGCGAGATGATCAAGGTCTTCCCGCTGGAGTACGCCGACGCCAACCAGCTCTCGGGGCAGCTCGGCGAGATCTTCGGCAGCCAGGACAGCGCCGCCCAGACCACGCCGCGCGCGCGCCGCGCGCGCACCCGCCGCGCCGCGGCCGCCCCCGACGCGTCGGCCGGAGGCGACGTGATCGGCAGCGTGGGCGAGCCGCGCTTCATCGTGGACGAGCGGACCAACTCCATCATCGTGATCGCCACGCGCGCCGCGATCGACCAGATCGCCAGCCTGATCGAGCTGCTCGACTACCAGCGCAAGGGCTCGGGCCGGATCCACGTGTACCGGCTCCAGAACGCCGACGCCGAGGAGATGTCCGACACCCTGAGCGGCCTGACCGGCGGCGGCAGCGGCGGCCGGCGCAGCATCGGCACGCCCCGCGCCGGGGGCGCCGCGGGCGCGGTGGCCGCGGCGGCGGCCGGAGCGGCCGACCTGGGCGACGGCGTGCGCGTGACGGCCGACCCCCCGACCAACTCGCTGATCATCCAGGCCACACCGGAGGCCTACAACACGCTGTCCGAGGTGATCGAGGCGCTCGATATCCGCCGCCCGCAGGTCCTGGTCGAGGCGCTGATCCTCGAGGTGGCGGTCGATGACAGCTCGGACCTCGGGATCGGCTGGCTGTACCAGTCCACCATCGGCAGTGACGAGGAGTCGCGGATCTCGATAGGAAACGCGACGCCGACTTCGATCCCCCCCGGCGAGCTGGCCGGAGAATTCCTCGGACCTCTCACCTCGACGGTTTCGGGCGGCCTGACCTCGGCAATCCTCGGCCGCACGATCACCATCGTCGACCCGGACACGGGCGAGGCCACGACCCTACCTGTGATCCAGGGAATCATCGATGCCACGGACTCGGACGCCGATACCAACATTGTCTCGGCGCCGAACATTCTCACTGCCGACAACGAGGAGGCGGAGATCGTCGTCGGCGAGAACATTCCTGTACCCACCTCACGCCTCCAGGCCGCTTCGTCTGCGGGGGGGGCTGACCCAGGATTCCAGACCTCCCAGAACATCACGCGGCAGGACGTGGGCGTGACCCTTCGGGTCACCCCCCAGATCAGCGAGGGCGACACCGTCCGGCTGCAGATCTTCCAGGAGCTCAGTGAGCGCGGCACCGTGGATCCGAATTTTGGGCCCAACCTCACGAATCGGCAGATCGAGAACACCGTCTACGTGAGGGACGGCGAGGCGGTCATGATCGGCGGGATCCTTCAGGAAACGCAGTCCGAGAGCATTGCCAAGGTTCCGTGGCTCGGTGACATCCCGTTCCTTGGCTGGCTGTTCAAGTCCCGAACTGAAACGGTGGACAAGACCAATCTGCTGGTGATTCTCACACCTCATATCGTGCGCGATCCTCACGACCTCCAGCGCCATACGGTCGAGCACCGCGAGCGCTTCCGCGACGCCGCCCGCGAGGGCCTGGAGTTCACCGACGAGGAGCTCGAGGCAAGGCGCGTGGCCCTCGAGGCGGGAATCGACCTGCCCAAGGATTCCAATCCGGTACGGCGAGAGCTCAGTCGCCATTCCAGGGTGTACCCGACCGAGACCCTGCCCGAGATGCGCAGCGAGGCCAGCTCGCGCGAGCAGGAGCGCGTGGACCACCTCGAGGCCCTGAAGGCGGCGGAGCGGTCCGGGAACTACCTGGTGCAGGTGAGCTTCTTCGGCGATGCCGACGAGGCGGTGACCGAGCTCGAGCGCATGATCTCGGAGGGCTACGACGGCACGCTGCTGTCGCACACCGAGCGCGGCCGGGTGGTGCACTACGTGCAGCTCGGGCCGTACCTGCGCGAGCCCGAGGCACAGCACGTGGCTCGCGAGCTGCGCGCGAACCTCGACCTGAACGCCATCGTGGTCGTACGCCCCTGATGTCGGCCCCGCTCCAGCTCGGCCCCGCGCTGCTGCAGTACACCTCGCTGACCGAGGACGGCCTGGCCGAGGCGGTGCGCAGGCACGAGGAGTCGGGCAAGCGGCTGACCGACCTGCTGCTCGACCTGGAGCTGGTGCCCGAGGGCGAGCTGCTCGGCGTGCTGGCCGGGCTCTACGGCATGCCGATCCGCGAGAGCCTCGAGGCGACCGAGGTCGACGCAGAGCTGGCCATGCAGGTGCCGATCTCGTTCGCCAAGCACCACGGGCTGCTGCCCGTACGGCGCGACGGCGAGCGCATCGAGGTGGCGATCAGCGACCCGCTGCTGACCGATCCGCTCGACGACCTGCGCCTGATCTACCCCGACGCGGAGTGCCAGCCGGTGCTGGTCGCGCGCCGCTCGATCATCAACTGCATCAACCAGATCTTCGACCAGGCCTCCAGCGCGACCGACGTGGCCCACCGGATCGCCGACGAGGACCTCGACGACATCGCCTCGGAGCTGATCCACGAGCCGGAAGACCTGCTGGACTCCAGCGAGGACAGCGCGCCGATCGTGCGCCTGGTCAACTCGCTGCTGCAGCAGGCGGTCAAGGAGCGCGCCAGCGACATTCACATCGAGCCCCAGGAGAAGGAGCTCGTCGTCCGCTTCCGCACCGACGACATCATGCGCGAGCCGATCCGCCCGCTGCCGCGGCGGCTGCAGTCGGCGATCGTCTCGCGCATCAAGATCATGGGCAAGCTCGACATCGCCGAGAGGCGCCTGCCCCAGGACGGCCGCATCGTGCTGAAGATCGCCGGCCGGGACTACGACGTGCGCCTGTCCACCCTGCCGACCCAGTACGGCGAGCGCTGCGTGCTGCGCCTGCTGCCGCGCACCCAGGAGCTGCTGAGCATCGCCAAGATCGGGCTGGACCAGCGCCACCAGGACCTGCTGCGGCGCATCATCCGGCGCAGCAACGGCATCGTGCTGGTCACGGGCCCGACGGGCTCGGGCAAGACCACCACGCTGTACGCGGCGCTGTCCGACATCAACGAGCCGGGCAAGAACATCATCACGGTCGAGGACCCCGTCGAGATCCGCCTGGAGGGCATCGGCCAGGTCGAGGTCAAGCCGAGCATCGGCCTGAGCTTCGCGGCGGGCCTGCGCTCGATCCTGCGCCAGGACCCCAACGTGATCCTGGTGGGCGAGATCCGCGACCTCGAGACCGCCGAGATCGCGATCCAGGCCAGCCTGACCGGCCACCTGGTCTTCTCGACCATCCACACCAACGACGCCGCCGGCGCCATCACGCGCCTGATCGACATGGGCGTGGAGCCGTTCCTGATCAGCTCGTCGCTGGCCGCCTCGATCGCCCAGCGCCTGGTACGCGTGGTCTGCAAGCTCTGCCGCGAGCCCCATGAGCCGACCGATGAGGAGCTGCGCGAGATCGGCATGGCCCGCGCCGAGCTCGCGGGACGCACGCTGTACCGGGCGCGCGGCTGCGGGGAGTGCAGCAACTCCGGCTACCGCGGACGGATCGCGATCTTCGAGGTGCTGATCATCGACGACCGCATCCGCAAGATGATCACCAAGGGCATCGACTCCAAGACCATCCAGGATGCCGGGGTCACCGGCGGCATGGTGACCATGCGCATGTTCGGGCGCCAGCAGGTGCTCGAGGGCGTCACCACCATCGCCGAGGTCCTCCGGCAGACCGAGGACGCCGCCGTGAGCGCCCTGCAGGACGAGCCGCTCACGCAGCCCGGCGCGTAGGCCGGCTTGCCCGTCTACCGCTACAGGGGCGTGGCGTCGGGGAACCGGGCGGTCAGCGCGTCCATCGACGCCGAGAACCTGCGCGCTGCGCGCGCCGCGCTCCGCGCCGAGGGGATCTACCCGACCCAGATCGAGCTGGGCAAGACTCGCTCGCCCGTGCCCGAGCTGCTGAGCAAGCTCAGCCTGCCCGAGCTGCGCCGCGTGCCGGACCTGGACCTCGCCCTGTTCAGCAGCCAGCTCGGCGTGCTGCTCAACGCGGGTGTTCCGCTGGTGCAGGCGCTCGGCGCCCTGACCGAGCAGATCGAGAACGAGCGCCTGCGCAGCGTGGTCGGCGCGGTGCGCGAGGAGGTCAACCAGGGCACCACCCTGGCCGACGCCTTCGACAGCCACCCGGGCGTCTTCGACGAGCTCTACACGTCGATGGTTCGCTCGGGCGAGTCCTCGGGCGCACTGGACCTGGTGCTCGAGCGGCTCTCGTCGTACGTCGAGAACCGCATGCAGCTGCGCAACAAGCTGATCGGCGCCATGATCTACCCGATGCTGATCCTCGTGTTCAGCGTGATCGTGCTCGGCGTTCTGATCGCCTTCGTGATCCCCAAGATCACCGCCCTGCTCGAGGGCATGGACCGCGACCTGCCGGTGCTGACCCAGATCGTGGTCTGGATGTCGGAGTTCCTGTCGGCCTGGTGGCTGCCGCTGGTCACGGGCGTGCTGCTCTCGCTGCTGGCCTTCAACCGCCTGATCCACACCACCCGCGGCCAGCGCTGGTGGGACGGCTTCCGCCTGCGGATCCCGCTGGTCGGACGGCTGCTGCGCTTCGTGTCGATCTCGCGCTTCTCGCGCACGCTCTCGACCCTGGTCAGCGGCGGGCTGAACATCGTCTCGGCCCTGGAGATCTCGAAGAACGTGACCGGCAACGTGGTCATCGGCGACGCCATCGACGAGGCGCGCAAGGCCATCACGAAGGGCTCGACGATTGCTGGAACGCTGCGCGCCAGTGGCGAGTTCCCGCCGCTGGTCACCCACATGATCTCGGTGGGCGAGGCGTCCGGCGAGCTCGACGCCATGCTCAGGCGCGTGGCGGACACCTACGACCAGCTCGTCGACAACGCCATCGACCGGCTCATGAGCCTGCTGCCACCGGTATTGCTGCTGGTGGTGGGTATCATGGTCGCGGGCATCATGCTGTCGACCATGCTGCCCATCCTGGAGCTCACGCAGGGGCTCTGAGGCCCCGGAGGAGACCCCATGAGAGACCGCACGGAGCACGAGGCAGCGCGGGAGCACGGCTTCTCGTTCCTCGAGATCATGATCGTGGTGCTGATCATCGGGATGCTCACGACCGTGCTGGCCACGAACATCTTCGGCCGCTTCGGCCAGGCCCAGCACCAGCTCGCACGGACCCAGATGGAGAAGATCGCCGGCGCGCTGGAGCTGTACAAGGTGGACAACGGCACGTACCCCAGCGCCGACCAGGGACTCGACGCGCTCGTCACGCAGCCGACCGGCGATCCCCAGCCGCGCAACTGGCTGCCCGGCGGCTACCTCAGGCGCGACGACCTGATGGATCCGTGGCAGCGCCCCTTCGAGTACCGCCAGCCCGGACAGCACAACAGCCACAGCTTCGACCTGTACTCCTACGGCGCCGACGGGGCCGAGGGCGGCGAGGACACCAACGCCGACATCTCGAACTGGGACAGCGGCGCCTGAGCGATCCGATCATGCGCCGCCACCCAGCGGGCTTCACGCTCCTCGAGATCCTCGTCGTCATGGCCCTGGTGGCCGTGGTGGCCGCGGTCATGGCCACGCGGATCGGCAACTCGTCCACGGTGGTGCTGCGCGCGTCGGGGCGCGTGGTGGAATCCGAGCTGGAGTTCGCCGCGCAGCGCGCCATGGCGACCGGCCGCGCCCAGCGCTGGGTGGTCGATCTCGACGGCCAGCGCTTCCGGATCGAGGAGCACGCGGAGCCCCGCGACGCGCCCGGCCCGATCGATGGACCGATCGACCTGGCCCCGCCGCTGCCCGACGCCTCCTACGGACCCATCGAGCACGACCGGTACGGCCGCTGGCACGAGCTCGACGAGATCACGATCGGCATCGACGAGGTGATCATCGCGGGCGAGTCGCAGATGAGCGGCGAGGTCGGGATCGCCTTCTCGCCCGACGGCGGTGCCGACCCCGCGACGATCTGGCTGCTGGACCCCGACTCGCGCGAGCTCGACATCGAGGTGACGGGCTTCACGGGCGAGATCCGCGTGGGGCAGGTGGTGCGCCGTGAGTGAGCGACGCGAGCACGGCTTCACCCTCATCGAGGTGATGATCGCCTTCTTCCTGGGCGCGATGGTCTTCGGCTTCCTGACCCGTGCCGGCGCCATGAACGTGCGCCGGATCGGGGACGCGCGCGAGCGCCAGGCGGCCTTCCAGCTCGCGGAGCATCGCGCCCGCGAGGTGCAGCTCGACCTGGCCGGCGGCGGCCTGCGCGAGGGCAGCGACACCGGCGAGTTCGACGCCCCCGACGATGCGTATGGCTGGGAAGTGCTCACCGAGCCGCTGCGGCTGCCGCTGCCGCCCAGCTACGACGAGGACGCACTGCCCTCCCCGCTCTTCGAGGCACCCGAGGGATCGCGCCAGCTCGAGGCCGACCCGGTGGCCTTCCTGGTGCAGGTGCGGGTGTTCCGCCTCGACGATCCGGAGGAGGCGGACCTGACGAGGCCGCCGCTGCGCTTCGTCGCCGTCGAGCCGGGCCAGCCCGCGCCCCAGGGCGCCGCCGGAGCCGCCCAGCCCCGAGCGGCGGACCAGGAGGCAGCAGACCGGATCCTGGAGCGGGCCGGTGGGGGGCCCACGCCATGAAGCCGCGACCGCCACGCAGCGCCACGGGTGACCGACCGCGGCCCGGTGACGAGTCCGGCGTGGTCCTGGTGATGGTGCTCTTCTTCCTGGCCACCTCGATCGCCCTGGCCGTGAGCACGCAGCGCAGCACCGTGGTCCAGCTGATCGCGGCCCAGCAGCGCGAGAGCCTGGCCCGGGCGCAGATCGCCGCCCGCTCCGGGCTCGCCGTGGCCGAGCGCGCCCTGCTCGACGACCTGCAGGCAGCCGACGCCGTCGCCGGCCAGATCGACGGGGTGCGCGACGCCTGGGTGCTCCTGGGCCAGGTGCCGATCGCGCTCGACGAGGAGACAACGATCGAGGTGCGGGTCCGGGACGGCGGCGACCGCATCTCGATCAACGCCCTGGTCGACGGCGAGGGCAAGCGAATCGGCGAGAAGAGCCGGGAGTTCCTGGTCGACGCGCTGGGCACGATCGTCGACAACACGCCCGAGCTGCGCAGCAGCCCGATCGCCAACGACGAGAAGCGCGGCGACCTGGCCGACGCGATCCTCGACTGGCTCGACAGCGACGAGGAGACGCGCCTGGGAACGCCAGAGGAGTCCTACTACGCCAGGGCCGCCAGCGCGCCCCTGAACCGCCGTATCCTGTCGATCGACGAGCTTGCCGACGTGCCCGACATGGACCCATTGCTGCTGGAGGTCCTGGCGGCATACTTCAGTCCCTACCCCTTCTTCCCGACGGACCAGAACGGGGGCGGCGTGAACCCCAACACCGCGCCGCCGCACGTGCTGTCCCTGATGTACACGGGGTCCGAGTTTGGGCGTCAGCTACTCAACGAAGACGACGTCTTCCGGATGGTCGACATCCGCGGCGAGGGCGACTGGTTCTGCCCCGGCGAGACCGGGGAGGACTGCGTGTCGCTGATGCGCGAGCTGCGGCGCGAGGGCGAGGACGTCTTCCCGGGCCTCCAGTACCAGGCTTCGATCTTCCACGTGGAGGTCCAGGCGCGCTTCCGCGAGGCGCGGGCCTGCATCCGCGCGACCATCGACCGGTCCTGGCCCGAGGGCCCCGCGACCCTGCTGCGGAGGCACGGCTGCTGATGTTCGAGCAGTCGATCCTGGGGCTCGATGTCGGGAGCTGGTCGGTCAAGTTCGCCGAGCTGCGCGCCGGCCTGCGCGACGCGCACTTCGTCCGCTTCGAGGAGCTGATCCTCCCGGACGCGGCCTCACCCGAGGAGCTCGAGGCCACGGTCCAGCTCTTCGCGCAGCAGCGCTCCCTACCCCTGGACTACCTGGTCACCGCGCTCGACACGCGGGTGATCACCCAGCGCCACCTGCGCTTCCCGTTCACGGGCGCGCGCCGCGTGATCCCGGCGATCGACTTCGAGATCGACGAGGAGCTGCCGGTCGACGTCGAGGACGTGGTCACCGCACACGACATGGTGCGCCTGCGACGCGATCAGACGGACGTGCTGGTCCTGATCGCCGCTCGCGAGGAGCTCGAGCGCTACCTGGCCTCGATGCACCGCATGGAGTTCGAGCCGCAGCACATCGACGCCGAGGGGGCGGTGCTCGCCAACCTGACGCGCTTCTTCGGCCTGGAGGAAGTGCCGAGGCTGGTCCTCGACATCGGTCACGAGAAGACCAACCTCTGTCTCCTGGTCGACGGGCATCCGATCGCGCTGCGGCGCATCCCCGTGGCCGGCGCCCATCTGACCCGGGCGCTCGCAGCCGACCGCGGCTGGAGCCCGTCGGAGGCGCAGGACCAGAAGCACGAGCAGGGTGTCTTCGAGCGGGGCAGCACCAAGCCGCTCACCGGCGGCGTACGCGACGTGCTCGACCGGCTCTCGCGCGAGACGCTGCGCTCCATGCAGTCGGTCGTCGGCGATCCCTCCGACCCGCTCTCGCCCGCCGAGGTCCTGCTGGTCGGCGGCAGCGCGCGCCTGCCCCAGCTCGACGCCTACCTGGCCGAGCGCATCGGACTGCCGTGCCGCGTGCTCGGTCCGCCGGCCGACGAGAGTGGCGAGATCGACCCGATCTACGGAGAGATCGCGGTCCCGGCGTTCGCGCAGGCCATGGCGCTGGGACTGCGCTCGGCGCGTACCGAGGCCGTGACCGACATCGACTTCCGGACCGGCGAGTTCGCCCACCAGCCGGACCTCGCCGGCATGCGCAGCCAGCTGCAGATCACGGCGCTGCTCTTCGGCGCGCTGATGCTGCTCTGGGCACTGTCGGCCGGCGTGCGCACCTTCGTGGCCGAGCACGATGCGCGCGCGCGCGAGGCGGTGATCGCCTCGATCCACGACCAGCTCTTCCCCGGACAGCCGATCGACGGCGACCCGCTCGCCGCGCTGGAGTCCCGTGCCCGCGAGACCCGCGAGCTGGCGGCGCACCTGGGTGTGACGGCCACGGGCAGCTCGGCACTGGAGCTCGTGCGCGAGATCTCGACGCGCGCGCCCGCGGCACTGGACGTCCAGCTCGACGATCTGCGCATCACCGGACGTACCGTCACCGCGCGGGGCCACGGCCGCGACACCACCACGATCGAGCAGTTCAAGGCGGCCCTCGCCCGGGTCCCGGAGTTCTCGGACGTGCAGATCGCCAACGTGGCGCGCGACCCGCGCCGCGGGGGTCGCATGGGCTTCACCCTCAACGTCAGGCTGCCGGAGGGATCGTGAACGACTGGATCGCGCAGCTGCGCAAGCTCGTCGACGAGCGGACTCCACGCGAGAGGTGGATGCTGGTCGCCGCCGCGGCCGTGGTCGTCTTCCTGATCACCCAGCTGGCCGTGGTCAACCCGCTCCAGGAGCGTGCGGAGCGTGCGCGGGTACGCACCACCCAGCTCGACGGCCAGATCCTCCAGGCACGCCGCGCCGCCGCCGAGATCCGCAGGCTCCAGGGCGGGGTCGAGGCCGTCCAGGCCCGCATCCAGACCAGCGAGAAGACGGACCTGCTCGCGCTGCTCGAGCGGCTGGCCGCCCGCGCGGCGGTCAAGGACCGCATCGAGTCGATGAAGCCCACGCCGGTCTCCGGCAACGAGGAGTTCCCGGAGACGCGCGTCCAGGTCAGCCTGCGCGGCGCGACCCTCGAGCAGACCGTGCGCTTCCTGCACTCGATCGAGGCCGCCGACGCGCACCTGATCATGCGCTCGCTGCAGATCCGCCGCTCACGCGGCCGCGGCGATACGGGCGTGCTCGACGTGACCTTCTCGGTCTCGAGCTTCGAGCGCGCCTAGCCCCGTACCGGCTACCTGTCGAAGCGGTCGAGGTTCATCACCTTGTTCCATGCCGCGACGAAGTCACGCACGAAGGTCTCGCGCGAGTCGTCGAACGCGTAGAACTCCGCCACTGCCCGCAGCTCGGAGTTCGAGCCGAAGACGAGGTCGACCTCGGTGGCCGTCCACCTGAGCTCGCCCGTGTCGCGATCCCGCCCCTCGTAGACATGCTCGGACGCGGCCGACGGCTTCCACTGCGTGCTCATGTCGAGCAGGTTCACGAAGAAGTCGTTGCTCAGGGCCCCGGGCCGGTCGGTGAACACGCCGTGCCGGGCCTTCCCGGCGTTCGCATCCAGGGACCGCATGCCCCCGACCAGGGCCGTCATCTCCGGGACGGTCAGGGTCAGCAGGTCCGCGCGAGCGATCAGCAGCTCCGCCGGCGACCTCCGGTGACCGTTCCCGAGGTAGTTCCGGAATCCGTCCGCGGTCGGCTCGAGCACGGCGAACGCCTCCGCATCGGTCTGCTTCTGCGACGCGTCCGCGCGTCCCGGCCTGAAGGGAACCTCGACCGCGTGCCCGGCCTTCTCCGCGGCCTGCTCGATGGCTGCCGATCCGCCCAGGACGATGAGATCGGCGAGCGACACCTTCTTCCCGCCCGACTGCGCGCGGTTGAACTTCTTCTGGACCTTCTCCAGGGCCTGGAGAGACCTCGCGAGCTCACGCGGATCGTTCACCGCCCAGCCCCTCTGCGGCTCGAGGCGGATGCGCGCACCGTTCGCGCCGCCGCGCAGATCGGTACCGCGGAAGGTCGACGCCGAGGCCCAGGCAGTCCGGACCAGGTCGGAGATGCTCGGCCCCGATGCGAGGATCTGCGACTTCAGCTCCGCGACGTCTCCGGCGTCGATCAGCTCGTGATCGACTGCGGGAACGGGATCCTGCCAGATCAGCGCCTCATCGGGCACCGCTGCGCCGAGGTAGCGCGCCCGCGGGCCCATGTCGCGGTGCGTCAGCTTGAACCATGCCCGGGCGAAGGCGAGCTCGAACGCCTCGGGGTTCTCCTGGAAGCGCTTCGAGATCTTTCGGTAGCTCGGATCGAACTTCAGCGAGAGGTCCGTCGTGAACATGATCGGCGCATGCCGCTTCGACGGGTCGTGGGCGTCCGGTACCAGGCTGGATGCCGACTCCTGGGCGGGCACCCACTGGACGGCACCGGCCGGGCTCTTCGTCTGCACCCACTCGAAGGCGAACAGGTTGTCCAGGTACTGCGTCGTCCAGGCGACCGGGTTGACCGACCACGCACCCTCGAGCCCGCTGGTGATGGTGTCGCCCGCCTTGCCGCTACCGCAGCGGTTCTCCCAGCCCAGGCCCTGCTGCTCGACGCCGGCGGCTGCAGGCTCGGGACCGATGCAGTCGGCGGGATTCGCGGCGCCGTGGGCCTTGCCGAAGGTGTGTCCACCGGCGATGAGTGCCACGGTCTCCTCGTCGTTCATGGCCATGCGACCGAACGTCTCGCGGATGTCCCGGGCGGCCGCGAGGGGATCCGGGTTCCCGTTGGGCCCTTCCGGATTCACGTAGATCAGGCCCATCTGGACCGCGCCGAGAGGCCGCTGCAGCTCCCGGTCGCCGCTGTAGCGCTCGTCCGCGAGCATCTCGGTCTCGGGTCCCCAGTAGACCAGGTCGGGCTCCCAGGCGTCCTCGCGGCCACCGGCAAAGCCGAATGTCTCGAAGCCCATGGACTCCATCGCGACGGTCCCGGTGAGGACCATCAGGTCAGCCCACGAGATCTTCCGGCCGTACTTCTGCTTGATCGGCCACAGCAGGCGCCGCGCCTTGTCCAGGTTGGAGTTGTCGGGCCAGCTGTTGAGGGGCTCGAAGCGCTGCTGCCCCCCGCCCGCGCCACCGCGACCGTCTGCCACGCGGTATGTGCCCGCGCTGTGCCAGGCCATGCGGATGAACAAGGGTCCGTAGTGACCGTAGTCCGCCGGCCACCACGCCTGCGAGGTCGTCATCAGCGCCTCGATCTCCTCCTTCAGGGCATCGAGGTCGAGGCTCTCGAACGCCTCCGCGTAGTCGAAGTCCTCGCCCATCGGGTCGGACTCGGCTGCGTGCTGGCGCAGAGGCCTGAGATCCAGCTGCTCGGGCCACCAGAACTGGTTCGACTTCGGCTCACCCGGAGCGACCGCAGGGCCGGCGAGCGCCGCGCTCGACAGGGCCACGGCCACGGCGGTGATCAGGGAGAGGGCGTGTCTGGACATGGAAGCTGTTTCCTTGTGGTTTCCGGGCTGGACGCCGCGAGTGGAGCGGCCCGGCGCGCGCGTGAACACGGAGCGACCCGCCCGGACCGCAGCGACCGGATCGCGCGCAGCCACGGGTCCGGTGCAAGGCCCACCGCGCGACCCGGCGAGGAGTCCGATCCGGGCTGCCCGAGCCTTCCCGCGGGCATCCTGACCTTTCCGGAAGGATTGTCAAAACGGCCGGGGCCCTGCAAGCGGGCCGGCTGACACGGACCGCCGGCCCGCGTACCCTGCGCGGATGTCGATGCAGGGCCTCGAGGTTCCCGACGTCGAGCGCTGGTCCGAGCGCGTCGTCGTCGTGCGCGGTCTCAATCCCGGCTGGTTCACCGGTCCGGGCACGAACACCTTCCTGATCGGGACGGGGCGGCGGCCGCTGCTGCTCGACACCGGCGCCGGCAAGGCCGGCTACATCCCGCTGCTGGAGGGCGCCCTGGCCGAGCACTGCGGAACCGACGCACCCGGCGACGTGCTGCTGACGCACGTGCACCCGGACCACATCGGCGGCGCTGCCGACGTGCTGGCGCGCTTCGGGCCGCGGCGCGTGAGCAAGCTGCCCTGGCCCGGCCGCGACGAGCGCTTCGACGTCGTGCTGACGCCGGCCGCTGACGGCGACATCTTCCGCACCGAGGGCGCGACCCTGCACGCCCTCTACACGCCGGGCCACGCCCAGGACCACCTCTGCTACTGGCTGGAGGAGGAGCGAGCCCTGTTCACGGGGGACGTGATCCTCGGCGCCGGCACGACCGTGATCCCGACCGAGGGCGGCGACATGGGCCTGTACCTGGCGACCCTCGAGCGCCTGCTCGACCTGGACCTCGACCGCATCTACCCGGCGCACGGGCCCGCCATCGACGCTCCCCACGCCAAGATCCGCGAGTACCTCGAGCATCGCCTCGCGCGCGAGTCGCAGATCGTCGAGGCGCTGGAGGACGGCGTGGACGAGATCGGCCCGATCGTCGAGCGCATCTACGTGGACACCCCTCGCGAGCTGTACCCCGCGGCCGGCCAGTCGGTGCGCGCGCACCTGCTCAAGCTGGAGCGCGAGGGCCGCGCCGCGCGTGCCGACACCGGACCCGACGCCGAGCGCTGGACCGCGCTCTGAGCCGCGCGGATCCGGTCGACGGCTGGCTCGCGCAGCTCGACGCGCCCGTCCAGAGGGAGCGCCTCGCCGCCTGCACCGCGCTGATCGCGCACGCGGCTGATGATCCCTCCATCGAGGTCCGCCTGCACGCACGCCTGGAGGGCGCCGGCCCTGCGGGTCGCTTCGCGGCGGTCTTCGCTCTGTACCGCATCGCGGCCGACCTGCGCCTGCTGCCGCCGCTGCTCGAGGCCCTCGGGCTGGCCGACGGCGACGCGCGCTGGCAGGCCGCGCAGATGCTGGTCGGGCTCGGCCGCGAGCACGACGCGGTCCTCCCGGCGCTCGTGGACACGGCCCGCGACGCGGCCCCGGCCATGCGCCGGCGCATGGCCCTGTTCGCGCTGCGCGACCTCGCGCCCGAGCGGGAGCAGACCGCCGGCGCCCTGCTCGCCGCGCTCGAGGATCCCGACGCTGACGTGCGCCGCGCGGCCCTGGCGTGCATGGGCCGGCTGGAGCGGCCCTTCCCGGCGGCGTTCCGCGCTGCCCTCGGTGCGGCACGCGCGCATGCCGACCCGCGCATGCGGCGCATCGCGGTCGCGGTGCTGCCGGGTCTGACGCGGCAGCTCCCGGACGAGGCCCCGCGGGTGCGGGCGCTGCTCGAGAGCCTGCTGGAGTCCGACGATCCCTCGCTGGCGCGCGCGGCCACGGGCTCCCTGGCCCAGCTCGCGCCGCCCGGCGACGCCCGGTAACGTCGGCCCATGCCGCCGCAGGACGCGCGCGACCTGGTGCTGGCGAGCAGCTCGCCGCGGCGCCGCGAGCTGCTGCGCAAGGCGGGCGTGCGCTTCGCGGTGCAGATCCCCGACGTCGACGAGCGCCGGCACCCCGGCGAGGCGCCGCAGCGGATGGCGCAGCGCCTGGCGGTCGACAAGGCCCGCGCGGTGGCACCGCACGTCGATGCCCGGGCCTGCGTGCTGGCGTCGGACACGATCGTCGTGATCGACGGCGACGTGCTGGGCAAGCCCGACGACGCCGACCACGCCGCCGAGATGCTGCGCCGCATCGCCGGGCGCACGCACACGGTGTACTCGGGCTGGGCCGCGCTGGTACGCGAGACCGGGGCGCTGCGCGCCGGTGTCGAGGCCAGCGAGGTGACGCTGCGCGAGGTCTCGCAGGACGAGGCCCACGCGTACGCCGCGAGCGGGGAGCCGCTCGACAAGGCCGGCGCCTACGCGCTCCAGGGAGACGGTGGCCGCTTCGTGCGCTCCGTGGAAGGCTCGCGCAGCAACGTGATCGGCCTGCCCCTCGAGGCCGTGCTGCCGGTGCTGCGCGAGCTGGGGGTCGCGGTGCCCGCATGAGCGAGATTGCCGCTCGCCTGGAACAGGTGCGCGAGCGGATCGCGGCGGCGGCCCGCCGCGCGGGTCGAGATCCGGCCGGCGTGCGCCTGATCGCGGTCGCCAAGACCTTCCCTGCGGCCGCGGTCGAGGCCGCGGCCGCGGCGGGGCAGCGTCTGTTCGGCGAGAACCGGGTCCAGGAATCGGCGAGCAAGATTCCTGCAGTATCAGAATCTTGCGGTCTCGACCTCGAGTGGCACTTCATCGGCCCGCTGCAGCGCAACAAGGCGCGCCAGGCGGTCGAGCTCTTCGACGTGATCCACTCCCTGGATCGTCCCGCCCTGGTCGACGCCGTGGCTGCGGCCGCGGCGCGGCTGGAGCGCCGTCCGCGCGTGCTCCTGCAGGTGAACCTGGACGCCGAGCCCCAGAAGAGCGGCGTGGCCCCCGCCGGGCTCGAGGCCCTGGCCGCCGGGGTCGCCGCGCGTCCGGAGCTCCAGCTGGCCGGCCTGATGGCGCTGCCGCGCGCCCGGACAGACGCCGAGGCCATGCGACCCGCGTTCGCGCGCCTGCGCGAGCTGCGCGACGCGCTGGGCCTGGCCGAGCTCTCGATGGGCATGAGCGGGGACTTCGAGGTCGCCGTGGAGGAAGGCGCCACGCTGGTACGCCTGGGCACCGCGATCTTCGGCGAGCGCGGCCCGGCGCCCCACGGCCCCTGATTGCGCCGCGGGGTCGGGAACCCGACACTGCCCGACCATGAGCGAGCTGCCCGAGAGCGTCGGCTTCGTCGGCGGCGGCAACATGGCCGAGGCCATCGCGCGCGGCCTGCTCGGCGCGGGCCTGGCGCCCGACCACATCACGGTGGCGGAGCCGCTCGCGCCCCGGCGCACCGAGCTCGCCGACGCGCTCGGCGTGCACACGTCGCCGCACAACGCCGCCGCGGCCGACGCGTCGCTGGTGGTGCTGGCCGTCAAGCCGCAGCACCTGGCCGAGGCCTGCGGCAGCCTGCCCCGCGGCGACGGACCGCTGTACCTGTCGATCGTGGCAGGCGCGTCGAGCGCGGCGCTGCGCGAGCACCTGGGCGCCGGTGCGCGGCTGGTGCGGGCCATGCCCAACACGCCCGCGCTGATCGGGGCCGGCATCAGCGCCCTCGCCAGCGACGGCGCGCGAGCAGGCGATCTGGACCTGGCGCAGGCGGTGCTCGAGGCGGTGGGGCGCGTGGTCCGTGTGCCCGAGCACCTGATGGACGCGGTGACGGGCCTGTCCGGCTCCGGTCCGGCGTACGCGTACCTGTTCATCGAGGCACTCACCGAGGCCGGCGTGCGCGAGGGGCTGCCGGCCGCGACCGCGCGCGAGCTCGCCGCCCACACCGTGCTGGGTGCGGCGCGCATGGTCGCCGAGACGGGCGAGCCACCGGCCGTGCTGCGCGAGCGCGTGAGCTCGCCGGGAGGCACCACGATCGCCGGTCTGGCGCAGCTGGAGCGCTGGGGCCTGCGGGCGGCGATCTTCGAGGCCGTGGGCGCCGCCACGGCGCGCTCGCGCGAGCTGGGCGAGGACTAGGGCCCGGGCGGCCGCAGCGCGGGCCGCCCGGGAACCGGCTCAAGGCCTGCGGGGTTCCGGCCGATCCTGCCAGCTGGAGATGCGTCTCACACCCATCGAGATCCGGCAGCACCGCTTCAGCTCGCGCCTGCTGGGCTACGACCGCGACGAGGTCGACGCCTTTCTCGAGACGGTGGTCGCGGACTGCGAGGAGCTGGTGCGCGAGAATGCCCAGCTCCGCCGCGACTCCGAGCGGCTGGCCCGCGAGCTCGACAGCTTCCGCGGCCGCGAGAAGATGATCCAGGACACGCTGACGACCGCACAGGGCGCCGTGGACCAGCTGCGCCGCACGGCGGTCAAGGAGTCCGAGGCGCTGCTGGTCGAGG
Source organism: Deltaproteobacteria bacterium (assembly GCA_029261925.1). Lineage (GTDB taxonomy): Bacteria > Myxococcota_A > UBA9160 > SZUA-336 > SZUA-336 > JAGWBS01. The sequence goes on along the minus strand of JAJDAJ010000063.1, from coordinate 29,734 downwards.
CCGAGATGCGGGCCGAGAAGACCCTCGAGGAAGCCCGCCAGCGACGCGCCGAGCTCACGCACGAGATCGCCGAGCTGCGGCACACCCGGGCGCGCCTCGATACCGACCTGCGCAAGACCCTCGACGGCTACCGCCGCCTGATCGACGCCTTCCAGGACGCCCGGACGGCCGGCAACACCGGCGGCGGGCCCCGCCCTCCCGCGACGCCGGCGCCCTGAGCTGCCGGGCCGCGTCCAGCACCGGACGGGCCGGGCGCAGGGAGCTCCAGCTGCGGCCAGCGCCCGGCCGTCGGGCTCGTGGTCGGTCCCTGCATCGCCGGAAGGGCCCGGGAATCCAGGGGGATTCGGGAGTGCCCGGAGCGCGACGGCGCGCCCTGGCCGGGATTTGACGCCAGCCGCGATGTGTATATCGTCTCCCCGCGTCGCAGCGCGCCGGGAGAGTTGATGCCGACCTACGAGTACCAGTGCGCCGAGGGCTGCCGCTTCGAGATCGTGCAGTCCATCAAGGACGACGCGCTGGAGACCTGCACGGCCGAGTGCTGCCCCTGCGATCGCGGCGGTGTGGAGGTGCGGCGCGTGATCCAGGCCGCGGGCTTCATCCTCAAGGGTGGCGGCTGGTATGCTGACGGCTACAGCTCCTCGAAGGGTGGGTCGTCGGGCAACGGTTCGGACTCCGGGAGCTCGGGCGGCTCCGGCACCAGCGGCTCCGGAGCCGGCAGCTCGAGCGGATCGGACTCCGGCGGTTCGGGCTCCGGCGGATCGGACTCCGGCGGATCGAAGTCGGGAGGCAAGAAGTCCGGAGACTCGTCCTCGGCATCCGCCTCTTCGAGCAGCGCGTCCACGTAGCTGACGCCCGGCGCTCCGGGCGAGGACGGAGGCCCGGGGGTGACGACGGTTGTCGATGGCAAGCAGCTCGCCGCACAGGTGCGCGCGAGCGTGAAGGAGCGCACCGCGACGCTCGGCGGCGTACCGCGCCTGGTCGCGGTGCTCGTCGGTGAAGATCCGGCCTCCGAGATCTACGTGCGCAACAAGGCGCGCGACGCCGAGAAGTCCGGGCTCGACTCCGAGGTGATCCGGCTCCCGGCGGAGACGCCGTCGGACGCGCTGCTGGCGCGGATCGACGCGCTCAACGCGGACCCCAAGACCACCGGGATCCTCGTGCAGCTCCCGCTGCCCGAGGGCATCGACGCAGCGGAGGTCGCGGCGCGCATCGACCCGGACAAGGATGTGGACTGCCTGAATCCGACCAACACCGGGCGGCTGGTCCAGAACCTGCCCGGCCTGCGGCCCTGCACGCCCTCGGGCTGCCTGCACGTGCTGGACACCGCGGGCGTGGAGCTCCAGGGGGCGCGCGCCGTGGTCGTCGGACGCAGCGAGATCGTCGGCAAGCCGGTCTCGCTGATGCTGCTGCACCGCCACGCGACCGTGACGATCTGCCACTCGCGCACCCGCGACCTGGCCGGCGTGGTCCGCGAGGCCGACGTGGTGATCGCCGCGGTCGGCGTGCCCGAGCTGGTCCGGGGCGACTGGATCAAGCCCGGCGCCGCGGTGATCGACGTGGGCATGAACCGGCTCGAGTCGGGGCTGGTGGGTGACGTGGACTTCGAGGGCGCGCAGGGTCGCGCCGGGCTGATCACCCCCGTGCCCGGCGGGGTCGGGCCACTCACGCGCGCGTTCCTGCTCGAGAACACGCTCCGGGCCTGGAAGCTGCAGCACGGCGACCCCGCGTGAGCGCAGCGCTCCGGACCACCCCGCTGCATGCCCGCCACGTGGAGGCCGGGGCCCGCATGGTGGACTTCGCCGGCTTCGACATGCCGGTGGAGTACGGCTCGATCCTGGCCGAGCACCGCGCGGTGCGCTCGCGGGCGGGGCTCTTCGACGTGTCCCACATGGGCGAGGTGCGGCTGCGCGGCCGCGACGCGGTCGCGCTGGCGCAGCGCCTGTTCACCAACGAGGTCGCCTCGATGGAGCCCGGCCGCGTGCGCTACGGGATGCTCTGCCTGCCCGACGGGGGCGTCGTGGACGATGCCACGCTGTACCGCGTGGCCGACGACGAGCTGCTGTTCTGCATCAACGCCGCCAACATCGCCGACGACCTGGCGTGGATGCGCGAGGTGCACGCGGGCAGCGGGCTCGACTGCGAGCTGATCGACGAGAGCGAGTCCACCGCGCTGCTGGCGATCCAGGGGCCCGAGGCGAGGGCCATCACGGACCCGCTCGTGGACGGCGAGGCTCCGCGGCCGCGCCGCTGGCGCTTCGCGGCCGCCCGCATCGGCGGGATCCCGGTGTGGCTGTCGCGGACCGGCTACACGGGCGAGGACGGCTACGAGATCTATGCGCCCGCCACCCGGGCGGCGGAGCTCTGGGATCGCCTGCTCGAGGCGGGCAAGGAGCGCCTCGAGCCCTGCGGACTGGGCGCGCGCGACACGCTGCGCACGGAGGCCGGCCTGGCGCTGTCCGGCCACGAGCTGGACCGGAGCACCAACCCGCTCGCGGCCGGCCTCGAGCGCTTCGTCGACCTGGAGCGCGACTTCGTCGGCCGCGACGCCCTGGCGGCCGTGCGCGAGCGCGGGCCGCGGCGGACGCTGGCCGGGCTGCTGCTCGAGGGCCGCGCCGTGGCGCGCACCGGCGCGCCCATCCACACGCCCGCGGGCGACGGCGTGGTCACCAGCGGGACCTTCGGGCCGAGCGTCGAGCGATCCATCGCGATCGGCTACGTTCCCGCCGACGCGCCCGGCCCGGGCCAGCGGGTCGAGGTGACCGTCCGCACGCGCCGGATCGTCTGCGAGCGGGTGCGGCTTCCCTTCTACAGCAGGAAGAGCTGATGTCGGAGAAGAGCTACGAGATCCCCGAGGATTGCCAGTACACCGACTCGGACGAGTGGGTGCGCATCGACGACGGCGTGGTCCTGGTCGGCATCACCGACTTCGCGCAGAGCGAGCTCTCGGACATCGTGTTCGTGGAGCTCCCGGACCCGGGCACGCAGCTCGACAAGGGCCAGAACATGGGCGTGGTCGAGTCGGTCAAGGCCGTGGGCGACCTGTTCGCCCCGATCGCCGGAGAGATCGTGCGCGTGAACGCCCGGCTCGAGGAGCAGCCCGAGCTCGTCAACGAGGACCCCTACGGGGAGGGCTGGATCGTCGCCCTCGCCGCCGAGGACCTCGACGCGGTCGACGAGCTGCTCAGCGCGGCGGAGTACAAGGCCAGCATCGAGACCCGCGCGTCCTCTTGAGCTACACGCCGCACACGCCTGACGAGATCCGCGCCATGCTCGAGCGCATCGGGCTCGAGCGCGTGGAGCAGCTCTTCGAGTGCGTGCCCGCGGGCCTGCGCGGGAGCGCCAAGCTCGAGCTGCCCCCTGCGCTGGGCGAGCGTGCCCTGCTCGCGCACATGGGCGAGCGCGCCGCGCGCAACGTGCCCGCGACCGCCGGGCCGAGCTTCGTGGGCGGCGGTGCGTACCACCACTTCGTGCCCAGCGCGGTCGGTGCGCTGGCCGGGCGCGGCGAGTTCGCCACCGCCTACACGCCCTACCAGGCCGAGATCAGCCAGGGCACCCTGCAGGCGATCTTCGAGTTCCAGACCCTGATCTGCCAGCTCACGGCCCTCGAGGTCGCCAACGCCTCGCTGTACGACGGCGCCTCGGCCACCGCCGAGGCCGCACTGATGGCCCTGCGCAGCACGCGGCGCAGCCGGCTGGTGATCAGCGCCGGGCTGCACCCGCGCTACCTCGAGGTCCTGCGCACCTACACCCGCGGGCTGGGCGCTCGCATCGACGTGGCGTCCCTGGATGCCAGCGGCCGCACACGGATCGAGACGCCCGCCGATGACGTGGCCGCGCTGATCGTGCAGTCGCCCAACCTGCTCGGCTGCGTCGAGGACCTGGAGCCGGCCGCCGCCGCGGCCCACGCCGCCGGCGCGCTGTGCATCGGCGTGACCGCCGAGGCGCTCTCGCTCGCACTGCTCGCACCGCCCGGCGAGCGCGGCGTGGACATCGCCTGCGGCGAGGCACAGTCCTTCGGCCTGCCCCTGTCCTTCGGCGGGCCGTACGCGGGCTTCATGGCCACGCGCCAGAAGAACGTGCGCCAGCTGCCCGGGCGGCTGATCGGCGAGACGCTCGACGCGGAGGGTCAGCGCGCCTTCGTGATGACGCTGACGACGCGCGAGCAGCACATCCGCCGCGAGCGCGCCACGAGCAACATCTGCACGAACCAGGGTCTCTGCGCGCTGCGCGTCACGATCTACCTGGCCCTGCTCGGCCGGCAGGGTCTGCGCGACCTGGCGCGCGCGAACCTCTCGCTGGCGGCGTACGCGCGCGAGCAGCTCGCCGCAGCCGGCGTCCGGCTGCCGTACGACGCGCCGGTGTTCAACGAGTTCACCGTCGCCCTGCCCGACCTCGACGCGCGCCTGGAGCGCTGCCGGCAGCTCGGCATCCGGCCTGGACTGCCGCTGCGCCGGCTCGACCCCGGACGCGCCGACGAGCTGCTGATCTGCACCACCGAGATGAACGACCGCGCCCAGATCGATGCGCTGGTGGAGGCGCTGGCCGGATGAGCACGCCGGGACGCTCCGGGCTGGTCTTCTCCGAGCCGCTGCTCTTCGAGCGCTCCCGCCCGGGACGGCGGGGCCCCGCCGTCGATCCGCCCGACGTGCCCGCGGCAGATCCGCGCGAGCTGCTGGGCGAGCTGGCGCGCGAGGACATCGAGGGCTTCCCCGAGCTGTCCGAGCTCGACGTGGTGCGTCACTTCACGCGCCTGTCGCAGTGGAACTACAGCATCGACACCGGCTTCTTCCCGCTGGGGTCGTGCACCATGAAGTACAACCCCAAGCTCAACGAGAGCGTGGCCGCGCTCGACGGCCTGGCGAACCTGCACCCGCTGGCCGCCGACGAGGACATCCAGGGCCTGCTGGCGCTCGCGCACGAGCTCGAGTCGGCGCTCGCCGAGGTCGCGGGCCTGGACCTCGTGAGCCTGCAGCCGGCAGCGGGCGCACAGGGCGAGTTCGTGGGCATGGCCATGATCGGTGCCTACCACCGCCAGCGCGGGGAGCCCGGGCGCGACCGCGTGCTGATCCCCGACACCGCGCACGGCACCAACCCCGCCAGCGCCGCGCTCAACGGCATGCAGGTGGTCGAGGTGCCCAGCGGCGAGGACGGGCTGCTGCACCCCGGGGCGCTCGAGCCGCACCTCGACGAGCGTGTCGCCGCGCTGATGCTCACGAACCCGAATACCCTGGGCCTGTTCGAGTCCGAGGTCCAGGCGCTGGCGGAGCGCGTGCACGCCGCGGGTGGGCTCGTCTACCTGGACGGCGCCAACATGAACGCCCTGATGGGCGTGGCACGCCCGGGCGACATGGGCGTGGACGTGATGCACTTCAACCTGCACAAGACCTTCTCGACGCCCCACGGTGGTGGCGGCCCGGGCTCGGGCCCGGTCGCGGTGCGCGCGAACCTGGAGCCGTTCCTGCCCAGCCCCGTGGTCCGGCGCGATGGCGACCGCTTCGTGCTGGACGGCGACCGGCCGCTGTCGATCGGCCGGGTTCACGCATTCATGGGCAACGCGGGGATCTGGCTGCGCGCCCTGGCCTACATCCGCAGCAACGGCGCCCAGGGCCTGCGCGAGGTGACCGAGCGGGCGGTCCTCAATGCCAACTACCTGCGCGCCTGTCTCGCCGACACCTACGAGGCCGTGGGCGACCCGCGCGTGATGCACGAGGTGGTGCTGACCGACCGGCGCCAGCAGGCGCACGGCGTGACGACCTCGGACATCGCCAAGCGGCTGATGGACCACGGCTACCACCCGCCCACGATCTACTTCCCGCTGGTCGTGAACGGCGCACTGATGATCGAGCCGACCGAGACCGAGTCCCTCGAGTCGATCGACGGCTTCATCGAGGCCATGCTGAGCATCGCGCAGGAGGCCAGCACCGACCCCGAGGCCGTCAAGAGCGCTCCGCATCGCCCGATCGTGCGCCGGCTCGACGAGGTTCGCGCAGCCCGCAAGCCGAAGCTGCGCTGGATCCCGGAGTAGGGGCCTGGCCGTGTACCGCGGGCCACTGGTGGTGGCGCTCGTCGGGGCGCTGGCCGCGTGCAGCGCCGAGCAGGTCCGGCGTGCCAATCCGCTGAGCACCGAGGAGGTCAGCGTCGAGCGCGAGCGCGAGATGACCGCCGAGATCCACCAGATCATCCGCACCCGGGCGCCGCTGATCAACGACCCGGTGCTGCTCGACTGGGTCCACGAGATCGGCGGCGAGATCGTCGCGGCCACCGAGCCCCAGCCATTCATCTACCGCTTCTTCGTGATCGAGGACGACGAGCTCAACGCGTTCACGATCGGAGGCGGCTACGTCTACCTGCACAGCGCGGTGATCGCGCAGTCGGGCGACGTGAACGAGCTGGCCGGCGTGCTCGCGCACGAGATCGCGCACGTGCGCCTGCGCCACGTGACGCGACGCGCCGAGGGCTCGGGGATCGCCACGCTGGCCACGCTCGCGGGGCTCGCCGCCGTGGCCGCGGGTGCCGACCCCGGCGTCCTGATCCTCGCGCAGGGGCTGAACCAGTCGCTGCAGATCCAGCACACCCGCCGCCACGAGGCCGAGGCCGATCGCTCGGGACTGTCGTACCTGGTCGAGACCGGGTACGACCCGCTGGGCATGTCGCGCTTCTTCCAGCGCCTGCTCGCGGCCTACCCCAGCTCCGGCCGCGGCGTGCCCTCGTACCTGTTCACCCACCCGGCGGTGAAGGAGCGCGTGGCCGGCGCGCGCGTGGAGCTCGAGCGCATCGAGGCCCCGCGCGATCAGTCGCGCAAGGACGCGCGCCTGGCGCGCATGCAGGAGCGGCTGGTGGTGCTGCGCACGCGCGTCGCGGGAGGCAGCGGCCTGCACGCGCGCGCCGAGTTCGGCCGTGCCCACAGCGACCCGCTGCTCGAGCGCGCGCAGGCGGCGGCGACCGCCGGCGATCGCACGACGGCCGGGGCCCTGCTGGCCGAGGCCGCGCGGCTGGAGCCCACGGATCCGCGCGTGGCCCTGGCCGCGGCCGACCTCGCCGCGGAGCAGGCCGATCATGAGGCCGCTCTGGCCCACCTGGAACGCGCCTGGAAGCTCGATCCGCACGTGCCGCTGGTGCAGTACCGGCTCGGCCTGGCGCATCGCAAGCTCGGGCATCGCTCGCGCGCGGTCTTCTTCCTGGAGCGCGCAGCCGCGGGCTTCCAGCCGGGCAGCAAGCTGCGCCACAGCGCCGAGCTCGAGATCGCGCGCGTCGAGTTCCCGGTGCTCGAGGACAGCATGCTCGCGCCCGACGACGGGATCGAGGGGGGACAGGTGGTCAGCTGGAGCGGCAAGCTCGGATCGCGCTACAAGGGCCGGGCCGGGCTGCTGCGCATCGAGTGGGTCGCCCCCGACGGACGCGTGGTCGAGCGCGCCCGCGTGCGCGTGGAGCGCAGCGGCGCGCTCAGCGCGCGTCTCCAGACCACACCCGACGCGCCCGCGGGCCGCTGGAGCGTGCGCGTGCTGCTCGGTGACACCCTGGTGGACGAGCGCAGCTTCGAGCTGCGACGCGGCTAGCCGTGGACCCGCGCACCGTGCGCGCCTACGAGCGCGGCGCGGAGCGCTGGGCCCGGGCACGACGAGCCAGTCCGCTCGCCCGACGCCGCATCGGCGCGCTCGTGGCGGACCTGCCACGCGGCGCGTGCGTGGCCGACCTGGGCTGCGGGCCCGGCTGGCACCTGGGTCCAGTGCTGCGACGCGGCCAGCACGCGCTGGCTCTCGACGCCAGCGCCGCCATGCTCGCGCGCGTTCCGCGCCGGCGCCGCGTGCTGCGGGTGCAGGCCGACCTGGCCGCGCTGCCGCTCGGCCGCGGTACGCTCGACGCCGCGTTCGCGATCCGCAGCCTGGTCCACGTGCCGCTCGCGCGCTGGCCCGAGGCGCTGGCGCGCCTCCACGGTGCGCTGCGCCCGGACGCACCGCTGCTGCTGTCGATCGCGGCGCTGGACGCCTTCCGTGCCCGACCCGCCGAGCGCGAGGCCGGCGAGCTCGAGCGTCGGCCCGGCCGCGGCCCGCTGGGCGAGCGCCTGTTCTCGGCGGTCGCGCCCGAGCGGGCCCGCGAGCTCCTGGCCGATGGCGGCTTCGACGCCGTCGAGACGCAGCCCTCCCGCGACGCCTTCTGGCTGTGGTTGCGGGCCCGCCGCGCGCACACCCTGCCCGACCACGTGCGGCCCGGTCTCGCGCTGCTCGTCTGCGGGCTCAACCCGTCGCCGGTCGCCGCGGAGACCGGCATCCCGTACGGCCGCCCGGGCAATCGCTTCTGGCCCGCCGCCCAGGCCGCAGGCCTGGTGCAGGTGCCACGGGATCCGCTGCGGGCCCTCGCCGACGGCATCGGATTCACCGACCTGTGCAAGCGCACCACGCGGCGCGCCGACGAGCTGCGCCGCGACGAGTACGCGGCGGGGGTCGCCCGGCTCGAGCGCGTCGTGCGCCGCCTGCAGCCCGGAGCCGTGTGCTTCGTGGGGCTCGACGGCTGGCGCCGCGCCGTCGATCGCGGCGCGCGCCCCGGCTGGATCGAGGGCGGCTTCGCCGGCCGCCCGGCCTACCTGATGCCCTCGACCTCGGGCCTCAACGCGCACGCCCGCCCGGCCGACCTCACGGCCCATCTGCGCCGCGCGTATACTGGAGCCCGCTCCGCAGCACGCACCCCGCAGGGGGCGTGACGCGGGCGATCGCGGAGCCTCTCCCGGCGCTGGTGCCCGGCGCGGTCTTCAAAACCGTTTGCGGGGCCGCGGACGCGGTCCTGGGCGGGTTCGATTCCCGTGGGGCTCCGCCAGCCGTCCGCGCCGGACGGCCTGGTCGCCGCGCTAGCGACGCCAGGCCCGGCGCGCGATCAGCAGCAGCGGGAGGGCGCCGAGCATGCTGGCGGTCGTGGGCTCGGGCACCGCCACGATGCCCAGGCCCAGCGTGTCCACCGAGAAGTCGCCCGGGTAGGTGATCTCGAAGCCGAAGCTCGTGCCGGCCTCGAACAGACCGGCGTACCGCACCGTGGCGAAAGCACCGACGGTGTCCGGAGCTCCCGACAGCGTGGTCAGGGTCTGACCCGTCCACTGCCCGTCGGCGTTGCTCACCAGCGCAGCCCCGCCACGGGTCACGGTGACCGTGGCACCGACGACGTCGATGTCGGTCAGGAAGAAGATCGGGTCGAGCAGCGGCCCGGCGATCTCGACCTGCAGCAGGTCGCTCTGACCCGGTCCGAAGCTCAGCACCGCGAAGTCGCCGATGGTGCCGGCGGGCTGGGCCCCGGCGCCGAACAGGTCCGCGCGGGAGAACAGCGGGGACTCATCGGTGAAGCTGCTGCGCCAGCGGTCGCCCGAGGAGGTCAGCGTGACCGCCGTCTCCCCGACCGTCCCGGTATTGGGACCCGCCGTGGCCCAGGGCTCGTCGATCTGGAGCACGAGGGCGCCGGCCGCGCCCGGTGTCCCTGCCAGGCCGGCGACGAGCGCCGCCGCCGCGATTCGCCAGCGAGCCATCATGCTGCCCTCCCTGCGTCCCGGGGTGGGAAGTTTACCACGCCTCCGCCGCCCGGGGACCGCTATCGCGGGAGCGCCCGGATCAGAACACCGAGGATGCCGGGGCAACGTCGGCGCGCTGCCAGACCTCGGCGAGCTGCGCCTCGGTGCGCCGCGCTGCGTCGAGCTTGCCCGCGGCGCGCTGGCTCAGCGCCAGGCCGCGCAGCGACCAGCCGTTGCGGGGCGTGTACTCGAGCTGCTCGAGGTAGACGGCCTCGGCCCGGCCGGGCTCGCCCGCCTGCAGCAGCGCGTGGCCGAGCGCCTCGCGCACGGGGAAGTACCACGGGGGTGGCTCGGTGTAGGTGAGCGCGTCCTGCAGCGCCACCGCCTGCTCCAGGAGATCGATCGCCGCGGCCCAGTCGCCGGACGCACCGGCGATGCGCGCGTCGAGCACCTGGACCCCGATCGCGAGCAGCTCCGCGGGCGTCGAGTTCGAGGCGAACATCAGCTCCGCCAGCGGCGGCTCGGCCGCGATCGCGCGCAGCGTCGCGAGCTCGGCGCCCGCGCGGGTCAGCTCGCCGCGTGCGGCGTGCGCCAGGCCCCGGGTGTAGTGCCAGACGGCGCGTGCGTAGCGCCAGTCCTCGCGCGGAGGCGGGGCGGCCCGCAGCGCGTCCCAGCGCCCGAAGCGCGCCAGCGCGAAGAGCTCCATGGGCGCGAACTCCTCGCTGAGCGCGACCGCGGAGACGATCTCCGGCGTGATGTTGGCCGCGAGCTTGCGCGCGGCCTCGATCGACACCGCACTGCGGCCCTCGAAGGCCGACGAGGCGTACAGGAAATGCACGTTGTGCGGGTAGTACGCCGCGGGGTAGAAGCCCTGGGCGCGGCACTGGGTGATGTACGACTCGTCGGCCGCCGCGGCCTTCTCGTTGGCCAGCGACGCGTCGTGGTAGCGCCCGATGCGCAGGTAGATGTGCGAGGGCATGTGCACCAGGTGCCCGGCCCCCGGCACCAGCGGACCGAGGCGATCTGCCGCCGACTCACCGAGCTCCGGCCGGCTCGAGGGCTCGACGGCGTGGATGTAGAAGTGCAGCGCGCCCGGGTGCACGGGATCGGCGGCCATCACCCGCTCGAGCGCGGCGAGCACCTCGCGCGTCGCGGGCCGCGGCGTGTCGGGGCTCTCCCAGTAGTCCCAGGGCATGGTATCCATCAGCGCCTCGGCGAAGATGGCCTGCACGTCGACGTCGTCCGGGAAGCGCGCGGCGACCCCGCGCATGGCGTCGGCGTAGGCCAGGTCGAGATGCGTGCGATCGGGAACCGGCGCCGGCGCGTAGCGCGCCGCCATGGCCTCGACCAGCGCGCGCTCGACCGGACTGGCCCCGGCGGCGAGCGAGAGGGCGCGCTGTGCGGCCGCGTATGCCGCCGGCACGTCGGCGTCGTCCATGGGCTTGTTGATGTTGGGGCCGAGCACGTACGCCTCGCCCCAGGCGCAGATGGCGCACGTCGGGTCCTGTCGCGACGCCTCCTGGAAGGAGCGCAGGGCCTCGGCGTGGTTGAAGCCGTACGCGAGCACCAGACCCTGCGTGAAGTAGCGGCCGGCCAGCTCCGAGTCGCTGCTGATCGCGCGCTGATACGTGCCCAGGTCGTTGAACAGCGGTGCGCCCGCGCCCGGAGGCATCACGCGACGCGGCACGTGCACGTGACCGTGCGCGTGATCGTCGCTGGCCGGGGTTCCGGGACCGCGCCAGCCCGTCGAGCAGCCCGCGGCGATCGCGAGCAGGAGCACCAGGAAGCCTCGCATGTAGCTCTCCTCCCGTAGTCGGACCGCGGCGCACCGCCGCGGCGGCAGCAGCTTACCCGGGCGGAGGGTCGGCAGGGAATCCGCACGCGCCGGCCGAGGGCCCCGGTCCGCCTGGGGATTCGGTCCGGCGCGGGCGCGGGGAATACGCCCGTATCCCCCGGCGGCCGCGCGCGCTATTCTCGGGGAGAACGTCGTGGAGGATCTGGATGACGGTCTGACGTCCTCGATACCCCGACGCGGCACGAGACGTGCCCGGTGGCGCCCACCCGCCCCACCTACCCGCGGCCCCACGGCCCGCAAGGAGGACCCCGCATGAGCTTCCGTATGCACCATCACGGCGATGTCCCTCACTCGCGACGCCTGCACGAGGAGTGCGAGCGTCAGGCGGACACGCTGCAGAGCACGTTCCCGGAGGTGAAGAAGACGGAGGTCAGCATCGTGCGCACCTCCGACGGGTACGAGGCGCAGGTGCACGTGTCGGGCAAGGACGTCAACGCGGCCGCACACGCCACGCGGCCGTCGATGCGGGGCGCGGCGACGACCGCGTTCTCCAAGGTCACGCGGCAGCTGCGCAAGCACCACGACAAGCTGATCTTCGCGCGACGCCGCGAGGCGCAGCGCGCCGCGACGCACGAGAGCGGGCTGTAGGCGCGGCCCCGGCCCGAGAGCGCCGTTCCCGCAGCCTGCAGGCCGGCGGCTAGCCGGTCTCGCCGTCCGCGCGCAGGCTGAAGCCGCGCAGGCTCGAGCTGCCGCGGCCCAGGTAGAAGCCCTGGCCGCCGCGGATGCCCAGGCCGCGGATGGCCTGCAGCTCGGCGGCGGTCTCGATACCCTCGGCGATCAGGGTCGCGTTCATCCGCTGCGCCACGGACTGCAGCCCGCGCAGAAGCTCCTGGCGCTCGGGGCTCTCCTCGATCCCGCGGATCAGAGACATGTCGATCTTCAGGTAGTCGGGGCTGAGCTCCAGCGCGGCCTCGAGGCTGGAGAAGCCGGCTCCCGTGTCGTCGAGCGCGATACCGAAGCCCAGCGCGGTGAACTGATCGAGCGCCTCGCGGAAGATCGGGAAGTTGGTGATCGCCTCGCGCTCGGAGATCTCGAGCACCAGGTTCTCCGGCGCCAGGCCCAGGTCCTTGAGCATGCGGCGCACCCGCACCCCCTCGAAGTCGGGGTCGTGGATGCAGCTCGGCAGGATGTTCAGGAAGAGCTGCTGGTCGGGGCGGATCCCCGTGGCATTCGCCAGCGCGCGCCGGCGGCACAGGCTGTCGAGCTCGAACTCGAGGTCGCAGCTCGAGGCTACACCGAAGAGCGTGAGTGGATCCTCGAGCGAGGTCCCCGCCGGACCGCGCGAGAGCGCCTCGTAGCCGATCACGCGCTCGTCCTCGAGATCGACGACGGGCTCGTACACCGTGGACAGGCTCTCCTGGAGCACGATGCGCTCGAGCACCGCGGCGCGCTCGCGCAGCGTGCGGTCCGCCTCGAAGCGGGCGGCGCGGCGCGTGGCCTCGATCAGCTTGCGGATCTGGGTCTCGGGGCGCTGGAAGGGCCGGTCGAAGATCATGCCGTGACCGAGCGGCAGCTCCGGGGGCCGGTGCAGGTACGGGTACACCATCCGGCGCAGGGACTGGCGCAGGTAGCCGCGGAGCTCGTGGGTCAGGCGCGGGATCTCGTGCAGGTAGAAGGCGGTGTCGGCCCGCGGGCGCTCCAGGAAGATGAGGATCTGCTCCTCCTCGAGAGGTCCGCCGGTGATGACGAAGTCGTCGCCGAACTCGTCGTGCACGCGCTGACCCACGCGCGAGATCAGCGTCTCGAGGGCGCGGCGCAGCGGCACGGCGCCGTGCAGGCGCTCGATCTCCTGCAGCGGGCGCGCATCGACCAGCACCAGACCCAGCGCGCCGTTCTTGGCCAGCGCGGACACCAGGCCGTCGAGCTCGTCGCTCAGCGTCGCCAGCAGGCGAGCGCCGAAGCGGGCGACCAGGCGGTCCCGGACGCTGATGGAGCCGTGGAGCGGGGTGTCTTCGTCGACCAAGGTGGATCCGATGGGAATTCCCATCAGCCCATCGGGCGATCCGCTCCGGGCCTTGACCCCCTTGGACCGCTGGCGCGGATGCCGCGCCTGGCGCCGGTGACCGGCGCGCTCAGGCGCCGCGCTGCAGGTCTGGCTCGTAAAAGACCGTGAGCGTCACGTGGTCGCCGGACTCGCTCTGCACCACGTGACAGACCTGGACGGACGTGGCCTCCAGGAACTTGTTCACGTCCTCCTCGACCTCCTTGGGGAGGCCGCGGAACACCATGCAGCGTAGGGGACTCGTGGCCATATCTTCCTCGAATTCAGTATCGGACGATCGTGGGGTCGACCTGGACCGCCCAGGCATCAATTCCCCCCGCCAGGTTCTCCACGTGCGCGAAGCCGTGTGCCCGCAGCGTCTCGCAGGCGCGGCGGCTGCGACCGCCGTGGTGACAGTGCACCACCACCGGCCTTTCGCGCCACTCTTCCAGCTCGGAGATCCTCTTCTCGAGCTCGCCCAGGGGCACGGTGCGCGCGCCCTCGATGCGCGCGGTCTCGATCTCCCAGGGCTCGCGCACGTCGATCAGCAGCGGTGCGGCGTCGCTCGCCAGCCGCCCGGCGAGCTCCTGCGCGGTGATCTCGGGAACCGCGTCGGCGTCGACCGTCCCCGACTGCGCCGCGCAGAAGGCCTCGTAGTCGATCGGCGCGGTGATGCTCGGCGCGCCGCCGCAGACCGCACAGTCGGGATCGCGCGGGATCTTGAAGCTCCGGAACTCCATCGCCAGCGCGTCGTAGACCATGAGCCGCCCGATCAGCGGCTCGCCCCGCTCCAGCACGAGCTTGACCACCTCGGTGGCCTGCAGCGTGCCGATCACACCCGGAAGCACGCCCAGCACGCCGGCCTCGGCGCAGTTGGGCGCCAGCTCGGGCGGCGGCGGCTCCGGGAACAGGCAGCGGTAGCAGGGGCCCGAGCGCGCATCGAAGACGCTGACCTGACCCTCGAAGCGCATGATGCTGCCGTACACCAGCGGGACCTTCTCCCAGACGCAGACGTCGCTGGTCAGGTAGCGGCTGGGGAAGGTGTCGGTGCCGTCGAGCACGACGTCGTAGGCGCCGATGATCTCGCGCGCGTTGGCCGCCTCGAGGCGGGTCTCGTGCACGACCACCTCGACGTCGGGATTGAGCGCGGTCAGGCGCTCACGCGCGACCTCGACCTTGGGCCGCCCGACGTCCGCGGTCGTGTACAGCACCTGCCGCTGCAGGTTCGACGCGTCGACCCGGTCGAAGTCCACCAGCCCCAGCCGGCCGACGCCCGCGGCGGCCAGGTACAGCGCGGCGGGGGAGCCCAGGCCTCCGACTCCCACGATCAGCACGCGCGCATCGAGCAGGCGGCGCTGTCCGGCGGCTCCGACATCGTCGAGCAGCAGGTGGCGCTTGTAGCGCTCGATCTGCTCCGGAGTGAACGCGGGCATGGGCGGCGGAAGGTAGCCGACGCGCCCGGGACCGGGCAATCGGCGTGGCCGGTCCAGGGCGGACCTGTCCACCGGTGCACGCACCCGCCCGGCTGCGTACACTGCGCCGCGACAGCCGGGAGGAGCGACGACGTGGAGCTGAAGGACGCCAGGGCGGTGGTGACGGGCGGGGGCTCGGGCATGGGACGCGAGTTCTGCCTGCGGATCGCCGAGGCCGGAGGGCAGGTCGTGTTCTGCGATCTGGACGACGCCAGCATCAAGGAGACCGAGCAGCAGGCCAGCGGGCTCGCAGGGAACGTGACCGGCGTGCGCGCCAACGTGACCGACGAGGACGACGTGGCCCGCCTGATGGACGGCGCGTCGGAGACGCTCGACGGCCTCAACGTGCTGATCAACAACGCGGGGATCTTCCGCGACCGGCTCACGGTCAAGAAGGACCGGCGCACCGGCGAGATCCGCAAGATGAGCCTCGGCGAGTGGCAGGCCGTGATCGACGTCGACCTGACCGGCCCGTTCCTGTGCACGCGCGAGTTCGCGGCGCGCGTGATCGAGGCGGGAACCCGAGCCTCTGTGGTCGTGAACATGTCCTCGGCCGCACGCCACGGCAATCGCGGCCAGGCGAACTACTCGGCCGCCAAGGCCGGCCTCGTGGCCGACACCCGCCTGTGGGCGGTCGAGTTCGCGCAGCACGGCATCCGCACCGGCGCGATCGCGCCCGGCCTGATCGAGACGCCGATCCTCACGGGGATGCCTCCCAAGGAGCTCGAGGCGCTGACCAGCGGCGTGCCGCTGGGCCGGCTGGGCAAGCCGTCGGAGATCTTCCAGGCGGTGCGCTTCATCATCGAGTGCGAGTACTTCACGGGGCGCTGCATCGACGTCGACGGCGGCCTGAGCATGTAGGCGGCGCGCCATCGAGTCCACGGGGGGATTCGGGCCGCTCGACTGGGCGGTGGTCGCCGGCGTGCTGGCGCTGGCCACCTGGGTCGCTGCGCGTCGCGGCGGTCGGCCGGCCGACCTGCGCGCCTTCTTCCTGGGTGGCCGGCGCCTGCCCTGGCCGGCGGTCGCGGCGTCGATCGTCGCGACGGAGATCAGCGCCGTCACCTACGTGAGCCTGCCCTCGGTCGTGTACCGCGAGGGCGGCGACCTGACCTACCTGCAGCTCGGTCTGATCGGCTCGCTGCTCGCGCGCGCCGGCGTGGCCTGGAAGCTCGTACCGGTCTACTTCCGCGAAGAGCTCTACAGCCCCTACGACCTGGTCGGCGCGCGCCTCGGCGAGGCCGCGCGGCGCACCGCCACGGCGCTGTTCACGCTGGGCGGCGTGCTCGGGCAGGCCTCCCGCGTGTACCTGACCGCGGTGGTGCTCGAGGTGGTGCTGCACGGCGAGCTCGCCGCGCTCGAGGCGCTGCTGGGCATCGACCCGCTGCTCGCCGCCATCGCCGTGATCGGAGCGGTCGCGATCGCCTGGACCTGGATGGGCGGCATCGCGACGGTGGTCTGGACCGACGCGGTGCTCTTCCTGGCGTTCGCGGCGGGCCTCGCCGGCTCGCTCGCCGTGCTCTCGGGCGAGCTCTCCGGTGGGCTGACCGGGGCGCTGAGCGACGCCGCCGCCGCCGGCAAGCTGCGGCTGATCGACGCCAGCCCCGACCCGGCGCGCGCCTACACGCTCTGGGCGGCGCTGATCGCCGCGCCCTGGGCAGGACTGGGCTCGTACGGCACCGACCAGCTGATGACGCAGCGTCTGCTCTGCTGCCGCGACGTGCGGGCGGCCCGGCTCGCGATCGTGTCGAGCTACGCGGCGATGGGCATCACGCTGGGCGTGGCGCTGATCGGCGTGGGGCTGTGGAGCTACTACGCGCAGCACCCGCTCGCGGGCGCCGACGCCGCGCGCGTCCTGGAGCAGCCCGAGCGCGTGTTCCCGGTCTTCGTGGTCTCGGTCGTGCCCCACGGTCTGCGCGGGCTGCTGCTGGCGGGCGCATTCGCGGCCGCGATCTCGAGCCTCGACTCGATCCTGGCCGCGCTCGCGCAGACCACCCTGGCGCTGCGCCGCACGCCGCCGGCCGACGCGGCCGCGGCCCTGCGAGCCTCGCGCTGGCTCGTGCTGGGCTGGGGGGCGCTGCTCTGCGGCGTGGCCGCCGCACTCGAGCCGGTGGCGCGCAGCTTCAGCTCGCTGCTCGACCTGGCGCTGGCCATGGCCAGCTACACGGGCGGTGCGCTGCTCGCCGGCGTGGCGCTGGCGCTGCGCCGCACGCCGCCCGACGCCAGCGGCTACGTCTGGTCGGGACCGCTCTCGGCGCTCGCCGTGCTCGCGGCGGGCAGCCCCGGCCCGGGCATGCGCGCCCTGGTCCTGGGCCTGTGCGCGGCCGCCGCGCTGGCATGGACGGCGCGCACCCTGCCGCGCGTCGGCAGCGCCGCCGCGCTGCGCCCCGGTGTCGCCCTGCTGACGGGCCTGGTCGGGATCGCTGCGCTGACCTGGCTGCCCTTCGAGCTGGCCTGGCCGTGGTGGATCCCACTGGGCTCGCTGGTCGCCTGGGCCGGCGGCCTCGCGCTGCAGGCACCTTCCCGGTAGGCTGGCGAGCCATGAAGGCGATCTGGAACGGCACCGTGCTCGCCGAGAGCGACGACACCGTCGTCGTCGAGGGCAACCACTACTTCCCGGCGGACAGCATCGACGCGGCGTGCTTCGTGGACAGCGATCACACCAGCCACTGTCCCTGGAAGGGCGACGCCCGCTACAAGAGCGTGCGCGTCGGCGACCGGACCAACGAGAACGCGGCCTGGTACTACCCCGACCCGAAGCCGGCGGCCGAGGAGATCCGCGGCCGCTTCGCGTTCTGGAAGGGCGTCGAGGTCTCCGGGTAGACCGCCCCGACCGCTGGCAGAGTGCGCGGCGCCCGCGCCGAGGAGAACCCATGCCCCGCGACTACAGCCCGTACCTCGAGAACCTGCGCGTCGAGGTCAAGGACCGGATCCTCACGCTGCAGCTCTACAATCCCGACAAGCTCAACGCGAACACGGCGGCCATGCACAACGCCATGTCGCGCATCTGGGACGACATCGACGACGACCCCGAGGTCGACCTGATCATCATCACCGGCGCCGGCGACCGCGCGTTCAGTGCCGGCGGCGATCCGGCCCACATGCAGCGCATGGTCGCGGAGCCGGAGCTCTGGCGGCAGACCTCGCGCGAGGCGCGGCGCATGATCCGCCGCATCCTCGGCTGCGACAAGCCGGTGATCGCCCGCATCAACGGGCACGCGATCGGCCTCGGGGCTTCGATCGCGCTCTGTGCAGACATCACGGTGATCGTCGAGGACGCCCGCTTCGGCGACCCGCACGTCGCGATCGGCCTGGTCGCCGGCGACGGCGGGGCGCTGCTCTGGCCGCAGCTCGTGGGCTGGCCGCTCGCCAAGGAGCTGCTGTTGACCGGGGAGCTGCTCACCGGCAAGCAGGCGGCCGAGATCGGCGTGATCAACCACGCGGTGCCGCGCGATCAGCTCGACGACAAGGTCATGGAGATCGCGCAGAAGATCCTCAAGAACGCGCCGATCGCCGTCCGCCTGACGAAGAACGCCATGAACCTGGCGCTGCGTCAGATCGCCCTGCCGACGATGGAGCTCTCGCTGTCCAACGAGCTGATCAGCGCGTTCACCGCGGACCACCTCGAGGCGACGAGCGCGATGCTCGAGAAGCGCGATCCGGCGTTCAAGGGCGAGTAGCGCGGACGGAGCTCAGGGCTCCTGCGACCCGGGCGCCGGGTCCAGCAGCGCCTCGATGCGCGCGAGCAGCGCGGGGTCGTCGGGAGCCGTGCGCGGCGCGAAGCGTCCGACCACGCGTCCGCCCCGGTCCACGACGAACTTCTGGAAGTTCCACTCGACCTGGCCCCCGAGCGGTGCGGGCAGCGAGGTGATGCGCGCGTACAGCGGGTGGATCTCAGGCCCGCGCACGTGGATCTTCGAGAACATCGGGAAGGTCACGCCGTAGTTCGCCTCGCAGAACTGGCGGATCTCGGCATCGGTCCCGGGCTCCTGCCCCCTGAAATCGTTGGCGGGAAAGCCCAGGATCACCAGGCCGCGCTCGCGGTAGCGGTCATACAGCTCCTGCAGCCCGCGATACTGCGGCGTGAGACCGCAGCGGCTCGCCACGTTGACCAGCAGCACGACCTTGCCCCGGTACTCGGCGAGGTCCTGCTCGCCGCCCGTGAGCCGCCGCATGCGGAAGTCGAGCACGTCGGCGGGGTCGGACTCCCCGGCCATGCCCGGGAGCGGGACCAGGATCAGAGCGGCCAGCAGCGCGAGGGCGACGTTTCTCATCGCTCCAGGAAAGCGCATCCGGGCGCCGGCACCAAGCGCTGGCCCCGGCCCCGGCTCAGCCCGCGGCCGGGGCGGCCATGCGGCCGCGCAGCACGGCCACGCCGATCACCATCGGGAAGCCGCTCATGGCGTACACGCCCGCGAACAGCGCCAGGTCGAGGCGCCCGAACGACGAGACGGCGACGATGAACGCCAGCGCGATGTTGCGCGCCGAGAACTCGATCAGGAAGGTGAAACGGTCGTTCGCGTCCAGATCGAGCAGCGTGGCCAGGCCCCAGCCGATGGCCATGGCGATCAGACTCCAGGCCAGCGCCGCGATCGTCGCCTGCACGAACTGGCCGCCAGGCGGCAGGTTCGCGCTGCCGGTCATGGCACTCAGGACGGTCAGCGCGATGATGGCGACCACCGCCACCCGGTTGGCCCACGACACGTAGCTCTGCGCGGCCTCCGGGCGCCAGGCGCGCAGCAGCATGCCGGCGCCGATCGGCAGCAGCAGGAACATCACCAGCTGGCTCACCAGGTGCAGCACCGGAACGTCGATGTCGGCCGCCGCGCCGACGAAGACGCGCATGCCCAGGGCCGTGAGTCCCGGGAGCGTCACCACGGCGAGCACCGAGGAGACCGCCGTCAGGCTGACCGAGAGCGCGACGTTGGCGCGCCCGACCGCGGCCATCACGTTGGACATGCCCGCGCCCGGTGCGGCGGCCAGCAGCACCGCGCCCGCCCCGAAGATCGCCGGCAGGTCGAAGGCCGACAGCAGCCCCCAGGTCATCAGCGGCAGCAGCACGAGCTGGCCGAGCGTTCCGCCCACCACGGCCCGCGGTGCCGCGAGCACGCGGCGGAAGTCCGCGACGGTGAGCTGGAGCCCGACGATGATCATCAGGGCGAACAGGACCAGGGGCCCCAGGAGCTGGGTGAAGTCCATTTCCGTTCCGCTTCAGGAGGTGGGGGTCAGAGCTCGAGGCCGTACAGGCGCGCGGGATTGTCGTGCAGGATCCTGCGCTTGAGGTCGCCGGACAGGTCGTCGCGCCCCGCCAGGATCCGCATGGTGTACGGGCACTGACCCTCCGGGTGGCAGTAGTCCGACCCGAGCACGAGCCGCCCCGCACCGATCAGCTCGGCGACCGCCGGCAGCGTCGCCTCCTCGGGCTCGCAGGCGAAGTAGAGCTGGTCGCCGCGCACCTGCTCCTGAGGGTCGCGCTGCAGACGCTCGTGCTTCAGGCTGAAGGTCTCGTACGCGCCCTGCAGGCGCTCGGTCACGTAGGGCACCCAGCCGGCTCCGGTCTCGAGGAACGCCACGCGCAGCCCGGGATGACGGTCCAGCACGCCCCCCAGGATCAGGCTGCCCAGCGCGAGCATGCTCGGCTGGCTGCCGTACACCTTGCGCGTGCGGTAGCCGGGCATCACCTCGCGCGCCGGGCTGATCTGGATGCCCAGGGTGTGTACGCAGATGGGCACGTCGAGCTCCGCGGCCGTGCTCCACAGGGCCTCGAGCCGCGGGTCGTCCAGCAGCGTGCCGTTGCGATGGTGCGGCGGGACCACGCCGGCCACGAAGCCCAGCTCCTCGACGCAGCGCCGCAGCTCGTCGGGCGCGGCCTCCGGCGCCTGCAGGGGCAGCAGCGCCGCGCCCTTCAGTCGCGCGGGATCATGCGCGCAGTAGCGCGCCAGGTGCGTGTTGTAGGCGCGCGTCGTGGCCCGTCCGATCTCGGGCGAGTTCGCCATCGAGGCGGCCAGGAAGCTGTGCCCGCCGAAGAGGACCGACACGTCGATGCCCATCTCGTCCATGTCCGGCATGCGCTGCGCCGGCTCCGTCTCGCCGGGGCGCGGCAGCCAGTAGCGTCCGTCGCGCGTGAACTGCGCCATGACCGCTTCGAGGTCGGAGTAGTCCAGATCGAGCGAGTCGCCCTGAGGGTGGATCTCGCCCTCGAACTCGAGCTTCGGGAAGCCGTTCGGGTCGCGCACCGGGCGCGGCACGTACGGCGCCAGCTCCGGCGGAACCAGGTCGGCCCAGTCGATGTGCCAGTCGTTGACGTGACCGTCCGCGTCGATCACGCCGATGCCGTCGATCATGGCCCTCTCCCCTCCCCCGGGCCGGCCATCTTACGGCAGCAGCGCGGGGCGATGGAGCCCGCGCGGGTCGTCGCCGGCGGCGCCCGCCGCCCCCGCCGGGAGTACCATGGGGACACGCCCCAGCGAGCGGCACGGCCGCACGGAGGTCCGCGATGAGCCAGCCCAGCAGTCATCCCCTGTACTCGAGCGACGATCACCTCGACATCATGAACGTGCCCCGCGACCTGTGGAGCGCGCGCCTGCCCGCGCGCTACCGCGACGCGGGGCCGCACGTGGTCGAGCAGGACGGCACGCACCTGTGGATGGTGGGCGAGCGCCCGATGGGCGTGAGCGGCCGGATGGACGCCGCGGTCACCGCGCTGAGCCGCGTGCCCGACCTGGAGGACGACGGCTTCCGGCCCAGCGACCCGAAGCTGCGCCTCGAGGACATGGACCGCGACGGCATCCGCGCCTCGATCGTGTACGGACCCGGGGCGCTGACGGGATTCCCGATCGCCGACCCCGAGCTCAAGCGCCTGGTGCTCCGGGCCTGGAACGACTGGTCGGCCGAGGTCTTCAACAGCCACGCGCCCGGGCGGCTGAGCGCGCTGCCGTTCCTGCCCACCACCTCGCCCGACGACGCGGCGAGCGAGCTCGAGCGCGTGGCTGCCCTGGGCCACCGCGGAGCGATCATCAATCCGTTCGAGATGCGCGTCGAGGATCCGGCCTGGGACCGGCTCTGGGCGGCGGCCGGGGCGTCCGGGCTGCCGCTGAGCTTCCACATCGGCGGCGGCACGCGCCTGAACCCGATGCTGATCCGGGAGCGCGCGCCGTTCTCCTCGATCTGCCCGATCCAGCTCGACGAGCCGGTGGCACTGGTGATCTTCACGGGCGTGCTCGAGCGCCACCCGGAGCTGCGGCTGGTGCTGGCCGAGGCCGGCGTGGGCTGGCTGCCGTACTTCATCGGCCGCATGGACGCACAGTTCGAGAAGCACTGCGTGCCTTACCCCGACGAGTGCATCCGCACGCGGCCCAGCGAGCTCTGGTCGCGTCAGATCTACGCGACCTTCGAGGAGGAGCCGCTGGCCGAACACACGCTGCCCCTGCTCGACGCGGACAACCTGATGTGGGCGTGCGACTACCCGCATCCCGACAGCACCTGGCCCCACTCGCGCGAGGCCGTGGACCACGCACTGGGCTCGCTCGACCCCGGGGCCGTGCGCAAGATCACCGGCGAGACCTGTCGCCGGCTGTACCGCCTCGACTAGCAGGCGGCAGCGGGCACCCCGGGATCGCGGTGACCCGATAAATGTCGCGGACCCCGGCCGCCGCAGCGTACACTGCGCCCGCGGGGCTCGCTGGAAAACGGGAGGGATGATGGTACGGATCATGCTCGCGATCGTGGCAGCGCTCGCGCTCACTCCACTTCTGCCCGGCACGGCCGGGGCCCAGGACGGGGACGTCTGCGCGGTGCAGGAGCAGCACGTCGCCCTGCTCGAGGCCCGCATCGCCGGGCTCGAGCGCGAGGTCCGGCGCGCCCGGACCTATCGCCAGGGGCTCGCGCGCTGCCGCCACCGCGCCGGAAAGCTCCACGAGCAGCTGATGACCTGCCAGGAGGAGCTGAGCCGCTGCACGGACCCCTGCGCCGACAGCACCTGCCAGCCCTGGCAGGAGTGCCGCGTGTACGAGCCGACCGGTGAGGCGTTCTGCGCCGACACCTGCAACGGCTTCGAGTGCGAGGCCGGCAGCCACTGCGAGCTAACCGACGTGGTCTGCGTTCGCGCGCCCTGTCCGCCCGTGGCGCAGTGCGTGCCCGACGGCGTCTGCGAGCTCCCGCCCGACGTCGGTCCCTGCGACGCGATCGTGCCGCGCTGGTTCCACGACGCGGGCACGGGGCAGTGCCAGACCTTCACCTGGGGCGGCTGCGGGGGCAACGCGAACAACTTCGAGAGCCGCGAGGCCTGCGAGGGCGCCTGCCCACCCGCCGATCGCTGCGAGCTCCCGGCCGAGCCGGGTCTCTGCGCGGCGGCGATCCCGCGCTGGTACCACGACGCGTTCACCGACCAGTGCGCGATGTTCACGTACGGCGGCTGCGGCGGGAACGCCAACAACTTCGAGACGTACGAGGAGTGCACCGGCGCCTGCCCGCGGTCCGATCGCTGCGAGCTTCCGGCGGAGACCGGCGAATGCACCGCGGCCTTCCTGCGCTACCACTTCGACGGGGACACGGGCAGCTGCGAGCCGTTCGTCTGGGGCGGCTGCGGGGGCAACGAGAACCGCTTCGACACGCTCGACGACTGCATGCACGCCTGCGGGCTGACCCCCTGAGCCTCCAACACGACCGGGAGCGGTGCCCCGCGCGCTGCGCCAGGGTCGCGTACACTGGCGCAAGCGCGCGCGTCCGCTGCTGCGGATGCCAGGAGTGACGCCGATGTCGAGCGCAGAGAGGGTCGAGGAGATGGCGGATCGCGAGGCGATCCGCGAGCTGCCGCTGCGCTACTGCGACGCCGTGTGGCGCCAGGACGCGGACGCGGTGGCCGAGCTGTACACGAAGGATGGCGCCTTCGACGCCGGCGTGGGCACGGGCGAGGTCCAGGGTCGCGACGCCATCCGGCAGTACCTCGCCGACACGCTGCCGGGCGGGCGCCCCCTGCCCTTCATCCACAATCACGTCTTCGACATCGAGGGCGATCGCGCCCGCGGGCGCTGCAGCGTCGAGATCCGCATGACGGTGGACGGGGAGCGGCGCACCGGCGTCGGCTTCTACGAGGACGAGTACCTGCGCGACGCGGGCCGCTGGCGGTTCCGCGCACGCCGCGTGACGCTGCTCGAGTCGCCGTTCTGAGCGACGCTCGCGCGGCCGGGGAGAGCCGATCCATGTCCGAACCGCTGCGCCTGCGGCGCCGGGCGCTCGCGCTCGCACTCGCTCTCGCCGTGATGCCCGGCTGCGCGACCCTGTTCCAGCGCTCGATCGAGGCCCTGATGAGCGACGGCGTCTCCCTGTACGAGGCCGGCAGCTACGCCGAGTCGATCGCGCGCTTCGACGAGGTGATCCGCCGCGACCCCGGACACTGGCTCGCGTACCTGTACATGGCGCGCTCGCTGCTCGCGATGGCGGACTGGCTGCCCGCGATCACGAACGCCCGCCGCGCCTTCGAGCTGGCGCCGGAGCAGGGCGAGACCGGGGAGACGCTGGGACGGGCGCTGCTGGGCGGCGGCCTGGCGGCGCTGCGCGCGGGTCAGCTCGGCGACGCCGTCACGCGGCTGGCCGAGTACCTGACCCTGCGCCCCGGGGATCCCCGGGGCTATCTCGGCCTGGCGCAGGCCCATTCCGGCAACGGCGACCTCGCCGCCGCCGGGCGCGTGCTGCTGGACGGTCTGCGCCGCGGCGACGGCGGCGGCGCCGAGCTGCTCGGAGAGATCTCGCGGGTGGCTCGCCAGGCGCTCGAGCGCGGCGACGCGAGCGTCGCCAGCGACCTGCTGGCCCGCTACGTCCGCGAGCGGCCCCGGGATGTCCCCGCCCTGCTCGACCTGGGGAAGGCCTACTGGCAGACCGGGAACACCGCGCAGGCGCTGGAGACCTTCGGCCAGGTGCTCGGACTGAGCCCCGGCAACGCCGAGGCGCTGCGCTACATGGGCCAGGGCCTGATGCGCTAGCCCGGGAGCCCTTCCCGCGCCCGGCCCCGATCGCATAGGATGGGGCGCGAACCCCACGACCGGCCCCGATCCCCGACGCCGACACCCGAGGACTCCCCATGCTCCAGCTGCGACCCCTGGCCCTTGCCGTTGCCCTGATGGCGGCGCTCGTCGTTCCGTCCAGCTCGCGCGCCGGTGCGCTGTTCACCTTCGACTACTCGGGCCCCGTGACCGACATCCTGCCGTTCGGGTCCGACACGATCGACGACGAGTTCACGCTCGGCGAGACGGTGAACATCTCGCTGACCTACGACCCGCTGGCCCCCGAGACGGCGAGCACCATCGCCAATCCGGACTTCAGCATCTTCGAGGACGCCTCGATCTCCTTCACGATCGAGTTCGTCGAGAGTGGCCGCTTCTTCGAGGGCACCGGCGGGGCCTTCGCGGTGGTCAGCGTGACCAACCTGCCCGGCATCGACGACGTGGGCACTGCCGTGCAGAGCAGCGTGGGCGACACGATCGTCGGCACGCTCGAGGGCATGACCCCGACCCTGATCTCGATGGACTTCCTGGACTTCGACCCGCCCGACATGCTCTCCGACGATCGCCTGCCGGCCGTGCCCTTCGTGCCCGGCCAGGCCCAGCTCATCTTCTCGAACTTCCCGGCCAACGTGACCGTCACCGTGGGCGGGATGGCTCCGGGCGGCGACGGGGACGGCGACGGCGTGCCCGACGCCGAGGACAACTGCCCGGCCTGGCCGAACACGCAGGTCGACACCGACGGCAACGGCATCGGCGATGCCTGCGAGTGCGGCGACCAGAACGGCGACGGCACGATCAACATCTCCGACATCCTGGCGATCAACAACGTCGTCTTCGAGATCGAGCCGGCTTCGGCCCTGTGCGACGCCAACGACGACGGGGCGTGCAACATCGGCGACATCCTCGGCGTGAATGCCCGCCTCTTCGGCGCGCCGACGTTCTGCCAGCAGTCGCCGGCACCCTGAAACGGCAGCGCACGCACGTCTCGACGGCCCGGAGCTACGGCGCGGGATACCTCGCGCAGAAGGCCTGGGCTCCGAAGATCCTGGCGTTGACCGCCAGGATGTCCCCGATGTTGCACGCGCCGTCGTCGTTGGCGTCGCAGAGCGGGCTCACGGGCAGCAGCCCGAAGATCGTGGCGTTGATGTCCAGGATGTCGCTCACGTCCACCAATCCGTCGCCGTTCTGGTCGCCGCACTCGCAGACATTGCCGATCCCGTTCCCGTCCGCGTCGGCGTTGTCGGCCGACGCGTAGTCGGGGCAGAGATCCTCGGCGTCCGGGATCCCGTCGCCGTCGCGGTCGGCACCACCGGCTCCCGGTGCGATCGCCAGCGTACCCAGCGCCGCGAAGCCATCCCCGGGGCCGTAGAGCTCCTGGGCCGTCCCGCCCCCCGGAGCCACGACCGCGACCGACTGCGCGCTCGGAAAGGTGTTGCCCGCGGACGCGAACACGCTGCCGTCCGGTCCCACCTCGATGTCGGCTCGCTCCGGCAACGGCACGCCGATCGACCAGGTCGCGCCGATCGCGTCGGGGTCAGCGACGGGCTCGTCGAAGCGCTGCATGAACAGGCCGATGTGGTGCACGAAGAGCTCGCCCGCGCCGGCCGCCAGGCCGTAGGGCGTGCCGAAGTTCAGGCCGTTCAGGCTGATCGCCACACAGGCCGCCGGAAGCGTGGAGCAGTCGGCCGGATCCGAGCCCGGCGCCGGGTTGCTCGGGTCCGGGTTGATGCCGACCACCTGCCCGGCGCCGAAGGTGAGATCGGCGAGGTAGAGCCAGCCGTCCACGGATCGTGCCAGGCGCGCGGGAAAAGCGAGCTCGATCCCCGGCTCCGTCGTCCCGGCGAGACCCGAGCCGTTGAAGAAGACGTCGCGTGCGCCCGTGGCGAGATCGATCCGGATCACGCCCGAGATGTTGCTCGTCGCCTCGCTCACGTAGGCGAAGCCGTCCGCGACCAGCAGATCCTGAGCGCTGGTCAGGTCCGCCTGCCCACTGCTCGCGATGACCGTCTCGATGCAGCTGTCGGGATCGAGGCGAACCAGGGCCAGCCCGCTCGTGAGCGCGATGAGGTCACCGCCGTCGTCGAAGTCGAAGTGCGGGTAGTCGTCGACGCAGACACGCGCCGGGTCAGCCACACCGTCGGGCGCGAGGCGGTACAGCCCGGACGTGGCGAACGCGTCGCCGCTCCAGGATCCGCGAACCAGCAGATCTCCCGCCGCGAGCGCCTGGGCCGCCGCGTGCGCGGCGGGCAGCGTCAGGCCCAGTGCCAGGATCCAGAGCGGTCCGCGCCCGTGTCGCATCGCCATCCCTCCTGCCCGGGCCCGCAGGCCCGCAATCCCGGGGCCAGCCTACGCCTGTAGGAGCCCGGGGCGGGGATTTTCTCGCATTGACCCGCGCGGACCGGCGCAAACCACCGAACCGGGGCCGGAATCGGTGACTGCAGGGAGTCTCTCATCGGGGCGGCCGACGGTCGGCGTGGGCGCGCGGATCGTCGCCTCCCAGACGCGCCGCAGGTGGCCGCCTGGCCAGCACCGCCAGCAGCTGCAATCGCGTCGGCGCTCGCGAGGGAGATTCCAGGGATGGCCAGGACCTACGTCAGTCCTCCGCTGCCAGGTCCGCCTGGATCGGCAGCTCATCACCACGTTCCGTTCAGCGAGACCATTCTCAGTGCGTTACGTTGGCGGCCCCCACCGTGCCAGCAAGGATGCCAGCTCCCGTGAGGCACGCATCGTGGCCGCCTGCTGACAGGCACCGACGCTTCGATGTTGGATTGAACCAGCTCGCAGGAGAGGCCATCAGTGACCAAGCGGCATCGGATCCAGTTTCCGCCCACGGATGTGCGAGAGCTGTGTCAAGACGAGGTCTACTTCGACGTCCTGAGCGAGGAATCACGACAGAGGATACGGCTGCACGACTATGATCAGATCTTCGCCGTTCCGGGTCTCTATGAACAGGTGGTCTACGACCGGCTCAAGTGCCAGTCGCCAGAAACTGTCGTGGAGGCCTTGCGCTACTCGGTCTCTCAATCCAATCAGGGACTCAACGAGTTGCGTGTGCTCGATCTCGGCGCTGGAAACGGGATGGCCGGCGAAGAGCTGAAGAAGCAGGGCGTCTCGAGACTGATCGGAGTCGACATCATCCCGGAGGCGCAGGCTGCCGCCGAGCGGGATCGGCCAGGAGTCTACGACGACTACTATGTGATGGACTTCTGCTCGCTCAGTGACCTCGAGCGGGATCAGCTGAAGTCCTGGGCCTGTGACTGTCTGATCTCGGTCGCCGCCCTCGGCTTTGGCGACATCCCGGCGCCGGCCTTCCTCGAGGCCTTCAACACGATCGGCAAGGACGCCTGGGTTGCCTTCAATGTGAAGGAGACCTTTCTCGATCGGAGCGATGACTCGGGCTTTTCGCAGCTCATTCGAGAGCTGATCTTCTCGGAATACCTGGATCTCTATCGCCTCGAGCGGTACCGGCACCGGTTCTCGATCGAAGGCGAGCCGCTCTACTACTTCGCGCTGGCTGGCAAGAAGACCGGCGACGTTCCGCCGTCCTTCACCGACTCGATCGATCTGTCAGCCTGATCGGCGCCGCATTGCGCGGCCGGGCGAGATCAAGGGCTACTGAGGACGGGTGCGCGCTCATGCGCCCTGGCCGGGGTCGGGCGGCAAGCGCCACGAGGAGCAACGCTCTCGCGATCCTGCCCGTGGTCACGTTCGGCGAGCCCGTGTATCGCGCGAGGTATCCGCGCACCCTCCGCCGCAGGTGTGGTCCGCGTGCACGTCGCTCCTGC
The DNA here is from genome assembly GCA_029261925.1 of Deltaproteobacteria bacterium. Taxonomy (GTDB): domain Bacteria; phylum Myxococcota_A; class UBA9160; order SZUA-336; family SZUA-336; genus JAGWBS01. The sequence continues at coordinate 1,153 of JAJDAJ010000063.1, read as the reverse complement.
GTGCCTGCGGTGCCGGAGGTGGGGCTCGAACCCACATGACCTTGCGGCCACGCGATTTTGAGTCGCGGGCCAACTACGAGAATCTCGATAATTTTCCTACAAATCCAGCTACTTGTGCGGACACGGGAGAAGTCCAGCGGTCGCGGTCAGTATTCGGTCAGCACTCGCGAGGGGGCAGAAGGAAATATCTGCTCCCGCGGCCGCAGTCGCAGCTTCGCGGCACCCCCACCCGACCCGCCTCGCACTGCCCTTGGCAGCCCGAGGATCCGCGTGCTGGACATGGTTTGGCCTGGTCGCGTTGGCATGACCCATGATGCTTGTACTGCCGTCTCTCAAATGGGTCATGGACCTGCTTGCCCCGCCGGTGGCATCATTCAGGTATTCTAGGTGGGTCTATTGGGAGGAATTCGGCATGGGCGATCTTTCCAAGCGTCGGCGAGAGGCTCTCGTCCGGGCTCTCAGAACTCTGGGCTACGGGGCGAGCGCCTCCCTAGCCCTAGGGTTTGCGCATCCCACGGTGCCTGCTGAGCCCTCCCTCTCTCTCAGAACGCAGGACGACGTGGCTCCGGCCCTCATGCTCGACGAAGCCGCGTCGCAGGTCCAGACGGCGGCTCACTACAGCCACCGAAGCCACTCGAGCCACCGTTCCCACAGCTCTCACAGCTCCCACTACTCGCACTACAGCTACTCGGGCTAGTAGACGTGAGGTAGAGAAGCCGTCCATGAGCCCAGCCGGGGACATCGAAGCACGCCGCATCGAGGTCGATCCTCGGGTGTACGGCCAGAGGGCGATCCTCGGCGCCCTCTACTGGCTGACCGATCGTGCGTATGTGCGCCTACGGGCAACCGCTAGCGACGGGTTCATCGTCGAAATAGCCCTCAAGCCAGACTCGCACAGCGACCTCGATTCCCTGGCGGGAGAGTTTCACAACCGGTTGCTTGATGAGTCGCTTCGCGTCGCCATCTCTGAGGAGACCCGTGGCGTTCGTGAGTTGATCTTCGCGAAAGCCTTTGTGTAGAGCCCCTGGATTCCTGGACACTGGGTTGATCGTATTCTCAGTCACGCGACCTCGTCCAGCGGTTCGAGGTCGCGTCGGACCTGGGCGGGACTCCGGTAGTCGTACTTCTCCAGCATCCACTGCTCGTTGTATGT
>JAJDAJ010000062.1 GCA_029261925.1 Deltaproteobacteria bacterium | reverse complement strand
TTCCAGACCTGCCCGGACCTGCTGCGCAGCTGTCCGTGACCCGGCGAGCGGGCCGCCTTTCGCGGCCCGCTCGCCCCCCGGGCCGGGCCGCGGGTCCACCGGCAGCCGGAGGGCAGGTCTCGCGCATCCGGCGTTGATTTCTCCCCGCACGGGCGTGTATTTTTGCCACATCCCGGAGGGAAGCCGGGATCACCGGTGGCTCGTCGAGGGAGCGCTGCTCGCGCCTACCTGGCCGCCGTTGGCTTGCTCGCTTGCTTGCTTGCTTGGAGGGTGGAAGATGTCGATCCCTGCGCGGCTGGTAGTCGCACGCATTCTCGTGGCGCTGCTGGGCGCCTGGCTCGGGGCCAGCACCGCGACCGCCGCGCTGAACGTGGCCGTCGAGGCCAGCCCGGACCCGGTCCGGCCCGGCGAGGTCGTCGACGTTCGCATCACCGTGAGCAACGACGGAGGGGTCGCGGAGACCGACGTCGTGCTCGAGTCCCCCGTTCCCGCCGACATCAACACGACCGTCTTCTTCACGGGACTGCTCTCGCTCGGCGGCGACTGTCCGGCGACGGTCTCGAACAACTCTCGCTGCGACCTCGGAGAGGTCGCCACCTGGAATCTCGGCACGATTCCCGCCGGAGGTGGGGTGACCGTCAGCTTCCCGCCGACGGTGGCCGCGGCCACCGCAGACGGGACGCTGATCACCTTCGTGGCGAACGTCAGCGACCTGTCGGGCCTGCGAGCCACGAGCGACGCCACGGTCGAGGTGCAGGCCGCGCCCGCGCTCGAGCTGGCACTCGAGGAGGACCGGGATCCCGTCGCTGCGGGGCAGGAGCTGACCTACACGCTCCGCTTCGGTCACGTCGCGACCGCCACGGTTTCACCGGGGGCGTCGCTGGGCTTCGAGCTGCCGGCGGGGGCGACGTTCGTGTCGGCGACCGATGGCGGCTCCCTGGTGGGCAGCACCGTAGAGTGGGCTCTCGGAACCCTGCTGCCGGGTGACGCCGGGCAGCGCCAGGTCACCGTGGAGATCGATCCGGCTGCCCTCGACGGCGCGCTGGCCGGCGCCAGCGCGACCGTGGCCGACACGGGCGGCGAGGAGGCCCGGGCAGTCGCGGTCACGCGCGTCTCGGATCAGGCCTCGCTGGAGCTGGCGATGCTCACGCGGCCGGATCCGGTGCGGCCGGGCGAGATGCTCGAGGTCGAGGTGACGGTCACGAATCCGGGCTTCGTGCCCGTGGCGGGCGTTCTTCTCGAGGTGCGCATCCCGCAGGAGCAGAACGCATCGAACACCTTCAACGGTGTGCTGAGCGGCGGCGGGCTGTGTCCCGGGACCGTGACGAACAACTCGCGCTGCGACGCGCGCGAGCGAGCGACCTGGGATCTGGGGACGATCGCGGCCGGCACCGGCGTGACGGTCGTGCTGCCGCCGCTGGTGGCCGCCGGGATCGTCGATGGCACGCTGATCAGCTTCGATGCCCACGTGATGGACGCGCTGGGCTCACAGCGCACGCTGCAGCGCACCGTGCACGTGGACGCGGCGCCGGCACTGGAGCTGGCGCTGGCGGAGGACCGCGACCCGGTTGGCGCGGGGGAGGAGCTGACGTACACGCTGCGCTTCGGCCACGTGGCGACGGCGACCGTCTCGCCGGGAGCCGCGCTGAGCTTCGGGGTCCCGGAGGGGAGCGTCTTCGTGTCGGCCAGCGATGGCGGCACCCTGGTCGGCGACCGCGTCGAGTGGCCCCTGGGCACGCTGCTGCCGGGTGTGGCCGGAGAGCGCCGCGTCACCGTCGAGGTGGATCCGGGTGCGCTGGAGGGATCGCTGCTCGCGGCGTCGGCCCTGCTGGCGGACACCGACGGCAACGAGGCGCGGGCGCGCACGGTGACGCGCGTCTCGGATCAGGCCTCGCTGGCGCTCGCGATGCTCACGCGGCCGGATCCGGTGCGGCCGGGCGAGATGCTCGAGGTCGAGGTGACGGTCACGAATCCGGGCCTCGTGCCCGCGGCGGGCGTTCTTCTCGAGGTGCGCATCCCGCAGGAGCAGAACGCGTCGAACACCTTCAACGGCGTCCTGTCCGACGGGGGACTGTGCCCCGGGACGGTCGTGAACAACTCGCGCTGCGACGCGCGCGAGCGGGCGACCTGGGACCTGGGAACGATCGCGGCCGGCAGCGGCGTGACGGTCGTGCTGCCGCCGCTCGTGGCGGCGGGAATCGTGGACGGCACGCTGGTCAGCTTCGACGCAGATCTGCGCGACGGGGCCGGCTCGCAGCGCACGCTGCAGCGCACCGTGCACGTGGACGCGGAGCCGGCGCTGGAGCTGGCGGTCGCGGAGAATCGCGATCCGGTCGGCGCCAGCGAGGAGCTGACCTACACGCTGCGCTTCGGGCACGTGGCGACGGCCACGGTCTCGTCGGGGGCCTCGCTGAGCTTCGAGCTTCCGGCGGGGAGCGCGTTCGTATCGGCCAGCGACGGCGGCGCCCTGGTCGGCGACAGCGTCGAGTGGGCTCTGGGCACGTTGCTCCCGGGTGCGGCGGGAGAGCGCCGTGTCACCCTCGAGGTGGATCCGGCTGCGGCGGAGGGCTCGCTGCTGGCCGCGTCGGCCCTGCTGACCGACAGCGACGGCAACGAGGCGCGGGCGCGTACGGTCACCCGCGTCGAGGAGTCGCTGCCGCTCGAGCTCGCGATGCTGACGCGGCCGGATCCGGTGCGTCCGGGCGAGATGCTCGAGGTCGAGGTGACGGTCACGAATCCGGGTTTCCTGCCCGTGGCGGGCGTGGAGCTGGAGGTGCGGATCCCGCAGGAGCAGAACGCCTCGAACACCTTCAACGGTCTGCTGACCGGGGGGGGCCTGTGTCCCGGGACGGTCACGAACAACTCGCGCTGCGACGCGCGCGAGTTCGCGACCTGGGCCCTGGGGACGATCCAGCCCGGCGGCGGCGTCACGGTCGTCGTTCCCCCGCTGGTGGCCGCGGGGATCGTCGACGGCACGCTGGTCGGCTTCGACGCGCGGCTGCGCGACGGCACCGGCGTGCAGCGCACGCTGCAGCGGACGGCGCACGTCGACGCGGCGCCGGCCCTGGAGCTGGCGCTGGCCGAGGACCTCGATCCGGTCGCACCGGGGCAGAGCCTGACCTACACGCTGGACTTCGGTCACGTGGACACCACGCGCTTCGCGCCGGGCACCGTGGTGCGGCTGGAGCTGGCCGACGGCCTCGCCTTCGCGTCCGCCACCGGGGGAGGCGCCGCGGCGCCGGGCAACGCGGTCGAGTGGGCGCTGGGCACCCTGGATCCCGGGGACTCGGGTGAGCTCCGTGCGACCGTGCAGGTCGATGCCGGAGTGGCAGGGGCGAGTCTCCTGGAGTCGAGAGCATCGATCATCGACACCGATACGCCGGCCCGGGAGGCGCTTGCCCGGACGGTCACGCGCGTCGAGCCGGGCGTTCCGCTCGACCTCGCGGTCGTGGCGTCGCCCGAGCCGGTGGCCCCTGGCTTCGTGACGGGCGTTCAGCTCAGCGTCACCAACTCCGGAGCGCTGGCGCTGGGGGGGGTCCTGCTCGAGGCGCGGATCCCGCCGGAGATCGGGGTGCTCCCCGTGGGGGACCTCGGCACGGGAACCTGCCCCGGGACGGTCGTCAACAACTCGCGCTGCGACGCGCGCGAGTACGCGACCTGGGACCTCGGCAGCCTCGATCCCGGCGAGGAGGTCATCGTGGACCTCCCGGCCCCGATCGCGGCTGCCACGGGTGAGGCCAGCATCGTGGGCTTCGACGTGGTGCTGGGTGCGACCGATGTCCAGCGCACGCTCCAGACCAGCGTCGTGGTCGACAACTGCCCGCAGATCCCCAACGCGGATCAGGCCAACAGCGACGCGCAGCCGCGCGGAGACGCGTGTCTCTGCGGCGATCAGACCGGTAACGGCGCGCTGAACGTGAGCGACATCCTCGGCATCAACGCGGCGATCTTCGACACCGGGCTGGTGACGCCCCTCTGCGACGCCAACAACGACGGCCTGTGCAACATCGGAGACATCCTCGGGGTGAACGCCGACATCTTCAGCGCCAACGAATCGACCACATGCATCTTCCAGACCTGCCCGGACCTGCTGCGTAGCTGTCCGTGACCGGGGCGAGCGGGCCGCACCGGCGGCCCGCTCACCCGGCCCCGGCGCTGTCGGATCGGCCCGGCGAGCCCCCTGGCTCTCATCGCGGCGCCTGCGGCTCAGGGGCTGGCGTGAGGATCCGTCGCACGGCCTCGTAGCGGTGGTCGAAGATGCGCCCGAGCATGGCGCGCACCACCGCCCAGTGCACGAGTCGCCCGACCGGGCCCAGGGGCAGGCGGTACTCCACCACGTCGGTCATCAGCACCCCGTCGCCCCGGCGCTCGAGCCGGTGCAGGTGGCGCCAGTGCGCGTAGGGACCGCGCTCCTGCACGTCCACGAAGCCGTGGGGCGGATCCCAGTGCGCGATCCAGGTGTGCCAGCGCACGGGCACGCCCGCGATGCGCAGGCGGTAGGCGATGCGCGTGTCCAGCTCGATCGCCCCGGGCGGCTCGCCGACGAAGCGGAAGTGGAGCCAGTCCGGCGTGATGCGCTGCAGGTTCTGCGCGCGCGCGAAGAAATCGAAGGCCCGCTCGAGGTCGAGCGGGATCCACTGCTCGCGCCGCAGCACGTGGTCGCTCACGCGCGGCTCCAGGCGAGCGGATCCGCGGACGGGTCGCCGGCGCGCCCGGCGTCGATGGCGCCGCGGATGCTCGCGTGTAGCGCGCGGTCGATCGGGTAGGCCAGTGCGATGGCGAACGCCAGCGCGTTGCAGACGCAGGGAACGCCGGCGTAGAGCAGCTTCAGGCCGAGGATCACCCCCGGGGACTGCTCGACGCTGGGCGCGTATCCGAGCCCCGCGAGCACCTGCAGCGCCACGCCGACGCCGAGCGCCGCCGCCAGCTTGCGCGCGAACGCCCACACGCCCAGGAACAGGCCCTCGCGCCGCTGCCCGCTGCGCAGCTCGTCGTAGTCGATCACGTCGGCCTGCATCGACGAGGGAACGGCGAGGGTCGCGCCCATACCGATTCCCGAGAGCACGACCAGCACGCCGTAGGCCAGCTCGTCGCCGCGATCCAGCGCCAGCACGCACGCGAAGGCCCCGGTGTTGATCGCCATCCCCCAGAGCCAGGCGCGCTTCTTGTCGAGCAGCCGTGCGGCGCGGATCCACAGCGGCAGGCAGGCGATCCCGGTCCCCATGTACAGCGCCAGGAACAGCGGGGCGCGCTCCGACCCGAGCACGTACTGCACGTAGAACAGGATCAGGGCCGGCGGCAGGTTGTTGCCCAGCGCTCCGACGCTGTACGAGGCCAGCAGGATCCGGAACGGTCGGTTGGAGCGTACGTCGCCCAGTCCCTTCAGCCCCGTCGGCTCCCGCAGGGTCGCCGGGCGTGCCACCTCGTGGGTGGCGGCCACGCACCAGACGCAGAGCGCCACCAGCAGGGGGGCATAGAACACCGAGATCCAGGAGAACACCGCGCGCGTGTCGTCGGGATCGGGGACCAGCGCGCCGGCCAGGGCGGGACTGACCACGCCCGCGAAGGTTCCGAGCAGCAGGATCGCGTCACGCGTGCCCAGCAGCCGCGTGCGCGCGTGGTAGTCGAACGTGAGCTCGGGGCCGAGGCTCTCGTAGGGCACGGTGACCAGCGTCCAGGCCACGAAGAGCGCGAGCATCGAGACCGTGAACCAGACCGCCCCGGAGGCGGGATCGAGCGCGGGCGGGTTGAACAGCAGCCACACGCAGACCGCCAGCGGCACGGAGGCGCCCAGGATGTAGGGGCGCCGGCGGCCCCAGCGCGTCCGCGTCCGGTCCGAGACCACGCCGATCAGCGGATCGGTCAGGGCGTCGAAGGCCCGCACGCCCAGGATCGCCGCGCCCACTGCCGCGATCTCCACGCCGACCACGTCGGTGTAGAACTTCGGGATGTGCATGTAGACGGGAATCCCGACCAGCGCGAGACCGAAGGCCGGCGCCGCGTAGGCGGCCTCGACGGTGGTGCCCGGTCCCCTCACGGGACGGCGAGCAGCTTGCGCTTCAGCTCCGCGTCGAAGGGTCGCGCCCCGAGCCAGATCGAGAACAGGGCCTGCGACAGCTCCGCGCCCGGAAGGCTGCCCAGCGCCACCCCGTTGAGCGCTAGCTCCGTGCCGTGCCCGGGAACGTAGGTGAGCGCGTAGCGGTCCCCCGGAGTCACGTCGCGGTACAGGGTGTTGAACGCCTCGACTCCGGGCTCCAGCCGCGCGTAGCGGGTCTGGCCGACGTTGCGGCGCACGAGCTGACGCGTGGACCGGGCGAAGACCGCCGCGTCGAACCCGCGCATGTACTCGATCTCGAGACGCCGCGGAACGTCCTCGAGCACGCGCTGGATCTCGACGTCGCGTCCCACGTAGAGTCCCGCCGCGTAGACATCGAAGATCATGGCGTAGCGCAGCAGCGCTACGTTCCGGAGCTCCAGGGTGGCCCCGTGCTGCGTGCGCTCGGCGGCGAAACGCACGCCCGCCACCTCGCGGGCGCCGGCCGTCGATCCGAGCAGGGCCATGAGCAGGATCGGAGCCAGGGGCCGGCGCAGGCGGGAAAATCGGGCTACTGGCAAGTCCGGGCACCTCTGGCTTGACGTGTCTCATATATATCTATAAAAAATCTAGACATATGTCGAGAGATTTTCTGATGAGACACGGGCAGGGTGGGGTGGAGGGCTGGCCGGTCCGCCTGGCGGAAGCGGGCTGGGTCCCCGACGTCGCGCTGCGCGCAGGCATCCGGAGCCTGATCCGCCGGCGTCGCGACGAGCTGCGCGGCGCGGACGATGCGCCTTTCCTCGAGGAGATGCGCGGCAGCCCGCTGGCCCTTCACACCGACGCGGCCAACAGCCAGCACTACGAGGTGCCGCCGGCGTTCTTCGAGCAGGTCCTCGGTCCGCGCCTCAAGTACAGCTGTGGCCTGTTCCCGAGCCCCGATACCTCGCTGGAGCGCGCCGAGGAGCGGATGCTCGAGCTGACCTGTGAGCGGGCGGGCATCCGCGACGGCATGAGCATCCTCGATCTCGGCTGCGGCTGGGGGTCGCTCTCGCACTGGATCGCCGAGCGCTACCCCGCCTGTCGGGTCCTGGCCGTGTCCAACTCCGGACCCCAGCGCGAGTTCATCGTGCGCCGCCTCGACGAGCGGGGCCTGGGCGGCGTCGAGGTCGTGACGGCGGACGTGAGCGACTTCGATCCGGGGCGGCGCTTCGACCGCGTGATCTCGGTGGAGATGTTCGAGCACGTGCGCAACTGGGAGCGGCTGCTGCACCGCGTCGCGACCTGGCTCGCGCCCGACGGCCGGGCCTTCCTGCACGTCTTCTGCCATGCACGGCGTACGTACCCCTTCGAGACCCGGGCCCGCGACGACTGGATGGGTCGCCACTTCTTCACCGGTGGCCTCATGCCCTCCGAGGATCTGCTGTCGCGGCTCGAGATCCCGCTGGAGGTCGAGCAGCGCTGGCGGGTCGATGGCCGGCACTACCAGCGCACCTCCGACGCCTGGCTGCGCAACCTCGACGCGCGCGCGGCGGCGCTGCGCTCGACGCTCGTCCAGACCTACGGCCCCGGACGGGCGGACACCTGGCTGCGGCGCTGGCGCATCTTCTTCATGGCCGTCTCCGAGCTCTTCGGCTTCGAGGACCGCGCGGAGTGGGGCGTCGTGCACACCCGCCTCGCTCCGCTGCCCCGGAGCGGCGCGTGAGGATCGGCATCATCGGCACCGGCATCTCGGGTCTGACCTGCGCGCACCTGCTGTCGGCCGACCACGAGCTGGTGATCTACGAGTCGGGCGACCACATCGGTGGCCACGCCCACACCGTGGACGTGGAGATCGGCGCAGGGGTCCACGCCGTGGACACCGGCTTCATCGTCTTCAACGACCGCAGCTACCCGGGCTTCACGCGCCTGCTCGAGCGTGTCGGGGTCGAGCGCCAGCCCACGGAGATGAGCTTCAGCGTCTGCAGCGACGAGGGCCTCGAGTACGGTGGCGGCTCGCTCGACGCGCTCTTCGCGCAGCGGCGCAACCTGCTGCGGCCGTCCTTCCTGCGCATGTGCGCCGACATCGGCCGCTTCTACCGGGATGCCCGCGCGTTCCTGGCCGACCCGGATCCGAAGACCACGCTGGGCGACCTGCTGACCGCGCGGCGCTACTCGGCCGCGTTCGTCGAGCAGCACCTGCTGCCGATGGGCGCGGCGATCTGGTCGACCGACCTGCCGCGCATGCGCGACTTCCCGGCGCAGCCGCTGCTGCGATTCTTCGAGAACCACGGGCTGCTCCAGCTCTCGGGCCGCCCGCAGTGGTTCACGGTCCCGGGTGGCTCGCGGACGTACGTGGACGCGCTGACGCGTCCCTTCCGCGACTCCATCCACCTGCGGCGGCCGGTGCGATCGGTGCGCCGCGGCCGCGACTGGGTCGAGGTCGCCGACGCCTCCGGGCGGCGCGAGCGCTTCAGCCACGTGATCGTGGCGACGCATAGCGACCAGGCGCTGCGCCTGCTGGCCGACGCGAGCCCCGCCGAGCGCGAGATCCTCGGGGCGATCCGCTACCAGCCCAACGAGGTGGTGCTGCACACGGACGCCTCGCTCCTGCCTCGCAGCCGCCGCGCCTGGTCGAGCTGGAACTACCACCTGCGCGCTGATGACCCCGCGCGCGTCTGCGTCACGTACCATATGAACCGGCTGCAGCTTCTGGACCCCGGGGAGGAGCTCTGTGTGACGCTCAACGGGACCGACAGGATCGATCCGGACCGGATCCTGCGGCGCTTCTCGTACGACCATCCGCTGTTCGACCTGGCGGCGCTGCGTGCGCAGGGCGAGCGCGCGGCGATCGACGGCGTGGGGCGCACCCACTTCTGCGGCGCCTACTGGGGCAACGGGTTCCACGAGGACGGCGTGACCAGCGCTCTGGAGGTCTGCCGGAAGTTCGGGCGGGGCATCTCGTGAACAGCTGCCTGTACCGCGGTCGGCTCCGGCACCGGAGGTACGGGCCGGTCGAGCACGGCTTCGGCTACGAGGTCTGCATGGCGTACCTCGACCTGTCCGAGCTCGAGCGCGTCTTCGAGAGCTCCCGCCTCTGGGCCGTGGAGCGGCCGGCGCCGGTCAGCTTCCGTCGCGCGGACCACCTGGGCGACCCCTCGGTGCCGCTGGAGCAGTCCGTCCGGGATCTGGTCGCGTCGCGGACGGGGCACCGGCCCGCCGGACCGGTCCGGCTGCTGACGCACCCGCGCTACCTGGGCTTCGGCTTCAACCCGGCCAGCTTCCACTACTGCTTCGGCCCCGACGGTACGAGCCTCGAGGCCCTGGTGGTCGAGGTCACCAACACGCCCTGGGGCGAGCGGCACGCCTACGTCCTCGACGTGCGCGAGGGGCGACGGCCGCGCTGCGAGAAGGCCTTTCACGTGTCGCCGTTCATGGGCATGGAGCAGGACTACGCCTGGACCGTCGAGCCGCCGGGTCGCGCGCTGGAGCTCGGCATCGCGAGCCTCGCGGGCACCGATCGCGTCTTCGAGGCGCACGTCGCGCTCGCACGCGTCGAGATCACGCCGGCCTCGCTGCGCCGTACGCTGCTCCGTTTCCCCTTCCAGACCGGGCGCCTGGGGGCGGGCATCTACGCGCAGGCACTACGCCTGTGGCTGCGCGGCGTCCCGTTCCATCCGCATCCGCGCAGCCTGACGCGGCCGACGGGGGAGAGCACTGCATGAGCGCAGCGACGTCCATGACACGCCTGCAGCGGGCGGCCCGACGCGCACTGCACCTGAGGCTGGGCGCGATCTCGCACGGCCGCTTCGAGATCCGCGACGCCCTGGGCAGCGCGGGCTTCGGCGTCCCGTCCCCGGACCTGCCGGGGCCCATCGAGGTGCGCGTGCTCGAGCCGGCCTTCTACACCACCATGATGGGCGGCGGGACGCTGGGTGCTGCGGAGGCCTGGATCCGCGGCGAGTGGACCTGCACGGATCTCACCGGGCTCGTCCGGCTGATGCTCGCCAATGAGCAGGCCATGGGAGAGCTCGACCGGGGCTGGGCCCGGATCGCCGGCCAGGTCGCGCGCGCCGGACACTGGCTGCGTCGCAACACTCCCGGGGGTGCGCGGCGCAACATCCGCGCGCACTATGACCTGGGCAACGACTTCTTCGCGCTGCTGCTCGACCCGAGCATGACCTACTCGTGCGCGCTGTTCGAGTGCGAGGACGCAACGCTCGAGGAGGCCTCGATCGCCAAGTACGATCGCCTCTGCCGGCGGCTCGAGCTGGGCCCCGGCGACCGGATCCTGGAGATCGGGACGGGCTGGGGCGGATTCGCGATCCACGCCGCGTCGCGCTACGGCTGCCACGTGACGACCACCACGATCTCGCGCGAGCAGCACGCTCTGGCCCGCGAGCGGGTCGAGAAGGCGGGTCTGGCCGGTCGCGTCACGCTGCTGCTCGAGGACTACCGCGAGCTGAGCGGCAGCTTCGATCGCCTGGTCTCGATCGAGATGATCGAGGCGGTGGGCCACCAGTACCTCGACGACTACTTCCGCGTCTGCGCACAGCGACTCGCGCCGCACGGCGCCATGGGACTGCAGGCCATCACGATCCGCGAGCAGCGCTACGAGGCGGCGCTGCGCGAGGTCGACTTCATCAAGCAGCACGTCTTCCCGGGCGGTCACCTGCCGTCGCTGGGCGCGATCTGCCGCAGCACGAGCCGCAGCGGTGACCTGCAGGTCCGCGAGGTGGTGGACCTGACGCCGCACTACGCCCGCACGCTGCGCGAGTGGCGGGCCAACCTGCAGCGGCGACGGGACGCGATCACCGCGGCCGGCTACGGGCGGCGCCTGCAGCGCAGCTGGGAGTACTACCTGTCCTACTGCGAGGCGGCGTTCCTGGAGCGCAACACGGCCTGCCAGCAGATCCTGCTGACCCGGCCGACCTGCGGGCTGGGCTCACTCTGAGCGAGGTCGGCGTGCGTGCGATCCACTGGTTCCGGGCCGACCTGCGGCTCGCGGACAATCTCGCGCTGGAGAGCGCGGCGCGGCACGGCAGCGCGCTGCTGCCGCTCTTCGTGCTCGACCCCGTGCTGCTCGAGGCCTCGGGTGCCGCGCGCGTGTGCTTCCTGCTCGATTGCCTGGCACGCCTGGGCTCGGAGCTCGAGACGCGCGGCTCGGGACTGCTGGTCCGGCGAGGCGATCCCACCCGGATCGTGCCCGCGGTCGCGCACGAGGTCGGGGCGAGCCGCGTGACCTGGGGAAGGGACGTGTCGCCGTATGCGCGGCGCCGTGACGCCGCGGTCGCGCGCCAGCTCGCGACGGACGGGCGGGAGGCGCGCGTGTTCGAGGATCGCGTCGTGCTCGGCGCCGACGAGGTGACGACCCGGGCCGGCGGGCCCTACGCGGTGTACTCCCCGTATCGCCGGGCGTGGTGGCGGCGCTACATCGAGGCGCCGGTCGCGCCCTCCGGGCGGCTGCGACTTCCCCCGCTGCCGCCGGGCGTGCGTGCCGACGCCGTCCCGGCTCCGGCGGACCTGGGAATCGAGCCGCCGGATGCGCGCCTGCCGACCGGCGGCACGCGTGCGGCCCGGCGCCGCCTCGCGGCGTTCCTCGACGGCCCGGCGCGCGACTACGACGCGCAGCGCGACCTCCCGGCCGTCGACGGCACGTCGCGCCTGTCGCCGTACCTGCGCTTCGGGGCGATCTCCGCGCGGGAGTGCGTGGCGCAGGCCCTGGCCCTCGGCGAGGCGGAGCCGCGCGCCGCTGCCGCGGTGCGCGGCTGGGTCGACGAGCTGATCTGGCGCGACTTCTACAGCGCGATCCTGGCCCACAACCCGCACGTGCTCGGCGGCGCGCACCGGCGCGAGTACGACGCGCTCGAGTGGGACGACGATCCCGCCGCGCTCGCCGCGTGGCGCGACGGTCGCACGGGCTTCCCCTTCGTCGATGCCGCGATGCGCCAGCTCGCCGCCACCGGCTGGATGCACAACCGCGCGCGCATGGTGGTCGCCAGCTTCCTGACCAAGGACCTGGGCATCGACTGGCGCAGTGGCGAGCGGATCTTCATGGAGCGCCTCGTGGACGGGGACCCCGCCAGCAACAACGGCGGCTGGCAGTGGTCGGCCTCGACGGGCACCGACGCGCAGCCGTACTTCCGCATCTTCAATCCCGTCGCGCAGGGGGAACGCTTCGACCCCGACGGCGCGTACATCGCCCGCTGGGTGCCCGAGCTGCGGCGGCACCCGGCGCCGCTGCGGCATCAGCCCTGGCGCGCGCCGCTCGAGACCTCTGACTACCCGCCGCGCATCTGCGACCACGCCGAGCGGCGTGAGCGGGCGCTGCGGCGCTACCGGGTCGCCCGGGCGGCCGGCGCCGGGGCGAAGGCCTGAAATGTGGACGGGATCTTGACAAGTCGCGCCAGGATCTCGATGGTTCGCGCGTGACCTCGACAGGCTCGCAGGAAGACGTGACCTACGCCCTCGGCGCGGTCTGCAAGCTGACCGGCCTCTCGCCCGACGTGATCCGCGCATGGGAGCGTCGGCATGCCGCGGTCCAGCCGAGCCGCACACCCGGGGGCACGCGGCGCTACGGCGAGGCCGACGTGCGGCGGCTGCTGCTGCTGGCCGAGGCGACCCGGGCCGGCCATACGATCGGCAGCCTGGCCCCGCTCAGCGACGAGCAGCTGGCCGGGCTCATCGAGCCCCGCGACGGGCCCGACGTGAGCCAGATCCGCGCCGCGATCGACGCCCTGGACCGGCTCGACGCCGGGTCGCTCGAGGACATCGCCTCGCGCCAGCTGATCGCGCTCGGAGCGGCGCGCTTCGCGCGCGAGTTCGCCATGCCGCTGCTCGAGGAGGTCGGCGAGCTCTGGGCGAGCCAGAAGCTCTGCGTCGCGTCGGAGCACCTGGGCACGCAGGTGCTGCGCTCGCTGATGGGCGCGAGCCTGCGCCCCAGCCAGGTCTCGCGGCGCGGACCCACGGTGCTCTTCTGCACGCCGCCGGGCGAGCTGCACGAGCTGGGCGTGCTGGCGGCGGCGCTGGTCGCGCTGGGCGCCGGCTGCAACGCGCTGTACTTCGGCTCCCAGCTTCCCGCCGACGAGGTCACCGGGGCGGCGCGCCGCAGCGGGGCGGCGGCGGTCGCGGCGAGCGTGGTCACCCTCGACGCGGAGCTGGCCAGGGGCTGGATCCGGGAGCTGCGCGGCGAGCTCCCCGCGCGGATCACGCTCTGGGTCGGTGGCAGCGGCGCGCGCGACCTCGAGCTACCGACCGGCGTCGCGGCGATCCCGTCCTTCGACGACCTCGAGCGCCGCGCGACCCTGCTCGCCACCACGCACTGACCGCGCCGCCCCGGCAACCGGCGTGCAGGTGCGACGTGTATGCTGACCAGAACGGGTCAGATCCCGTGGAGGCACGAATCCGATGCTCCCAGCGATGCTGCCCGCGTCGGTGTTCGCGGCGCTGGCTCTCGGCTGCGTGGCCCCGGGCCCGCCCGAGCTCTCGTCGGAGCCGGTGAGCCGCGACGGCCTGCACCGCGTGGAGTCAGTGACCTCCGGCACGCTGCTGCTGGCCTCGGACTACGAGACGGCCGGCGTCTCGATCGTCGAGGCCGGTGGCTTCCACATCCAAGGCTGTCAGGTGCAGTTCGCGGACCCGCGCCTCAACGAGGAGGCCGAGGGGCTGGCCGACCAGCTGCAGCAGTATCTCTGCGATGCCGTTCGACGCGAGATCCTGTCCCGCTCGCGCACCGCCGAGAATCCGGATCCGCGGCCCGGGCAGGCCGTCATCGACGTCTGGCTGCTCAACGTGCACATCGAGGCTCCCGACATCCCGGCCGGTACGACCGCGTTCATCTCCGAGCCGACCGCCGAGATGACCTTCGCCATGCGCGCGGGCATCCACGGTCAGCAGCGCGACTTCCTGCGCTACTACGACCGCTCGGGCACCGGCACGGGTACCTTCGTCGGACCGATCAGCCGGCCCGACTGGGCGGGCATCTACCGCATGGTCGACGGCTTCATCGCCGACGCGCTCGACGGGATGTACACGGCCCTCAACGCGCTCGACCGGGGAGCGCTGCCGCCGGTCGGCAGCGGGGACGACGCGGGTACCCAGGGGCCCGCGCACCCCTGAGGCAGCGGCCCGGACGCACGAGAGAGCCCGCGCCTCGGTCTCCTGTGAGATCCTTGTCGCCATGATCGAACGCGAGCTCGACGTGACGACCCCCGAAGGTCAGATGAAGACCTTCATCTACCACCCCGAGCACGAGGGGCCCCATCCCGTCGTGCTCTACCTGATGGATGCCCCCAGCATCCGCCCCGCGCTCAGGGACATGGCGACCCGGCTGGCGAGCGCCGGCTACTACGTGATGCTGCCGTATCTCTTCTACCGTGGTGGCCCGTTTCGCGAGTTCGAGCAGGGCGACGAGGACATGCACCTCCGTCGCGAGCTGATGGAGAGCGTGAATCCCACGAACATCATCAGCGATGCCCGGGCGCTGCTCGCCGTTGCGGACGGGGATGACGCCGCCGCGGACGGCAGGATCGGCGCGGTCGGCTTCTGCATGAGCGGGGGCCTGGTGATCTCGCTGGCCCGGGCGATGCCCGAGCGCGTGGCCGCCGTGGCCTCGATTCACGGTGCGTGGCTGGTGACCGAAGCTCCCGACTCGCCCCACCTCGGCCTCGAGTCCGTTCAGGCGGAGATCTACCTGGGCTGGTGCGACAACGACCCGACCGCACCCCCCGAGCACGTGCCGGTGATGCGCAAGGCCCTGGAGACCGCCGGGGCCACGTACACGCTCGACTGGCTCACCGACGCCGTGCACGGCTATGCCCCGCCGGGCAGCGAGCGGTACGACCGGGCGGCCTCCGAGCTCCACTGGGAGCGCGTGCACGCCCTGCTGCGGCGTCGCGTCGGCTGAGGCCGCTCCGGCAGCGACGCTCCCACCGGACAGGGCATGACGGGTCCGCGCTTCCCGAAGCAGGCGCTGCGCGGCTCCTTCGCAGAGTTCCGCGAGCTTCGAGCCTCGGAAGCGGCAGCGCTGGAGCGCACACCCGCAACTCCGGCCGGGTTGCACCTGCAACTCCCCACGCCGGCTGGAGGCGAACTGCCTGGCCTGGCGCGGCTCTGGGGCTGGGGATGCCCCATCTTGGGGGATGGGTGGGGGGAGTGGCAGGGGACTGTTCGACCCCGCCCCGTGAGTTGCCCCCGCAGAACAGCCGCAAGCGCCCTCAGGACGGCTCTGAGGAGCCCCCGACACAGAGTGGCCGGCTCGGTTCTGGCTCTTGCCGGTGCGCGCCGGGCAGAATGGCCCCGTCACTGACAGCAGGAGCAGGGAATGCGCGCATGGGCGTGGAGCGTGGCGGTCGTCCTGATGACCGGACTCTGGCCGCTGGCCGTCGTCTCGGCAGACGGCCGGATCGAGATCAACCAGTCGGTGATCGATGAGGCAGGCGGCTTCCCGTACACGATCAGCAGCCCCGGCAGCTACGTGCTGACCGGGGCCCTCCTGGTGCCGGCGGATACCGATGGAATCGTCATCGCCACCAACGAGGTCACGCTGGACCTGAACGGGTTCTCGATCACGGGGCCTGCGACGTGCGGTTTCACGACCTGTCCCCTCGGCACGGGATCCGCAATCCGGCCCCAGGGCCTGTTCGGGGGCGCGAACTCCACGAGGGTTCACAACGGGATCGTGCGCGGCTTCGGTAGCCACTGCGTGCGCGTGCTCGCCGCGGCGCACGTCGAGAATCTCACCGTGAGTGAGTGCGGCGGGGTGGGGATCAGCGCGAACGTGGAGAGCATCGTCACGAAGAACCGGGTGCGCCTGACGGGCCAGACCGGCATCTCGATGAGTCCTGGCACCATGTACCTGCACAACACGGTTGCAAGCGCGGGGCTCGGGGGTGGCGGGCAGCCATCCTTCTCGGGTGGCCGGGCTTCGGGCGGGAACTCGTGCGACGACGGCGGCTGCTCACCACGTGGAGCGCGCCGCTACTACCTCACGCCGGAACGCTTCCCTGCCGACCAGGTCATCACCGCCTGTGACGAGGGCTATCACATGGCCTCGCTCTGGGAGATCTTCAACACCGCGGCGCTGGAGTACGACGTGCTCCGCGGCTACCAGCGAGCGGATTCGGGACAAGGCCCGCCGAGCTTCCCCAATCCGGGGCTTGATGCCGTCGGGTGGATCCGGACGGGCGGAAGCGTGGCGTCGTTCAACAACTGCCTGGCCTGGACCACGACTGATCCTGCGTCCTCGGGCTGGAGTGCGAGCCTTGGCAGCGACTGGGACAGCGAGTTCCAGCACGTGCGGGTCTCGCCATGGTTCGGGTTCCAGTATGCCTGCAACCTCTCCCTCGCCGTTTGGTGCGTCGAGGACTGACGTCGCAGATCGAGCCGTTCGGGACAGGCCTCGAAAGCGGTCAAGCATCCACGAAACGGGGAAGCCCCAACACCAGATCGCGAGCCGGCTGCTCGTCGGCCGCCTAAGCCCCTGAAATCCCTGGTCGGGGCGCGGGGATTCGAACCCCGGACCTCTTGAACCCCATTCAAGCGCGCTGCCAGACTGCGCTACGCCCCGACGGCGCGGCGCAGGATAGCCGATTCGCTCCGGGCCGGCGTGCGTCCAAGGGCCTGGAATCGCGCGGACTCTGGCGGGGGGCCGCGGTTCGCGTCACCTTGTGGCGCCCTGGGGGGTGATTTGAGCCACGGTCCGGTGGTCAGCCAGGCTGCGCCCGCGGTGCGGGTGCGATGCGTGCTTCTGGCGGCGCTGCTGCTGGCGGTCGCGGCGGGCTGCCGCACGGCGGGGCCGCCGGTGCCCCCCGCCTCGGGCCCGGCGTCGGGAGGCGCGCGCGGAGGGGCGGTCCACGAGGTGCGCCGGGGCGAGACCCTCTGGTCGATCGCACGCGACCAGGGCACCACGGTCGACGCGCTGCGCCGGGCCAACGGCCTGGGGCGCGACACGGTGCTGCAGCCGGGCCAGCGGCTGGTGGTTCCCGGGGCGCTGCCGGTGCACGTGGTGCGGCGCGGCGACACGCTCTGGTCGATCGCCCAGCGCTACGACTCGACGGTCGCGGCGATCGAGGCCGCCAACCAGCTCGACGACCCCCGGGGTCTGGCGGTCGGCCAGCGGCTGCGCGTGCCCAGCGGGATCCGGCGCGCGGCGCGCGGCGGCGGCGGGGCCCGGGCCTGGACGTCCTCGGACGCGCGGGGACGCGCCGGTGCCGCGGGCCGCTTCGGCTGGCCGGTCAAGGGGCGCGTGAGCAGCCGCTACGGGCTGCGGGGCGGCTCGCACCACGACGGCATCGACATCCTGGCGCCCCAGGGCACGGCGGTGCACGCTGCCGCCGCCGGTCGGGTGATCCACGCCGACGCGTCGCTGGCGGGCTACGGCAAGATGATCATCGTGAAGCACTCCGACCGCTACTCGACGGTCTACGCGCACAACAGCCGCATTCTGGTGCGGGTGGGGCAGTTCGTGGAGAAGGGCCAGAAGATCGCGGAGGTGGGGCGCACGGGGCGCGCCAGCGCGCCGCACCTGCACTTCGAGGTGCGCTACGACGGGCGGGCGCGCGATCCTCTAGGATTCCTGCCGTGAGCCCGCCCGTCGCCGATCTCCAGTCCCTGCGCGAGCGGATCCGCGATGTCCCCGACTTTCCCGAGCCCGGGATCGTCTTCAAGGACATCACGCCGCTTCTCCAGCACGGCCCGTCCCTGGCCCGCGCCTGCGAGCTGCTGGCGGAGCCCTACCTGGACCGGGGCATCGACCTGGTGGTGGGCATCGAGTCGCGGGGCTTCATCTTCGGACCTCCGGTCGCGCTGCGGCTGGGGGCGGGCTTCCAGCTGGCCCGCAAGCGCGGCAAGCTGCCCTGGCAGACGGTTCGCGAGAAGTACGGACTCGAGTACGGTGAGGACGAGATCGAGATGCACCGCGACGCGGTCGCGTCCGGGCAGCGCGTGCTCGTGCTCGACGACGTGATCGCCACTGGCGGCACTGCCGCCGCGACCGTGCGCCTGGTCCAGGGTCTGGGCGGCAAGGTCGTCGGCGCCTCGTTCCTGATCGAGCTCGGCTTCCTCGGCGGGCGCGCTGCGCTCGGCGAGCTGCCGGTCTCGGTGGTGCTGTCGTACTGACACCCTGCGTGGCGCCCACGGCGCCGCGTGTTCCGGGCAATCCCCCGTGGCGGCACGGGTGTGACTTCTTGCCGCGACTCCGGGGTCGAGCCCGTCCGACGCTTCACTCCCGCCTTCCACGGACCGAAGGTCCCTCCGAGGAGAACAGGCGGGAACGGCGGAGCGGCCGTCCCGCAGGAGACACATGGCCCGGGTCGTCATCATCGACGCCGGCGGCGACGCGACGCGCGAGGTGCGCGCGGCGATCGCCGCCGACACCTACGAGATCGAGCAGGTCCCCTGGGAGGACGCGCGGGAGACGTGCGCGCGCCCGGGTGTGGACCTGGTACTCGCCGGGATCGATGCGGACCGCAGCGACCTCGTGCGTCGCCTCTGTGCGTGCAGTGACGGTGTGCCGCTGATCGTGCTGGGCCCGGCCGAGCAGCAGGAGGCCCTGCTGGCCTGCCTCGATGCCGGTGCTGCGGACTGCATCGAGCTGCCGGCCCACCCCCGGATCCTGCGCGCGCGAATCGCGACCTTCGTGCGCCAGCACCTGGCGCGGCAGGCCCAGGCGGAGCTGACCCAGGTACTCGAGGGGCGCGCCCGCACCCTCGAGAGCACGGTCGAGGCGCTGCGCGAGTCCGACCGCGTGCTCGAGGACGCGCAGCGCCGTCAGCGCTACCTGTCGACGCACGACGCGCTCACCGGCCTGCCCAATCGCGTGCTCTTCCACGAGTTCGCGCACAAGACGCTGGCCTACGCACGGCGCCACGGTCAGAGCCACGCGGTCGTCACGCTCAACCTCGACCGCTTCCAGGGCATCAACGACAATCTCGGCCACGGTGTCGGCGACGAGCTGCTCGAGCGGGTGGGCCAGCTGATCCAGGGCTGCGTGCGGCGCAGCGACATGGTGGCGCGCCTCGGTGCCGACGAGTTCGCCGTGCTGCTGGTCAACGTGAAGTCGCGCGAGGCCGTGGGGAACATCGCCGAGAAGATCGAGCGGGTGATCTCCGCGGCCCACGAGATCGGTGGGCAGCAGGTCTTCGTGACCCCCAGCATGGGCATTGCCGTCTCGCCCGACGATGGGGAGAGCCCGGAGTCGCTCCTGAGCCACGCGGGCGTCGCGCTCAAATCGGTCAAGCAGCGCGGTCGCGGCATGTACCAGTTCTACTCGTCGAGCATGTCGGGGCAGTCGCTCGAGCGCATGAAGCTCGAGTACCACCTGCGCGAGGCGATCGAGCGGGACCAGCTGCTGCTGCACTACCAGCCACAGATCGACGTGGCCAAGGGAGTCATGGTCGGCTGCGAGGCGCTGGTGCGCTGGGTCCACCCCGAGTTCGGCATGGTCAGCCCGGGCGAGTTCATCCCGATCGCCGAGGGCGCCGGCCTGATCGGCCGCATCGGTGAGTGGGTCATCCGCGAGGCCTGCCGGCAGAAGTGCGTCTGGGAGGCCCAGGGGCTGGGCCAGTTCCCGGTCTCGGTGAACGTTTCCTTCCGCCAGCTGCGCGCGGGCACGCTCGACGAGATCGTGCGCACGATCCTGACGGAGACGGGCCTCGACCCGACGCACCTGGACCTCGAGATCACCGAGAACTCGATCATGGACGACCTCGAGGTGGCGCTCAAGAGCCTGGAGCGCCTCGAGCGCATGGGCGTGCGCATCTCGATCGACGACTTCGGCACCGGCTACTCGTCGCTCAGCGTCCTGGGCAAGTTCCCGGCGCACACGCTGAAGATCGACCAGGCCTTCGTGCGCGAGATCGAGCAGGACGCGACGAACGCCGCGATCACCCGCACGGTCATCGCCATCGCACACGAGCTGGGTCTCGACACGCTCGCCGAGGGCGTCGAGACCGAGGGCCAGATGCTCTACCTGGGCCGGCTCGGCGTGACGCGGATGCAGGGCTTCCTGTTCGACCGCCCGCTCGCGGCCCCCGCCTTCGCGGACCAGTGGGCCGCCGAGCCCGAGAGTCCCTACCGCCTCGATCCGGACGGCTGAGCCGCGAGGAACGCCGCCGCGACCTCGGCCGGGGAGCGGCCGGCGTCGTCGACCGCCAGGTTCATGCGCCGCATGGCGGGGGCGTCGATCGCCCCCTCGAGCCTCCCGATGGCCTCGAGCAGCCCGGGATGCTCACGCACGGCGCCGGCGCCCACGAGCACGATCGCGTCGTAGGGGGGGATGACGGCGCGCGTGTCCTCGAGCACGCGCAGGTCGAGCGCGGCGATGCGCCCGTCCGTCGAGAACGCGGTGATCACGTCGACCTCGCCGCGGGCTACCGCCGTGTACATCAGCGCCGAGTCCATGCTGCGCCGGTTCGCGAACTCGAGACCGTACGCCTCGCGCAGCGCGGTCCACTCCGGCCGGTGGAAGAACTCGTAGTCGCCCGCCAGCTCCAGCCGTGTGCCCAGCGGGACCAGGTCGGCGATGCTGCGCACCCCGAGCCCCGCGGCGTGGGCCTCGCGCATGGCCAGCGCGTACGTGTTCTCGAAGCCCAGGGCGGCGGCCAGGCGGATGCCGTGCGTCTGCTCGAGCCAGTCACGGACGTCGGCGAGTACCTCGTCGCGTCCGGGCGGGAGTCCCTCGCGACCCATGACGGTGCTCCAGAGGGTGCCCGAGTAGTCCACGTACACGTCGATCTCGCCGCCGGTCAGCGCATCGAAGGCCACGGTCGAGCCCAGCGACGTGACCAGCTCCACGTCGACGCCGAGCCGCTCGCGGCCGACCCCGGCCAGGATCTCGCCCAGGACGTACTGCTCGGTGAACGTCTTGGTGCCGATGCGCAGCGGGAGGGTCGCCGCGCGCGGATTCCAGGCGCTGAGCGCGGTCAGCAGTGCCAGGCTGACCAGTCCGGCGGCGGCGAGCCGCGTGCGCGCCGGGCGGCGCTCGCGCGTGCCGCTCTCCAGCATGCGCACCAGTCCGTCGAGCACCAGGGCCAGCGCCGCAGCCGCGACGCAGCCGACCAGGACCGAGGCCAGGTTGCGCGTCTGCAGGCCGCTGAAGATGTAGTTGCCCAGGCTGGTCGCGCCCACCGGCGTCGAGAGCGTGGCCATGCCCACGGTCCAGACCGCGGCCGTGCGTATGCCGGCCACCAGGACGGGCAGGGCCAGCGGCAGCTCGACGTGGCGCAGGCGCTGGCCCGGCGTCATGCCGACCGCGCGCGCGGCCTCGACGACCGCCGGGTCGACGCCGGCCAGTCCGGTCACCGTGTTGCGCAGCACCGGCAGGACGCCGTACAGCGTCAGTGCGATCACCGCCGGCGGGTAGCCGATGCTGCGCAGCTCCAGGCCGGTCACGCTCGCGAGCCAGGCCAGCGCCGGCACCATGATCGCGAGCAGGGCCAGGCTCGGCACGGTCTGGATCACGCTCGCGGTGCCCAGCGCGATCGCGCCGAGCCCCGGTCGGCGCTGCACCCAGATCCCCAGTGGCACGCTCAGGCCGATGGCGAGCGCGAGGGCCACCAGCGTCAGGCGCAGATGCGCCCCCAGGTAGCCGGGCAGCAGCGCCAGCGCCTCGCTCATGCGTCGCCCAGCAGCGCCTCGACGCGGGCCGCCTGACGCCGCGGGCCCTCGAGCAGCTCGGCGACGTAGGGGTCGGCCGGTGCGGCCAGCAGCTCCGCCGGCGCGCCGACCTGCAGCAGCTCGCCGTCCCGCATCACGGCGATCCGGTCGCCCAGCAGCAGCGCCTCGCTCATGTCGTGGGTCACGAACACGGCCGTCAGGCCGAGCTCGCGGCGCAGCCCCGCGAAGAAATCCTGCATGCTCTGGCGCGTGAGCGGGTCGAGCGCGCCGAAGGGCTCGTCGAGCAGCACGATCTCGGGCCGCGCGGCCAGGGCGCGCGCGATGCCCACGCGCTGGCGCT
>JAJDAJ010000061.1 GCA_029261925.1 Deltaproteobacteria bacterium | reverse complement strand
CCCCCGGGGCGCCCCCCCCCTCCCGCTTTTGGGTGGTGCGCGGGGGGGGGGGGGGCCCCGCCCCCCCCCCCCCCTCAGCAGCTCTCGAGCAGAGCGCTCCGGGGCGACACTACGGGATGAGCCCGCAGACGCTCGGCGTGTCGATCAGGCAGACATCGAGCCCGGCGCACTCGGCGTTCGACGAGCACGCGGTCACACCGTCCTGGCACACGCCCGTCGGAGCCGTGCAGGCCCAGCCTTCCTCCACGTTGCAGCCCGGACTGCACCCATCTCCGGCCTGGATGTTGCTGTCGTCGCACTCCTCGGTGCCGTCGAGGGTCGGGCTGGCTGCGCCGCAGGAGAACCGGGTGACGTGCCGGCAGGCGCTGGCTCCCACACCGAAGATCTCGTCGTTCACCTCGAGGATGTCCGCGATGTTGCATGCCAGGTCGTTGTTGGCGTCGCAGATGGACAGCCTGCCGACGACCTCGAAGATCGCCGCGTTCTGATCGAGGATGTCGTTCACGTTGAGCTGCCCATCCTGGCGCTGATCGCCGCACTCGCACTCGTCGCCGCGGCAGAGCGTGGTCGGATCGCCGTCGCTGCAGTCGCCATCGGAATCCGCGACGTGATCGAAGTTGTTCAGGAACGGACAGAGGTCCGGTCCATCGATCACTCCGTCGCAGTCGTCGTCCGCCTGCATCGACGTGGCGAAGTTGTGGATGCCACAGTCCGCGCCGGGGTCGCCCGGCTCGTCGTAGTGCGGGAGGATCGAGCAGTAGCGGTTGGCAAAGCCCGCAAGCCGGGTGATGGAGCCACCGCACTCGGTCACGATCGGCAGGTACTCGGGCGGCCCCGTGTTGGCGGGCAGCGCCGAGCGAGAGCCGATCTCCCGGAAGTCACAGCCATCGACCACGCGCGGACCCGAGCCGAACGACAGCGCCGGCAGGTTCGTGGTGTCTCCGAGCACCGACAGGCAGGGATTCCCGATCTGGGTGAACGCGTCGCCCACGGAGCAGGTCGCACCGGGGTACTGGGCGGGATCGCAGATGTCGCAGGCGAGGTCCGGGGCCATCAGGCAGCGGCCCTCGGTCTGGCCCAGGGGTGCGTACTCCGGATCCGAGGTCCAGTCCGTGGCGGCGCCGCCCTGGAAGACCCAGTCGGGCGTGCGTCGCAGGAAGAACATCTGATTCGCCTGCGCGCAGGAATCGACACCGAGGGCGGGGTAGTCCACCAGCGTGGGGAAGATGTCCGCACACGGGAACCCGGGAATGGCGCTGGTGCAGCAGGTGCCGCCATCCGAGTAGCGCCGGAGGCCCTGTCGCGGACTGTCCACCCAGTGGATGTACGTGGCGCCGGCCGCCAGACCCAGGGCCTGACGTCGCTCCTCCGAGAGGTTGTAGCGGAAGCCGATGCTGGGCGGCTGCTGGTTCTCGGGAAGGCAGCCCACCAGCTCGCCGCTCCCGCGCGCGATCTCCTGCGCCTCCGTGAAGCCGCCGAACTCCGTGCGCGTCGCCGAGGTGATGATGATGGCGCCGCCGGCCTGCTCGTTCTTTGCCATGGACATCAGATACGAGATGCCCGCATCGGGGTCGGCGAAGTTGTCCCGCAGATCCTGCGGGATCTCCACCGGGCAGCCACCGTCCCGGCCGATTCCGCCCAGGTCGTAGTTGCAGCTGCCGGCACAGTCGAAGTCGTTGGTGCAGGCCGTCACGCCGTCATCGCAGGTCCCGTTGCCCGCTGCACCAGGCGTCTCGGAGGTGGGCGTGCAGCCGTTGAGCTCCCGCAGGATCATCTGGCCCTGCTGGGGGTGGTAGGAGTCCTCCGGCCCGCAGTCGCGACCACCGGGGACGTCGGTGAAGCGCACCAGCGCGAAGGTCCCCTCGAACGCGTCCCGGTTCCAGACCGACGTGTCGGTCGAGTCCGCGGGGTAGCGGAAGGCCCGGTCCGCGGGCGGACTCGCGCCGTACTTGGTGTGCGTGCACAGATCACCCGTGCCATCGCCGTCGCCGTCCGCTCCGCACTGGAGCGTCTGGGCCAGGGCCGGCGGCGCTCCGAGGAGGCAGCCCGCCATGACCAGCAGAATCGCGAATCTCATCTGTCTCTCCCTCCAATTCGTTGGTCGAGGTGCCACGTCACCGGAAATCTCACGGGGCGGCGACCTCGGCGGCCATACTACCGAGCACACGTCGCGAATTGCTCGATTTCGGTCGTTCCGTTTCGCCCTGCGCTCGCCCTCGCCTCATCCTGCGGGTTCTCCCCGGCCCGCCCCGGCTTCAATGGTCTTATGATGGGCCGCGGACGGCCCGCCCCGTCGATGCGGGCGTTTCAGGGGAGGTGACGATGCGTGCGCTCCGGAGGCTCCTGCACCCGGCAGCAGCGCTCCTGGTCCTCGGGCCAGCTCCCGCAGCCCCGAGCACCGATCTGCGCGAGATTCGAGCGAGCGATCCCGCGCAGACGGCGTACGAGGCGCGCGTCATGCGCGTCTACGCCGATCCCGCGGTCCAGCGAGCGAAGGAGCGGGCGCGGCAGCTCTTCCTCACCGATCCCTCGGCGCAGACCCGCGACGGGCGCGTCACCCTCGACGCGGCTCTCGAGGAGCTGGTCCTTGCCGCGGTGTCCGGCATCGTGCTCGACGATCCCGGGACTCCCGCGCTTCCCTGGGGGACCCTGCCAGCGCACGCCTGGTTTGGCGTGGAGATGCCCGGCGCTCGCTGGGGTGCCGACAATCCCGACAACGTCTACCGATCGGCCGCCATCGACGAGAACTCGCGCTACGTGATCGCGGGCCGCATCCGCGGATCGCTGCCGGCCGACGCGACCCTCACGCTCGGCGGCGTGGCCGCTACGCCGCCGGACGACCTGCCCGAGGACACCTACGAGGCGGGATGGGCCGCCACGATCGCGCTGCTGCGCCTCAACGATGTCGAGACCGATGCCGACGGGGCCTTCACCATCAGCATCGACCGGGGACCTGCAGACGGGCGTGCGAACCACCTGCAGAGCCAGCCGGGGACCACGGGCCTCCTGGTGCGGCACACGCTCACGGACTGGGCGACGCAGACGCCGCCCGAGCTCCGGATCGAGCGCGTCGCAGGTCCACCGCAGACGCGCGCGACCGACGAGGACCTGGCCGGGCGCGTCGCCGCGAGGCTGGAGAAGTTCGTGCCCTTCGTGCTGGCGTTCAAGGAGCGGGCCTTCGACGGCACGCCCGCGAACACCTTCAGCTCGCCGAAGCCCACGCCGGGGGGGCTGGCGAACCAGGTCAGCAGCTTCGGGAGCTTCAACCTCGCCGATGACCAGGCTCTCGTGGTGACCGTGGATCCGGCCGGTGCCCGCTACCTCGGATTCCAGCTCACCGATCCATGGATGGTCTCCAGCGAGTACATCGCGCAGACCGGCTCGCTCAATCACGCACAGGCGGTCGCCAGCGCGGATGGCACGTACACCTACGTGATCGCAGCCCGGGATCCGGGGATACACAACTGGCTCGATCCGGGCGGACTCAGCGGCGGCTACATGCTCATCCGCTGGCAGCAGCTCCCCGGGGAGCCGCGGCCGCTCCCCGACTCCGCGGTACGCGTTCGCCTGGTCTCGCACGCCGAGCTCGATGGGGCCCTGCCGCCGGAGACCACGAGGGTGAGCCCGGAGGCGCGCCGCGAGCAGCTACGGGTCCGCGCTGCCAGCTTCGCGCGCCGGATCGCGGAGCACTAGCGAGCCCGAGCGGGCACAGGAAATCCGGCCGGAAGGGCCCGGAAGCATTCAGCGTGACGCGGGTTCGACCCCCGCTCGGGGCAGCCTGCGTGGCAGGCGCTGCGTCTGCTGGCGGAGGCGTCGTTCCCGTCGCGGAGGGTTCCCGCCGCTGCCTTTACAGGGCCGGGACCAGATGAGAGATTCTCGCGGTGGAGATGCAGCGTTGAAGGTGGTTCTGTTCTGCGGCGGGCTCGGCACGCGGCTTCGCGAGATGGGCGACGACCTGCCCAAGCCCATGGTGCGGATCGGCTACCGGCCGATCCTGTGGCACGTGATGAAGTACTACGCGCACTTCGGCCATACCCAGTTCATCCTCTGCCTGGGCTACAAGGCCGACGTCATCAAGGAGTACTTCCTCAACTACAAGGAATGGATCACCAACGACTTCACCATGAGGCGCGGGGGGCGCGATGTCGCGCTGGAGACCAGCGACATCGATGACTGGGAGATCCGGTTCGTCGACACCGGGCTGCGCTCCAACGTGGGGCAGCGGCTGCGCGCCGTTCGCCAGCTGCTCGAGGGCGAAGAGATGTTCCTGGCGAACTACTCCGACGGGCTGACCGACCTGAACCTCCACGCGCAGGTCGACGATCTGGCGAAGAGCGACAAGATCGCATCGTTCCTCTGCTCGCGACCCACCCAGAGCTTCCATGTCGTCGACTGTGACAAGGACGGCTCGGTGACGGAGATCTCCCCGGTGGGGCGGTCGGGGATCCTCATCAACGCCGGGTACTTCGTGTTCCGGCGCGAGATCTTCGACTACATCCGCGAGGGCGAGGAGCTGGTCGTCGAGCCGTTCCGGCGACTGATCGGCGAGCGCCGGCTCAAGGGCTACCGCTACGACCCGTTCTGGTGCATGGACACGTTCAAGGAGCAGCAGGAGCTCTCGGACATGTTCGTCGGCGGGAACGCGCCGTGGATGGTCTGGGCGAACGATTGAGCGGCGCGCGCGCGCCCGCAGCGTCGTCGTGAGCCTCACGGAGCTGCGCCGCTCCCTCGATCTCGAGAGCGCCGGCCAGGAGATCCACGCGCTCGCGGCCGAGCTCTATCCCGCCTGCAGCAGTATCACGGGGCGCGGGTTCCGGGAGCGGCTGGAGATCCTGGAGCGGATCGTTCCGCTGCAGCGGACCGAGGTTCCCAGCGGCACCGAGGTACTCGACTGGACGGTGCCCGACGAGTGGAACGTCGACCAGGCCTGGATCCGCGGACCCGATGGCCGCGTGGTCGCGGATGTACGCGATCACGGTCTGCACGTGATGAGCTACAGCGTTCCGTTCCGCGGAGAGCTGGCTCTCGACGAGCTGCAGCCGCATCTTCACAGCCTGCCCGAGCATCCCGACTGGATCCCGTACCGGACCTCCTACTACGAGCCGCGCTGGGGCTTCTGCCTGCCGCACCGGATCCGGGCGCAGCTCGGGCCCGGCACCTACGAGGTGTGCATGGACACCTCGCTGGCGCCGGGGAGCCTGAGCTACGCCGAGCACGTCTCGCCCGGCCGTGAGGAGCGCGAGGTCCTGCTCTCCGTCCACGCGTGCCATCCCGCTCTGGCCAACGACAACGCCTCGGGCATCGCCGTGGCCGCGCGCCTGATGGCGCTGCTCGATGCCGTGCCGCACCGTCACACCTACCGGCTGCTGGTGATCCCGGGCACGATCGGCTCGATCGCCTGGCTGGCGCGCAACGAGGGCCGGCTCGAGCGGGTCGCCCACGGCCTGGTCCTGACCTGCCTGGGGGATGCCGGCAGGCCCACGTACAAGCGCTCGCGCCGGGGCGACGCTCCCGTCGATCGCGCCGCTGCGCTGGTGCTGAGCCGCCGCCCCGGCGGCGCCGCGATCCGCGACTTCGACCCGTACGGCTACGACGAGCGGCAGTACTGCTCGCCGGGATTCGATCTACCCGTGGGGCGCCTGACGCGAACGCCGCACGGCGAGTTCCCCGAGTACCATACCTCTGCCGACGATCTGGACCTGCTGCGGCCCGCGGCGCTGGCCGACTCGCTCGACGCGCTGCTCGAGATCCTCGACGTGATCGAGCGGGATGGGCACTACCGCAACCTGGCGCCGCGGGGCGAGCCTCAGCTGGGCCGTCGGGGTGTGTATCCGACGATCGGCGGCCACAGCGACCCCGGCGAGATCTCGCGCGCGATCCTGTGGGTGCTCAGCGGCTCCGACGGCGATCAGTCGCTCCTGGACATCGCCGAGCGCTCGGGCATGGCCTTCGAGCGGATCGCGGAGGCGGCCGACACCCTGCTCGCGCATGCCCTGCTGGAGCGTCTCGATCCGTGACGGGCCGGGGACGCCGGGCGCTCGCCCTCGGGCTGGGGCTGACCGGCGGCCTCCTGGTCCTGTTCGCCGCCGAGGCCGGCCTGACGCTGGCCGACCCGGACCCGGGTGTGGCGGCGATGGCGTCGGGGGGCGCGTGCGGCCGCCCCTTCGACCCCCCCGCGGCGCGCGAGGTCGTGCGGGACCTGCGCGCCGCTGGCGTCGATGCGGTCCCGCGGCTGGTCCCCGCCGCGCTGCTCCAGGAGACGCCCTCCGGGGAGTTCCACTCGCGCCTGTCGGGCCGGGAAGGGGAGCTGCTCCCGCTGTCCGGGATCTCGCACCGCACCACCGTCCTGTGCAACGAGACCGGCCGCTACGCGATCTACGAGAGTGACGCGCACGGTTTCCGCAATCCGCGGGGCCTCTGGGAGCGGTCGCCCGTGGATCTCGTGCTGCTCGGCGACTCGTTCACCCTCGGCGATTGCGTGGGCCCGGGCGAGACCAGCGCCGACCGGCTGCGTGCGGTCGCACCGGCGACGCTCAACCTCGGCTTCTCCGGCCACTCGCCCCTGATGGAGCTCGCGACGCTGGCCGAGTACGGGCCGATGCTCGCCCCGCGCACGACCCTCTGGGTCTACTTCGAGAACGATCTCTCGTGGTTCGATCTGGGAAAGAGCGGCCGCTCGCCGCTGCTCCGCCGCTACCTGGAGCCCGGCTTCACGCAGGATCTGGCGAGCCGGCGGCCGGAGATCGACCGTCTGCTCGAGGCGTTGATTCCCGCGGGCGCGGCGGTCCCGGATGCGGCCGGCCCGGTCTCGCGGCTGCACCGTGCACGCGGCGTGGGCCTGGGACGTCTGATCCCCGCGCTCAAGCTGCGCCGGCTTCGAGAGCGTCTCCGGCGCATTCGCCCCGCCGTGCCCGGGACGCACCACGCGCCGGACTACGCGCTGTTCGGGGCCGTGCTGGAGCGGGCGCGGCAGCTCGTGCGCTCCTGGAATGGCCGCCTGGTGCTGGTCTACCTGCCGGGCGTCTGGCGCTTCGAGCCGGACGGGCGGGCGCCCCGCTATGCGCCGCTGGAGGCGCCGCAGCGGGTCGAGGCGATCGCGACCGACCTCGGGCTGCGCTTCATCGATGTCGAGGCATCGATGCGGGACCACCCCGATCCCCTGTCGCTCTACTCGTTCAGAGGGGGCAGCGTGATCGGCTCGCCGCACCTCGACCGGGCGGGCCATGCGCACGCGGCGCGCGTGATCGCCAGGGCGCTCGAGCTGGGGACTCCGTCAGCCCGGCGAGGTGCGCCGCAGCCAGATCTCTCGCCAGTAGGGGTAGATCTCCCGGGGGCAGAACATGCGCCGTGAGCTGCACTCCGAGCGGCATACGACATCCTCCAGGATGATGCAGTCTCCGCGGAGCCGGAGCACGCGACCGTTCCGCTCGTCGATGATGCGCTCGACCCGGGCCCGGACCCGGTAGGTGCCGCCGCAGTACCGCGCCATCTCGGGGGAGAACGACAGACCCCGGTTCCCGCCGGCGTTGAGCGTGCCGAGGATCTCCTCGTGGGACCTCACCGTGATCAGCTCGCCCGGCTGCAGGTTCAGCGTCTGCGTGGGCGTCCGGCCCGGCAGGACACCGTGCCGGTACGGCCAGGGCGGCTCGCCGAGGGCGCGGGCGAGCGCGTCATAGAGGCGGACCTTGACCCGGTAGCCGCGGCCGCGCACGGTCAGGTGGTAGAGCCCGCGCAGCAGCCCGCTGCCCAGGAGCACGCGGAGCGAGACGTTGCCGGAGAGCCAGTCGCGCAGGTACTGACCCGGCTCCCACCAGCCGAGCGGGGCGCTCGCCTCCAGCAGCCGCGTGGCCTGGCAGCTGTAGGTGGTGGTATCGGGGTCGTGCCCCGGCTCCAGGACCGCCCCGTTCTCGACGTCCGCGCGGGTGCAGCCCGGCCGGGACGCGGCCGCGGGTCCTGCGCGGGCCGGGCCGGCGACCCGGCGCCAGAGGGGCGCCGCAGGCGCGGCCTCGACGCGCCGGAGCCAGGCCTCCTTCCAGAAGATCAGGCAGGCCGCCTGGCATCCGCCGTGGCCCGCGCCGTCGCAGCGCACCCCCTCGAGGTGCACGGTCGCCTGCATCCGTCGCGCGCGGATCTCGCCGCTGATCGTGTCGCAGGTCTTGTCCGCGCGGCGATGCACCCGGAAGCGCTGCCCGCACAGGCGCAGCATCTCGGGCATGAACGGGAGCCCTTCCAGCGCGCCGTCCGCGTCGAGCGTGGCGAGAATCTCGTGCTCGGCGCGCACCTCGACCAGCTCCCCGCAGCGCAGGGGCAGAATCGGTGTCTCGTGCCGTGCCGGCTCCACGGGAGCTAGGGCGCCCGCTCGGGCGCGGCACCGAGCAGGAGCTTGCGCGCGTGAAAGGCCTCGGCCATGCCTCCCGGTGCCTTCGATTCCACGCCGCGCAGCGCCATCAGACCGCGAAACGCGTCGATCCGGAAGGAGGCCCGCGAGCGCTGCGTCGCGTACTCCTGCTCGAGGATGGCCAGCTTGGCATCCGCGTGTCGCGGCTCCAGCGGAACGTGGAGATTCGGCGTTCCCAGGTCGCCCTCCCACTTCGGGACCTCGTACTCCAGGATCAGGTGGTCCCGGTACGCATTCCAGGTCAGCTCCGACACGAGCCGGTGGTCCTGGTGGCGGTCGCCGTGATGGTGTGTGAAGACGACGTCCGGCTCGAAGTCCCCGCGGTGGCGCACGACCGCCTCCTTCACCGCGCTGCCCTCGTAGGGCAGGAACGCGTCGCGGAAGCGCTCGATCTGGACGTCCGCCGGGTCGAGCCCGAAGCGCGTGGCGCTTGCCCGGGTCTCGGCAGCGCGCGTCTCGTCCGAGGTCAGGACGAGCCAGCGGACGCGCAGGCCCGGGTACCACTCCCGGAGGCGCAGGAGCGTGCCGCCACATCCCACCTCGATGTCGTCGCAGTGGGCGCCGAGGCAGGCAACCTGTAGACCCGAAGAGCGGCCCGGTACGAGCGGAAGGGAGATCATCGCGCCGTCCTCAGGAGTAGACCCGCAGCTCGGGAATCGGCACGACGAACTGCCCGCCCCACTCCCCGACCACCGACATCTGCTCCATGATCTCCTCCCGGAGGTTCCACGGCAGGATCATGACGTAGTCGGGGCGGGTGCGGAGGATCTCGTCCGGGTGCAGGATCGGCACGTGTGTCCCGGGCAGGAAGCCCCCCTGCTTGTGCGGGCTGCGGTCGACCGTGTAGTCCAGGAAGTCCTGCCGGACTCCACAGTAGTTCAGCAGTGTGTTGCCCTTGCCGGGCGCCCCGTATCCGACGATCTGCTTGCCGGCCCGCTTCGCCTCGATCAGGAACTCGAGCAGCCGCCACTTGGTCCGGTGAACGCGCTCCCGGAAGCGATCGTAGTAGGCGAGCGTGCGCAGCCCCTCCCGGTCCTCGCGCGCGAGCAGGTCATCGACGCGATCCGTCCGGGCGGCCGCGCTCCGCGCGGCGTGGCGGGCGTGAACCCGGAGCGACCCGCCGTGAGTCGGCAGCTCCTCGACGTCGACGAGCCGGAGCCCGTGCCTCGAGAAGAGCGGCTCGACGGCGGTCAGCGAGAAGTACGAGAAGTGCTCGTGGTAGATCGTGTCGAACTGGTTCTCCTCGATCAGCCGCGCCAGGTGCGGGAACTCCAGCGTGACCATGCCGTCGTCGGCCAGCAGGC
Source organism: Deltaproteobacteria bacterium (assembly GCA_029261925.1). Classification (GTDB taxonomy): domain Bacteria; phylum Myxococcota_A; class UBA9160; order SZUA-336; family SZUA-336; genus JAGWBS01. The sequence goes on along the minus strand of JAJDAJ010000061.1, from coordinate 11,988 downwards.
AGGCCAGGCCCGCGACGAAGTCGTTGATGTCCGGCACGTGCGCGAGCACGTTGTTCGCGACGATCAGGTCGGGTCGGCCGTACTTCGCCTCGACGTGGGCGGCCGTCTCCCGGCCGAAGAAGCGGCTCAGGGTCTCGATGCCCTTCGCACGCGCTACCTCGGCGGTGTTCGTGGCGGGCTCGATCCCCAGCACGCGCGTACCCCTGCGCTGGAAGTACTGCAGCAGGTAGCCGTCGTTGCTCGCCACCTCGACCACGAAGCTGTCCGGACCCAGGCCGAGGCCGCTGCTGACGACGTCGACGTATTTCTCGGCGTGGCGCAGCCAGCTCTCGGAGTACGAGGAGAAGTACGCGTACTTGCCGTCGCCGAAGATCTCCGCGGGCGCGACGAACTCCTCGAGCTGCACCAGGAAGCAGCTCTCGCAGACCCGCACGTGGAGCGGATAGAACGGCTCCATGCTCGAGAGCTCGTGGGCTTCGAGGTGCTTCTGGCACAGCGGGGACATGCCCAGATCGACGAGGGTGTGCCGCAGCTCGGCCCCGCAGGATCGACAGCCGACCGGGCTCACGCGGGCGCCTCCGTGCGCCAGCGCAGGTCTCCGTCGAGCCGGCCCTGCTCGATCAGCTTCTCGATGCGCATGACCCGCACGTAGCGGCTTCCCTCGAGATCCGTCTGCTCGAGTCCCTGCCGCCGGAATGCCTCGAGCAGCTCCGTGATCCCCTCGGGGACGCACCGGGCCGGCCGGTAGGCGGGCAGCTCGCGCTGGATCTTCTCGAAGCTGACGCGATAGCAGCGGGGATCCGGCCCGGCCCCCTCGGCCACCTCGATGCGGCTGTCCGGGATGGCGTCGCGCGTCATCTCGGCGAGCTCCATGATCCGGTAGTTCTCGTCACCGCGGCCCACGTTGAAGGCCTGCGCGTGGACGGCGCTGCGCTCCGCGAGCAGCGCCGCCAGGAACGCGCGGGCGACGTCCTCGACGTGCACGAGAGGCCTCCACGGCGTTCCGTCGCTCTTGAGCAGGATGCGGCCGGTCGTGTGCGCCCAGCCGACGAGGTTGTTCACGACCAGATCACCGCGCAGCCGGGGCGAGGGGCCATACACCGTGGCGTTGCGCAGGAAGACGGGGCTGAAGTGGTCGTCCGCCAGCTCGAGCAGGTCCGCCTCGACCCGGACCTTGGACTCGGCGTACGGTGTGATGGGGCTGAAGGTCGCCTCCTCGGTCAGGATCTCGTCGGGACTGGCCGCGCCGTAGACGCTGCACGACGAGGAGTACAGGAAGCGCTCGACGCCGGCCCGCCTGGCCAGCTCCGCCAGCCGGGTCGAGGCACGATGGTTGATCTCGTAGGTGCAGGCCGGGTTCAGGTTGCCCAGGGGATCGTTGGAGATGGCCGCAAGGTGGATCACCGCGTCGAGGCCCTCGAGATCCTCGAGGCGGACATCCCGGAGATCCCGTCGGATGCACGGAACGGGATCGGGACCGGGTCCGAAGTCGCACCCCTGGAACAGGCCGCTGTCGAGGCCGGTCACCTCGATGCCGCGCCCGAGCAGGAACGGGACCATGACGGCCCCGATGTACCCCTCGTGCCCGGTGACGAGCACCCGCATCACGGCATGTCCCGGTCCCGGAAGTCCTCGGGCAGGTCCGCGAAGCCGGCATCGCGCCGCGACACGACGCGCACGGGGACCGGCCAGTGAATCCCGATGGCCGGGTCGTCGTGGCGGAAGCCTCGGGCCGCGGTCGGCTCGTGGGCGTGACTCATCTCGTAGAACACCTCGGTTTCATCGGCGAGGGTGACGAATCCGTGAGCGAAGCCCCGGGGAACGTACAGCAAGTGGCGGTTGGCGGCGGTGAGCTCCACCGCCTGCCAGTGCCCGCGCGTGTCCGAGCCCGGGCGCAGATCGACGATCACGTCGTGGACCGCTCCGCTGGTGCAGCGCACCAGCTTGACCTCGCCGTGGGGCTCGGCCTGCCAGTGCATCCCGCGCAGCGTGCCGCGCAGCGTGCTGTGGGAGACGTTGCTCTGCACCCAGTCGCCGACCAGGCCGTGCGCGGCGAACTCCTGCCGGCAGAAGCTGCGCGCGAAGAAGCCGCGATCGTCGCTGTGGGGCTCGAGCTCGATCACGAACGCCCCCGCCAGCTCGAGCTCGCGAAAGATCACGAGATCGGACCCTCGCGGCGGGCCGCCGCACGGGCGCGCTGCAGTCTGCGCAGCAGGCCGGCGATCTCGTGTCGCAGGATCACGGAGGTGGCGCTGCCCCAGATCGCGAGCACTGCGGCCAGAGCTGCGGTGAGTCGCAGCAGCGACCCGCTGCCCTGGCCAGCGGCCCACTCGCGGGCTGCGAGCCCCGCGACGGCTGCGGCCACGACCAGGGCGGTCGCGCCCAGATCCGCCGCGAAGACGGGCAGGCCGGCCGCGCGCACGCCGAGCGCCAGGGTGACGTAGCGGCCGAGCTCGGCGGCGACGAGCCCCGCGATCGCCCCGGCGGTGCCGGCGAGCGAGTAGCCCAGGGGCAAGGCGACGACCATGGCGCAGAACTTGACACCGTTGGCGATGGCGAGCCAGCGTGGAACGCCGCGCGCGAGCACGACGGGGCCGCTGGTGGTCTGCGGGATCTGGAACCAGGCGCCCACCGCGAGGATCTGGAGCATCCATCCGGCATCCGCATAGCGGGGGTCGTAGAGGATCTCGATCAGCTCGGGGGCGCCGGCACCCAGGCAGGCCACCGGGAGCACTCCGAGCAGGAGCAGCGGCAGGCGTGCACGCGCGTACACGCCCGCCAGCCCGGCATCGGTGTCGTTGCGGCGGCTCAGCGCCGGGAACAGAACCGAGTGGCCGATGCGCCAGAGCACCTGGGTCGCCAGCGTCGAGAAGGTGACGGCGACGCTGAACACCCCGAGTGCCGCGACCGAGAGCAGCTTGCCGAAGATGAGGCGGTCGGCCTGTCCGGCGAGGAAGAACAGGACGCTGCTCAGGAAGATCCACTTGCCGAAGTGGAGGAGCTCGCGGAGAGCGTCTCGCTCCAGGGCGAGCCGGACCGAGTGTTCACGCGCCACGAGGTGGGAGAGCAGCATCTTGCAGACGCTCCCGCTCAGTGCGCCCCAGACCAGCGCCCAGACCGTGGGCTGGAGCCATGCCCAGACGATGGTGATCACGGCCGCCAGCAGCTGCGAGAGAATCTCGATCGCAGCGAGCTTTCCGAGGTGGAGGCGGCGCTGGAGCAGCACGAGGGACACGGAGTCGAATCCCGAGACGACGGCCGTCAGTCCGGCGACGAGGATCAGCGGTCGGAGCTCCGCCACGCCGTACACACCGGCGAGCAGAGCCGACAGCGCCGCCGCTACCAGGTACAGGACGCCTCCCCGCATTACCTGGATGGTCCACACCGTGTCGAGGAACGCGCGCTCGTGGCCACGCGGGTTCTGCACGATCGTGCCGCGGATGCCGATGTCGGAGAACAGGGCCAGCCCCGTCATCAGCGCGCTGACCAGGGCCATGAGGCCGAATGCCTCGGGAACCAGCAGGCGCGTCAGGATCAGGTTCGTCGCGAGCCGCAGGGCGTAACTCGCACCGAAACGGAGCGCCGTCCATGCACTTCCGCGAACGGCCCGCTCGCCCAGCGGGATCTCGTCGGAGCCCCCCGGCGAGGTCGAGGCCCGGCCCTCACGCGACCCGGAAGTCACCGGCCCCTGGCGGTCTGCGAAGCTGTGCAGGGTCGGGTCATGCTGAGCTTGCGATTCGGCCGATCCGCGGCGCGAGTATAGCAGCCGGCGCCTTCTCGCCGAAGAGAAGCAGAAGTCCGGGGGGTTCCATCCGCTACATTGGGGCGCGCAACCGGCCGACGAGGGCAGGGTAGCAGGCGGCCCAGCGATGACCGATCGCGATCCACGTTCCCCGCAGGTGACGCGTTCTCCGCGCGTCACGCTCGGCCTTCCCGTCCGAGATGGGGAGCAGTGCATCGTGCGCTGCCTCGACTCCATCCTCGAGCAGACGCTCGAGGACCTCGAGGTCGTCGTCTCCGACAACGCGTCCACCGATGGCACGTGCGAGATCGTCGAGCAGTACGCGCAGCGGGACAGCCGGGTCCGGCTCGTCCGTCAGCCGGAGAATCTCGGCATCATCGAGAACTTCAACTACGTGGCGCGGCTGGCGCGCGGCGACTTCTTCAGGTGGATCGGGGCCGACGACTGGCTGGAGCCGACGTACCTGGCGGAGTGCGTGGCCGCGCTCGACGCCGACCCGGATGCGGTCGTCGTGACCACGTACTTCGACCTGAACGACGAGCACGGGAACCGCGCCTACGAGGAGTACCAGGGTGAGTTCCTGGAGTCGCCTCGGCCCGAGCGCCGCCTCGAGCGCATGCTGTGGTTCTTCCACGCCGGCCCCGCCCTGTACGATCCCAACTACAGCGTGATCCGCCGCGAGGTCCTGGAGCGCACGGACCTGCTCCAGATGGAGCGGAAGAGCGACTGGATCTTCGCAGTGCAGCTGACGCTGGCGGGCCGCTTCCATCACGTGCGCAAGCTCCTGTTCCACCGCTCCTGGCCGCTCGAGGAGCACATGGAGCTCGAGACGCATCTGCGGAGACTCCATCCCAGCCGTCACCAGGAGCTGAGTCCGTCGGTCCTCCGGCTGATCCGCGCGCTCCGGGCGAGCGTCGCGGCCGCGCCGCTGCGTCCGGAGGAGCGGCTGCGCTGCCACGCACACCTGCTGCGCTTCGGGACCCGGCAGTGGCTGCGAGACTCCCGGCGCGGCATCCAGCGTTTCCGACGGGAGACCCTGGGGCTGACTCGCTCGCGCTTCCGCTAGACCGCGCCGTCGCCCGGGCGGGGTGCGCTAGGGCTTCTGCATCGGGCGCAGGAAGACCTCGGTGACCTCGGCCGAGCGCGGCATCTCCAGGCAGCCGCGCACGATCCGCGCGACGTCGTCGGGCTGCAGCAGCTTCTCGGGGGCGTAGGCCTTGCCCTCGAGCGCGTGGAGCCGCTCCTGGGTGGCGGTCGCGGTTCGCCCGGGGTAGATGCTCAGCACGCGGACCCCGCGGGGGTTGAGCTGTGCGCGCAGGCTGTCCGCGAAGCCGCGCAGCGCGTGCTTGCTCGCGGCGTAGGCGGGGGCGTCGGCCCCCGCGCTCTGGACGATGCTGGAGTTGATGAAGACCACCTGTCCGCGAGCCGCGCACAGCGGCTCCAGCAGGGCCCGGGTCAGGGCCCATGGAGCCCGCAGGTTCGTGCGCAGGTGGGCGTCGAGCTCCGTCTCCGGGGTCTCGTGGATCGCGCCGTGCGCGATGCGCGCGGCGGCGTGAACCAGCACGTCGAGCTCGCCTCCCCGCGCGGCGATCTGCGAGGCCACCGTCGTTGCGGTGCGCTCGTCGTCGAGATCGGCCCGCAGGGTCTCCACGTGGCCCGAGCGCTCCGCTGCGGCAGCTGCCACCGCGTCGAGGGCTTCCCGGTCGCGGCCGAGCAGCACCAGCTCGGTGCCTGCGTCGGCGAGCGCCAGGGCGATGGCGCGGCCGATGCCCCGGCTGGCGCCGGTGATCAGTGCGCGGGCTCCGGCGAGATCGGTCTTCCGCACGTCGAGAGCCTCCGGCAGCGGGGCGCCGGAGCCTATCCCGGTCGATCCGGCCGGGCAAGCGGCGCCCGGCGCGACACGCTCCGCGACGGGTCGCCGCCAGGGCGGTGCAGCGGGAGCGAGCGCACGCGCTCGCCCGTCGCGGCGAACCAGGCGCTGGCCACGGCCGGTGCGATCGGGGGAACGCCGAGCTCCCCCACGCCGCCCGGCGGCTCGGCGCTGGCGACCAGCTCCACGTCGATCCGCGGCGCCTCGTGCAGGCGCAGGATCGGGTAGTCGTGGTAGTTGCTCTGTGCGATGGCGCCGTCGCGGAGCGTGACCTGGCCGTGCAGGGCGGCACTCAGGCCGAACAGGATGCCGCCCTCGAGCTGCGCGGCGACCGTGTCGGGGTTCACGACGATCCCGCAGTCGGCCACGCACCAGACCCGCGTCACCGCGGGCCCGCCGGCGGCCGTGGCATCGACCTCGGCGATCTGCGCGACGTGGCTGTGGAAGCCGCTGCAGACCGCGAGGCCGAGTCCGCGGCCGCCCGGGCCCGCCCGGCCGCCGGCCTCCCAGCCCGCGAGCTCCGCCACCCGCTCCATGCAGTGCCGCAGGCGCGGCCGCTGCGCGAGCAGGGCCCGCCGGTACGCGAGCGGATCGCGGCCCGCGTGGGCGGCGAGCTCGTCGATGAAGGCCTCGACGGCGAAGGTGTTGTAGGAGTGGCCGACCGCGCGCCAGATCGCCGTCGGGACCGGGAGGTCCGCGCCGGCCCACTCGACGCGCACGTGCTCGATGGCGTACGGCAGCCCGGCCGCGCCCATGACCGCGTAGCGTCGAGCGCGGTGGTCGTCGCCCGGAGGCGGCGCGTCCGGCAGCGCCGTCACCACGCGGTGCATCCAGGCGGCGGGTCGGCCGTCGGGCTCCAGGGCGGCGCGCAGGCGGTGCGCCGAGGCCTCGCGGCACACCGAGTGGCGCATGTCGTCCTCCCGCGTCCAGACCACCTGCACCGGGCGACCGCTGCGCGCCGAGATCTCGACGGCCTCCGCCACGTAGTCCGTTCCGGTGCGGCGGCCGAAGCCGCCGCCGAGGTAGGTCTTGTGAACGGTGACGCGCTCCACGGGCAGTCCCGCGACCTGCGCGGCGCGCCGGCGCGCGAGGTCGGGGCTCTGCGTCGGCGCCCACACCTCGCAGGCACCGTCGGCGACCGCGGCCACGCAGTTCATCGGCTCGAGCGCGGCGTGGGCCAGGTAGGGCAGGGTGTAGGTCGCCTCGACGCCGCCCGCGCCGGCGTCGAGCCGCGCCTCGACGTCCCCGTCGTCGCGAACGATCGCGGCCGGGCCGCCGAGCCGCGCCTGCAGCGCCTCGCGGACGCTCCGCTCCGAGAGCCCGCCGTGCGGGCCCGGACGCCACGTGATCCGCAGCGCATCGCGGCCGCGCAGGGCCGCGTGCGTGGTGTCGCCGACCACCGCCACGCCGGAGTCGATCTCGACGACGTGACGGACGCCCGGCACGGTCAGCGCCAGCGCCGGATCGTGGTCCCGCAACGAGCCACCGAGGGTCGGCGGACGCGCGACGACCGCGTGGAGCATTCCGGGCACGCGCACGTCGAGGCCGAACACGGCGCGGCCCGTGACCTTGGCCGCGAGGTCGAGGCGCTCCACCGGCGTCCCGATCAGCGTGAACGCCGACGGGTCCTTCAGGTGCGGGCGCAGCGGCACTCGCTCCTCGCGCGCCGCGCTCGCGAGCTCGCCATAGGTCGCCTCGCGGTCGCTGCCGGTGTGGCGGACGACGCTCCGCACGGCGCTGCAGCTGCCGGTGGCGACGTCCCAGCGCCGCGCCGCTGCCGCGATCAGCATGGCGCGGGCCGCGGCGCCGGCGCGCCGCAGCTCTGTCCAGAGCGACGACACGCTCGAGCTCGCGGCGGTGAACTGCGAGCCGTAGTCGTACGATGCGTCCGCGCTGGCCTGCTCCACGCGCACTCGCGACCAGTCGGCGTCGAGCTCCTCGGCGATGATCATCGGCAGCGCGGTCGCCACGCCCTGGCCCATCTCGGAGCGCGTCAGCCAGACCGTGATCCCGCCCGAGTCCTCGATGGCGAGGTAGACGCTGGGGGCGAAGGCGCCGTCGCGCTCGACCGGCCGGCGGAAGCGCGCCCCCTGGAGCCGGTCGATGCCGAGCCACAGGCCCGCGCCGCCGGCGATCGCGGTCGCGCCCGCGGCCCCGGCGAGCAGGCGGCGGCGCGTGATGCGGTAGACCGCCACGCTACGGCCCGTCCCGCTCGCCGGAGGCGCGGGCGAGCGCGGCGCGCAGGCGCGGGTAGGTTCCGCAGCGGCACAGGTTCCCGCTCAGGAAGGCATCCACCTGCCCGGGCGTGGGCCGCGGGTGTCGCGCCAGCAGCGCCGCGGCGGCCATGATCTGTCCGCTCTGGCAGTAGCCGCACTGCGGCACCTGCAGCTCCACCCAGGCGCGCTGGAGCGGGTGGTCCCCATCGACCGAGAGGCCCTCGATGCTGCGGACGCGACGGCCCTCGACCTCGCGCGCGGGGACCTGGCAGGCGCGCACGGGCTCGTCGTCGAGGTGCACGGTGCACGCCCCGCAGAGTCCCGCACCGCAGCCGTACTTGGTACCGGTGAGGTCGAGCACGTCGCGCAGCAGCCAGAGCAGCGGCATGTCGCCGTCGACGTCGGGGTCGACCGGCTCGCCGTTGAGCTCGAAAGCGATTCGCATACTGCCCCCTCCGGGCGCGAGGGCGGCGCCTTAGCCGAGCTCCTGCAGCCGCGGGAGCGCGGCGTCCCGCGGTGAGAGCCGCGGAGCGTCGAGCGGCCACTCGATGCCGATGTCGGGATCGTTCCAGATCACGCCGTACTCGTCATCCGGGCAGTAGATCTCCGTACACTTGTACTCGATCTGGGCGCGCTCGCTCAGGACCGCGAAGCCGTGCAGGAAGCCGGGCGGGATCCAGAGCTGGCGGAAGTTCTCCGCCGAGAGCTCGAAGCCCACCCAGTCTCCGCGGCCCGGAGAGTCCGGGCGCGCGTCCACGGCGACGTCGAAGATCGCGCCTTCGATGCAGCGCACGAGCTTGCCCTGCGGCTGCTCGCGCTGGCCGTGCAGCCCGCGCAGCACCCCGCGGGTGGACATGGACTGGTTGTCCTGGACGAACGGCCAATCGATGCCGGCGCCCGCGTACCTGGGTCCGTGGAAGGTCTCCAGGAAGAATCCTCGATCGTCGCCGTGCACGTCGGGCTCGACCAGGATCACGCCGTCGACATCGGTGTGGTGGAAGCGCACGGAGCCCTAGGCGAAGCGGAAGGCGTTCTCGACCACGTCGGGGTCGAGCTCCTCGAGCAGCGTCTCGAAGGTGTCGCCGTCGAGCAGGGTGGTGCGCCGGCAGGCCAGCTCGCTGCGCTCGAGCTCCAGCCGGTACACGTCGACCGGGCCGGAGAGCACGCGGCGCACCCGCACGCGGCTGCCCGCGCGGATGTCGCTGTGAAGCGAGTCGAGCACGCCGCGGACGCGATGCGCCGTGCGCGCGTCGGGGTCGCGGTACAGCTCCACGCCGTTCGGGCCCGGTCGGGCCCGGAACCCGCGCGGCACCATCCACGACTCGAAGGCGGACACGGTGCGGCAGGCTATCCGAGCGCCTGGGGCCGGGCAAGCGGCGCGCGCGGGGGGCGCGAGCTGCTCGCCAGCCAGCGCTCGAACGCGTCGAGCGATGCACCGGGCCCGCCGATGATCTCGAGTCCGACCAGCGTCGTTGCCCGCGCGCCACACTCGCCGCGCACGTACTCCACGTGGCTCCAGCGCGTGCGCACGACCAGGTCGATCTCGTCGTGTCCGGTGGGCCGCATACGCAGCAGCAGGCGCGAGCCGTCGTCGGGAGCTCGCTCCATGCGCAGGCGCAGCCCGCGGCGGGAGATCTCGAGCAGCTCCTCGCGTTCGCTCACGTCGTAGTACAGCGCTCCGGTGTGCCGGTCGCGCACCGGGTCGATGCTCGAGACGCCGGCGCGGACCGACACGGGCACGCGGCGGCTTCGGCGGCGGTCGGGCGGCCCGGGCTGCTGACGTCGCTCGTTGCCGGGGATGAAGCGGCGCCATCTCTGGGTGCCGTCGCGGCGCTGGGTCTCGTCCATGCTCGCCGTTTCGGAGCGCGGTCGGGGCCCCTTGAACCCCGCACTCAGCTCCAGCCGGCGCGGGCGTCGAAGGCGTGCTGCAGCTCGCGCGTGCGTGCGCCGGCGTCGGCAGAGGGCAGGGCGTGTCCGCCCACGTCCACCACGGGACGCACGCCGCGCACGGCGCTGGTGGTCAGCGCCTCGCGCCACGACGCGCGCTCGTCGAGCCGGGGCGGGCGCGGGTCGACGGCGATCCCGAGCTCACCGGCGACCTCGAGCAGGATCTCGCGCCCGATCCCCGGCAGCACGGCGGGCGGCGCGGCGCCGCGGATCCCGGCGTCGGTCAGGGCGAAGAAGCTGGCGCGCGTCGTCTCGAGCACCTCGCCGCCGGGTGTGACCAGGAGCGCCTCGCCGTACTCCTGGCGCTCGAGCAGGTCGAGGTCGAAGCGCGACACGGTCTTGAGCTGGGGGAACGCGCGGACGTGCTCGCGTGGCATCAGCCGCAGCCCGTCGCGACGCTGGGTCGCGACCTCGTCGGGCAGCGGGTCCACGGTGACCAGCGAGAAGCCGTCTCCGAGGGTCAGGCGGACCACGGCGTCGGACAGCCCGTTGCGGCGAGCGAGCTCCAGGATCGTCGGCTCCCACTGGAAGTCCCCGAGCCAGACGCCCGCGACGCGCGCGGCGGACTCGACCCGGTCCAGGTGCCGGGACAGCAGCGGCACGCTGCCACCCACCAGGCGCATGGTCTCGTACAGGCCGAAGCCCTGGCGCACGGTACGGCTCGTGACCGGCACGGTCGCCTCGTTCCCGGGCAGGAAGCGCCCGGACAGCCAGACGTGCGCGTTGCCCATGGCTACAGGCCCCAGGCCTCGCGGAAGGCGCGCAGCTTGTCCTCCGCCTCGCGGAGCTCGGCCGCGGGCTCGGAGTCGGCCACGATGCCGCCGCCCGCGTGCAGGTGAAGCTCGCCACCCCGCGCGACGGCGGTGCGGATCGCGATCGACAGGTCGAGTCCGCCGGCGGCGTCGAGGTAGCCGATCGCGCCGGTGTACACGTCGCGAGGCACCGGCTCGAGCTCGTCGATGATCTGCATGGCCCGGAGCTTGGGCGCGCCGGTGATCGAGCCACCGGGAAAGCAGGCCGCCAGGAGCGCCTCGGCGTCCACCCCTCGGCGGAGATCTCCCTGGACGCTCGAGACCAGGTGGTGGACGGTCGCGAAGCTCTGCAGGCCGGCGAGCTCCTGGACCTGTACCGAGCCGATCTCGCAGACGCGGCCCAGGTCGTTGCGCACCAGGTCCACGATCATCAGGTGCTCGGCGGCGTCCTTCCCGGAGTCCAGCAGGGCCTTGGCCTGCCAGCGATCCTCGGTCGGTGTGCGACCCCGAGGCCGCGTGCCCTTGATGGGGCAGGACTCGACCCGCCGGCCGGTCACGCGCAGGAAGCGCTCGGGCGACTGGGAGAGCAGCGCGCGGTCGGGACCCTCGAGCAGCGCCGAGAAGGGTGCGCCGGCGTGCGCCGTGAGGCGGGCATACAGGGCGCGGAGGCCCGCGCGGTCGGGCGCCGGCAGGGTCAGGCGTCGCGAGACGTTGACCTGGTAGACGTCGCCCGCGCGGATCCAGTCGAGCACGGCCGCGACGGCGGCGCGATACGCGGCATCGCCGAGGCTGAGCCGGGCCGGGCCGAGGGCCGGGGAGGGAGAGCCCGCGGCGCTCGCCGTCGCCGCGGCCCGGAGCCGCTCGCGCAGGCGGGCGCGGGCGGCGGGATCCTCTCCGACGACGCGTCCGCCGGCCGACCCCGGCTCCCAGACACAGGCCGCCCGGTAGCCCGCCAGGTCCACCGGCGGCGGCAGGCCCGGAGCCGGTCGCGGCACCCGCGACTCGAACTCCGCGCCGAGCTCGTAAGACAGGGAGCCGATCAGCAGGCGCTCGAAGCGGTCGCGGCCCGGTCGCGGCTCGAGCCAGTCGAGCGCGCGCCTCAGGCTGTCGCGCCCGCCGCGAAAGCGGACCTCCGGCTCGCAGGCCAGGATGGACACGGCCCCCGCTCCGGGCGCCCCTGAGGGCGGGCTGGCCCATCCCCGGGGATCGTGCGCGTCGAGCAGGCGCACGTCGAGCCCGGTCGGAAGGCCGGCGAGCAGGCTGCCGGGCACGGGGCGGCGGGAGTCGAGGCTCAACGGGGTCGTGACTACACTGCGCGAATGTCGCGTCGGATGGCGAGCTTAGCCGTGGTCGAGGGGGTCCGCCCGGTGATCGAGGCGATCCGTGCGGGTCGCCGCAGGGTCCACGAGGTGAGGATCCCGGGCGGGGCGCGCTCCACCGCGGGCCTGCGCGAGCTGGTCG
>JAJDAJ010000060.1 GCA_029261925.1 Deltaproteobacteria bacterium | reverse complement strand
GGTGCCGACCAGACGCGGCAGGGTCCAGTGCGAGTACGCGTCCGGCATGACGCCGCGCCGCACCTGCACGATCCCGTACTTGCCCTCGAGCGCCATCACGCGAAGGTCGGCCTGCAGCGCGAGCGTGAGTCCGAGACCGATCGCGTGGCCGTTGACCGCAGCGATCACCGGCTTGCGGACCTCCCAGGCGGGCGGATCCACGGCCGCCGCGCTGAACGAGCTGTTCTCGCGCTGGTCCGCGAAGGTCTGCTCCCGCGCCGACATGTCGGCGCCGGCGCAGAATGCGCGACCCGCTCCGGTGAGGACGACCGCGCGCACGTCGTCGCGCGCGTCGCACTCGCGGTAGGCCCGGCCCAGGCTACGGCCCATCTCACCGCTGAAGGCGTTGAGCGCGTCGGGGCGGTCGAGCGTGAGCGTCGCGACACCGTCGGCGACCTCGAAGCGCAGGTCCGCATGATCCGACATCGGTGCTACCTCCGGGCGGCGATCGCATCGGCCATGGCGACGACGCGGCGCGCGTTGGCGACGTGCAGGTTCTCGATCATGCGCCCGTCCACGACGACCACGCCCTTGCCCTCGCGGCTCGCCTGCTCGAACCCCTCGATGATGCGGCGCGCCTGCTCGAGCTCCTCGGCGTCGGGAGAGAAGACCTCGTTGCAGGGGTCGATCTGGCCGGGGTGCACGAGCGTCTTGCCGTCGAAGCCCAGCTCGACGCCCTGCAGGCATGCCGCGCGGAAGCCCACGTCGTCGCGGATCTCGTTGTACACGCCGTCGAGGATCGCCAGGCCGCTGGCGCGCGCCGCCAGCAGGCAGAGCGAGAGGCTCGTGAGCAGGGGTGCACGGTCCGCCGTCTGCGCGCAGCGCAGGTCCTTGGAGAGATCGTTGGTCCCCATCACCCAGACGCGCTGGCGGGGCGTGGCGCCGGCGATCTCGCGCGCGTTCAGAACGCCCAGGGGCGTCTCCATCATCGACCAGATCGACAGCGACGCCGGCGCGCCCGCGGCCTGCAGGCGCGCGTCGATCTCGGACAGCTGCGCGGCCGACTCGACCTTGGGCACCAGCAACGCGTCGGGACCGGCGGCACCCGCGGCCTCGAGGTCGGCGGCGCCCCACTCGGTGTCGAGGCCGTTGATGCGTATCGCGACCTCGCGGTGGCCGTAGCCGCCCTGGCGCACCGCCGCACAGACCTGCTCGCGGGCGGCCGGCTTCGCGTCGGGGGCGACGGCGTCCTCCAGGTCGAGGATCAGCGCATCGGCGTCCAGCCCGCGGGCCTTCTCCAGCGCGCGCGCGTTGGCGCCGGGCATGTACAGCACGCTGCGCCGCGGCCGCACGGGGTCGTCGGACATCTTCACCTCCTGGAGCTCCGGCACCGGATCGGAGCCCCGCGCCCGGGGGCACGGCCCGGGTCGGGGTGCGCCGGGGCCCGGACGCGCGCGGACCATGGCAGAGGCGGCGCGGGCGCGTCAACGCGAGGTACACTGTCGGCCCCATGCCCTCCCCCGCCGGACCTCCGCTGCCCGAGGGAATCGTCGCCTTCGTCAAGCGCGACTGCCCGACCTGCGAGCTGGTCGCGCCGGCGCTCCGCGAGCTCGACAAGCACGTGGCGCTCACCGTCTACACGCAGGACGACCCCGAGTTCCCCGACGGACTCGACGCGCTCGACGACCGCTCGCTCGAGATGTCCTGGCACCACGCGATCGAGGCGGTGCCGACGCTGATCCGCGTCGAGGGCGGCGCCGAGCAGGAGCGCACCGCCGGCTGGATCCGCTCCGAGTGGGAGGCGCTGAGCGGCGTCGCCGGGCTGGCGCCGGAGCTGCCCGCGTATCGCCCGGGCTGCGGCTCGCGCAGCGTCGATCCGGACCTGGCGCCGGAGCTGGCGGCACGCTTCGGCGCCGGAGCGCTGAGGGCCCGGCGCGTGGAGCTCGGCGCGGCCGAGGACGAGATCGAGGCCATGTACGCGCGCGGCTGGAGCGACGGGCTGCCGCTGGTGCCGCCGACACCGCAGCGCGTGCTGGCCATGCTCGAGGGAACCTCGCGGTCTCCCGGCGACGTGGTCGCGGTCGTGCCGCCCGATCTGGTGGAGTGCACGGTCGAGAAGATCGCCATCAACGCCGTGATGGCCGGCTGCCGGCCGGAGTACCTGCCCGTCGTGATCGCCGCCGTCGAGGCGGCCTGCAACGACGCCTTCAACGCGCACGGAGTCCTGGCGACCACCATGCCGGTCGGGCCGGTGCTGGTGGTCAACGGCCCGATCCGTCGCGCGATCGGCATGGCCACCGGGATCAACGTGCTGGGTCAGGGCTGCCGCCCCAACTCGACGATCGGCCGCGCGCTGCAGCTGGTGATCCGCAACGTCGGCGGTGGCCGGCCGGGCGAGGTCGACCGCGCCACCCACGGCAACCCGGGAAAGCTCGGGCTGTGCTTCGCCGAGGACGAGGAGCGCTCGCCCTGGACGCCGTTCGCGGAGTCGCGGGGCATCGCGCCGGGCAGCAGCGCCGTGACGGTCTTCGCCGGCGAGGCGCCGCGCAACATGGTCGATCAGCTGGCGCGCGATCCCGAGTCGCTGGCCCGCAGCCTCGCGGCCTGCATGTCGACGCTGCACCACCCGCGGGCGGTGCTCGCCTTCGACTGCATGCTGGTGATCGGGCCCGAGCATGCGCGCGTCTTCGGCGAGGCCGGCTGGACGCGCGAGCAGCTGGCGCAGCGCCTGCACGAGCTGAGCGTGCGGCCGGGTGCGGAGCTGGTGCGCGGCAGCGGCGGGATCGCCGAGGGCCTGCCCGCGGGCGCGGCAGGCCAGGACGTCCCGAAGTTCCTGCCTCAGAACCTGCTGATTACCCAGGCCGGCGGCGGCGCTGGCCTGTTCTCGATGATGATGGGCGGCTGGGCCGGCGGCGAGCTCGGCAGCCAGCCGGTCACGCGGGAGATCCGACCATGAGCCAGGAGCGCATCCTTCTCGATCCCACCAGCGAGGCGCGGCCCGCGCGGCGCGAGCGTCTGCCGCGACCTGCCGGGCTCGAGGGCCTGCGGGTGGGGCTGCTCGACATCTCGAAGGCACGGGGCGATGTCTTCCTCGACCGCATCTCCGAGCACCTCGCGGCCGCCGGGGCCTCCGTGGAGCGCTTCTCCAAGCCCACGTTCACCAAGCCGGCGCCCGCCGACCTCTACCAGGAGATCGCGTCGCGCTGCGACGCGGTGGTCGAGGCGCTCGCCGATTGAGGCAGCTGCACGTCGTGCAGTGTGCACGACACGCTGAACCTCGAGGAGCGGGGCGTGCCCACGCTCTTCGTGGCGACCGTCGAGTTCACCGACGGGGCCCGGGCGCAGGGGCGCGCGCTGGGCGCGGACCCCGTCGCCGTGTACGTCGACCATCCGATCCAGGATCGGACCGACGACGAGCTGCGCGAGATCGCGGACCGTCACTGGCCCCGCCTGCGCGAGGCCATGCTCAGCGGCTAGCGGCGAGGGCGGCGGCCGGCGAGGTCCCGGTGGACCTCGCCGGCGCCTGGAACGATCACTCGTTGCCGTAGCCTGAGCCGGGCACCGTGGGGGCGACCGGGGGCTCGGGCGTGGCCGCGGGCGGCTGCGTCTGGACGACCGGCGGCTGGCTGGCGAGCTGCTCGACCTTGCGAGTCAGCGCCTGGAGCTTCGCATCGACGTCCTTGAGCAGGCCCTTGGTCTCGTTGACCTCCTTGCGGGTCGCCGAGAGCTGCTTGCGGGTGCGGGCCGCGTCATCCTGGGTGACCAGGCCAACGCGATCGAGCAGCTTGGCGCGGCGTTCCCGGGCCTGCTGCTCGAGGCGCTCGCGCGACTGGCGGGCGCGACGGTACAGCTCGGTCTCCTTCACGCGCTCCTCCAGCTTGCCGCGGCGCGCGTCGATCCGCTCGCGGACCTCCTGGCCCCGCTTGTAGGCGGTGCTCTCCTGCCAGCGCTTCTCGAGATCCTCGCGGCGCTCGTCCAGGTTGTCCTGGAGCTTCTTGAAGCCCTTCTCGGCGCGCTCGCGCAGCTCGCCGACCTGCTCGTCGAGGCCCCGCAGGGCCTGCGAGATCCGGTCCGTGGGCTCGTTGCTCTCGGTGTGGGTGGCTTCGTCGGCCATCTTCTTCTCCTTGCCCGGGCGCCGCGGACTGCCGCGGGCCGGAATCAGCATTCTTGCTCTGCTGGGGTCCCGGATTGACCCGATGCGTCACCCAGCGCCCGGAATATAACACGCTGCGTCATCGGGTCAAGGAGTCAGATTCATGAGCATTCACGGTAATTTGACAGTGAATGCCGCGACATCGGTCGACGCGCTGCGCTAGACGCGTTGAGTCAAAAACCTACCAGCGCAGCAGGGCCGAGCCCCAGGTGAAGCCGGAGCCGAAGCCCGCCATGCCGACCAGCCGCCCGGGCTCGAGGCGCCCGGCCCGCACGCACTCGTCGAGCAGCATGGGGATGGAGGCCGCGGAGCAGTTCCCGTAGCGCTCGATGTTGCTGTAGATCCGCTCCGGCGCGACGCCGAGACGCTGCCCCACGGCCTCGTTGATGCGCAGGTTGGCCTGGTGGAACAGGAAGAGCTCCACGTCCTCGACCGAGAGCGCGTTGTGCTCGAGCGCCTCATGCACCACCTGCGGCATGCGCGAGACGGCGTGCTTGAACACGAAGCGGCCGTCCATGTAGGGAAAGTGGCGCCCCTCCTCGATCATCTCCGCGCTGATGCGCGGCGCGTAGACGGAGCCCGGAGCCTCGACCCAGAGCTTGCGGGCGTGCTTGCCCTGGGCGTGGGTGTGCACCGAGAGCACGCCGCGATCGGGATCGGGCGAGGGCTCGAGGATCACGGCGCCCGCGCCATCGCCGAAGATCACGGCCACGTCGCGGCCCCGGGTGGTCATGTCGAGGCCGGTCGAGTGCACCTCCGCGCCGCAGAGCAGCACGCGCTCGTACTGGCCCGAGGCGACGAAGAGGTTCGCCACCTGGAGCGCGTAGATGAATCCGGTGCACTGGCAGCGGATGTCCATGGCGGGGCAGCCGTTGTCGACGCCCAGGCGCTCCTGCAGGAAGGCGGAAATCCCCGGAAAATCATGGTGCGGCGAGAGCGAGGCCACGAGGATCGCGTCGAGCTGATCGGGCTCCAGTCCCGCCATTTCGAGCGCGCGCCGCGCCGCCTCGCAGGCCAGGTCGGCCGGGCCGGTGCCCGGGTCGACGTGGTGGCGCTCTCGGATCCCCGTGCGCTGCTGGATCCACTCGGCGGTGGTATCCATGACCTTCTCGAGGTCCGCGTTGGTCACCACGCGCGGCGGCACGTGCATGCCCGTGCCCGTGATGACCGCGCGCCGCATCAGTCCTCCGTACCGGTTGCGGCGAGCTCCGGCTCGTCGGGCTCCCGGCCCGGGAAGACCAGCGGCTCCAGGTACTCGAGCATCTGGCGCAGGCCCTCGCCGGTGGCCGCCGAGACCGGCAGCGCGTCGAAGCGGCGCGCCAGCCGCTGGGCATCGAGCGCCGGGAGCAGGTCGCTCTTGTTGAGCACCAGGCACTCGGGCTTGTCGTCGAGTTCGAGGTCCCGGAGGATGCTGCGCACCGACTCGATGTGCGACTCGAGCACGGGGCTGGTGGCATCGACCACGTGGATCAGCACGCGCGCGTCGCGGATCTCCTCGAGCGTGGCCCTGAAGCCGGCGATCAGGTCGGGGGGCAGGTCGCGGATGAAGCCCACCGTGTCGGTGATGATCACGTCGCGCTCGCGCGGGAAGCGCAGCCGCCTCGACGACGGATCGACGGTGGCGAAGAGCTGATCCTCGGCGATGACCTCGCTGCGCGTCAGCTGGTTGAGCAGCGTGCTCTTGCCGGCGTTGGTGTAGCCGACGATCGACAGGATCGGCAGACCCTCGCGGTTGCGCCGCGAGCGCTGCGTGCTGCGCTGTCGTGACACCTTCTGCAGGCTGCGCTCGAGGTGCTTGATGCGATCCCGGACGCGGCGCCGATCGACCTCCAGCTTGGTCTCGCCCGGCCCGCGCCCTCCGATCCCGCCGGCCAGGCGGCTCATCGACTCACCGTGGCCCGTCAGCAGCGGCAGCCGGTAGCGCAGCTGCGCCAGCTCGACCTGGAGCCTGCCCTCTGCCGTGCGCGCGTGCTGCGCGAAGATGTCGAGGATGAGCTGCGTGCGGTCGACGATGCGCGTCTCGATCAGCTCGTGCACGTGGCGCACCTGCGAGGCGGTCAGGTCGCGGTCGAAGAGCACGAGGTCCGCGCCGCGCTGCCAGGCGCGGAGCACCAGGTCCTGCAGCTTGCCGCGGCCGATCACGTACTTCGGGTCGGGCCGCGGCCGGCGCTGGCGTACCACCTCGAGAATCTCGACGCCGGCGGTGCGCGCCAGCTCGGCCATCTCGTCGATGCGGTCGTCGACGTCGAGATCCGGTCCGCACGAGAGGCTGACCAGGATCGCGCGCTCGGCGGCGCTGGTGGTCGCGATGCCGCGCTGCGCCGCGCCGAAGCGATCCTCGAGATCCTCGATCCAGTCGACGAAGTCGAAGTCGAGCTGCGAGGGCGGTCGGGGCTCGTGGTGATCGACCGTCTCGCCGCTGTCGTCGGGCGGCCGCAGGGAGGCGTAGTCCGCCACCGTCGGCAGGCCGCGCTCGTCGACGAGCAACGCCACCACCGCGTCGAGCCGCAGCAGCTGCAGGTCCGTCAGGTCGTCGCGCGTCAGGCCCTCGCCGCGCAGGTGCGTGTGAATGAAGCGCAGCCCGCGGAAGCGGCCCTGCCCGCCGCGCACGCGCTTGAAGTCAGGCAGCTCGATGCTGAACGCGTCGCCGATCGCGACGTACTCGACGCGCCCCGCGCGCGAGACCAGCGCGCCGATCTGCCTACCGGTCTCGGCGCTGAGCTCCCCGAGCTGGCGCGCGAAGTCCTGCGAGACCAGGGAGCTGCGGGGAACCTTGCGCTTGTACAGGTTCTTCAGGCGCTTGATCTGGCTGGCCTTGAGGCCGTAGGTCTGACCGTAGAGCTCCGAGATGGGCAATCCTCCGCTTCCCCGACAGGGTAGGAAGGGGCCGGAAGGCGGGTCAAGGACCGGTGGGCAGCATCGAGATCAGCGTGGTGATGCCGGTGCGGGACGCCGTGGAGACGATCGACGCGGCGCTCGACTCCGTGCTGGGGAGCCGCGACGTGGCCCTCGAGCTCGTCTGCGTGGACGACGGCTCACGGGACGGCACGGGGGCCCGGCTGGCCGAGCGGGCGCGCCGCGATCCGCGCGTGCGGCCCGTGACGACGCCGCCGCGGGGCATCTGCGCCGCTCTCCGGACCGGGCTGGAGCGAGCGCGAGCGGCGCTGGTGGCGCGTACCGACGCCGACGACGAGATGCACCCCGAGCGGCTCGCGGCCCAGGTAGCAGCGCTGCGCGAGCGCCCCGCGACCACCCTGGTGGGCTGCCGGGTCGAGTCCTTCCGGGACGGCGGCCTGCCCGCGGGCTGGGCGCGCTACACCGACTGGTGCAACGAGCTGATCGACGCGCCGGCTCACCGCCGCGAGGCGTTCGTGGACTGTCCCCTGCCGCACCCGACGTGGGCCTTCCGGCGCGACGAGATCCTGCGCCTGGGGGGTTATCCCGAGCTGGACTGGCCCGAGGACCTCGATCTGCTGTACCGCGTGCTCGCCGCCGGGGGCCGGGTGGAGAAGCTGCCGCGCGTGCTCCACCGCTGGCGAGACGGCGCGACGCGCCTGTCGCGCACGGACGCCCGCTACGCGCGCGCGGCGATGACGCGGGTGAAGGCCCACTGGCTGCCGAGGGTCCACCCGATGTCGGCCGCCGTGATCTGGGGGGCGGGTCGCACCGGGCGCCGGCTGGCGCGGGCCCTGGGCGACGCGGGCGTGCCGATCGAGGCCATGCTCGACGTCGCGCCGCGGCGCGTCGGGCGAGCCTGGCACGACATACCTATCCTGTCGCCCGATGTGGTGGAGCGAGATGCCCCCGCCTGGCGCGCGAACGGAATGCGAATCATCACGGCGGTCGCCCGGCTCGGCGCGCGCGCCGAGATACGGCAGCATCTCCGGTCCGCGGGCCTCGAGGAGGGCACCGACTTCGTGGTGACGGCGTGATCGGAACGGCTCAGGCGCCCCGCGCCGCGGGCCGATCCGGGGAGCGAATGGCAGACGAGCAGCTGGCGCTGGTGATTCTCGCGGCGGGCAAGGGCACCCGGATGCGCTCGTCCGTGCCCAAGGTGCTGCACGAGATCTGCGGGCGGGCGATCGTTCGCCACACGATCGCCCTGGCGCGGGAGCTCGGTGCAGTCCGCGTGGTCGTCGTCGCCGGGCACGGCATCGAGGCGGTGCGCGAGGCCCTCGCCGACGACGGCGTCGACATCGTCGAGCAGCGCGAGCAGCTCGGGACCGCGCACGCCGCCCTGCAGGCGCGCGAGGCCCTGGCCGGGCACGAGGGCCCGGTGCTCGTGATGAACGGCGACCACCCGCTGTACCGCGCGGCCACCCTGCGCGGTCTGGTCGAGGCGCACGCCGGAGACGGCGCCGACGTGGCGATCCTCACCACGGAGATCGATGACCGCAGCGGCGCGTCGTGGATGGAACACTACGGACGCATCGTGCGCGGCGCCGACGGCCGCCCGGAGCGCATCGTCGAGGAGCGCGACGCCGACGCGGCGACGCGTGCGATCCGCGAGGTCAACCTGGGCGCCTACGTGGCCCGCGGCCCGTACCTCTTCGACGCGCTCAGCCGGATCGGCAGCGAGAACGCACAGGGCGAGTTCTACCTGACCGACCTGATCGAGGTGACGCTCGCCGCCGGCGGCAGCACCACGGCGGCGCACGCGCCCGATCCGGTCGAGACCATGGGCATCAACGACCGCGCCGAGCTGGCGATCGCCGAGCGCGAGATGCGCGCGCGCATCAACGAGCGCTGGATGCGGGAGGGCGTCACCCTGCTGGATCCCGCGGCGACCTACATCGACGTGGACTGCGAGATCGGCCCCGACACGGTGATCGCCCCGGGCGTCAGCCTGCGGCGCGGCACGCGCGTGGGCGCGCGCTGCCGGATCGACCCCGGGGTCGTCGTCGAGGCGTCGCGAGTGGGCGACGGGACCTGGCTCAAGCCCCACTGCTGGGTCGAGCATTCCCGCATCGGCGACGACTGCATCCTCGGACCCTCGGCCCACCTGCGTCCCGACGTCGAGCTGGGTGACCGCTGCCGGATCGGCAACTACGTCGAGCTGAAGAACTCGCGCCTGGGCGCCGGGACCAAGGCCGACCACCTCTCGTACATCGGCGACGCCGACATCGGCTCGGGCGTGACCTTCGCATGCGGCGCGATCACGGTGAACTACGACGGCCGCGACAAGCACCGCACCACGATCGGCGACGACGCGTTCGTGGGCTGCAATGCCAACCTGATCGCGCCGGTGACCATCCAGGCCCGCGCCTTCGTCGCGGCCGGCTCGACGGTCACGAGCGAGGTTCCCGGGGGCGGTCTGGCGGTCGCGCGCGCGAAGCAGCGGAACATCGAGGGCTGGCGGGATCGCAAGTTCGGGCCCGCGGACTGAGGACAGCGGAATGTGCGGCATCGTCGGATACGTGGGAACCGAGGCCCGGGCCCAGGACATGATCCTGGACGGGCTACGGCGGCTCGAGTACCGCGGCTACGACTCGGCGGGCATCGCCATCGTCGAGGATGGCAAGCTGCGCGTGGTGCGCGCGCTGGGCAAGCTGGTCAACCTGGAGGCCGCGCTGCGCGACGTGCCCCTGGCCGGCCCGATCGGGATCGGGCACACGCGCTGGGCCACGCACGGCCGGCCATCGGAGCAGAACGCGCACCCGCACGTCGCCGGCACGATCGCGGTGATCGGCAACGGCATCATCGAGAACTTCCGCGACCTCCGCGACGAGCTGATCGCACGCGGCCGCAAGTTCGGGTCCGAGACCGACACGGAGATCATCTCGCACCTGATCCACGAGGAGCGGGAGAAGGGCCTGCCGCTGCCCGAGGCCGTCCGCGCCGCCGCGCGACACCTCGACGGCTCGTACGCGATCGCCGTGCTGGACGAGTCCCTGCCCGACCGCATCGTGATCGCCAAGAACGGCGGCAACCCGATCATCATCGGCAAGGGCCGCAGCGAGAACATGGTCGCCTCGGACATCCCGACGATCCTTCCGTACACCCGCGACGTGCTGATCCTCGAGGACCGAGAGATCGGCACGATCACCGCCGATTCGGTCGATATCACCGACTTCGACGGGAACCCGGTCGAGCGCGAGGAGCGCCGGATCCACTGGGATCCCGTGCAGGCCGAGAAGGGCGGCTACGACCGCTTCATGCAGAAGGAGATCCACGAGCAGCCACGGGCCATCAGCGACACGATCGGCACCCGGGTGCTCGAGGACGCGGCCGAGCTGGATCTCGACGGCATCCAGCTGGATCCCGGCCTGATCGCGGGCCTGAAGGGCGTGACGCTGGTCGCCTGCGGCACGGCCTGGCACGCCTGCCTGCTCGGCAAGCTGATGATCGAGAGCCTGGCGCGGGTGCCCTGCGAGGTCGATCTGGCCAGCGAGTTCCGGTACCGCGATCCGCTGATCGGCCCCGGCCACCTGATCGTGCCCGTCTCGCAGTCGGGCGAGACGGCCGACACCATCGCGGCCCTGCGCGAGGGCCGGAGCCGCGGGGCCACCTCGCTGGCCGTGTGCAACGTGCACGAGAGCACGATCGCCCGCGAGGCCGACCACGTGCTCTACACCCACGCCGGCCCCGAGATCGGCGTGGCCTCGACCAAGGCCTTCACCACCCAGGTAGTGGCCCTGCACCTGCTGGCGCTCGAGCTGGGCCTCAAGCGCGGGGCCCTGGCGCCGGAGCGGGCGCGGGAGCTGATGCACGAGCTGCGCCGGCTGCCGCGGCTGGTGGACGCCTGCCTGGAGCTCTGGGATCCGCTCGAGGGGATCGCCCGGCGCCACATGCACGCGCCCGACTTCCTCTTCCTGGGGCGCGGCTACGGCTTCCCGATCGCCCTGGAGGGGGCGCTCAAGCTCAAGGAGATCTCGTACATCCACGCCGAGGGCTATGCCTCGGGCGAGATGAAGCACGGGCCCATCGCCCTGATCGACGACGGCGTCCCCGTCGTGATCGTGGCCAACCAGCCCTCGATCTACGCCAAGGTGATCTCCAACGCCGAGGAGGTCCGGGCGCGCGGCGGGGTCGTGATCGCCGTGGTCGACGAGCACAACTCCGAGGTCGACCGCTACGCCGACGAGGTGATCCGCGTGCCGGCCACCAGCTCCGAGATGCTCGGGGCCGTGCTGGCCACGATCCCGCTCCAGATCCTCGCCTATCACGTCGCCACCCTGAAGGGCACCGACGTGGACCAGCCGCGGAACCTCGCCAAGAGCGTGACGGTGGAGTAGCCGCGCCCGGGCCGGTAAGCTGACGCCGCCTTGGTCGAGAACGACGTCACCGAACGGATCGTCCGCGGTCTGAACCCCCAGCAGCGCGAGGCCGTCGCGCACGCCGAGGGTCCCCTGCTCGTGCTCGCCGGCGCGGGCAGCGGCAAGACCCGCATGCTCACGCACCGGATCGCGCACCTGATCGGCAGCGCGAGGGCGCGACCCTGGGAGATCCTGGCCGTCACCTTCACGAACAAGGCGGCGCGCGAGATGCGCGAGCGCGTGGACTCGCTCCTCGACGACTCCTCGCGGGGCACCTGGGTGTCCACCTTTCACTCGACCTGCGTGCGCATCCTCCGCCGCGACATCGGCCACCTCGGCTACGAGCCGGGATTCGCGATCTACGACCAGGCCGACTCGCTGGCGCTCACCAAGCGCGTGCTCCGCGCGATCGGGGCCAACGAGCGAGCCTACCCGCCGCGCGGCGTCCGGGCCGAGATCGACCGGCTGAAGAACCGCGGCATCCTGCCCGACGACCTGGTGCAGGAGGACTCGCTGGAGGCGAAGCGCCTCGGGCAGATCTACCAGCGGTACCAGAAGGAGCTGCGCCGGGCGAACGCGCTGGACTTCGGCGACCTGCTGGTCCTGACGGTGCGCCTCTTCGACCGCCACCCGGGCGTGCTCGAGCACTACCAGCGGCGCTGGCGCTACGTGCTGGTCGACGAGTACCAGGACACCAACCCGGTCCAGTACCGGCTGCTGCGCCAGCTGGTGGACCAGCACCGCAACCTCTGCGTGGTCGGCGACGAGGACCAGTCGATCTACCGCTTCCGGGAGGCGGACATCCGCAACATCCTCGACTTCGAGAAGGACTTCCCGGGCGCCATGGTCGTGCGCCTGGAGCAGAACTACCGCTCGACGCAGCCCATCCTCGACGCCGCCACGGCCGTGGTCTCGAACAACACCGAGCGCAAGGGCAAGCGCCTGTTCACCGAGCGCGACGGCGGCGAGCCGCTCACGATGTACCAGGCGGCCGACGACCGCGCCGAGGCGGCCTGGGTCGTCGACCGGGTGCTCGAGCTGCGCCAGGGCGGCAGCGGCCTCGGCGAGATGGCCATCTTCTACCGCACGCACGCACAGTCGCGCCCCTTCGAGGAGGAGCTGCTCAAGTACAACGTGCCCTACGTGGTGGTCGGCGGCACGCGCTTCTACGACCGGGCCGAGGTCAAGGACGCCCTGTGTTACCTCCGGGTGCTGGTCAACCCGAACGACACCGAAAGCCTGCTGCGCGTGATCAACCGGCCCGCCCGGGGCATCGGCCGCACCACGGTCGAGCGCTTGCTCGAGCTCGCGCAGCAGCGCGACACCTCGCTCTGGGGCGGGATCGCCGAGGCGATCGGCGGGGGCATCCTGCGCGGCGCGGCGGCCCGGCGCATCCCGGCCTTCGTGGAGATGATCGAGGAGCTGCGCGCACACGACGCCGGTGACTCGATCTCGCAGCTGCTCGCCCACGTGCTCGAGCGCACCGGCTACGTCGAGTCGCTCGAGAAGGAGGGCACGATCGAGGCCGAGGCGCGCCTGGAGAACCTCAAGGAGCTGCTGGCGGCGGTCGAGGAGTTCGAGCGCCTCAACGCCGGGCTCGAGGTCGAGCCCACGGGCGAGGGCCAGGACGCGGAGCCGCGGAGCCTGCTCGACCTCTTCCTGGAGCAGGTCACCCTGCTGTCGGAGGCCGACTCCGTGGACGCGGGCGACCAGCGCATCGTGCTGATGACCGCGCACGTGGCCAAGGGGCTGGAGTTCCCGCAGGTCTTCGTGGTCGGCCTCGAGGAGGGCATCTTCCCGCACTTCGCGTCGCTGGAGGATCCCAGCGCGATCGAGGAGGAACGCCGGCTCTGCTACGTGGCGATGACGCGCGCCCAGGAGCGTCTGTACCTGACCAACGCCACGATGCGCCGGATGCACGGGTCGGTTCGCTACAACGCACCGAGTCGCTTCCTCGAGGAGATCCCCGAGGACCTGGCCGTGGGCGACCTGCCCTCGCGAGCGCAGCGAGCACCGCGCGCCGCCTGGGACGCACCGACGACGGCGCCCAGGCGGGCGCCATCCGCGCCCGCTGGCGTGCACGTCGACTACAGCGAGGGCCAGTGGAGCGGCGACGAGATGCCGCTGGCCGTCGGGACGCGCGTGGAGCACCCCGTCTTCGGGGCGGGCAGCATCGACGAGGTGGCGGGCTCCGGCGAGGCCACCAAGCTGCGTATCCGCTTCGACCGCGCCGGGATCAAGACGATCAAGCTCAAGTTCGCGCAGCTGCGGCTGCTCTCCGGCTGACGGTGGCGATTCACGTCGCCCACGACCCCGATGCCGCGGCGCTCGCCGGTCCCCGGCTCTGCCTGCGCGCCCCCAGGCGCGCCGACCTGACGGGGCTGCACGAGGCGATCGCCGAGACGCTCCCGGACCTGGTGCGCTGGCTGCCCTGGGCGCGGGCCGGCCACGACCGGCTCGATACGCGCCGCTACCTGCGCGCCACACGCCTGGCGTGGACGCGGCGCACGACGTTCGAGTTCATGATGACGGAGCTCGACGGCGGGCGCATCGTCGGCATGACGAGCCTGCACCGGATCGACTGGTCGCGCCGCAGTGCCGGCCTGGGCTACTGGGTTCGCGGCGCGGCGGCGGGCCGCGGGTACGCGACGGAGGCGGCGCGCCTCGTCGCCGCCCACGCCTTCGAGACGCTCGGCCTGCACCGGCTCGAGCTGCAGGTGGCGGCCGCGAACCGTGCCAGTCACGCAGTTGTGGCGCATCTCGGCGCACGGCGCGAGGGCGTGGCGCGGCACGCCGAGATCGTCGGGGGCCGCTTCCTCGATCACGTGCAGTACAGCTTGCTGAGCACCGACGCGTCCCCGGAGCGCGGCGCGTGAGCAGGCGTCACGCGCTCGCGACCGACACGGGGCGCGAGCGGGAGCGCAACGAGGACGCCGGTCGCGTCGACGCGGAGCGCGGCCTGTACGCGATCGCGGACGGCATGGGCGGCCACGTCGCCGGGGACCTCGCCAGCCGGGTCGCGATCGAGACCGCCTTCGACGCGCTCGCCAAGGCGGGCCGCCTCGACTCCGACGCGCTCGCCGAAGCCATCCGCGCGGCGAACGATGCCGTGCTGCGAACGGCCGCCGAGCGCGATCTCTGGGGCATGGGCACGACCCTGACCCTGCTGCACCTGGCCCCGGGCACGCTGCACCTCGCGCACGTGGGCGACACGCGGGTGTACCTGGTCGGGGACGATGGGCTCGACCAGCTGACGCGGGACCACACGCTCGTGTCGGTGCTCGTGCTCGAGGGTCTGCTGACGCCGGAGGCGGCGCGGAAGCACCCCGAGCGACACGTGCTCGTGCAGGCGCTCGGCACACAGGAGGTGGTCGAGCCGCAGCAGCTCTCGCGCGAGCTCGAGGAGGGGGCGCGCCTGCTGCTCTCGAGCGACGGGCTGCACGACCTGGTCGCGCCCGACCGGATCGCCCGCCTGGCGCGCGACCCCGACCCGGAGCGCGGCGCCCGGGCGCTGATCGACGCCGCCAACGAGGCGGGCGGCAGCGACAACATCACGGTCATCCTGGTCGACGCCTGAGGCGCCGGCTCAGTCGAGCACCGCGATCCGGTCGAGATCCCTGTAGGCGCCGTCCAGGTCCATGCCGAAGCCGAGCACCCAGCCGGCCTCGACGTCGAATCCCACGTAATCCAGGGCCACGTCGACGCGCCGCCGCTCGTGCTTGCTGACCAGCACTGCGGTGCGGAGCGAGGCGGGCTGCGCCCCGCGCACGCGGGCGCAGACCGCGGAGAGCGTGCGGCCCTCGTCGGCGATGTCGTCCACCACGAGCACGTGGCGTCCGCCGAGCACCCGGGCGTCGAAGGCCTCGACGCGGACCTCGCCCAGGGTCGTCCCCGACTCGGTGCGCCGCGCACGCACCACGAGTCGCTCGGGCTTCCGGGCCCGCTCGAGCAGCGCGGCGTCCAGAGCGTCGGCGAAGCGCAGGGCCCCCTCGGCGATGACCACCATGATCGGTCGCGCTCCGGAAAGGTCGTCCGCGATTCGCGCGGCCAGCTCGTCGATGCGCCGCGAGATCGTCGCCGCGTCGAAAAGCGTGCGCAGACGGGGCTCGCCCATGCCGGGATTCTCGGCGTGGCCAGCGACCGCTGCAAGCGACTCGATCCGGATCGCTTCCGGCGACGCGCCGCAGTAGAATCCCCGCATGCGTCCCGTGGTGGTGCTGGGGGGCTACGGTCACCTGGGACGGCTGTGCGTTGCACAGACCGTGGCGCACACCCGCGCTCCCGTCGTCGTGGCGGGTCGCAACACACAGCGGGCGCAGTCGCTGGCGCTGCGCCATGAGGGCCGGGCGACGGGTACGTACGCCGACGCGCGCGACGCGCGCACGATCGCGCGCACCCTCGACGACGCGGCGGCGCTGCTGGTCTGCTGCGGCGGCGAGATCGGGGCTGCACTCGACGTGGCGATCGAGCGGCGCGTGCCCGTCATCGTACCCGGCAGCGCCCTGATCGACGATCCGGCCACGCGCTCGATCGCCGAGCGCGCGTGGATGGCGGGAACGCCGGTCGTGCTCCACGCGGGCGCCGTGCCGGGCCTGCCCGGCGTGCTCGCCGAGGCGCTCGTGCGGCGCTTCGCGGCCCTCCAGGAGCTGCGCATCGCCACCACCGGGCCGTGGCTCGAGACCCGCTCCGCGGCGCAGGATCTCGAGGCCCTGCGTTGCCGGCGCCGCGAGCCGGCCGGGCGCTGGTGGCCACAGCGCCAGCGGTTCCCCGACCCGGTGGGGCCACTCGGCGTGCGGCCGGCGATCTCGGCGGACCTGGTCGGCTTCGGCGCCGCGCACCTGGTCGAGCGCATCCGCTACATGGAGCCGCTGCGCAGCACGCTGGGCCGCGGGATCGAGCGCCTGCTGCGGGGCCACCACGACCCGGCCTTCTGCGCGGTGGCCGAGGCCCGGGTGCAGGCCGGGCGCAGCGAGGCCGACGCGCGCATGGAGCTGCGGGCTCGCAGTCCGCTCGACGCGGCCGCGGCCGTCGCCTGCGCCCTCACGGGCGCGGCGATCTCGGGCCAGCTCCCGGCGGGCCTGCTGACGCCGCGCGAGGCGCGCGCACCCCAGACGCTGCTGGCCGAGCTCGAGAAGCTCGGGATCCGCGTCTCGGCCTAGCGCAGCCTCAGATGCGCGTGCGCACCAGCATGGTGCTCTCGAGAGCCTCGGAGAAGCTGCCGCGCAGCAGCTTCGGCGGCTCCGACTCGTCGCGCGAGAGCGAGCACACCGGCGCGCCATCGGGCGCGCGCAGGTCGAAGACGTAGACGGACTCCTCGCCGTTGCCGCCGAACGCGAAGAAGCCCGGCGCGCGCTCGGCGAGACCCAGGCGTGCGTTGCGCTCGAGCAGCTCCTCGACCGGCCAGACCTCGAGCGGTCCGGGGTCGAAGGGGTTCGGGCCCGACCCGCCGTTGGTCTTGCGCAGGAACTTCACGTAGGTGCGGGGCAGGTTGTCGGGGGCCTCGGCCAGGAAGCCCTCCAGGGCGTCGGGTCCGGGTGCCGTTCGGGGCTCCCAGCGAAAACGCGGGTTGGCGAGCAGCTTGTCGACGTTCATCCGCCCTCCTCGACGCGGGCAGGGTACCACGAGCGCTCAGGCGCCGGCCACGTCCGCGGCACGAAAATCGCCCCGGAGCCTGCCGCGCAGCTCGCGCATGCCCAGCGTGCGCACCCCCTGCTCGGCGAGCACGCGGGCCATGCTGCCGTCGGTGTAGATGCGTCGCTCCTCCTCACGCAGGCGCCAGTCGGGTGTGATCCGCGCCAGGGCGTCGTCGCCACGGGCACAGTGCGTGATCAGGTACGAGAGTCCGGAGGGCAGGCCCTCCACGCGGCGCCGGTTGTGCTCGAGGCCACGACCGGGCTCGAAATGCAGCGACGCGGCGTCGAAGCCATCGAAGACCGGGAGCCCGGCGCGCGCAGCGCGGCGCAGCAGGCGCCGGTAGCGCCAGAGCGCCGCGATCCCGGGTGACGCCATGCCCCGGGTCCAGCGGGGCAGGAAGGCCGGCAGACGGTACTCCAGGGCCAGCTCGACGTAGATCCCCACCAGTCGTGGCGCCAGGGCCGTGCCCATGTGGGTGTCGAGGTGCGTCACATCGATCCCCGCATCGAGTGCGCGATCGATCTGCGCGCGGAGCTCCCTGCGTACGTCGTCGACGCGCGCCCTCGAGAGCAGCTCGGCCCGCGTGCGCCAGAGCATTGCGTCGGCATCGCACAGGCTCGGCACGCCCGCAGCCACGGGTCCCCAGCGCCAGCTCTCCCACTCCGAGTTGAGGGTCAGGTGCACGCCCAGGTCCAGGCCGGGCCGGCTCCGCGCCTCGGCGGCGATCTCCTGGAAGCCCGGGCAGGGCACCATGATCGAGCCGCAGGTCGCCGTGGCCTCCAGCGCCTCGAGGGCGCCCGCCGTCGCCGCTGCGCACATGCCGATGTCGTCGACGTGCACGACCACGCAGCGCTGCTTGCCGGGGACCTCCACCGGCGGGAGTCTATCGCGGCCCCGACCTCAGACGATGAGTCCCACTGCCCGCGGCTCGTGACCCGGGAAGACCGCGGCTCCCGGGGCGCGGCCCAGGTGTGCGCGCAGCACCTCGTACAGCACGTCGCGGTAGTCGGTGGCCACGGCGAGATCGCGCCCCTCGTGGAGCCGCTCTCGGGACAGGCCGGGCCAGGGGCCGTGCACACCGCCGCGCACGCGCGGGCCGGCGACCAGGATCGCCGCACCGTGCCCGTGGTCGGTGCCGCCGCTGCCGTTGGGCGCGACGGTGCGCCCGAACTCCGTCATGGCGACCACGAGCACGTCGCGATCGCGGTCGAGCAGCCGCGCCACGCCCACCGCCAGCTCGGCGGCGAGCCGCGCCATGGCCCCGGGCGCGCGCTGCCGGGCGTGGTGATCCCAGCCGTCCAGCTCGAGCGCCGCCGCGCGCACGCGCAGGCCGGCGCGCTCCAGAGCCTCGAGCGTGTCGATCTGGCGCGCCAGGGCCGCCGGACCTCGGCGCGGGCGTGCGCTGCCGGAGACGCGGGCGCGGATCGCGCCCTCGACGTCGAGCGCGCGGCGTCCGGCGCGGCGCACGTGGTCGTCGCCGCGGGCGTAGAGCGACCCGAGCGCCGAGCGCGCCGCGGGGCTCGCGCCGCGCAGCGCCAGGGCCCGCGGCGCGGGCACGGCGAACGCGCCCGCGCCCGCGAGGCTGGGGGTCGGGCGCAGGCCCAGCGAGACGCTCGACAGCGGGTCGTCGGGCATCACGGGGCCCAGCGCGCGCGCCAGCCAGCCATCGCGCAGCCGGCGCGCACCGTCGCTGCCGGACTCGACCGCGTCCTGGGCCTCGAAGTGCGAGCGCGAGGCGCGCGGAGCCCCGACCGCGTGGACGACCCCGAGCTGTCCGCGGGCCACCACGGGGTCCAGGGCCGCCATGGCCGGGTGCAGCCCGAAGCCGGCCGCGAGGGGACGCGCATCGCCGACCGCGAACCTGCCGCGCAGGCGCTCGAGCCCGGGATCGCCGACGGGCGGGACCAGGTCGAGGCCGTCGGCGCCGCCGCGCAGGAAGATCAGCGCCAGCAGCGGCTCGCCCGCGGGCGAGCCATGCGCCGCCCGCGAGAGCCACAGCGGCATGCTCGCGGCGAGCGCCGCGGCACCCGACGAGACCAGCAGCTCGCGGCGGGTCAGTGCCACTGGAACTCCGGCGAGGCGAGCGCCAGCGCGACGCGCTCGCCCGGCGCGAGGCTCGCGATCTCGCGACGCGCGGGCTCGTCCAGCGGCGGGACGTGGAGGCCGGCGCGGGTGTCGTCGAGAACGCCCTGCGCCAGGCCGAACGCCACGCTCATCCGCGTGAGCATCGCGGACGGATCCATCCAGGCCGCCGCCACGTCGGGGTAGCCCTCGGGGGTGCGCGCGAACAGCGGCAGCTCGCCGAGCACCGCGAGCACGAAACGCGCGCGCTCGCCGCCACCGGTCTCGCCGCCCGTCGCGCGCAGGCCCGAGGCCAGCCAGCGCAGGGGTGTCTTGAGTTTCCGCTGTTCGGGATCCGCGAACTCCGGCGACCAGAACAGCGCACGCAGCACCTGCGCGATGTCTCCACCCGTGTCGAGGAAACGGCGGGCCAGGCGCTCGACCAGCGCGGGGGGTGGCGTGTCGGCCACGAAGCGCCGTGCCAGCTTGCCGGCGATGAAGCGCGCGGTGGCGGGATGGCGCGCCAGGATGCGCAGCAGCTCGACGCCCTGGGCCTCGCCGCGCTCGCGCAGCTCCGCGCCCAGCACCCGGCGCCGGCCGCCGTCGTGGAGGAAGCGCCGGAAGCGGAAGTCCGGCGGGAGCTCGCGCGTGACGCTCCAGCCGGTGAGCACGTGCGCGACCTCGATCACGTCGCCCTGGGTGTAGCCGCCGTCCACGCCGAGCGTGTGCAGCTCGAGCAGCTCGCGCGCGTAGTTCTCGTTGATGCCACCTCCCCGGAGGCGGCCCCGCGCGCGCGAGCGAACCGCGTCGAGGTACAGGAGCATCGCGGGGCTGCGCGCGACCGCGAGGAGCAGGTCCTCGAAGCGACCGAGGGCATGCGGGCGGATCGCCTGGTGCTCGTACGCGGACAGCGCCGCCCAGACCACGCCCTTGCGCGCGAAGACGCTGAAGTGGTTGAGCCAGAAGTCCACCATGATCTCGAGCAGCTGGCGCTCGGCGTGCACCGCGCGCACGACGCGGCCCGCGCACGCCGCCTGCGCCGCGATGCGCGCGCGAGCGGCGAGCATCCGACGCTGCTCCGGATCGAGCTTGCCGCGGCCTGCCCCGCGGGGCAGGACCATCGGCTCCGGATCGCCCGCGTCGATCCCCGCCAGGCGCGCGTCGATCCCGGCCTCGTCGATGGCCGCGGGCACGAGCTGCCGCTCGAGCCAGGCAGCCGGCCCCATCGCCGCCATTGCAGCGGCGTCGCCGGGGCGCGCTCCGAAGCTGGCGCGGCCGAGCAGGCGCGCCGCCCGCAGGCTGTCTTCGCTGGCGGAGGGTGCCATCATCGTGGGCGTGGAACCGACCCGCCTCATCGAGGTTTCGCCGGCTGACGACGGCGCCCGGCTGGACGCGCTGCTGGCGCGCGAGCTGCACATCGGTCGCCGGCACGTACGGCGCCTGCTGGAGCGCGGCGCCGTGCGCCTCGACGGCGAGGTCCCGCCCAAGGGTGTGCTGCTGCGGCCGGGCGATCGCGTCGAGGTGGCGGCGTTCCGGCACCCCGACATGGGCCCGGTGCCCGACGCGGATCTCGTCGTGCCCATCATCGCGGAGAGCCGCGACTTCGTGGCCGTGGACAAGCCGGCTGGCATCGCGAGCCAGCCACTCGAGCCCGAGGAGCGGGGCACCGCGCTGAGCGCGGTGCTCGCGCTGCGGCCCGAGGTCGGCCGGCCAGGCGAGGGGCTGGAGCGCGGGCTGGTCCACCGGCTCGATCGCGAGACCTCGGGCGTCCTGGTCCTCGCGCGCACGCAGGCGGCCTGGGAGCACGCGCGCGCGGCGTTCGAGGCGCGCACGGTACACAAGCGCTACGTCGCGCGCGTGCACGGACGCCTGGCGGAACCGCTCGAGCTCTCGCTGCGCATGGTCTCGCGCGGGCCACGGGTCCGCGTGGTGGAGCACGGCGGCCGGGCCGCGCTCACGCGCGTGTCGCCGCTCGAGCCCGGCGAGACCAGCAGCCTGGTCGAGGTCGAGCCGGCGACCGGGGTGCGCCACCAGATCCGCGCCGCACTGGCCCACGCGGGTCACCCGGTGCTCGGCGACGCCCTGTACGGCTCCCATGTGGAGCTCGAACGTCACCTGCTGCACGCCGCGAACGTGCGCATTCCGGGCGCGGGGGAGATCGAGGCGTTCGAGGCACACGCGCCAGTGCCGCCCGGGTTCAGCGGCGGTTGAGGCCGGGGGGCGCGCGACTCAGCGGCGCACGGGGGGAAGCGAAGGCCGGTACAGCAGGCGCATCAGACCCAGCACGAGCAGGCCACCGCTCACGGGCACCAGCATGTGGCCGAGCAGCGTGTGCAGACTGCCCTCCCGCAGGCAGCCGAGATGGCCGGGCAGGGTGGCGAAGCCGACGGTCGCCACCGCGCCGCAGGCCAGGGTGAGCAGCGGCCGGGCCGGCGCGCCGCGGCCCGCGAACAGCGCCAGCATGACCGCCGGGACGAGCGCCGGAACCACCGCGGTGAGCGTGCACCAGCCGGTGCCGCGAAGAAACGGGATCCCCACCGCTCCGGGCACCCAGGTCACGAGCACGACGGTGGTCGCCGTCAGCGTCAGCGCGGCGCCCGCGGCCAGACCCCAGAGGCCAGCGCGCTGGGTGCGCTCGCGCCCCGGGATGCACGACGCCAGGCCGAGGCCGAGGGCGCCGCCGGCGAGCACGAGGTGACCGAGCACGCCGAGCAGATCGTGAGGGAGCAGCTCGGGCTTCACCAGCGGCTGGCCGCGGGTCCACGCCAGCGCCAGCGAGATCGCGATCAGCAGCGCGGCCGTGCCCACCACTCCGAGCGCCACCTGCCCGAGCCGGGGCAGGCGCCGCACCGGCGCCACGTCGCGCGTCAGCTCGCGGATCAGCTGATCGGTGCGACCGCTCACCGCGGCCCCCGGTTCGCCAGCATGGCGCGCAGCGCCTTGTAGCCGCGGTGCGCGCGGACCTTGAGAGCACCGGGCCGGATGCCGACGATCTCCGCGGCCTGCGCGACGCTGAGCTCGCGCAGGTGGATCAGCTCGACGGCCTCGCGCTGCGCGGCAGGCAGGGCGTCGAGCGCCTGCTGGAGCCATGCGGGAAGCGGCTGGTGTGGATCGACGTGCTCGCTGGTGTCCGGAACGTCGGCGTCCGACTCGAGTGGGACCTCGCGCCGGAGTCGTGAGCTGCGCGCGCGGTGGGCGTCGATGACCGCGTTGCGCGCGATCGCGCGCATCCAGGGACCGAACGGGCGCCCGGGCTCGAAGGTGTGGCGCGCCCGGTGGATCGAGAAGAGAACATTCTGCACCACGTCCTCCGCACCGGACGGATCGCGCAGGCGGGCACCGACCAGCGCGCGCAGATCCGGCAGCACGTCCTGCAGCAGGCGCTCGTAGGCGTCGGAGTCACCCTCCTGCGCGCGCCGCATCCAGTCGGCCCAGTGCGCCTCGCGCACGGCTCGCTCGCTCTCCGGATCTCTCATACGCCCATGCGAATCCCGGGGTTACGCCAGCCGGACGCGCTCCGCAAGGCGCCTCCGGCGCCGCGCGGAGAGACGCCGCATGCGTGCCGTTTTACCCCAGCCTGGTGCGTGCTCTTGCCCTCGCACCCGTGCGGCTCGCATAGGGTAAGCTTTTCGGCAGTGGCTCGTGCTGACGGGTCTGGATTGCTCGGACCAATCGCGAACGGATCGGCGAACGGACGGACCGGCAGGAACGGGAACGGCAGAAAGGTCGGACCGACCTGCCGATCGAAACTTTCCCGTCTCGACGCGATCGAAGTGGTCAGGCAATGCCGGTCGAGCACTCACATCCGGGATTCACGTGCCGCCATAATTCCCGACGGGGTCGCGAGTCGTCCACCCGGGAGGTCGCACTCCGGTGCGGTCCCCCAATCCCTGCAATCCCTGCGCACCCGGGCGACCGCGATTCCAGGGAGCCGGGGAGCCGGTCTTCGGGCCGGCTCCTCGGTCTCCCACACCGACCTCATCGGCGCGGGCGCGGCGGGTCTTCAGGGCACGAGCACCAGCTTGCCCCAGGTGCCGCGCGCGCCCAGCGCAGTCAGCGCCTCGGACGCACTCGCGAGCGGATAGCGCGCGGAGATCCGCGGCTCGAGGGCACCCGTGACGCAGAGCTCCTCGAGCGCCTGCAGGCAGCCCGCGTAGCTCTCCGGCTCGTGCGTGCGGTACGGCGGCCAGTGGAGTCCGACCACCGAGATGTTCTTGAGCAGGATGCGGTTCGCGCGGATCTCCGGGATGTCCCCGCTCGCGAAGCCGATCACCAGCAGGCGCCCGCCCCAGGCGATGCAGCGCAGCGACGCGTCGAGGATCTCGCCGCCCACGGGGTCGTAGATCACGTCGGCCCCGCGGCCCGCGGTCTCCTCCAGCACGCGCTGCACCCAGTCCTCGCCGCGGTAGTCGATCACGCGCGCGGCGCCCGCCTGCGTGGCGATCGCGAGCTTGTCGGCGCTGGCGGTGCCGATCACGCGAGCGCCGAGCGCACAGCCCACCTGCACGGCCGCGCTCCCGACCCCCCCTGCGGCCGCGTGCACCAGCAGCGTCTCGCCGGCACGCAGACCGGCCCGGTAGACCAGCGCCGCGTAGGCGGTGGCGTAGGTCGTCGGCAGGCAGATGGCCACGTCGTCGTCGAGGGTCCCGGGAATCGCGCGCAGGGCCGCGGCATCGACGGCCGCATGCTGCGCGAAGGCACCCGTGCCACAGGCGCCGTAGACGCGATCTCCGGGCCGCCAGCGGGTGACCCCGGGCCCGCAGCTCGCCACGCGGCCCGCCACGTCGGTGCCCAGCACGAACGGCAGCTCGGGTCGCTCCTGGTAGCGCCCCTGCGCCATCAGGGTGTCCGCGAAGTTGCAGCCCGCGGCGCGGACCTCGACCAGGACCTGGCCCGGGCCGGGCTCCGGGTCGGGCCAGTCGCGTGTGCGCAGATCGCGCGCCTCGCCCCACTGCTCGACGACGACCGCCTGCATCAGGGCTCCCGACGGCTCGAGGGCAGCGTTAAGCGCGCGGGCGCCGGTGGCGACCGCCACCGACGCCCGCGCTCGTACTCCGGCCTTCCGGGGCCGATCAGACGTCCTGCGGCCGCAGTGTCTTGCGACCGTTCGCCTGGGCGCGAGCCTCGGCGCCCTTGATGACGTCTCGAACGTGGGCCTCGAGAGCTCCGTAGAACTCGCCACCGACGTTGCACTTCTTGACGGCGTTCTTGACGCGCGTCTTGGAGATGATCATCTCGGACGGACCACTGCTGCGCCGCGTCGTCTTCTTGCGAGTCTTCTTTCTCGCGGCCATTGCCTCTCTCCTCCCAGGGGCCGAATCATTCGGCCGGTGTGGGACGTCAATAGCCAAATGGACCCCAGCCGCAAGGGTCTTTCCCGAGTTCGCGATACACTGTGGCCGCGGAGGGATCGAATGCGAGCTTCGAGCTGGACCCGTCGGATGCGAACTTGCCTGTGGATCGTCATGTGCATCGCGTGCGCGAGCGCTGCCCCGGCGCGCGATCGGGGGACCGACGGCCAGTTCAGCGAGCGGCGCTCCCGCCACTTCCTGCTGCTGCAGGACGTCGACATCGACGACTACACCGGGGTCGACGGGTCGCGGAAGTTCGAGCGCGACGTGCTGGCCGTTCTCGAGCATGCCTACGACCAGGTTCGCGACGTGCTGGGGATCGCGCCCGACGCCTCCGTCCGCGTGGTCGTCTACGACGCCGGGGTTTACGACCGCGAGTTCTCAGGGCTTTTCGGATTCCGCTCGGCCGGCTTCTGGGACGGCGCGATCCACGTGCGCGCCGGAGTGCGGGTGGACGCACGGCTGGTCGGCACCCTGCACCACGAGTACGTGCACGCCGCCCTCGAGGCGCTGGGCGGCCGCGGCCGCTTCCCGGCGTGGCTCAACGAGGGCCTGGCCGAGTACTTCGAGCGCCCGTTCGGCTTCCGCGGGCTCGCGAGCGGCGAGGTGGGGCAGCTGCGCCGCCAGGTCGCGGCGGGAGCCTGGATCCCGCTGGAGGCACTGTCCGGGACCGGCTTCGCCCGGCTCGGGGGACACTCCGCGGCGCTGGCCTACCTGCAGGCCTTCGCGATAGTGGACCTGCTCGTGCGCCTCGGCGGCGAGCAGTCGCTGGAGCGCCTCTGCGAGCGCGTCGCCCGCTCGGGCGACGTGCGACGCTCCATCAAGCGCACCTACCGCCGGGATCTCGAGGACCTCGAGGCAGAGCTCATCGCCTCGCTGGGCTAGCCCGCTGACCCGCACCGTCCAGCCTCGACGGCCGGGCCCTCAGAACAGCGTGTAGACGAAGGCCTCGCTCTGCGCGTCGGAGAGCAGCAGCAGCAGGCCGAGCAGCAGCAGGGCCACCAGCAGCGGGATCCCGGCGAGCAGGATCCAGGTACGTCGCGAGGAGCGGGCCGGGCGGGGCCCGGCGGCCGGGCTCATATGTGCAGGTCCTCGATCACCCAGTGGGTCCGGTCGCGCTCGAAGCGGCGGGCATCGAGCGGGGAGAGATCGAGCGAGCCGAAGCGTCCGTCGACGATCAGCTCGGCAACGCCGCGGCCGATGGCCCGCGACTGCATCACGCCCCGGCCCGTGAAGCTGTGCGCCTCGATGGCGTTGGCCACGCCGGCCACGCGGCCCACGATGCCGCTGCAGTCCGGGGTGACCGAGTACAGCCCCGCCCAGCCGCGAACGTGCCCGCAGCGCTCGAACGCGCTCGACAGTCCGGCGAGGCGCGGCCAGACCTGCTCGGTGAAGAACGCGTCGCCGTCGTAGTGGAACGCGTAGCCCGACGGCTCGGCGGGATCGGAGTAGCCGGCGAGCACGTACGGGCCCTCGGAGTGCAGGTACAGGCCGGAGGGCTCCACGATCATACCCAGCCGCTTCAGGTCCACGCCCGCGGGCAGGTCGCGCTCCCGCACGTCCACCATCGAGATCTGGCGGCGCACGGGAACCGAGACGCTGCGCGTACCGAGCTTGGCGTCGAGCAGGGGGCTCCATGCACCCAGCGCGTTGACGAAGTGCCCGGGCCGGATCGACGGGTGATCGAGAGCCAGCTCGGGATCCACGCGATGCTGGGTCAGCACGCGCTCGATCGTCCTGCCCTCGTCGGTGGCGTCGGATTTGGCCAGCTCGACGACGTGCACGCGCTCCACCCGGCGTCTGCCGGGGGCCTGCTCGACCAGCTCGATGCCCTCGACGTAGTGCCGGTTCAGGAAGCGGGCGCCGCCCGCCTCGGCGCGCTCCCGGTACCAGCGGCGCACCGCATTGGGGTTGAGCAGGCCGTCGCCCGGGGAGAACGTCGCGCCGACGATGCCCTCGAGGCCGCGGTCGATCAGCGGGAAGCGCTCCGCCACCTCGCGTGGCTCGAGCACCTCGATGTCGAGGCCCAGCCGCGTCTGGAGCGCACGCCGCTCCAGCGCCTTGCCGAAGAGCGCCCGGTCCTCGTACAGCCACAGGTAGCCCCAGGGACGGAAGGAGAACGTCTCGGCGTGCTCGCGGAAGAACTCGATCGTGTCGCGGCAGCTGGCGACGTTCACCTCCTGCCACCACGTCGCGCGCGCACCGCCGGCATTGAGCTCGGACGACGCGTAGGTACCGGCGAGGTCGAGGTCGATCACGCAGACGTCGGAGATGCCGCGCTCGACCAGCGCGCACGCGATGGCCGACCCGACCACCCCGCCGCCCGCGATCAGCACCGAGACCTGCTCCACGTGACCTCCCGCTCCCCGAGGTTACGCGCTCGCCGGCGTTCCGCACGGGCGCCGGGTACGCGGCACCGGCGGGCGGCTACACTGGTGTCCGGGGAGGTACCGCGCTGCACGACCCGCCGCTCCAGGCCACACCGCGCGACGCGAGCGCCGCGACGGACGCCAGCGCCACGGCCCCTGCCGCCAGGCGCCGCAGCTTCCTGGTCGCGCGCGAGGTGCCCCGCCTGATCCTGGGGGTCTCGCTCGGCGACGCCGCGGCGCTGCGGCGCGTGCTGGGAGCGCGGCGCGGCGGGCGCTACGGCGCGCTGGTCTCGGGCGGGCTCGCGCTGCTCGCGGCTCCCGGCCCGCAGGCGCTGGCGGTGGGCCTGGCCGCGTACGCGGCGCTCTGCATGGTCGCGGCGATCCGCTACGGCGAGATCGAGGGGATCGGCGCCGTGCAGTGCCTGCGCCTCATGCTCTGGGCGCTGCCGGGACCGCTGCTGCTCGCGCTGGTGTTCCGGGCGCTCGGATCGGCCTCGGCGCTGCCGCTGCTCGTGGCGCCGATCGGCGCCTACCTGCTGCTCGACGGGGGGCTGAGGGCCGGTCTGGCCTCGGAGCCCGATCCCTACTGAGGGTCCGCCGGGGTCTCGCCCGGCGCGGCCGGCAAGACCTCGACGGGCGTCGCCGGAACGTCGCCCGGGCGCGGGTAGTTATGGCCGCGGGTGTTGAGGATGATGACCTGACTGGCGCCGGACGCGGCGGGCGCCAGCGGGCTGGGCCGGACACCGGGTCGGATCGCGGGCGCGGCGTCGGCCGCCGTGCACTGTCCGGGATCCGCGGATCCGGCTGTCTTCGCGCCCGGCGCGTCCGCCGAGCTGTGGACCGCCACTCCGCCGGTTCCCAGCAGGACCGAGACCACCAGCAGTGCAAGGCCGAGCATGCGCATGGCGAGCTCCTCTCGTCGTTGCCGTTCGGCAGCCGGCCCGCGCGACTTGAGCGCACGGCCCCGCTGCGCGTAAGCTGCACGCGAGATGCATGCCAACCTCATCGATCCGGAACGTTCCTTCCTGCTGGTGATCGACGTGCAGCAGACCTACGCGGACAAGCTGTTCGAGTGGGATCGCACCGTCGAGCGCGCCAGCATCCTGATCC
This sequence comes from Deltaproteobacteria bacterium, assembly GCA_029261925.1. Taxonomy (GTDB): domain Bacteria; phylum Myxococcota_A; class UBA9160; order SZUA-336; family SZUA-336; genus JAGWBS01. Next base: position 8,666 of record JAJDAJ010000060.1, on the reverse strand, counting down.
GAGCGGCCCGCGCGCTGGAGATCCCGGTGATCTTCACCGAGCAGTACCCGCGCGGGCTGGGGCCGACCACGCCGCGCATCCTCGATGCACTCGGCGACGCCACGCGCTTCGAGAAGCGCTCGCTGTCGTGCTGGGGCGCCGAGGGCGTTCCCGGGCACCTGCGCTCGCTCGATCGCCAGCAGGCGGTGCTCTGCGGCCTCGAGACACACGCCTGCGTGAGCCAGACCGCCCACGACATGCTCGACGCGGGCCTGCGCGTGCACGTGCCCGAGGACGCGGTCGGCTCGCGCAAGCGCGCCGACCACGAGCTCGGCTACCAGAAGATGCTCGCCTCCGGAGCCCTGCCCGCGAGCGTGGAGTCGGTCGTTCTGGAGTGGCTCAGGACCGCCGACCACCCCAGCTTCCGGCCGGTCCAGGCGCTGCTCAAGTAGGTGGGGTCGCGCGCCTCGCCCGGCCGCGGCAGCGCCGGGCTGCGAGCGATCGGTCACGAGGTCGTGCGCTGCGAGCGCTGCCCGCGCCTCGCGCGCTACCTGCAGCGCTGTCGCGCGGAGCACCCGGACTACTGGGCGCGACCGGTACCGGGCTTCGGCGACGGCAACGCCTGGCTGGCGATCGTGGGCCTCGCGCCCGGGTACCATGGCGCCAATCGCTCCGGCAGGCCGTTCTGGATCGACGCCTCGGGGGAGTGGCTCTACGGGGAGCTGGAGCGCCAGGGGCTCTGGGACGGCGAGCGGCTGCGCGGCGCGTTCATCGTCAACGCCGTCAAGTGCGTGCCGCCACAGAACCGCCCGACGGGCGCCGAGCAGGACGCGTGCAGGCCGTTCCTGGAGCGCGAGCTCGAGACGCTGCGCCGCGCGCGCGTGGTGCTGGCGCTCGGGGGGATCGCGCACCGCGCGGTGCTGCGAGCCTGGCGGGTCACACCGCTGTCGAGCCGGCCGTTCGGCCACGCCGTGGTGCACCGCATCGACGCTCGTCCCGCGCTGCTGTGCAGCTACCACCCGTCGCGCCAGAACACCAACACGGGCGTGCTGACGCGGCGCATGTGGAGCGCGATCTTCCGGCGGGCCCGCCGGCTCGCCGACGCCGCCTGACGCGCCGCTACGAGGTGCGAGCCCGCGCGGGCGTCGCCGCGGAGCGCAGCGGACCGGCCGCGAAGAAGGCCCAGAGCACGACGGGCACCAGCCCCCCCGCCGCCGTGCGCTGCATCCCGTCCATCCACCGGATGGCCGCGGGAAACGGCCCCGGCGAGGCCGGCAGCGCGCGACGCTCCACGTGCTGCAGGTGGTTCATCAGCATGCCGGCCGCGAGCAGCCCGGTGGCCGCGCCACCGACGAGCAGCGCACCGAGCCGGCGCCTCCAGCGCAGGTGCGGCGTGGAGACGACGAGGACGATGAAGAGCACGGGCACGAAGCCGTGCAGGCGGATCGGCCCGCCCAGGCTGCGGCGCTGCCCTCCCGTCTCCACCTCGTAGCGGTACGCGGGCCCGCCGCCACCGTCCTCGATGCCGAGGCTGCGCCGCTCCCCCGGGCCGGCGGCGAGCGCGAGCGCCGCGTCGACGGGTACCGCGATGCCGCGCTCGATGAACTCGTACAGTGGCACGCGCGTCGCCAGCCACGTCAGCCCCGCGTACAGCACGGCGAACTGGAGCAGGAAGCGGCCGATCGTGCTCACGGCGCGCTGCCACCGGGCCGCGGCAGGGCCACGTGCTCGATCCAGAGCAGCAGCACGCCCAGGCAGGCGATGATCACCACGGTGGGCCAGACGTAGAGGTGCGTGGTCTCGAAGATCTCCGGATGCGCGTCGACCGAGTACGCCAGGGTCAGCACGCGGACGAAGTTCAGGGGCAGCAGCACGCCGAACGCCAGCGCCACGCCGATCAGTCGCGCCGACCAGCGCGCGGGAAATGCCAGCACCGCCGCCGCCAGGAGCACGCTCGCGTCGAGCCCCGTGCAAGCGTTGACGATGCGCACCGCACCGTGCGGCATCAGCACGCGATCGCCACTCGCCGTCGACGCCGTCCCGAGCAGGGTCAGCACTGCGGCGGCCGCGTCGGCGATGCCCTCGCGCAGCAGCGCGACGGGACCGGCGTCCACCGGCTCCCATAGCAGCAGGTTCGACAGCGCGAACGCCACCACCAGGTAGAGCAACGCGCGCAGCAGCAGCGACCGGTCGCGCCACGGGGACGCCGGGGGCGGCGCTTCGGAAGCCATGACGGGCGAGTGTAGCCGGGCCAGCGCCTCCGGCCCGCGGCGGCGCGATGCGGGCTATCTTGCCCGCGTGGAGCAGCAGCAACCCCAGATCCGCGGCGAGGTCCCCGGCCCCGGGTCGCGGAGACTCGCGGCGCGACTCGCCCGCGTCGAGTGTGCGGAGGTCACCTGCCTGGTCGAGCCGCCGCTGTTCTGGGAGCGCGGCGCCGGTCCGAACGTCTGGGACGTCGACGGCAATCGCTACGTCGACCTGATCGCGGGCTTCGGCGCGGCCGTGATCGGCTACGCGGACGAGGAGATCGCGGGCGCAGTTGCGCGCCAGGCGCGCGAGCTGCAGCACGCCATGGGCGACGTCTACCCCGCGCGCGTCAAGCTCGAGCTGCTCGAGTGCCTGACGGAGCTGCTGCCCGGCGACCTCGGCAGTGTGATCCTCTCCCACTCGGGCTCGGATGCAGTCGAGTCCGCCCTCAAGACGGCGGTGCTGGCCACGGGACGGCCCGGCGTGGTGGCGTTCGAGGGCGCCTACCACGGCCTGGGGCTCGGCGCGCTCGACGTCACGCATCGCGAGGAATTCCGCTCCCCGTTCGCGGAGCGCCTGCCGGAGCGCACCCGCTTCGTCCCGTACGGCGATGCCGGAGCCGCGCGCGACGCGCTGCGCGAGACCGGAGCGGGCGCCGTGCTGGTCGAGCCGATCCAGGGCCGCGGCGGGCTGCGCTTCCCGCCCGCGGGATTCCTGCGCGAGCTGCGCGAGATCTGCGACGCCTCGGGCGCGCTGCTGATCGCCGACGAGGTCTACACCGGACTGGGCAGGACCGGGCACTGGCTGGCGTGCGAGCGCGAGGACGTGGTCCCCGACGTCGTCGCCCTGGGCAAGGCCCTCGGGGGCGGCCTGCCGCTGTCGGCCTGCGCCGGACGCCCGGAGGTGATGTCGGCCTGGCCCGCCTCGCGTGGAGAGGCGCTGCACACGAGCACGCACCTCGGGAACCCGGTCACCTGCGCCGCCGGACTCGCCACGCTGCAGGCACTGCGCGCGCGCGAGCTGCCGGCCCGCGCCCGCCGCGAGGGGAGCCGCTGCCTCGAGCTCCTGAGGCGAGAGCTGGGCTCGATCGCCGGGGTGCGCGAGATCCGCGGCGAGGGGCTGCTGATCGGCATCGAGCTCGACGACCCGGCGCGCGCGCGCCGGACCGTCGCGCGGCTGCTGCGCGAGGGCTGGATCACGCTCTGCGAGGGCCCGCGCGGCGACGTGATCGCGCTCTCCCCGGCGCTCGACATCGAGCGCGACCTGCTCGACGCGGCCGTGATCGCGCTCGGCAAGGCGCTGAGATGAGCCGCGATGCGCTGGACCGGCGCGTGCTCGCGGTGATCGGACGCGGCGTCGACGCGCCCCTCGACGAGGCGGAGCTCGACGCCCTGGCGCTCGAGCTCTTCGCCTGGCAGCACGAGCACTGCGAGGCCTACCGCCGGCTGTGTGCGGCCTCGGGTCGCTCGCCGGACAGCGTCGGGCACTGGACCGAGATTCCCGCCGCACCGACGGGCGCATTCAAGGAGGCGCGCCTCGCCGCCTTCCCGGAGTCCGCCACCGTGCGCGTCTTCCGCACCAGCGGCAGCACGGCCGGAAAGCGCGGCGAGCTGCACCTCGACACGCTCGAGCTCTACACCGCCTCGCTGCTGGCGACGTTCGGCGCCCACATCGTGCCCGAGGCAAGGCCGCTGCCCTTCGTGGTGCTGGCACCGCCGGCGAGCCAGGCGCCCGACTCGTCGCTCTCGTACATGTACGACGTGGCGGCGCGACACCTCGGCCGCGGCGAGCCCGTGTTCTGCGTGACGCGCGACGGCTGGGATCCCGCCGCCGCGATCGAGCAGCTGCGAGGCCTCGAAGGTCCGGCCGCGGTCGTGGGCACGGCGTTCGCGTTCGTGCACCTGATCGACGCGCTCGGGGCGGCGGGCGAGCAGCTGCGACTTCCAGCGGGAACCCGCGTCATGGAGACCGGGGGCTTCAAGGGCCGCTCGCGCGAGCTGACGCGCGACGCCCTGCACGCGGGCATCGAGTCGGCGCTCGGGGTCGCGCGCGAGCGCATCGTCAACCAGTACGGGATGTGCGAGCTCGGCAGCCAGTTCTACGAGGACAGCCTGCGCCGGGGGCGGGCGAGCGAGGTCAAGCGCGTCCCCCCGTGGGTGCGCACCCGCGTGGTCGATCCCGCCACGCTGCGCGAGGCCGCTTCCGGCGAGGTCGGCATGCTGGTCCACCTGGACCTGGCCAACACCGGCTCGGTGCTCGCGGTGCAGACCTCCGACGCGGGACGCGCGGTCGACGGGGGCTTCGAGGTCCTGGGCCGGCTGCCGGGCGCCGAGGCGCGCGGCTGCTCGCTCGCCGCCGACGCGCTGCTCGGGGGTGCCGCGTGAAGCGCCTGCGCGCCGCGGCGGAGTACATCGACGGGGCCCGGGCGGCCGAGGCGCTCGCGCGAACCTTCGAGCTCTGGCGCGAGCCGACCTCGCCCTGGCGCGAGCGCCTGGCGCGCCTGCACGGCGGATTCTCGCCGCGGGTCGTCGATGCCGGCGTGCGCCTCGGCCTGGAGCACTGGACCCTCGAGGTGATGCGCGAGCTGCGGGGCCGCGAGCTGCGCGGCGATCACGTGGCGCCCGGCGTCACCGCCGTCTGGCTCGCCGGCAGCATCCCCACCGCGAGCTTCGCCGCGCTGGCCCTGCCGCTGCTGGCCGGCTCCGCGGTGGCGGCGCACCCCGCCTCGGCCGACGGCGCCGGCCCCGCCCTCTTCCTCGAGTCGCTGCGCAGCGTCGATCCCGACGTGGGCGCGTGCATCAGCCTCGACGCCGGACCCGAGGTGCTCGAGCAGGTCGACGCGGTGGTCGCCGCGGGTAGCGACGAGAGCGTGCGCGTGGTGCGCGAGCGGGTACCGCCGGGAATCCCCTTCGCCGCGCACCCGCACAAGCTCTCGCTGGCCGTGATCGGCACGCAGATCGACGTGCCCGGCGCGGTCGAGGCGCTGGCGCAGGACATCTGCCTCTGGGACGGCCGCGGCTGCCTCTCGCCGGCCTGGGTCCTGGCGGTCGAGACGCCCGGGCGGCGCGCGGCACACATCGCCGAGAAGCTGGCGGAGGCGCTCGACCGGCTGGCGAGCCGCCTGCCCTGCGGTCCCATGACCGCCGGGGAGCACGCGGCGCTGCGCGATCGACGCGGCGCGGCCGCGGTGCGAGAGGGCGTCGAGCTGCACGCCTCGGGCGACGCGAACGACTGGACCGTGGTCCTCGACCCCGGCCCGGAGCGCCCTGCGCCCGGTGGCCTGCGCTTCGTACCGGTCGTTCCGGTGGGCAGTGTGCGCGAGCTGGTCGAGTTCTGCGCGCGCCTGCACCCGCACCTGTCGACGATCGGCCACGCCGGCCTGGGGGGGCGCGCACCAGGTCTGCTCGAGGGCCTGGAGGCGGGGGGTGGCTCACGTCTCTGCCTGCTGGGTCGCATGCAGCTCCCCCCACTCGACTGGCGCCACGACGGCGTCGAGCCGCTGCGCTCGCTGCTGCGCCTGGTCGACGTGGAGGACGAGCATGACTGAGGCGCGAGCACCGCGACCGGCGATCATGACCCACGTCGCCCTGCGGACCGAGCGCTTCGACCAGAGCGTGGACTTCTACCGGCGCTTCGCCGGGCTCCACATCGTGCACGAGCGCAACGACGAGGGCATCCGCGTCGCCTGGCTCTCGCACAGCGTCGACGATCCAGAGTTCGTGATCGTGATCCTCTCGCTGCCGCACGAGCGCGCATCCGACCCGGCGCCGACCGATCATCTCGGCTTCGACGTGGCGTCGCGTGCGGAGGTCGATCGGATCGCGGAGCTCGCGCGCCAGGCGGGCTGCCTGCGCTACGGCCCGGCCGACGGCGGTGCCATCGTCGGCTACTTCTGCATGCTGCGCGATCCCAGCGGGAACGTCTGCGAGTTCTCGTTCGGCCAGCCGATCCATCCGCGCCAGATCGCGGGGAGCTAGCGGGCTGCTGGAGAGCCCGGGACCGGACCACGCGAGCGGGTTCGGGCCGGGATCAGGGCGCAAAACCGCCCCGGGCTCAGGGATCCAGCGGGAACAGGGCGGCCAGGGGCCAGGCGGTCAGCAGGGACTGCGCCGTGACGGCGGCCACCGGGTCGGCGCCGCGGCTGGCGCAGCGCCAGCCGATCAGCTCCAGGAGGGGCGCGCTGATCAGCAGCGCTCGCAGCGGCGCGAAGTCCACGGGCGCCCGCTCCGAGGCGACCAGCAGCAGCAGGGCGGCCAGGCTCGCGAGCCGCGCCAGCGGGCCGAGCCAGGCCCGGGCGGGGGCGGCGTCGCGAAGGCCGAGCTCGAGCGCCGCGTGCGCGGGCAGGACCAGCAGGGCGGTCGCCAGCAGCGGGCCGAGGCGTCCGGGCCCGGGATAGGGGTCGATCCACGGTCGCAGTGCGGGCCCGAGCGCGACGTACGCGAACACCGCGAGCAGCGCGCCGGCCGCGAGGGCGCGGCCCGTGGTGCCGCCGCGCGGTACCAGGGGCGCCCGCAGCAGACGCAGCGACGCCAGCGTGGCGACACCGAAGAGCAGCATCCAGGTCACGGCGGCGCGTGCGCCGAGAAGCGGCAGGCTGGCCAGGGGGCCGCGGTGCGGATCGGCACCCGCGACCAGCCCCAGCAGCAGGCCGGCCGCGATCAGCCCCAGCGTGAGGGCCGCGAGCCGACGTCCGCTCGCGGCGACGGGCGCATCGATTGCCGGCGCCACGGCCCCGACTCCGGCGCAGAGACTCCACAGCAGGATCAACGCGCTGACCAGGCTGAGCAGCGCCCAGCCCCGGCGCGCGTCGCCGAGCGGCGCGGCGGAGCCCGGGCGACCGAGTGCGCCGTCGATCCACGCCAGCGTCAGCGCGGCGACCCTCGGGTCGCCAAGCACGCTCCAGCGGCCGGCACCGTGCAGCTCGTCGACGCGGACCCCGCCGCGCTGGGGATCGCCGTAGACCTGACCGCCGACCAGCCCGTGGAGCCCCGCCAGGCGCGCACCGAGCGCGCGCCCCGCCGCGCGGGCGTCCGGGTCGTCTCGATCGCCCCAGACGATCTGCGTGGACGGCGGGGGATAGGCCCCCGGACCCGGATCGGTGGGCACGGAGATCAGGACCAGTGCTGCCACGCGCGCCGGATCCCACTGACCCTGCTCGAGCGCGGCGACGGCTCCGGCGCCGTGGCCCACCAGGACCACGCTCTCCGGGTCGAGCTCATCGCGCTCGAGGACCCAGTCGAGCGCGAGCTCCAGCGCGTGCCGCGGTTCGTGCGCCGTGGGCCGGCTGCGACCGTGGCCCGGCATGTCGAGCGCCAGCGCGACCAGGCCGGCGCGCGCCAGCGTCCGCGACAGGGCGCTGGTCGATCCGGCGTTGCTCGCGAAGCCATGGCAGACCACCGCGACGGGCAGCGGCGACTCGCCGGGATCCGGCGGCGCGTGGAGCACGCCGGCGAGGCCCGGTGCGATCCACACCGGACGCGAGCGCACCTCGCGCTCCGTCACGTGGACACCCAGCGCGCCGGCGAACCAGGCCAGCGCGGCGAGCGAGACGACCATGCGCGTCAGCACGCGCGGAACCTAGCGCGCATGGGCGTGCGCGGCCCCTCTCGCGGGGAGTCGCCGGCAGGGGAGGTCGCGAGGCTATGGTAGGCTGCGCTCATCGCATGCGCGCACGCGTCGTCATCACGGGTGCCAACAGCGCGATCGGGCGCGTGGTCGTGCAGCGGGCGCTCGCGCGCCAGGACACCTTCGTCGCCGCGGCCGTGCGCTCCGGGCGCGCGGCCGCCGAGCTGCCCCCGATCCCCGCAGCCGCCGGTGAGGTGCTGCACGTCCGCTACGACGACCCGGGGAGCCTGCACAAGGCCTGCGAGGGGGCGGTCGCCCTCGTGCACCTGACCGGCCTGCTGATCGAGACGCCGCGCTCGACCTACCGGAGCGCCAACGTGGAGACCGCGCGGGTGGCGGCCGCGGCGGCCCGAGCCGCGGGCGTGTCGAAGCTGGTCCTGCTGAGCGCGTGCGGGGCGAGCAGCGACTCGACGAACCGCTTCTGGCGCAGCAAGGGAGAGGCCGAGGACCTGGTGCGGGCGTCCGGCGTGGACTGGACGATCGTGCGCTGCCCGCTGGTGCTGGGCTGCGACTCGGCCGGCGATCGCGCGCTGGCGCGAGAGGCGCGCTCGCGCTGGCTGCCGCTGCTCGGGGGCGGCCGGCACCTCGAGCAGCCCGTCGATGCACGCGACGTCGCCGACGGACTCCTCGCCGCCGCGCTCGAGCCCGCCCGCGCACGCGCTCGCGTGCTGGAGCTGGTGGGTCCAGAGTGCCTGCCGGTGCGCGAGCTGGTCGCGCGCGCCGCCGCGCACAGCGGCGCGCAGGTGACGATCCTGCCCGTGCCGCTGGCGCTCGCGCGCGCGGCCGCGGCGCTCGGGGCGCGACTGCGCGGAGGA
>JAJDAJ010000059.1 GCA_029261925.1 Deltaproteobacteria bacterium | reverse complement strand
CGTCGGTGACGATGGTGGGCTCGATGCGGGACACGGGTGCGCCTGACTCCGGAGGTGGATTCCCGGAGAATACCCGCATGGAACGAGGATCGACGGTGGGGCTGCCCGCGACGGCGCTGGGCCCTCACGCGACCGCCCGCTGGGCCGCCGCGGATCCGCAGCGGGTGGCGATTCGCCGCGTCGACGGCGAGGCCCTGAGCTACGCCCAGCTCGACGCCCTGGCGCGCCGCTGGGCCGCCGCCCTGGGTGCGGCCGGCTGCGCACGCGGGACCCACGTGGCGACCCTGCTCGACAACGGCTTCGAGGCGCAGGGCGTCTGGCTGGGTCTGGGCTGGCTCTGCGCGGTCGAGGTGCCGCTGAACACGGCGCTGACCGGCGCGCTGCTCGAGCACGCCCTGCGTGCCTCCGGGGCGCAGGTGCTCGTGACCACGCGGGCGTTCCTGGAGCGCGTGGCCGGGGTCGAGGGCGCGCTGACTGCCCTCGAGCGCATCGTCGTGATCGACGGAGCGGCGCCCGGCGCCGTGGGGGTCTCCCGCGTCGACGGCGCGGCCCTGCTCGACGCGGCCGCGCCGGCAGAGGACCTCGAGGGCCCGCGGTACCGCGACATCGCCGCGATCCTGTTCACCTCGGGCACGACCGGTCCCGCCAAGGGCGTGCGCGTGCCCTGGGCGACCGTGTACCAGAACTGGTCGTGGGTACCCGACGACGCCCTGGAGCCGGGCGAGGCGCTGTACTGCGCCATGCCGCTGTTCCACAACTCCGGGCGCTCGGCGCTCAACGCCGCGCTGGTACGCGGCGCCACCCTGGTGTTCCGCGAGAAGTTCTCGGGCGCGCAGTTCTGGGACGACGTGCGTGCGCACGACTGCCGCGCCGCGGCGCTGGTGGGCCCGATGACGGCACTGCTGTACGCCGCCGAGCCACGGGCCGACGACGCCGACAACCCGCTGCGCGCCATCCTCTGCGGGCCGCTGATCCGCGAGATCGACGACTTCGAGAAGCGCTTCGACGTGCGCGTGGCCACCGGCTACGGGCAGACGGAGGTCGGCATGGCGCTCACCACGGGCTGGGATCACGGTCCGTGGGCGAACTGTGGCCGGCCGCGCGGCGACTACCCGTGGTCGGAGGTGCGGATCGTCGACGAGCACGACCAGCCGCTGGGCCCCGATCAGGTCGGCGAGCTGGTCGTGCGCAGTGCCGAGCCCTGGTCGCTCAACGGCGGCTACCACGGGCTGCCCGAGGCCACGGCCGCGGCCTGGCGCAACGGCTGGTTCCACACCGGCGACGCGTTCCGCCGCGACGCCGACGGCTGGTACTACCTGATCGATCGCATGAACGACGCGATCCGCCGGCGCGGCGAGAACATCTCGAGCTTCGAGGTCGAGACTCTGGTCTCCGGGCACCCCGAGGTGGCCGAGTGCGCGGCGGTGGCGGCGCCCGCCGAGCTCGGAGAGGACGAGGTGCGCGTGGTGCTGATCGCGCGCGAGGGCTCGCGCCTCGACCCCGCGGAGCTGATCGCCTGGCTCGAGCTGCGAATGCCGCGCTACATGCTGCCGCGCTACGTCGACGTGGTCGACGAGCTGCCGCGCAACGCCACCACCGGACGCGTTCGCAAGCACGAGCTGCGCGACGCGGGCATCGGCCCGGACACCTGGGACCGGGAGCGGCCGGGCGCCTAGACTCCGTCGCCGCGGCCCGTCGCCTCAGGCGGTGCGCAGGATGGCGCCCTGGGCGTTGAAGAAGAAGCCGCCGGGCGTGACCAGCGCCGTGCGCGCACCGTCGACCTGGCGCTCGCCCGCCTGGCCGCGCAGCTGCACCACGGCCTCGCGTACGTGGCCCGTGCCGCGGGTCGCGCCCTCGGACAGCGAGCCTCCGTGCGGGTTGACCGCGACACGTCCGTTGATCACGAGCCGGCCGGCGGCCTCGTCCCAGTGGTCCGCGATGAACTTCGTCGCACCGCCCGGAGGGCACCAGCCGCTGTTCTCGATCCAGCCGAGCGTGATGATGGTGAAGCCGTCGTACGGGAAGTACACGTCCACGTCGTCCAGCCAGAGCTCGCTGCGGCGGCGCAGGGCGTCGACCACCACGTGCTGGCCGTGGCGGTGCAGGCCCTCGGCCTGGGCCTCGTCGTTGGCATCGACCAGGCCTGCGGTCGCGGCATGGATCAGCACCGGGGGCTGGGGCAGGGCGCGGGCGCGCTCCGCGGTGGTGAGCACGAACGCGTCGGCGCCGTCCACGGGCACGTCCATGTCGAGCATGCCGAGCGGCTCGCGGACCATCCGGGCGTCGAGGTAGTCCTGCATGCCAAGCGGCGTGCGCATGGCCGCGAGCGGGTTGCGCAGCGCGCCGCTGCGCGAGTTGATGGCGATGCGCCCGAACGGCTCGCGCGTGGCGCCGTACTCGTGCACGTAGCGGCTGGCCCAGGCCGCGTAGGCCGCGGCCATCTCGATGCTCTCGGGCATGGGGCGCGCGCCGCCGCCGCCGATCCCCATGTGGCGCCGGAACGGGTCCGCCGCGGCACTGCGCGAGGACCACGGCAGCCGCATCATGGCCCCGCAGACCAGCACCGTGTCGCACGAGCCGGAGAACACCGCGTTCATGGCATCGATGATCGAGAACATCGCGACCGGGCTCGGGCTCGAGAAGTGGGTCACGTCGGGGATGCCGAGCGACGAGGCGAGCTTCTGCGGACCGGGCGCTCCCGGCTCGCCGATGGCGACCACGCCGTCGACGTCGCGCGCCGAGAGCCCCGCGTCGCGGATGGCCGCGGTCGAGGCCTCGAGCGCCAGGGCGAGCGAGGAGCGCCCCGTCGCGCGCGAGAATCCGGTCGAGCCGATGCCGACGATCGCCACCTGATCCTGGATGGGGTACCGGGCCATGATGTCTCCTAGCCCCGCCCGGCCGGCTGGAACACCGGGAACGGCGCGCCGTGGCGCTCGATCCAGGTCAGCTCGACCGGCATGCCGATCCGGACCTCCGCAGCGGAGCAGCCGACGATCGTGCTCGTGTAGCGCAGGCCGGGCTGCTCCTCGAGCTCGACCACCACCACCGGGTGCGGGCCCTGCGTGTAGTCCACGCCCGGCGCCGGCGGGCCCTGGTGCAGGAGCATGCGCAGGTGCACCGTGCCGCGGCCGCGGACCGGCGTGGGCTCGACGTTCCACGACCAGCAGGCCGGGCACATGGGTCGCGGCGGGTGGTGCCAGCGCGCGCAGTCCGCGCAGCGGTTCAGGCGCAGCTCGCGCTCGAGCCAGCCGAGGTAGAACGCCTTGCTGTCGTGGTCCACGCTCACGTGGGACATGCGCTCGACCAGCGCCTCGTCGTCGAGCTGCTCCGCTGCCGCCATCCCCGGGTCCTCCTCGATCTCGCCGGCCAGCCTACCACCGCGGGCCGCGGGGCGAGGCCCCGGCTCAGGCCGGTCGCCGCGGACGCAGCGTCCAGGCGCGCGGATTGTGCTCGAAGCCGAGTCGCGGGTAGTAGTCGTTCGCGTCCGGAGCTGCGAGCAGGGTCAGCCGCGCGGTGTCGTCGAGCTGCTCGCGGGTGAGCTCGATCAGCCGGCGCCCGATGCCCTGCCGCTGGTAGTCCGCGTCGACCGCCAGATCGGCCAGGTAGGCCACGTAGGCGAAGTCGGTGAGGGTGCGCGCGATGCCGACGGCGAGCGGCCCGTCCCAGGCCGTGACCAGCACGTCGGCGTGCTCGAGCATGCGGGCGAAGACGTCGGGCCGGTGCACCGGCCGGCGCTCGCCGAGTGTCGAGCGCCGGTACAGGTCGATGGCGTCCTCCACGGCGAGGGGTGCATCGTTGCGGTAGTCGATCATGGCCGCACGGTGCCCGACGCCGGGCGCCGGGGTCAACGGCCCGGTCGGGCTCAGACCTCCCAGCGCTGCGCCCCGGCGAGGTGGCCGCCGTCGATCACGAACTCCGCCCCTGTGCAGTAGCTGCTCTCGTCGGAGGCGAGGTACAGCGCCAGCGACGCGACCTCCTCCGGCCGTCCGAGACGCGGGATCGGCTGCGCGTCGAGCATGGCCTGCAGCTCGGCACCGAGCTCGTCGGGCGCCGCGCCCATCATGGGCGTGTCGATCAGGCCCGGGTGGATCGAGTTGACCCGGATGCCGCGGCGGCCCATCTCCAGCGCGGCCGACTTGGTCATCCCGCGCACCGCGAACTTGCTCGCGACGTAGCTCGTCAGGCCGGCGACGCCGACGATCCCGTCGATCGACGAGATGTTCACGATCGAGCCGCCGCCACGCGCGGTCATGGGCTCGACCACCGCGCGCATGCCCAGGTAGACGCCCTCCAGGTTGACGTCGAGCAGCTGGCGGTGGTCCGCGAGGTCGCGGTCCTGGAGCGCTGCGGGGCCGAGTCCGACACCCGCGTTGTTGACCAGGATGTCCAGGCCGCCCAGCTCGCTCTGGATCCGCGCCACGGCGTCGGCCCAGCCCGCCTCCTCGCGGACGTCGAGGTGCACCCAGCTCGCGCGCTCGCCGATCTCGTCGGCCAGCCGCGCGCCGGCGTCGTCGAGCACGTCGGAGATCACCACGCGCGCGCCCTCGATGGCGAACGCGCGCGCCGTCGCCTCTCCGATCCCCCGTGCCGCGCCGGTCACCAGCGCGATCTTCCCGTCGAGTCTTCCCGCCATCTCGGCTGCCGCGAGTCTACACCCCGCCCGGGGCTCCGGGCGCGCGGGCGTCGCTTGACGGGGCCCTCCCGCTCGCCCAGAGTCGACCGACGCTCGCAGCGGAGGAGCCGCGATGACCCAGGCAGCCGGGCCCACGCCGTCCGAGATCGTTCGCGGCCGTCTGGCACATCCGGTGATCGATGCCGACGGTCACTTCCTCGAGCTCATGCCCGTGCTGGCGCGCTACCTGGCCAGCGAGGGGATCGACGATCCCGTCGAGACCTTCGGCCACCTGAGCTCGGGATTCGGCTCGACGCAGTTCGAGCGCCTGAGCCCGGCGCAGCGCGAGCGCCAGCGCGCGGTGCGCTGTCCGTGGTGGTCGTTCCCGGCCGAGAACACGCTCGACATCGCGACCGCCACGCTGCCCGCGCTGATGCACGAGCGCCTGCCGCGCTTCGGGATCGACTTCGCGGTGCTGTATCCGAGCGCCGGGCTCACGTACCCGCACCTGCAGGACGAGCGCCTGCGTGGCGCGGCGTGCCGCGCGCTCAACCGCTACAGCGCCGAGATCTTCGCGGACCACGCGGACCGGCTCACGCCGGCGGCGGTGATCCCGATGCACACGCCGTCCGAGGCGATCGAGCACCTCGAGCACGCCGTCGAGGGCCTGGGCCTCAGGGCCGTGATGATCCCCAGCTTCGTCGAGCGCCCGATCGCCGACGTTGCGGGCGGTCCGCACAACGTCTGGTGGGATCTGTACGGGCTCGACAGCGCGCACGACTACGACCCGTTCTGGGCGCGCTGCGTCGAGCTCGGCGTGGCTCCGGCCGCGCACTCGGGCGCGATGGGGATCGGCTTCCGGCGCTCGATCACGAACTACATGTTCAACCACACTGGCCACTTCGCCGCGGCGGGCGAGGCGCTCGCGAAGGCGCTGTTCATGGGCGGCGTGACGCGGCGCTTCCCGCGGCTGCGCATCGCGCTGCTCGAGGGCGGGGTGCACTGGGCCGTGGGCCTGTTCGCCGACGTGCTCGCGCGCTGGGGCAAGCGCAACATCGAGGTCGTGGGCCAGTACGACCCGCGGCGCATCGACCAGGCGCTCTTCGCCCGGCTCGTCGAGCGGCACGGCGCCAAGATGCTCGCTGCCATCGGACAGGACCGCGGCTTCGCGATGCCCCTGGCGCCGCAGGCCGGCGAGGCCATCGACGACTTCGCGGCAATGGGAGCCCGCTGCCCCGAGGACCTGCGCGACGCATTCGTGCCGAGCTTCTACTTCGGCTGCGAGGCCGACGATCCGATGACCCCGACCGCGTTCCGCCGCGACCTGATCCCTTTCGGCGAGCAGATCAACGCGGTCTTCAGCTCCGACGTGGGCCACTGGGACGTGCCCGACATGACCGATGTGCTGCACGAGGCCCACGAGAACGTCGACAATGGCTGGCTCGACCCGGCGCAGTTCCGCGACTTCACCTTCGCCAACGTCGCGCGGCTGTACACCGACGCGAACCCGCGCTTCTTCGAGGGCACGCGCGTCGAGTCGGCGGTGGCGGAGCTGCTGGCCGGCGAGCGCTGAGCGCGGATCGGGGATGGGAGCCGCGGAGAACGCCGCGCTGGCGCGCGAGTACCTGGCCCGCGTGAGCCGAGGCGATCCCTCGTTCGCCGACCTGCTCGCCGACGACGTGGTCTGGTGGACGCCGCCCGGCTCGAACCACGGAGGGGGCGCGCGCGAGGGCAAGCCGGCGGTGCTGGCCTTCATGCGCGAGGGCTCCCGGAAGTACGCGGCCCCGCTGCAGCTCGAGGTGGAGCAGGTGGTCGCCGACGAGGCCTGGGCCGCGGTGCAGGTCGTGCTGCACACGCGCACGCCCCGCGACGAGCCGTTCACCAACTACCTCCACATTGCCTTCCGCTTCCGCGACGGGCGCATCGTGCTGGCGCGGGAGTACTCCGACACGCAGCGGGCCGCCGGGGCCTTCACCGCCGAAGAGCTCGCGTGACGTGAGGCGGACCTGGGCCCTGCTCGCGCTGGCCGCGTGGGCGTTCATGCTGATGGGCTACGAGGGCGTGCAGCGGCCCTTCGTGGCCGAGAGCTTCGGCCTCGACGATGCGGGCATCGCCCGGCTGGTCGGTGTGGTGCAGCTCGGCGTGCTCGGGGCGTTCTTCCTGCTCTGGCGCGCCGACCACCTGGGCCGGCGCTGGCTGATGCTGCTCTCGCTGGCCCTGCTGCCGCTGGCCGCCCTCGCGACGGCGTGGGCGCCGGGGCTGATCTGGTTCGCCGCGGCCCAGATCGCGACCGGTGCGTTCACGCGCTCGCTCTTCGGCATCGTGCCGGTCGTGCTCAGCGAGGAGGCGCCGGAGGGAAAGCGGCCGCGGGTGCAGGCGTGGTTCGGCCTGGTCAGCAACCTGGGTGCGCAGGCGGGAATGCTGCTGATGATGGCGGTGCTCGGCCAGGAGCACTGGCGCACCGGCTGGCTGATCGGCGCGCTGCCCCTGCTGGCGCTGCCGCTGGCGTATCGCGGGCTCGGCGAGACCGCGCGCTTCGAGCGGGCGCGCGACCAGGGCCGCGCGCAGGTGCGCCTCTGGGACGTGTTCCACGCCCCCTACACGCGCCGCGCCAGCGGGCTGATCGTGGCCTCGACGCTCCGCGGCGCCGCGGTCATGGCGTCGCTGTCGTGGACCGCCTACCACGGGATCAGCAACCTGGGCCTGTCGGGGCGCACGGTCGCCGGCCTCTCGTTCGCCGCCACGGTCGCCGGCCTGCTCGGCGTGCCGCTGGCCGCGCGGCTCGCCCGCACCTGGGGCCGCCGGCCCACCGTCGTGCTCGGCTCCGCGCTGACCGTGTTCGGGGGCGTGACCTACTACCACGTGCCCCTCGAGGCCGGGCTCCCCGCGCTGCTGGCGGTGCTCATCGTCAGCCGCATCGGCCTGAACATCTTCAACGTGGGAGATCGCCTGGTCGACACGGAGCTCTTCCCGACCCACCTGCGCGCCACCTGGACCGCCTGGGGCCGGCTCGGCGACACCGTCTCGGGCGTCGGCTCGAACCTGCTGCTGGCGGTGCTGGCCGATGCGATGGGAGGCCTGGTGTGGGCCATCGGCGCGCTGTCGATCGCCTGCTTCGTTCCCGCCACGTTGCTCTTCCTGTGGGTCGTCCCCGAGACCCGCGGTCTGGATCTGGACTCGGCCTCGCTCGAGGACGCAGCAGCGACCGGGGCGGTCGAGCCCGTCGAGCCGCGGCGGGACGTGCCCCGGTGAGCACCGCTGCGCGCCTGCCGTGGCGGGTGATCGGTCTGTACAGCCTGCCCAACGCGCCGGTCACGTTCGTGTACATGCTCGTGCTGGTCATGTACCTGAACTTCGGGACCGACGTGCTCGGCGTCGCGCCCGCCACGCTCGGTCTGATCTTCCTGGTCTCGCGCCTCTGGGACGCCGTCTCCGATCCCCTCGTGGGCTTCCTGAGCGACCGCACGCGCACGCGGATGGGGCGTCGCCGCTCGTGGATCCTGGCCTCGAGCCTGCCCCTCGCGGTCTTCCCCGTGATGCTCTGGGCGCCGCCTGCGCACCTCGATGGCCTGGCGCTGACCGCCTGGATCGCGATCGCGGTCCTGGGCTTCTACACCGCGTACTCGATCTTCTACGTCCCGCACCTGGCGCTGGGCGCGGAGCTGTCCTTCGAGCCACACGAGCGCAATCGCACCTACGGCGGCCGTCAGATCGCCTCGGGCATCGGGCTGCTGCTGGCGTTCGGTCTCGGCGCGCCGCTGCTCGCGAACGTCGAGACCGCGCGCGCGACCGCCGCTCAGCTCGGTGTCGTGGCCGCGGCGGCCAGCGCGATCAGCGTGGCGGTCGCCGCACGGCTGCTGCCTCCCGAGCCCGCGCAGTCGGCGCACAGGGGTGCGCGTAGCCCCGTGCGCGCGCTGCGCGACGTGGCGCGCAATCCGCACGCCCGGCTGCTGCTGTTCGTGTTCTTCATCGAGTCGTTCGGCGTCGCGGGCACGACCGCCATGGCGCCGTTCGTGGTCAAGTACGTGATCGGGCGGGAGGACCTGCTCGGCCTGGTGCTGCTGGCCTACCTGATCCCGACCGCGGTCTCGATCCCGGTGTGGGTGTGGCTGGCCGAGCGCTTCGAGCGCCACCGCCTGTGGATGCTCTCCATGGGTATCACGGCCGTCGGCTACCTCTGCCTGGTCTTTCTCGACGAGGGCCGCGTCTGGCTGCAGTTCGTCTCGTCGGTCCTCTGCGGCACCGGGGCGGGCTGCGGCAACACGCTGGGTCAGGCCATCAAGGCCGACGTCATCGACTACGACGAGTACGTGACCGGCGAGCGCAAGGAGGGCTCCTACTTCGCCGTCTGGGCCTTCTTCCAGAAGCTGGCCGGTGCGCTGATGGTGGGCGTTGCCGGCGTCGCGCTGAGCGCGTCGGGCTACGTCGAGAACACCGAGCAGGCCGGCCTCGTGCGCGGCGTGATGCTGACGCTCAACGGCGGGCTGCCCTGCGTCTGCTTCCTGATCGGCCTGGCGGCGTTCAGCCGCTTCCGGCTGGACCGCGCCGAGCACGCGCGCATCCGCCGCGTGGTCGCGGCGCGAGGTGGCGCCGCGACCGTGGAGTGAGACGCTGCGGCGTCTGGCTGACGATCAGGCGCGGCGTCGCCGCGCCGCGATCAGGCCGCCGATCCCCAGCAGCAGCAGGCTCGCGCTGGCCGGCTCGGGGACCATGCGCGGGAAGCTGATGATCTTCTGCTCGTTCTCGTAGGCGATGAAGACCACGTCGTTGACGTCGTCGTAGGCCAGGCCCTCGCCGTCAAAGCAGCCGCCCACGGAGTCGCACCCGGGCACGTTCGCGGTCAGCAGCACGGAGTTTGCCTGGTCCAGGAACATCCCGTCGAGACTGAGCTCCCAGACCGAGCCGAGGCCCCCCGAGGAGTCGTCGTGAACCAGCAGGTTGCCGCTGCCGCCCGGCAGCGTCTCGATCGCCGAGGGGTCGTCGAAGGGGTCCCCGCCCACGACACGCGTCATGACCGGCCATCCGCCGCCGATGACCTCGACCCAGCTGGCGCCGTTGAACTGGAACTGGCGGACCGTCTCGTTGCCATCGTCCGCGACGTAGATGTTGCCGTTCGTGTGCAGCACGACGCCCTCCGCGTCATCCGCACCGGTGGCCACGAAGTCGATGCCCCCGGCGACGGGCATGCCGTCGAGCGTGAACTCGCGGATCATGCCGTCCTCGCTGCTGGCCAGCAGGGTGCCGCTCGACTGCAGGTAGTCGAGGCCGCGCCATGCCGGGAGCGAACCGAACGCGCCCAGGGAAATGCCGAATCGGGCTGGATTGGCCGGATCGGTGAACGTGCCGTCGAGATTGAACTCGTAGAAGAGCATGTCGCTGCCGCCGTCGTGCGAGACGATCAGCGTGTCCGTCACCGGGTTGTGAGCCAAACCCTCGGGGGCGATGCTCGCGAAGGTGCCGCCGTTACACCCCAGCCCACCCGTGCAGCTGACGTTGCTCGTGTCGAACGCGAACGCTCCGGTGAGGTCGAGCTCGAGGGCGAGGGCGGATCCCGCCGCTCCGAGACCGAGCGCAGCCAGCGCGACAGCAATGAATTGGCGCATCGAGATCTCCCTGCATTGCCCGGCCCCGGCGATGCGGGGCGGCGCCCTCAGCTTACCCCGATCTGGCCCCCGCTGGGAAGCCCGAATGTGGCGGTATCTCACACCTCGGAGCGCCGGGAGGCGCTCCGAGGTGTCTGCTGGGGAATTGCCCCGACGTCGACCGGGAGAGGTGCCAGGCAACGCCGAGGTGCCCGGGAGGTGCCGGGAGAGGTGCCAGGCAACGCCGAGGTGCCCGGGAGGTGCTGCCCGGGAGAGGTGCCAGGCAACGCCGAGGTGCCCGGGAGGTGCGGTGCCGGGGCGGAGGTGCGGGCCGAGGTGCCAGGCAACGGCGGGTCGCTATCCCAGGGCCGGCTGGGCACTTTCGACCCGGGTCACCTGGGAGCGAGCCTGGATAGCACGTTTGCGCCTCGACTATTGCCTGGCACCGCTCCCCAGCACCGCTCCCCAGAGCACCGCTCCCCAGACTATTCCCTGGCACCGCGCTCCCCAGGCCCCAGAACCCCCTGGAGGCTCTAGAGAACGGCCAGGGCCTCCTTGAGGCGCTCCTGCAGCTCGCGGCGGACGTCGGCGATGTCCTCGGGGAGCAGTCCGAGGTCTGATAGAAGGGCGCCGCCCTCGTGAGGCTCGATAGCGGCGTCCTGCCAGCCGGACACGGGGTCCTCGACGATCGCGTGGGCCGCCTCGATCAGGGCAGCCAGGGTCCGGCCGCTGTCGCTCGCGCGTTCGGGGTCGTGATGCGCCGCTGCAGCTTCCCGGAGCGAGTCCGGGAAGCCCCATACTCGCATGGCCTCCCCGAGGCGCTCGGCGTGGGTCGTGCCGAGGACCTGGGCCTCCAGGTCCGCGAGCGGGAGGTTTTGCCTGGCACCGCGCTCCAGCAGCGCCGGGTAGCGCTCCGGCTCGGCCTCGTGCAGATCGAGCATGCCCAGGTCGTGCAGCAGGCCGGCGAGGTAGGCCTCGGATTCGAGCGGCAGTGCCAGGCAACGCGCGATGAGCTGCGCACAGATGCCGGTTTCGAGGCTGTGCATCCACAGCTGGTTGCCGTTGATCGCGCCGAGGTGGGCGCCCTTCATGCTGTCGCCCGCGAGGATCGACGAGGCGATGCCCGTCACGGTCTGGACGCCGAGGATCAGCAGCGCCCGCTCGAGTTCCTGGATGCGCCCCTCCATTCCGTACAGCGCAGAGTTCGCCACCCGCACGATCTCGGCGGACAGACGCGGGGACGAGGCGATCCGTTCGGCGAAGGCCTCGATCTCGACCTCGGGGTCCCGGGCCAGGTTCAGGATCTGGCCCAGCAGGCTCAGCTCGATGCTCACTTTCCCACGCTCCGGCCCCCGCGGGCCATGCACTCGCGGCACGCCGCCATGGCGTCGCCGAATGTCTGGGCCTCCGTCGCTGCTCCGGCCAGCCAGTCCCAGCTCTCGGGGGCCTGATCGAGGAACAGCTCCACCATGCCCGGGTCGAGGCGCCTCCCGGCGACGCGGTGCAGCATCGGGACCGCGTCGCTGTAGGTGTGCTCCGGCTTGTACGGGCGCCAGGAGCGGATCGCGTCGTAGGAGTCGACTGCTGCGAAGATGCGCGCCGAGACCGGGATCTGGTCGGCCTCGAGGCCGTGGGGATAACCACCACCCGCCCAGGCCTCGTGGTGGTACAGGGGTACGTCTCGAGCGCCGCGCAGGAACGCGATGCCGTCGAGCATGTCACCGCCCAGCTTGGCGTGGCCGCGCATGATTTCCCACTCCGGGTCGCTCAGCTCTCCCGGCTTGAGCAGCACGGCGTCCGGGATCCCGATCTTCCCGATGTCGTGCAGCAGCGAGCCGTGATAGAGGTCCCGGAGCGTGCCCGAATCGTCGATTCCAGCCCGCAGGCCCAGCATGAGGGCATAGAGGGCGACGCGGGCCGAGTGGTTCGCCGTGGCCTCCTCGCGCAGGTCGAGCGCTGCGACGAGGGCTCCCAGGGTGTGGTCGTAGGCCAGCCGGACCTGCGTGACCATTTCCTGGAGCTCGCGGGCACGCTTGCCGAGCTCCGCGGCGAGGGCCGCTGTGTCCTCCCGATCGCGGCGCTCGAGGGCGCGCGCGTCGAGGGTCCGCCGGATGCACACGGCCAGCTCTCCAGGTGCCTCGCTCAGGCTCAGGACATCGGCAGCGCCCTCGCGGAAGCAGGCCCGCACCAGCTCCAGCTCGGCGTCATCCGGTGTCAGGACGACGCAGGGCACGTCAGGTGCGCGGAGCCGGTGCCGCCGCAGGACGCGGGCTCCCGAGGTCGCCAGCTGCATCGGGCCGATCAGCCGCAGGTCTCCGTCGGTGGGTGGCACCTGCGCGGGAGCGAAGGCCTTGCCGAGCCAGCGGGGCGCCGCCTCGAGCGCGGGGTCCTCGTCCACGCAGATCACCGGCCGACCTGTATCGGAGGGCTTGTCCACGCCCTGCCAATCGTCCGGACTCGCCGCCGTCTGTAGCCGGTCCCACGGATGCTGGCGGCGATTGTGACGGGCCGGCGGGTGAGCTATAAGCCCACGGACGCGCGGCGGTAGTTCAATTGGTTAGAGCACCGGCCTGTCACGCCGGAAGTTGCGAGTTCGAGTCTCGTCCGCCGCGCCAGCGCGCTCCGTGACGGCGCGTGCGAGGGGGGCCAGGTGGACAGCCCGGAGCTCGAAGGCCTGGTGGCGGCGCTGGAGTACCTGCGCGACCAGCTGCGGGATCCCACCCTGGGCACGGGCCTGCTCCTGCCGCTGCTGAGCACTGCTCTCAACGAGGGTACAAGCCAGTCGGCCCTCGCGGCGCGCCTTGCGGTGCACGAGGTGGCGGTCTCCAAGCAGGTCGAGCGCCTGGTGGATCTCGGCCTCGCGGAGCGACGGGTCCGGCCGGGCGAGCGCCACTACGCGGTCTGGCTCACCGAGCACGGTGCGCAGGTGGCGCGGACCGTGAGCGAGATCGTCGCGGGCAAGCGCTAGGCGCCGGACGGGCGGCGTCGGCTGGCACCTCGGCTCGGGATTCGACGCGACGACAGGTTGCCTGGCACCGAACTCTCGGTTGCCTGGCACCGAGCCCAGTTGCCTGGCACCGAGCCCAGGTTGCCTGGCACCGAGCCCTGCACCGAGCCCTCGGCCACCGCTACTGCCAGCGGTTCCTGCGCAGATCGTGTCGCCGGATGGTCACGGCGCCGGTCGGGGTGACGATGATCGCGTAGATCGTTCCCCGGTTGTTCGTGATGTAGAAGGCGCCGGTCCCCGAGCCCCAGTTCGTGGGGGCGGAGGGGTGCACGGGACTGCCGTTGGTCGCGAAGGCGAGGACCGGGTCGCCCGTCGCGATGTCGGGCGCGAAGGTCGTGCCGTTGAAGATGATTGCGGCCAGCTTGGCCTTGGGCAGCGGCACGGACGAGACGGACGGGAGCGAGGGGACTGATGGGAGGGAGGGCAGGCTGGGCACCGATGGGAGTGCGGGCGGGGAGATCGGCAGGGTGACCAGCTGCGAGTAGTCCTCGTCGGGCAGTCGCAGGGTCGAGGGGACGGCCTCGGGGCCGCTTCCCAGAGCCGTGACCTCGCAGCTCATGTCTCCCGGGAGGCTGACGGGGGTCACGGAGTCCGGCGGGGTCTGGTCGAACGTGCGATCGACGTCGCCGACCACCGTCAGGATCGGATCGCGGCCGTCGGAGCAGTCCACCTCGTCGTGGAAGAAGATGAGGACCGGGTGACCTTCCGTCCGCGCCCGCTCCTGCGCGGCCTGGAGCGCGCCGGCCACGACCAGGGCCGCCCGCCGCGGCTCCTCCTGGAGCGCCCAGCGCGCCGACACGACCATGGTCAGGCTGGCCAGGACGCCGATGATCGCCACGACCATCACCGCCTCGACGAGCGAGAAGCCTCCTTGCCGGGACTGCTGCACCATACGGTGCTCGTCGGTGCCCGCCGGATGGGGCTTTACCCGGGGCAGGGCGCGAAATGGCGCCAGGCCCGGGGCGCGGGCCCCGGGCCTGAACGGGTCAGCGCAGCAGGCCCCCGATGACCGCGGGAGCGCCATCGGCGCCCGTGTCGACACGTGCCAGTACGGCTCCGTCGGCGTCGCGTGCCGAGACCGTGCCGTTCTCGCGGGCGAGCGAGAATCGATCGACGGTCCCGTCGGGCCGCTCCAGCGTCACGGCCAGCGTGGCCGCATCGATGCTCGACAGTGTCACGCGGCCCTCGGCGGTCTCGAACGACTGCGAGCCGCCGTTCGCGAGCACCGGGTTGTTTCCGGTCCAGAACTCGATCGAGTTGAAGAGGATCGCGTCCAGGAACGAGGCGAGGCCGTAGATCGGGACGATGACGAGGACCAGGAAGAAGACCTCCTGTACCCACTTGTCCGGACTGACGTCCTCGTTGAGCTTGTAGACCTTCTTGGTGAGCTCGAAGCCACCGAAGCAGCCCGTGGCCGTCACGGGCAGAAACGCGGCGAGAATGGCCGCAGCAATCGTGCGTCTCATGGTTCCCCCAGCTTTGTAGCGACGCGCGTGGCCGCGCGTGGCCAGACGCTAGCGCAGCCGTTCCCCGCTGGCAGTCATCCGGACGGACCTGCCGCTTCAGGCGCACCCTGCGGCATCCGAAACGCGAACGCAGCCGTGTTTTCTGCAGACTCGACGGATCCGGCAGCGCCGGGGGGACGAGGTGGCTGGTCGCGCTGGATCGACCTTTGCCTCTCTCCCGGGCTCCGGGCGCCCGGTGCGCTCCAGGGCAGACGTGCGCGCTTGATGGCGGGGTACTACCTGGCGTCGGTTCCCATCTGCGTGCTGTTCATCCTCGCGTATCCGTTCGGGCTGACACGCTCCCAGGCCTACGTTCACGTGGTCACGCACGCGCTCGCGACGCTTGCGCTGTTCGGATCGCTGATGGTGCTCCGCTACACGCTGCGGCTGAGCATTGCCGGCCACGTCGGGTCTGCCATCGCATTCGTCACGTGCACCTATGCGTGCTACCAGGCGGGCGGGATCGCGGGCCCGGCGGCCGTCTGGCTCGTGCTGACCCCCGTGGTGTCGATCATGTTCCTCGGACGCGGCTGGCACGCGCGCGGCTGGGTTCTGACCTCGATGGCGACCGCCGTGGCGTTCGCCCATGCGCATCTGGAGGGGCAAATAGTTCCGCCCGTCCCGCCGGACCTCGCGCTGTATACCGTCAACATCCTGGGAGCCCTGATCTTCCTGGTGCTGCTCTTCTCCTTCTACGACAGTGAGGGCGACCACTTCTTCCAGCAGCTGGTCGAGATGCGCGACCGGGCCCGCGAGGCGAGTCGCGCCAAGTCCGCGTTCCTGGCCAACACGAGCCACGAGATGCGCACGCCGCTGACCGCGGTGCTGGGATTCTCGGATCTGCTGCGCGAGGAGCTCGCAGGCGATCCCGATCCCGAGCGCTGCGGCGAGATGGTCGACACGATCCGGCGGAACGGGCGCCATCTGCTGGCCGTGATCAATGACGTTCTGGACCTGTCGCGTGTCGAGTCCGGGCGGCTGGAGCTGGAAAGCGGCTCCGTACGCGTGCGCGATCTGGTGACCGAGCTCGGAGACATCATCCGACCGCGTGTCGAGCAGAAGGGGCTCGAGCTCGAGATCTCCATTGACGCGGACACTCCACCGCTGGTCGCCGCCGATCCCACGCGCCTCCGTCAGGTCCTCCTCAACCTGCTCGACAACGCAGTGCGCTTCACGGACGAGGGCGCGGTCGAGCTGGCCGTCGAGCCCCGTCAGGTGGCTAGTCTCCCGGGAGTCGGCTTCTCGGTGATCGACACCGGCATCGGGATGACGCCCGCCCAGATGCAGCGCGTCTTCGAGCCGTTCACCCAGGCCGATCCATCCACGACCCGCACTCGCGGCGGCACGGGGCTCGGACTGTCCATCGCGAAGCGCATCGTCGATCTGATGGGTGGGGCAATCGACGCCAGCAGCGAGCCTGGCACCGGCAGCCGGTTCCAGGTGACGCTGCCGGTCGGCAACGTGAACGAGGCAGAGGAGCCACTGACCCCGATCATGGCGGCCACCGGCAAGCGCGAGGAGCTCGCCGGCATGCGAATCCTGGTCGCCGAGGATGGGCCCGACAATCAGCGCCTGATCAAGATGATCCTCACCAAAGCGGGCGCCGAGGCTCTCGTCGCTCGGGACGGCGAGGAGGCGGTGCAGGCGTTCTTCGATGCGATGCTGGCTGGGAAGCGGTGCCAGGCAATCCTGATGGACATGGACATGCCCCGGATGGACGGCTACGACGCGACGCGTCTGCTCCGTGATCGTGGCTGCGATGTTCCCATCATCGCGCTCACGGCTCACGCGCTCCACGGCGACCGGGAACGCTGTACCGCCGCAGGCTGTGACGACTATCTGACCAAGCCTATCGATCGGCTGGAGCTGGTCTCGGTGCTGGCCGCCCGCATCGCCAAGGCTGACTGAAGCAGCGCCGTGCGGCCGGCGCTGGCTGGGACGAGCGTTGGTGCGAAGCCTTCGCGCGCCCCGGGTGCCTTGCATGAAATGCTGCTGCATGAAGTGGTGCATGAAGTGCCGCCCAAGGATGTTTCGCCACGCAGGTGAGCAGTCTCGGCGACATCTCTGCTCGCAACTGTGCGTCAAGCCGTTCCCCGTCGGCGGCATGCAACTTGCTCTCTCGTCGGCCATGGGCCGGCCGCTCCGTCAGCATCCTCCGGGCACATACCACCTAATCACCAGTCGCTGCCACCAGGCTCGCTTCTTCCTGCGACCCGATGCGCAGACGAACCGGGCAGTTCTCGAGTGGCTCGCGAGAGCTCAAGAACGCTGGCCAGGCGTGATGGTCTTCGCGATCTGCGTGATGTCGAATCACGTACATCTCCTCGTCCGCGACTCGAACGGCGAGCTGGCGGACTGGGCCTGCTATCTGCTCGGCAATCTGGCGCGCGCCATCAACCGGATCCGTGACCGCTCCGGGGTGGTCTTCGGCCGACGGTACTCGGCGGAGCCGATTCTCGACCATGAAGCGCTCCGGGACCGACTGGTCTACGTCGTCACGAATCCCGTTCAGGCCGGTCTTTGTGGCCGGGGGCGCGACTGGCCCGGCGTGAGCCTGTGGTCCGCGGGCGGAGATATCGAGCGGCATCGGGTCAGCGTTGGAGTCGGGCGGGGAGAGGGCGCGGACCCGGGATGCGTCGTCGTACATCCGCTTCCCGAGTGCTCCGCGGGCGAGGTGTCGCGGGACATCGCCGAGACTGAGCGTCGGCTGCGACTGGAACGTGTGCGGGCTGGGACCGGGGTTCTCGGTCTCGCTCGTGTGAGGGCACAGGACTGGCGCGCGCGGCCGAGGGATCCGAAGCGTTCGTCCCGCCCGCCCTGTCACACCACGGACAGGAAGCTCAGGTCGAGCTTCCTGGAGAGCTTCCGCACGTTCGTGGCGGCATTTCGTGCCGCGTCGGCGGAACTGCGCTCGGGAGCGCTGGACATCACGTTTCCCCCCTGGTCGTACCCACCGGGTCGCCCCATCGTCCGGGTGCTTCCGGCCTAGGCACCGAGGCGGCCGCCTGCAGGCAGCGATCGTTCAGCGGCCCGGTACGGGGATTCCCGCGGGCGGATCTCCGTCCAGGTGGAAAATGGCCTCGATCTCCGAGATGAGTCCGTCTCTGACCCGGAAGCGCTCGGCGATGTGTACCGGCTCGGGTGAGAAAGTGGTCTCGAGCTCGTAGAAGACTACGGCCTGGTCGCCCTCAACGATCCAGCGGGTGTTGCGGATGCCCTCGATGACGCGGGGCTCTTTGACCGCGAGCATCGAGCTGATCTCATCTTGGGTGGCACCATTCAGCTCTCCCTGCTCGACCCGCCGTGCATCCGGCGCGAGCAGGACCTTGCCGGGATCGCGTTCGACGAGGCCATGAAACAGATAGGTCTCGCAGATCCGGATGATCTCCTCGCGGCTCACGGCTTGTCCTCGCCCCAGCGAGCGTTCTGTCGCTCGCGCATCGCGGCTTCCGTGCCCTCGTCGGTGGGAGTGTAGAAGCGCCGCCCGCGCAGGGCGTCGGGTAAGTACTGGGCCCGGGCAAAGTGCCCGGGCTCGTCGTGCGGATAGACGTAGTCCCGGCCGTGCCCCTCGCGTCGTAGCAGTTCGGTGGGCGCATTGCGCAGGTGTAGCGGTACCGGGAGCCCGCCACTGCTGCGCACCTCGGCGACGGCCGCGTCGATCGCCCGGTAGCTGGCATTGCTCTTCGGGGCGCAGGCGAGGTAGGTCGCAGCCTGACCGAGGATCAGCCTTCCCTCGGGCAGACCGACGCGATCGAAGGCCTCGGCCGCAGCGACGGTGACCTGGAGCGCCTGAGGCTCAGCGTTACCGATGTCCTCGGACGCAAAGATCAGCATGCGCCTGCATATGAACCGCGGGTCCTCGCCTGCCTCCAGCATGCGGGCCATCCAGTAGACGGCGGCGTCGGGATCACTTCCGCGCATGCTCTTGATGAACGCCGACACGACGTCGTAGTGCTGGTCACCGCCCTTGTCATGGTCGGGTAGGGGGGCTTCGAAAGCGGACTCGATCGCGGCGCGGTCGATGCGCTTTTCGACGCGCTCCGCTGCGGTCTCGAGCAGCGTGAGAGCGCGCCGGGCATCGCCGTGCGATAGGCGCAGAATCAGCTCGGTCGCGTCGTCTTCGATCGTGAGCCCGCGCGAGCCCAGGCCGAGTCGCGGGTCTCCGAGCGCTCGCGCGAGGATCCGGCGGAGTGCCGGGCCGTCGAGCGGCTCGAGGCGGAACACGCGGCAGCGCGAGCGCAGCGCACCGATCACCTCGAACGAAGGATTCTCGGTCGTGGCCCCGATCAACACGATCGTGCCGTCCTCGACGTGTGGCAGGAGCGCGTCCTGCTGCGCCTTGTTGAAGCGGTGGATCTCGTCGATGAACACGACGGTGAGAACCTTCTCGTGGGTGGCACCGCGAGCCCGGGCGACGGCCTCCCGGAGCTCCTTCACTCCGCCCATGACGGCCGAGAGCTTTTCGAAGCGGTAGCCGGCCCGGTGTGCCAGCAACGCTGCGAGGGTGGTCTTGCCCGAGCCCGGTGGGCCCCAGAGGATCATCGACGGCAGACGACCGGTGCCACCCACCACCGGGCCCAGCGGGCGCCCCTCGCCGAGCACATGGTCCTGCCCGGAGAAGTCCTCGAGGGCCACCGGGCGCATTCGCTCGGCGAGAGGGGCAGCGGCCAGCGCGGTCCCCTGCCGCTGGTACGCGGCGTCCGGAAAGAGCTCCACACCCGTCATTCTAGGCCGCCCCGAGGGCAGACGTCTGCGAGTGCGGCGGCCGGGCGCGAGATGGCCTGGCCGACAGGGCCGACATCCAATGCCTTCACTGCGGTGAGCTCGGACATCGAGCCGGTCACACCAGCCATATCCTCGGCATCGACGCCCCGGGGCTGGCTCCCCGGCAGCGCTGGAGGATGCCTGGGCGGCGGTGCCAGGCAATGCCGCCATCCGCCTTGGCCGCGCCCCGCAGCGCCCGCTACTTTCACCCCGATGGGCTTCAAGCGGATCGGCATCGTGCTCAAGGGCGGCGAGGTCGGTCACGGTGAGCTCGTGGCTCGGCTGATCGAGGTCGCCAGGAGCCACGGCGCTGATGTTGCGATCGATCGGGCGTCGGCGGCCGAGGCCCCTGGCCTGGAGGAGTCGGCCGGGCACGGGCACCAGGAGGTCATCGATGTCTCCGACCTCCTGGTGGTGCTCGGCGGTGATGGCTCGATGCTGGCGGCCGCCCGGGCGGTGGGCGACCGGGACGTTCCGATCCTGGGCGTCAATCTGGGCCGGCTCGGGTTCCTGACGGAGGCGAGCCCGGATCAGGCCGAGGGCGCGCTCGACCGGCTGCTGCGCGGCGAGGGTCAGATCATCGAGCGTCGCCGCCTGCGCGTCCGCGTGCTGCGAGATGCGCGTGAGCTGGCGCGCGGCATCGTGCTCAACGACGCGGTCATCACCAAGGGCACGGCGCTCGCACGCATGATCGACCTCGAGGTTCGCGTCGATGATCAGCACGTCGCCACCTTCCGGTCCGACGGTCTGATCGTGTCCACACCGACGGGCTCCACCGCCTACAACCTCTCGGCGGGCGGCCCGGTCGTCGAGCCGTCGGTTCGCGCGCTCGTGGTCACGCCGATCTGCCCCCACGTGCTCTCGCTGCGGCCGCTGGTTCTGCCCGACGACAGCCAGGTCGAGGTCCTCCTGCGCGCACAGGAGGAGGCGACACTCACGCGCGACGGACAGGTGGGCAATGCGCTGCTGCCGGGCGACCGCGTTGCCATCGAGAGCGCGGGACACCCGGCGCGTTTCGTCACGCTGGAGCCCCGCGACCACTTCGACACGCTGCGCCGCAAGCTGGGGTGGGGATCGCGTTGATTCAGACCCTGAGGGTCCGGGACCTGGCGACGATCGAGGAGCTCGAGATCGAGCCGACGGCTGGCCTCAACGTGGTCACGGGCGAGACCGGCGCCGGCAAGTCCGTCCTGCTGGGCGCGATCGCCATGCTGGCCGGTCAGCGCGTATCCCGCGAGCTGGTCCGCAGCGGGGCCGCCGCCGCGGTGGTCGAGGCGATCATCGATGACCCCGCGTGCCTGGAGCGCGCGGTCGAGCTGGGCCTCGCGCAGGACGGGGACGCCGAGGTCCTGGTGGCGCGGAGCATCTCGGCCGAGGGCCGCAGCAAGGTCTTCGTCAATGGCCGGCTGGCCACGGTGGCGCTGCTCGCCCAGCTGCTCGGCGACGCACTGGAGATCACGAGCCAGGGCGAGCACCAGGCGCTGCTGCGGTCCGACGTGCAGCTGGAGCTTCTGGACGGACACGGAGGACTCGGGCCGCTCGTGGACGAGGTGCGCGCGCTGTACGTCGCCTGGCGCGATCTGGCCGAGAGCATCGAGCGGCGCCACGCGCAGGCAGCGGAGCTGGCGCGGCGCGAGGATCAGCTGCGCTTCGAGATCGAACAGATCGACGCGGTCGATCCGCGACCCGACGAGCTCGCGGCGCTCGAGGCCGACCACCTGCGTCTGGCTCACGTCGAGCGTCTGGCGAGGGACGCGACGGCGGTGCTCGACGCACTGGACGGCGATCGCGGGGCTCGCGAGGAGCTCGCGCGCGGAGCGGGCACGCTGCGCCAGGCCTCCGAGCTCGACCCGCAGCTGGCCCCCGCAGCCGCAGCCCTCGATCGAGCCGGGATCGAGGCCGAGGAGGCGAGCCGCGAGCTCGCCGGATACCTCGACGCGCTCGACCCCGAGCCCGGCCGGCTCGAGCAGATCGAGGAGCGGCTGGGAGAGCTGCGGCGCCTGCAGGCACGCTACGGCCCGACGATCGAGGAGATCCTGGCGTACCGGGAGCGGGCCCGCGCGGAGCATGCGCGGGTCGAAGGCGGCGAGGCGCGGACGGCGGAGCTGGAGGCCGAGCTGGGGCGCCTGGCGGAGGGGCTGGATGCCGCAGCCCGCAGGCTCTCCGCGGCGCGGCGCGAGGTGGCCGCGGAGCTCGACCGAGCCGTGACCGCCGAGCTCGACGCGGTCGACCTGGCACGGGCGCGCTTCTCGGTCGATCTCGAGCCACTCGCGCCCAAGACCGTGTCGGGCCGGGAGGCGCCCAGCGGGCCGGCGGGCCGCGAGTCCGTCGGATTCGGTCTCGCCGCGAATCCGGGCGAGCGGCCCCGGCGGCTGCGTGACGCTGCCTCGGGCGGCGAGCTGGCGCGTCTGCTGCTGGCCCTGCGCAACGTGCTCCGAGGTGGGGAGCGGGGAAAGGTGCTGCTCTTCGACGAGGTCGACGCGGGAATCGGCGGGCGAACCGCGCGCCTTGTCGCCGAGCGCCTGCGCACGCTGGCCGGCCGCCACCAGATCCTGTGCATCACGCATCTGCCTCAGGTGGCAGCGCTG
Organism: Deltaproteobacteria bacterium; assembly: GCA_029261925.1. GTDB lineage: Bacteria > Myxococcota_A > UBA9160 > SZUA-336 > SZUA-336 > JAGWBS01. Next base: position 33,918 of record JAJDAJ010000059.1, on the reverse strand, counting down.
GGTGAGCGCCACTTCCATGTCAGCAAGCGCGTTCGTGGGGGCCGCGCGCGCAGCCGCGTCGAGATCCTCGAGGACGACGCACGTGTGGACGAGATCGCACGCATGGCCGGAGGCGGTCGCGTGACCGAGACCGCTCGCGCTCACGCGCGAGAGCTCCTGGGCTGATCCGACCCGGGCCCGCCTAGCCTCCGGCGCGCGTCCGGTCGGCCGTCGCCCGGCTCCGATGCCCCGGCTCCGGTGCCTGCCCCGGCTCCGGTGCCTGGCACCTCAGCTGGACCTGGCACCAATCGCCTGGCACCCGGCTTGGGTGCCTCCCCGCAGCCCGCAGCCCGCAGCCCGCAGCCCGCAGCCGGTGCCTGGCACCGCGACCGGCACCGCGACCGCCGGCAAAGTGCTCCGGCAGCAGAGTGCCTGGCACCCAGCAGCCGCAAAGTGCCTGGCACCCAGCAGCCGGTGCCAGGGCTCCACCCCCGCCCCGGGGCAGCGAGCCCGGGCGGCAACATCCCGGGTCTCCGGCCGCCGCGGCGACCGGCGTTGCCGGCGCGGGAGTGCGCAGCCGTGGGCTGGCGGCGGGCGTGACCGGAGGGGTCAAGTTTCCGCGGCCCGGGCCGATCTCGCTCTCTGGCGCGCCAAGTGCGCGGTGCGCGCGCAGGAATCGCTCGATGTCCGCAGCCAGCAACGAAGCTTCCGTTCCCTCGACCGGGCGCGCGCTGGTGCGCGTGGCCAGCGGCTTCTATGAGGGGCTGGAGTGGCCGCTCGACCGCGCCAGCACCGTCATCGGGCGCGGGCGCAGCGCTGACCTGATGCTCAACGAGGCGACCATCTCGCGTGCCCACGCGCTCTTCGGCTATGAGGGCGGGAAGGCGTTCGTGCAGGATCTGGGGAGCACCAACGGCACGCTGGTGAACGGCACCAAGCACGAGCGCCAGGTGCTGTCGGATGGCGACGAGCTGCGCATGGGGCGACTCGTGCTCGAGATCCGCGTCGAGGGAGTGCATGCCTGAGGGGCCGGAGGTCCAGGACACGATCACGCTGATGGTCATGCAGGGCCCGGCGGGCAGCATTCGCCGGGTCAGCGTGCGCCGCTCGTCGATCCGCCGCCTGGTCGTCACCGCTGCCGTGGTGCTCTGCGTGGCGCTCGGCGTCTCGGTGGACTACGTGCGGGTGCGTTTGCAGGTTTCGGAGCTCGAGGACCTGCGCCACGAGACGGCGCAGCAGACCGAGCACATCGAGGACTACGCCGCGCAGGTCGAGACCATCGCGCGCGAGCTGTCACGCCTGGGCGAGCTCGAGCACAAGCTTCGCGTGATCACGAGCCTGGATCCCGCGGACCCGCTGCCGCTCTCGGGCATCGGTGGCCAGGACGGCGACGAGCTCTCGCCGGATCACGCCTGGCTGACGCGCGCCCAGCGACACAAGCGCCTGATCGAGGGCTTCAGCTCCCTGACCGCGGCCGCGGGCTCGCAGGTGGGGTCGCTGCAGAACCTGCTGGCGCACCTCGAGGAGAACTCGGCGAAGCTGCTGCACACGCCATCGATCACGCCGACCAAGGGCTGGCTGACCTCGTCGTTCGGCTACCGGAGCTCGCCGTTCACGGGCGGGCGCGAGTTCCACCGCGGTGTCGACATCGCGGGACGCGCGGGCACACCGGTGGTCGCGACCGCCGACGGCCTGGTGCGATTCTCCGGCTCGCGGCGCGCCCTGGGCAAGGCGGTCGTCCTGCGCCACGGCTACGGCGTGGAGACCAAGTACGGCCATCTGCAGGAGGTTCTCGTCAAGGAGGGCGAGAAGGTCAAGCGCGGCCAGAAGATCGGCCTGATGGGCTCGACGGGTCGCAGCACGGGCCCTCACCTGCACTACCAGGTCGAGGTCAACCGCAAGCCGGTCAATCCCCAGAACTACATCCTGGAGTAGCCCGCTCCGCCGCCTCCCCCCGGCCCCGCTGGGACCGGTTGCCTATAATCCGGCACCGCTGGGAGGCCGCCATCCGCTCCATCTTCCGCAAGATCCTCGGCTCGGCGAACGCTCGCGAGCTCAAGCGCCTGCATCCGCTGATCGACCGCATCAACCAGCTCGAGCCTGACTGCGAGGTCCTGCCCGACCACGAGCTGCCGCGTCGCTTCGGGGCGCTGCGCGAGCGGCACGGCAAGGGCGAGTCGCTCGACGACCTGCTGCCCGAGGCCTTCGCGCTGGTGCGCGAGGCCGCCAAGCGCACCCTGGGCCAGCGCCACTACGACATGCAGCTGCTGGGCGGCATCGTGCTGCACCAGGGCAAGATCGCCGAGATGAAGACCGGCGAGGGCAAGACGCTGGTCGCCACGCTCCCCTCGGCGCTCAACGCGCTCTCGGGCAAGGGCGTGCACGTGGTCACGGTCAACGACTACCTGGCCCAGCGCGACGCCGAGTGGATGGGGCAGGTGCACCGGGCGCTCGGCCTGTCGGTGGGCTGCATCGTGGCCGGCATCGATGAGGCGCAGCGCCGCGAGGCCTACGCGGCCGACGTGATCTACGGCCAGAACAACGAGTTCGGCTTCGACTACCTGCGCGACAACATGAAGCCGTCGCTGGAGATGTTCGTGCAGCGCGAGCACTCCTTCGCGATCGTCGACGAGGTCGACTCGATCCTGATCGACGAGGCTCGGACCCCGCTGATCATCTCGGGCCCGGTCGAGGACAATCCCGAGAAGTATCGCGTGGCCGACAAGGTGATCCCCAGGCTCGCGGCCGAGGAGCACTTCACGGTCGACGAGAAGGCCCGCAGCGCGCAGCTCACCGAGGACGGCGTCAGCGAGGTCGAGCGCCTGCTCAAGATCGACAACCTGTACGCGCCCCAGAACATGGACACGCTCCACTGCGTGCAGAGCGCGCTGCGGGCGCACGCGCTGTACAAGCTCGACATCGACTACGTGGTCAAGGACGGCCAGGTCATCATCGTCGACGAGCACACCGGGCGGCTGATGGACGGTCGGCGCTGGAGCGACGGCCTGCACCAGGCGGTCGAGGCGAAGGAGGGTGTGCGGATCCAGAACGAGTCGCAGACCTACGCCTCGATCACCTTCCAGAACTTCTTCCGCATGTACGACAAGCTCGCGGGCATGACCGGTACGGCGGACACCGAGGCCATGGAGTTTGGCGAGATCTACGGGCTCGAGGTGCTGGTGATCCCCACGAACCTGCCCATGGTGCGCATGGACCAGGACGACGTGGTGTACCGCACCAAGCGCGAGAAGTGGGACGCGGTCATCGCGGACATCACCGAGCGGCAGAAGCAGCGCCAGCCGGTGCTCGTGGGCACGATCGCCATCGAGACCTCGGAGATGCTCGCGCGCCAGCTCAAGAGCCAGGGCGTGCCGCACAACGTGCTCAACGCCAAGCAGCACGAGCGCGAGGCCGAGATCGTGGCGCAGGCGGGCCGGCTGGGCTCGGTGACGATCTCGACCAACATGGCCGGGCGCGGCACCGACATCGTGCTGGGCGGCAACGCCGAGATGATGCTTCGCGGGCGCGGCCTGGATCCCGACGACCCGGCGAACTCCGACGCGATCGACCAGCTACGCGCCGAGTGTGCGGCCGAGCGCGAGAAGGTGCTCGAGGCGGGCGGACTCTACGTGCTGGGCACCGAGCGACACGAGTCCCGCCGCATCGACAACCAGCTCCGCGGCCGCTCGGGCCGCCAGGGCGACCCGGGCGAGTCGCGCTTCTACATGTCGCTCGAGGACGACCTGCTGCGCATCTTCGGGGGCGATCGGCTGCAGGGGCTGATGACGCGGCTGGGCATGGAGGAGGGCGAGGCGATCGAGGCGGGCATGCTCTCGCGCCAGATCGAGCGCGCCCAGCGCAAGGTCGAGATGCGGAACTTCGACATCCGCAAGCACCTGCTCGAGTACGACAACGTGATGAACAAGCAGCGCACGAGCATCTACTCGTGGCGCATCGACGTGCTCCGCATGGAGGACCTGACCGACGAGTATCGCGAGATGGCCGAGGGCCTCGTGGAGGACCAGCTCGACCTGTTCGCGCCGCCCAAGATGCCCGTGGATACGGAGGGCCTCGCAGCCGCCTTCCACGACCAGTTCGGCGTGCAGATCGAGCCCGACGAGGCGCCGCTCGCGCCCGACGCCGAGCGCGACGCGCTGCTCGGCGGCCTGACCAAGCGGGTGGCGGTGCGCCTCGACGAGCAGATCGCGATGTTCCGGGACCTCGAGGAGAACTTCGCAGACCTGCGGCCGCCCACCCTGCAGGCGGTGGCCCGGGGCTTCCTGCTCGAGAGCATCGACGTCAACTGGAAGGAGCACCTGCTCGCGATGGACCACCTCAAGGAGGGCATCAACCTGCGCGGCTACGCGCAGCGCGACCCCAAGGTGGAGTACCAGCGCGAGGCCTTCGCCATGTTCCAGGAGATGGGCCAGCGGATCCGCTCGCGCGCCGTCCAGCAGCTCTTCCGCGTGGTCTACGAGACGCCCACGCCCGAGCAGATGGACCAGCTGCGCGCGCGCGAGGAGGCGCGCCGCCGTGCCATGGAGCGGCGCCTGCAGGAGCAGCACGCGTCCGCGTCCGCAGCGGGCCCCGGGGGCGGCTCGGGGATGGCCGAGGTGGCGCGCGCCAGCGAGGAGCGCGGCCGGCCGCAGACCGTGGTGCGCGACGCCCCCAAGGTCGGTCGCAACGATCCGTGCCCCTGCGGCTCCGGGAAGAAGTTCAAGAAGTGCTGCGGGGCCGCGTAGGCCCGCTCCATGCCCTAGAATCCGCGCCCGTTCCGGGGATCTGAGGGAGGGCGTGTCGTGGCCGTTCGGGTCGAGGGCTTCCGCGCCGCGGGGGTGCACTGCGGGCTGAAGAAGGAGGGCGCGCGCGATCTCGCGCTGATCGTCTCCGACCGGCCCGCCGCCGCCGCCGGCATGTTCACCCGCAATCGCTTCCCGGGCGCGCCGGTGATCGTCTCGAAGCGCCACCTGCGCGGCCGCGTCGCCCGCGCGGTGGTCGTCAACAGCCGGATCTCCAACGTCGGCACCGGTGAGGGCGGCATCGCCGACGCCCGTGAGATGGCGCGCGCGGTGGCGGGCGAGATCGGCGCGCGCGCCAGCGAGGTGCAGGTCGCGTCCACGGGCGTGATCGGATGGCGCCTGCCGATGGACAAGATCCTCGACGGGATCCCGACCGCGGTCGCCCGGCTCTCGCCCACGGGCTGGACGCGCGCAGCGCGCGCCATCATGACGACCGACACCCGGCCCAAGCTGGCGCACGCCAGCTCGCGCGGCGGCACGCTGGTCGGCATCGCCAAGGGCGCGGGCATGATCGAGCCGGACATGGCGACCATGCTCTGCTACCTGGCGACCGACCTGGCGGTCGAGCCGGCGTTCCTGCGCGCCGCGCTGCGCGAGGCGGTCGAGCCCACGCTCAACGCGCTGACCATCGACGGCGAGACCAGCACCAGCGACACGACGGTGCTGCTCGCGAACGGCGCCCGCGGCAACCGGCCGATCACGGCTGGCTCGGCGCGCGCGGGCGAGCTGCGCCGCATGCTCGGCGACGTGCTGGGGGCCCTGACCGAGAAGCTCGCGCGCGACGGCGAAGGGGTGACGAAGCTCGCCGACGTGGTGGTGCGCGGGGCGCGCAGCGACGCCGCGGCGCGCCGGGTGGCGCTGCGGATCGCCGGCTCGGCCCTGGTCAAGACGGCGCTGTTCGGCGGCGATCCCAACTGGGGCCGCGTGGTACAGGCGCTGGGCGACGCGGGTGTGCCTTTTCGCCCCGCCGAGGTGGGCGTGACGTTTGGCGGCGTCGAGATGCTCCGCCACGGCCAGCCGGTCGAGGACCCCGGCGCCCTGAAGCGCGCCGAGCGGGCGATGCGGCGCAGCCGCATCGAGATCGCGGTCTCGATCGGCCGTGGCGCGGGCAGTGCGCGGGTCCTGACCACGGACCTCAGCTACGAGTACGTGCGCATCAACGCCGAGTACACGACCTGAGCGCCCGCCGGGCCGAATGTCCCGAGCTGGCGGGGCCTTACGGCACTGGATGTCAGTTTTTTGTGTTGACCCCGGGGCGGGATCCGTAGGAGCCTGAGATCCCCGGCGGTGATCGAGTCACGACACCCCTGTGCCGGGCACGGAGTTCTCTTGCGAAGGCGCAACCTGGAGGGAGTCATGGAGATCACGAAGCTGGCTGGCGCGATCGCGCTGGCGCTGCTGCTCGTCGCAGGTGCAGGCACCGCGCACGCGCAGCTGCCGACCTGCTCGGGCATCGGGCAGTGCACCGGGACGTTCGAGTGTGGCGAAGGCGGCGTCGACTGCCGGGTCGATCTGTATGGCCTGGGCGTCGTGGACAACCCGACGCCGGCACCCGGGGACAGCGCGGGTGGCTCGTACCTGATCGTGCCCGAGGCGGTCAATCCGCTCAAGCACTCGCTCGCGGACTTCGCGGCGGGAGGCCCCGCGGATGGCAGCAGCTACATCTACAGCAAGGGCACCGGTCTTCCGGGCGACGACCGCTGCGGCACCGAGCGCGGCTTCTCATCGATGCTCGGTCAGGTTCGCCTCCGCGAGCAGATCGGCTGCATCCCGGCCGAGTGGGACCCTGACACCTTCGACCCGAGCGACGCGGCCACCAACCCGCCGGCGAGCTGCCCGGTCGAGGTCGCGACCGATGTCGACGGGGTCGGAGGCAATCCCGGCGACGTGGCGGCGGGCCTGCTGCCGACGCTCTTCGGCGCGCCGCGCACGACCGTCACCACCATCTTCTCCCCGGACGGCATGGGCGGCTTCATCAACCTGGGTCCGATCTTCATCGCGACCTCGACCGCGGGCGGCCTGTCGGCCGTGGGCGCGCGCTTCGTCACGCCGGTGGGGCACCGCCTCGGCGACGCCGTGGAGTTCATCCGCTGGTTCTCGGTGTGGAACGGCGGCGGCAGCAGCGGCCTGTGCTGCAACGACAATCTCGGCGGCGCGGCCTGCGAGGGCGCGAACCTGAGCGCCTATCCGGCTCTCACCGACACCTCGCCGCTGGCCTTCGAGACGCGCAACATGGCCGTCTGGGTCTTCGAGGGCGGGCCCGGGACCCCGTTCCGCCAGGACCTAGACTTCGTGCCCCTGGGCACGAACCGCCAGGGTCACTGCGTGAACGACCGCACGGTCGGCTGCGACGAGGACGACGCGGACGAGAGCGGAAACGAGTGCGTGACCTTCGGTGTCGGGGGCGCATGCGACCTGCGCGACGGCGGCTGGCGCTTCCAGCCCAACGACGTGCTGGGCACCGGCGATCCGAACGGGAACACCTGCAACACGGCACCGTTCATCTTCAACGGCACGCCGAACGAGAACTGCTCGATCGCCGTGTTCTACCCCGAGAACGGCGACCCGGGTCCGGACTGCGGCGTGTCGAACTTCCTGTCGTCGCTGCGGCCCGATCTGGACTGCGACGGCGTCGAGGATACGGCCGTGGACCTCTGCCCGTTCTTCTCCGAGGTGGATCCGTTCATCGACACCAACGGCGACGGCCGCGGCGACCAGTGCCAGCCGGGCGACGCCACGCAGGACGGGCAGCTCAACGTGTCCGACATCCTGCAGGCCAACACGTTCATCTTCGTCGATCCGGGCGAGGGGACGGTCACGCAGGGCAACGACCGCCTGACCAACCCGACCTGCGACACCAACGACGATGACGCGTGCAACGTCGCGGACATCCTCGCCATCAACGGCGACCTCTTCACCCCGCCGGTGCCCGTGGTCGGCACCAACATGCGGCACCCGGCCGTGTGCGGGGATGGGGTCCAGCAGCGCAGCCTGACCGACCCGGAGGAGTGCGACGACGGCAACACGGTCGCGGGTGACGGCTGCGACGCCAGCTGCCAGCTCGAGCCGTGAGCTGCCGGAGGCTCCCGGTCCCCGGCTGAGTGCGATCCGGGGGGCTGGCGCCACGCGCGCCAGCCCCCCGCTTCACATCAACGCTTTGAGGATCACCAGGATGCACGATCGTCGGCACGCCCGGCGCGCGGCGGCAGTGTGGGTCAGTGCCGCGCTGCTCGCGCTCTCCGTCCCCGCCAGCGCGCAGGAAGATGCCGCTGGCGGCATCGAGGCGAGCGCCAGCGGGATCGAGCTCGAGCCGATCCTGCCGGAGGAGGAGAGCCCCCAGGGCGTCGAGGCGATCGCGATCGTCGGTGAGCAGCTCGACGTGACCGACGTCCAGGATGAGGCGCAGGCCATCACCGCCTTCGGTGCCGCCGATCTGGACAAGATGAACATCTCGAACGTGGACGGTCTGGCCCTCAACGTGCCCGGCCTGCACGTGGGCCAGCAGGGCCAGAACGCGATCATCACGCTGCGGGGTGTCGGCACCGAGAACGCGAGTCTCACGGGAGAGCCGGGCGTGGCCTTTCACGTGGACGGCATCAACTACGGGCGACCCGCGGCCGCGCGCGTGGCCTTCTTCGACGTCCAGGCGATCGAGGTCCGGCGCGGCCCCCAGGGTCTCCTGGGCGGCAAGAACTCCACCTCGGGCGCGATCCACGTGGTGACCAACGATCCGAGCCACGAGTACGAGGTCAACGGCGACGTCCTGTTCGGGAACTACGACCGCGTGCGCAGCCGGGGAATGGTCAATATCCCGCTGGGCGAGCAGCTCGCGCTGCGCTTTGCCGCCTTCTACGAGGATCGCGACGGATACCTGGACAACATCAATTTCAGCGACAGTCGCGATCCCTTCGACCTGGACAACTTCGGCATCCGCACGAAGCTGCGCTTCACGCCCACCGACGCCGTCGACATCGTGCTGGGCTACAACTACTTCAAGGAGACGGGCAACGGCCCGCAGGCCGACATCGTGCCGGTCCTCAACGAGAACCCGTGCCCGGGCAGCGGCTTCGTGGCGCCCGGGTTCAGCTCGAGCATGCCGGTGCAGGCCGCCTGCCGGCTGGGGGGCGGCTTCGATCCCGTCACGAACCGGTTCCTGGGGCCGATCTTCCACGACCCCGTCCCCGAGGAGACCGACCCGCGCGAGATCGCGGCCGATCGCTCCTCGGCGCAGGACGACCGCTACTGGGGATTCACTGGCAAGGTCGACATCGACGTGCCGGAGATGCCGCTGCTCGGCGAGACGCGACTCAAGCTGCTCGGCGGCTACCAGCGCACCGAGACGAGCTTCGCCTGGGACTTCGACAGCGTGGACCTGGCGTTCTTCCCGCTGTTCAGTACCAGCGTGGTCGGCGAGCACTCGGCAGAGCTCCAGTGGGGCGGGAACCTCGCGGAGCGCCTGGACTGGCAGACGAGCTTCTTCTTCATGCGGCAGACCGGCGACTCGCTGAACCAGTCGCCCAGCCCGGACGACCCGCGCAGTCTCGACACCGAGCAGACCGTGGAGAACAAGAGCTACGGCGCGGCGATCCACGGCGCGTACCACTTCTCCGAGAACCTGACTTTCAGTCTCGGCGGTCGCTGGATCAAGGACGTCAAGAAGAGCTGGCTGCTGCGGCGCGACGTCAATCGCTTCGAGGCGTGCATCCCCCGGGCGCAGGTCGAGAACGTCGGCCCCGGCGTCGAGTACGGGCGGCAGCTGGACGGCAGCCCGCCGGTCGTCCCCGAGTGCGGCCTGACGGAGCGCGGCACCATGTGGGGCGCCCGGGTCGAGTGGCGCCCGCTCTGGGACATCGGCTTCTTCGACGACCAGCTCATCTACGCCGGCATCGACCGCGGCTTCAAGTCGGGCGGCTTCTCGAGCGGCGGCGTGGGGACGTACAAGCCCGAGCAGATCTGGGCATACACCCTGGGCACGAAGAGCGAGTTCTTCGACCGCAGGCTGCAGGTCAACCTCGAGGGCTTCTTCTACGCCTACGAGAACATGCAGCTGGCGCTGCTCGACGGCACGAAGATCCGCACCGAGAACAGCGACACGCGGATGTGGGGCTGGGAGCTGGAGCTCCGCTCCGAGCCGATCGCGGGCCTGCGCCTCCAGGGACTGGTGTCGTTCATCGACACCGAGACCATCGACTACTTCTCGCTCGACACGGCCGCGCTCGGCAGTGACTTCCAGAAGGAGCGCCTCCGGGAGCGCCAGGAGCGAGAGCGCAGGGGCCTGCCGTTCCCCGGCGACGCGCGCTGCATCTCGAACGTGCCCGGCGACTTCAGCCTGCCGCTCTGCTCGGGGCTCGGGGACAAAGATGGGCTCGACGACTTCAGCGGCAACGCACTCTCGCGCTCGCCGAAGCTCAAGTGGAACATCAGCGCCGAGTACGACGTCCCGATCGGTCGCTTCGGCACGCTGACGCCGCGCGTGCAGTTCTCCTGGCAGGACAAGACCTTTTACCGCGTCTTCAACCGCGAGTTCGACAAGCAGCCCGCGTACCACAAGACGGACCTCAAGCTCGTGTGGACCAGCGTGGAGGAGCGCTGGGAGGTCGAGGCCTTCGTCAATAACATCGAGAACGAGGACGTGATCCAGAACATCCTCGTCGGCCCGCGCACCTTCGGCTCGCCGCCGCTGGCCTGGTACGGTGAGCCGCGCTTCTACGGCGTGCGGGTGGGCTTCCGCTACTAGCTTCCTACACTCCCGCGCGTGGACATCGTCCTGGTTCGACACGCGCAGCCCGACTGGGAGCCCGGTGGCCGGGCCGTGGATCAGCCCGCACTGACGCCGTACGGGACCGCGCAGGCCGCCGCCACCGCCAGGGCGCTGGCCGGCGATCACTTCGATCACGTCTACGTCAGTCCGCTCGAGCGAGCGCGGGCCACCGCGGCGCCGATCGCCGCCACGCTGGGGCTCGAGCCCGAGGTGCAGTCCTGGCTCGCGGAGCTGCGCCTGCCGTCGCTCGAGGGCTCGACCAGCGAGGAGGTCCAGGCCTTCTTCCGCAGGGCCCGGGGACGCGACCTGGAGCGCTGGTGGGAGTCGGCGGGGGCGGGGGGCGAGTCCTTTCGCCACTTCTACGAGCGCGTGAGCTCGGGCATCGAGTCGCTGCTCACGGGCCCTCACGGGGCCGAGGTGCACGCCGACGGCGCCCACCGGCTCTGGCAGCTTGCGGACCCCGCGCGCCGGATCCTGATCGTGGCGCACGAGGGCACCAATGCGGTGATCCTCTCGCACCTGCTGGGGATCGACCCGATCCCCTGGGCCTACGTGCGCTTCTCGACCGTCTGGTGCGGGATCTCGCGGATCGCCACGCTGCCGATCGCCGGTAGCCGGGTCTGGACCCTGCGCAGCTTCAACCGGGTGGAGCACATGGCGGACCTGGAGCCCCCGGAGCGCGCGAATTTCCCGTGATTCCAGGGGCTTGGCTTGAGGACAGGGCGCGCCTCTGCTACAAACCGGCCCAGTCACACGCCCCGCCTGCTCCGGGTGGCCCCGAGGGCTGATGAGCAGCGGCGCGTCCGGACCCGATCCGCGACGCGACCGGGGGGCGGAGGATCAACCCGGGACCGCGCTCGCGCGGTCGAAAAGAGAAGGACCTCGTATGTCCACCGAGCCCGCTGCCCCCGAGGCCGCGCTGGAGGCGACTGACGTCTCGATGCGCGCGCTGGTCGATGCCGGCTGCCACTTCGGTCACCAGACCCGCCGCTGGCACCCCGCGATGAAGCCGTTCCTCTACGGCGAGCGCAACGGCATCCACATCATCGACCTCCAGAAGACGCTGCCTCGCCTGCGCGAGGCGCTGGAGTTCGTGACCGAGACCGTGGCGCGCGGCGGCCGGATGCTGTTCGTGGCCACCAAGCGCCAGGCCCAGGATCAGATCGCCGAGGCGGCGCAGTCCTGCGGCATGCCGTTCGTGCACCGCCGCTGGCTGGGCGGGATGATGACGAACTTCCGCACGATCCGGCGCGGCGTGGAGCGGTACAAGGAGCTCAACGAGATCTTCGTCGATCCCGAGCGCTCGGCACACCTGAGCAAGAAGGAGCTCTCGCGCCTGAGCCGCGAGCAGCTCAAGCTGCACAAGGCGTTCGAGGGCATCGTCGACATGGAGAAGCTGCCCGACGCGATGCTCGTCGTGGACATCAAGCGCGAGGCGATCGCGGTCCTCGAGGCACGGCGCCTGGGAATCCCGCTGATCGCGGTGGTCGACTCGAACTGCGATCCGACCGGCATCGATTTCGCGATCCCGGGCAACGACGACGCGATCCGTGCGATTCGCCTGTACACGGGCGCCTTTGCCGACGCGTGCCGCATGGGTGCCGAGCTGTTCCAGGCGCGCGTGGTCGAGCAGGATCGCGCGAAGCCCGTCGAGAGGGCAGAGGAGCGCCCGGCGCCGGGCAAGCGCGTGGTCGAGATCACGCAGCCCGCACGGCGCTCCGCGCGCATGGAGCGCATGGCACAGCAGGCGCGCACGGAGGTCGAGACCGACAAGCCGGGCGCGACGCCCCAGGCCGCCCCCGCGGGTGACCCGGCCGCCCCCGCGGTCGACGCGCCCGCCGAGGCACCGGCCGAGGGCGCTGCTCCCGAGGCGGCCGCGGTCGAGAAGAGTCCCGAGGCCTGAGCGGTCGCGGATCCGGAAGCAGGAAGGAGAGGCAGGTGGCGGCGATCACGGCAGGGCTGGTCAAGGAGCTGCGCGAGCGGACCGGCGGCGGAATGATGGACTGCAAGAAGGCGCTGACCGAGGCCGGCGGCGATCTCGATCAGGCGGCGCGGCTGCTGCGCGAGCGCGGCATCGCCAAGGCCGACAAGAAGGCGGGCCGGGCGACGTCCGAGGGACGGATCGCTGCTGCGGTCTCGGCCGACGGCAAGACCGGTGCGCTGGTCGAGGTGGCCTGCGAGACCGACTTCGTGGCCAAGACCGACGAGTTCGTGGCCTTCAGCGACGCGCTCGCGGCGCTGGTCTGCGAGAAGGAGCCCGCCGACGACGCCGCCCTGGCCGCGATGGAGACTCCCGAGGGGCCGGTGTCGGAGCGGCTGAAGGCCATGATCGGCAAGCTCGGCGAGAACATGGGCCTGGGCCGCTTCGCGCGGCTCGAGGTGGCCGGCGAGGGTGCGGTGGCGAGCTACGTGCACGCCGGCGGCAAGATCGGCGTGCTCACGCAGGTGAGCGGGTCGGGCGAGGCCGCGAGCCAGCTCGCCCACAACGTGAGCATGCACGTCGCGGCCATGGCCCCCCAGAGTCTCTCGCGCGGCGACCTGGCGGCCGATCTGGTCGAGCAGGAGCGCGAGGTGCTGCGCAAGCAGGCCGAGGGCGAGGGCAAGCCCGCCGAGATCATCGACAAGATGGTCGAGGGCCGGCTGAACAAGTTCTTCAAGGAGGTCGTCCTGCTCGAGCAGCAGCTCGTGATGGACCCGGACACCACCGTGGGCAAGGCCGCGAAGGCCGCCGGTGCGGAGGTGACCGCGTTCCGTCGCCTGCAGCTCGGCGTCGACTGAGGGCCGATGAACCCCGCCTATCGCCGCGTGCTGCTCAAGATCTCCGGCCAGAGCCTGGCCGGCGAGCAGGGCTTCGGGATCAGCCCGACCGCCATCCAGCAGACCGCGCGCGAGATCGCGGGTGTGGCCGCGCTGGGGGTCGAGGTCGGCATCGTCTGCGGCGGGGGCAACATCATCCGCGGCATCAGCGCCTCGTCCGAGGGCATCAGCCGCGCCACCGCCGACCACATGGGCATGCTGGCCAGCGTGATGAACGCGCTGGCGCTGCAGGACGCGCTGGAGCGTCACGGCGCCGACACGCGGGTGCTCTCCGCGATCGAGATCAACCAGGTCGCCGAGCCGCACATCCGGCGGCGCGCCATGCGGCACATCGAGAAGGGCCGCATCGTGATCTTCGCGGCCGGCACCGGGCAGCCGTTCTTCACCACGGACACGGGCGCCGCCCTGCGCTCGATGGAGATCGGCGCCGAGGTGCTGCTGAAGGGCACGCGCGTGGACGGCGTCTACGACGCGGATCCCGAGAAGCACCCCGAGGCGCGGCTCTTCGATCGCGTGACCTACGCCGACTTCCTGCAGCAGAACCTGGGAGTCATGGACGGCACCGCGATCTCGCTGTGCCGCGACAACAAGATGCCGATCGTGGTGTTCAACATGAGCGTGCAGGGAAACGTGGAGCGCGTGGTTCGCGGCGAGGCCCTGGGGACGCGCGTAGAGGCCTGATAGTCCCGGCAGCAGCGGAGGTCAGCCATGAGCGAAGAGGTCGATCTGGTCCTGAGCGACTGCAAGGAGCAGATGGAGAAGTCGGTCGAGAACTTCCAGGACGAGGCCTCGCGCATCCGCACCGGCCGCGCCAACCCGGCCCTGCTCGACTCGGTCCAGGTGGACTACTACGGTGCCGCGACGCCGCTCCAGAAGCTCGCGACGATCGGCGTTCCCGAGCCGCGGCTGATGACCGTCCAGCCGTTCGACGCCGGCAGCCTCGCCGACATCGAGCGCGCCATCCTCAAGGCCGACCTCGGTTTCACGCCGAACAACGACGGCAAGCTGATCCGCATCCCGGTGCCGGAGCTGACCGAGGAGCGCCGCCGCGAGCTGGTCAAGCAGGTCAAGAAGATCTCGGAGTCGCACAAGCAGAGCGTGCGCGGTCATCGTCGCGACTCGATCGCCATGCTCAAGGAGATGGAGAAGGCCAAGGAGGTCGACGAGGACGCCTCGCGCCGCGGTCAGAAGACGGTCCAGGACCTGACCGACAGGCACTGCGCCCGGATCGACGAGCTCTCCGACGCCAAGGAGCAGGAGATCATGACGGTCTGATTCGATGAGCGGCCCCGAGGAGAACATCCCGCGCCACATCGCGATCATTCCCGACGGCAACGGCCGCTGGGCGGAGAGTCGTGGGCTGCCGCGCAACGAGGGCCACCGCCGTGGCACCGAGGTCATGCGCGACGTGATCGAGGCCGCCCTCGAGCTGGGCGTGAGCAGCGTGACCGTGTACGCGTTCTCGATGGAGAACTGGGGCCGGCCGTCCGACGAGGTCGACGCCATCATGTCTCTGCTGCGTCGCTACCTGCGGCGCGAGCGCGACGAGCTGGCGGCCAAGGGTATCCGCGTGCGCGCGATCGGCCGGCTCGACATGCTCGACGCCGATCTGGTCGAGGCGATCCGCGAGGTCGAGCGCAGCACCGAGCAGGGCAGCGACATGCGGCTGACGTTCGCGCTGAGCTACGGCGGGCGCACCGAGATCGTCGACGCGGTCCGCTCGCTCGCGCGCGACGTGGCCAGCGGTCACCTCGAGCCCGACGCGATCGAGGAGAAGACGCTGGGCGCGCGAATGTACGCGCCGGACGTTCCCGATCCCGACCTGCTGATCCGCACGGGCGGCGAGCACCGCATCTCGAACTTCCTGCCCTGGCAGCTCGTGTACACCGAGCTGTGGATCAGCGAGGCCCTCTGGCCGGACTTCGGCCCCGACGAGCTGCGCGAGGCGGTACGCCTGTACCAGCAGCGCGAGCGACGCTTCGGACGCACGGGTGCGCAGGCGCGGGGCGGATCGTGAAGCGGATCGCGCTGCTCGGCTCGACCGGATCGATCGGTACCCAGACGCTCGACGTCCTGGCGCGCTTCCCCGACCGGCTGCGCTGCGTGGCGCTGGCGGCGGGGCGCAACGTCGAGCTGCTGGTGCAGCAGGTCAAGCAGCACCGGCCCGAGCTCGTCTCGGTGGGCAGCGCCGAGGACGCCGTGCGCGTCCGCGACGCGGTCGGCGATCCGCAGCTGCGCGTGATCTCGGGGCCCGAGGGCCTGCTCGAGGTCGCGCGCTGCCCGGCTGACCTGGTGATCGGCGCGCTCGTGGGCAGCGTGGGGCTGGAGCCCGTGGTCGAGGCGCTGCGCGCGGGCAACGACGTCGCGCTCGCCAACAAGGAGGTGCTGGTCACCGCCGGCCAGCTGGTGCTCCAGGAGGCGCGTCGCAGCGGCGCCGAGCTGCGGCCGCTCGACTCGGAGCACGTGGCGATCGCCCAGTGCCTCGCGGGCCACCCGGCGTCCGCGGTCGCGCGCATCTGGCTGACCGCCTCGGGCGGGCCGTTTCGCGGCGCCAGCGCCGCCGAGATCGAGGCCGCGACGCCCGAGCAGGCGCTGGCGCACCCGAACTGGGACATGGGGCCCAAGATCACGATCGACTCCGCCACGCTGATGAACAAGGCGTTCGAGGTGATCGAGGCGCGCTGGCTGTTCGACCTGCCGCCCGAGCGGATCGGGGTGATCGTGCACCCCGAGAGCATCGTGCACTCGCTGGTCGAGTACACCGACGGAAGCTGGCTGGCGCAGCTCGGGGCGCCCGACATGCGCATCCCCATCGCCTACGCGCTGGGCATGCCCGAGCGCCTGCCGCTGCCGGACCTGGCGCCCCTGGACCTGATCGCGCTGGGGGCGCTGCACTTCGAGGCGCCCGATCCGGAGCGCTTCCCCGCGCTGCGCCTGGTGTCACGCGTGCTCGAGGCGGGAGGCACGGCCCCGGCCGTGCTCAACGCCGCCAACGAGGTCGCGGTGCAGGCCTTCCTCGACGGAGCGCTATCCTTCACGGGAATCGCGCGCCTCGCCGAAGAGGTGCTGGATACGGAGCCGGTCACGCCAGGCCTGGCGCTCGACGAGGTCCGCGAGGCGGACCGCAGGGCGCGGGAGACGGCGCTCGCCCGGGTCGCGGAGCAGAGTCGATGAGCCTGGGTGATGCCGTGCTGCCTTTCCTGATCCTGCTCGGGGTGCTGATCTTCATCCACGAGCTGGGGCACTTCCTCGTCGCCAAGTGGTGCGACGTGAAGGTGGAGAAGTTCTCGCTCGGCTTCGGGCCGGTGCTGCTGCGCAAGCGCGTGGGCGAGACCGAGTACGCGATCTCGGCGCTGCCCCTGGGCGGCTTCGTCAAGATGCTCGGCGAGATTCCCGGCGAGGAGCTCGCGGTCGAGGAGCGCGCCCGCGCCTTCAACCACAAGCCGCCCTGGCAGCGCATCGCCATCGCGGTCGCCGGACCGGCGATGAACTTCGCACTTCCGGTGGTGCTCTTCGCGTGCGTGGCGATGCTCGCGGGCCTTCCCGAGCGAACCACGCGGGTCGGCGCGGTGCTGCCCGGCTCGGCTGCCGCGGAGGCCGGCGTGCGGCCCGGCGATCGGATCGTGGCCGTCGAGGGCGAGCCCATCGAGCTCTGGCGCGAGCTGACGCGCGCGCTGGGCGACAGCGAGGCGGTCCCCGTCAGCGTCACGGTGGAGCGCGGGGGCGAGCGCGTCGAGCTGGCGCTGGAGCGCGAGCGCGCCGCGGGAGGCCTGGGGCCGATCGGTGTGCAGGCCATGGGGCAGGCGGCCGTGATCGCCGTGCCCGATCCCGCCAGCCCCGCGGGGCGGGCCGGCCTGGAGACCGGCGACCGGATCGTCGCGGTCGCCGGCCGCGAGATCCACGACGTGTACGCGCTCGAGACCGAGCTGGCCCGCGCCGAGCTGCCCGTCGAGGTCGCGGTGACGCGCCCGGCCGGCAAGGCCACCGAGCAGCGCACGCTGGAGCTGGCCCCGCCGCTGCCCGACCGCGGGCTCGAGGCGCTGGGTATCTGGCCCGTGGACTTCGCCATCGTGCAGGTCAGCCCCGCGACGCCGGCGCGTCAGGCGGGCATCGAGGCCGGCGACATCATCGCGCGCATCGACGACCGGCCGATCCGCAGCCGCGACGAGCTGATCGAGGTGATCCGCGCCAGCGAGGGCCGCGAGCTCGAGATCGTGCTGCTGCGCGGCGGCGAGCGCATCGAGACCCGGCTGTCGCCCCAGCGCGCACCGATTCCCATGCCCGACGGCTCGATCGAGACGCACTACAGCATCGGCGTCGCGCCCGCGCCGATCACCGTCGGGGGCGAGATCCACTTCCTGACCGAGCGCAACCCGATCGCCGCCCTGTGGCTGGGCACGACCACCACCGTGCGCATGACCGGCGGCATGCTGCGCGGCCTCTGGGAGATGCTGCGCGGCAACGTGGGGCTGGGCAGCGTCGCGGGGCCGATCGGGATCGGCCAGCTCGCGGCCGACAGCTTCCAGTCGTCCTGGCGCGAGTTCATCCAGCTCATGGCGCTGATCAGCGTGAACCTGGCGATCCTCAACCTGCTGCCGATCCCCGTGCTCGACGGCGGCACGATCGTCCTGACCCTGGCGGAGTGGGCGCGCGGCGGACCGCTGCCCGACCGCGCGCGCGACTGGGCGCAGGCCGTCGGCCTGAGTTTCATCCTGGTGCTGATGGGCTTCGCGTTCTGGAACGACATCTCGCGCAACTGGGAAGGCATCGTCGGCTTCTTCCGCGGGCTCGTCTGAGGCCCCGGGTCGGATGGGCGCCGTGCCCCTGATCGTCGCGCTGGAGACCGCGACCGAGACCGGCAGCGTGGCGCTGCTCGAGGGGGAGCGGCTGCTGGCCGAGCGCGAGCTGGACGGGCGCCAGCGCCACGCCGCGCGCCTGCTCGCGGAGCTCGACGGGCTGCTGGCGGCGGCCGGGCGCGGCCTGGAGCAGGTCGAGCTGATCGCGCTCTCGATCGGGCCCGGCACGTTCACGGGGCTGCGCATCGGCCTGGCGACGGCGCTGGGGCTGGCCTTCGGCACCCGGCGGAAGCTGGCGCCCGTCTCCACGCTGGCCGCGCTCGCGCTGCGCGCGCCCGGCGCCGCCGGCGTGCTGCCGCTCCTGGATGCGCGGCGCGGCCAGGTCTACGCGGGCCTGTACGGCCCCGACGCCGGGCCGCGGGCCGACGACCGGGTCTGCGACCCGCAGGAGGTGGTGGAGCTGCTGCCCGGCGCCGGCGAGGTCACCGTGCTCGGCTCCGGCGCCGACCGCCACCGCGAGCTGCTCGAGCCCCTGCTCGGCGCGCGGGTGCGCTGGGCCGCTGCGGGCCTGACCCCGCGGGCGGCCGACGTGGGCGTGCTCGGCGCGCGCCAGGCCGCGGCGGGCGGGGCCCTGGATCCGGCCGACGTGGAGCCGCGCTATCTTCGCGGCTCGGACGCCCGGCCGGCCGCTTTACAGCGCGGGAGCGACCGAATACCCTAGCCCGGCTGCCGATCTGGATCGGTAACATCTTGATTCGCGGGCGATTTTCCGGACCTGTTTTCCGGATCTGTTTTCCGGATCCGTGTCCGGCTGCGTTCCCGGGACGCGCTCCCGGACGCAGCCCGGGTCGCCCGAGGCATCGCACCCCCCAACAGGAGCCCCCCGAGATGAAGGTCTACTACGACAAGGATGCCGACCTGGCCCGCCTCGAGGGCAAGACCGTGGCGATCCTCGGCTACGGCAGCCAGGGACACGCCCACTCCCTGAACCTGCGCGACAGCGGGATCGACGTGCGGGTGGGGCTGCGCCAGGGCTCGCCGACGTGGACCAAGGCCAGCAACGAGGGCCTGCTGGTCAAGACCGTGGCCGACGCCGTGGCCGAGGCCGACGTCATCATGATGACGCTGCCCGACGAGCACATGGCCTCGATCTACGAGGCCGAGATCCAGCCGAACCTCAAGCCCGGCAACTACCTGGCCCTGGCGCACGGCTTCAACTTCCACTTCGGCTGCATCCAGCCGGCCGAGGGCGTCAACGCCTTCATGGTCGCGCCGAAGGGACCCGGTCACCTGGTCCGCGATACCTACAGCCGCGGCGGCGGCGTGCCCTGCCTGGTCGCGGTGGACTGCGATCCCACCGGCGACACCCTGCAGGTGGCGCTGGCCTACGCCAAGGGCATCGGCGGCGGCCGTGCGGGCGTGATCGAGACCAGCATCCGCGAGGAGACCGAGACGGACCTCTTCGGCGAGCAGGCCGTGCTCTGCGGCGGGCTCACCGCGCTGATGCAGGCGGGCTTCGAGACCCTGATCGAGGCCGGCTACGCGCCCGAGATGGCGTACTTCGAGTGCATCCACGAGATGAAGCTGATCGTGGACCTGATCTACGAGGGCGGCATCGCCAACATGCGCTACTCGATCTCGAACACGGCGCAGTACGGCGACCTGACGCGCGGGCCGCGGGTGGTCAACCCCGAGGTCAAGGCGGAGATGAAGCGCATCCTGGCCGAGATCCAGTCGGGTGCGTTCGCGCGCGAGTTCCTGCTCGAGAACACCGCCGGCAAGCCCATGTTCAAGGCGCTCAACCGCCTCGGCGAGGAGCACCCGTCGGAGGAAACAGGCCGCAAGCTGCGCGCGCTCATGCCCTGGCTCGAGCAGAACAAGCTCGTGGATCGCGCGAGGAACTGACCCCAAGTGCGCGGGGCGCCAGAACGCATGCCCCGGCGGCGCCGTAGCCGGCGTCGCGGCCGCGGGAACCGGCGGGCGGTCTACCTGCTGCCGAACCTGGTGACCAGCGCGGCGCTGCTGCTGGGCTTCGCCTCGATCATCCAGGCCACGCACGGTCACTTCGACCGCGCGGCCCTGTTCATCGTGCTCGCGGGGATCTGTGACATGCTCGACGGGCGCATCGCCCGCGCGACCAATGCCACCAGCGCCTTCGGGCTCGAGTACGACTCGCTGTCGGACCTGGTCTCCTTCGGGCTGGCGCCCGCGCTGCTGATGTACAACTGGGCGCTGGTGCCGGTGGGCCGCGGCTGGCTGATCGCGGCGCTCTTCGTGCTCTGCGCGGCGCTGCGTCTGGCGCGCTTCAACGTGGATGCCCAGGCCAGCGACTCGGCCTGGTACCACGGCGTGCCCAGCACCTTCGCCGGCGGCATGGTCGCGGCCACCGTCTGGTTCGTGACCTGGCTGGGGGTCGATCCCTCGCAGCAGCGCCTGGTGGGCTGGGTGCTGACGCTGGGCTTCGCGGCGCTGGCGCTGCTCATGGTCAGCCCGGTGCCGTACCCGAGCCTCAAGCTGGTCCGGCTGGACCGCAACTCCTATCCGGCACTGGTGGCGATGGTCCTGCTCTCGGTCGGCCTGCTGCTCAACCACGAGTGGATGTTCTTCGCGGTCGGCCTGATCTTCGTGGGCTCCGGCCCGGCGATCCTGCTGCACCGCTGGTGGACCGGACGCGACGTGCTCGGCGTGTCCCCGGACGTGCCCGCGGAGACGCCCGATGCCTGACGACGGTCGCGTCTGGATCTTCGACACCACCCTGCGCGACGGCGAGCAGTCGCCGGGCTGCAGCATGAACTTCGAGGAAAAGCTCGTGCTGGCGCGGCAGCTGGCGCGCCTGGGCGTGGACGTGATGGAGGCGGGCTTCCCGGCCGCCTCGCAGGGCGACTTCGACGCCGTGCGCGCGATCGCCGAGCAGATCGAGGGCCCGGTCATCTGCGGGCTTGCGCGCACGGGCGATGCCGACGTGGACCGCGTGATCGAGGCGCTGCGGCCGGCCGCGCGGGGCCGCCTGCACACCTTCATCGCGACCAGCGAGATCCACATGCGCGACAAGCTGCGCATGAGTCGCGAGCAGGTGCTCGAGCAGGTGCGGCGCGCGGTCGATCGCGCCCGTGCCAGTGGTCTGCAGGTCGAGTTCTCGGCCGAGGACGCCACGCGCAGCGACCGCGACTTCCTGGTCGAGGTCTACAGCGCGGCCGTCGCGTCCGGAGCCCAGGTGCTCAACGTGCCCGACACCGTCGGCTACACCACGCCCTTCGAGTACGCCGACCTGATCCGCTACCTGCGCGAGAACGTGTCCGGATCGGATGGTGTCGTGTACTCCGTGCACTGCCACGACGATCTGGGCCTGTCCGTGGCCAACTCGATCGCCGCGGTTCTCGCCGTGGCGCGTCAGGTCGAGTGCACGGTCAACGGGATCGGCGAGCGCGCGGGCAACACGGCGCTGGAAGAGGTCGTGATGGCGCTGCGGACGCGGGCCGGCTACTTCGACGGCCTCCACACGGGGGTCCAGACCACCGAGATCTACCCGACCAGCCGCCTGCTCTCGACGGTGATCGGCGTGCAGGTGCAGCCGAACAAGGCGATCGTGGGCGAGAACGCCTTCGCCCACGAGGCGGGGATCCACCAGCACGGCGTGCTCAACAACGCGCTGACCTACGAGATCATGACGCCCGACTCGGTGGGGCGCGCGTCCAACGAGCTGGTGCTGGGCAAGCACAGCGGCCGCCACGCCTTCGCCGATCGCCTGCGCGAGCTGGGATACGACACCGAGAAGGTCGACGTGAACGAGGCCTTCCGGCGCTTCAAGCAGCTCGCCGACGCCAAGAAGACGATCTACAACGAGGACATCGAGGCCCTGGTCACCGACCAGATGCTGCGCATCGAGTCCACGTACCGCATGGAGCGGATCGCGGTGGTGGCGGGCACGTTCGCGACGCCGACGGCGACCGTCGAGATCAGCGTGGACGGCGAGGTGCGCAAGACGGCAGCCCTGGGCACGGGCCCGGTGGACGCGATCTTCAAGGCGATCGAGGAGCTGACGGGGACCAAGGCGCAGCTGCTGCGCTACCAGGTCAACGCGGTCACCAGCGGGATCGACGCGCAGGGCGAGGTCAGCGTCACGCTCGAGGAGGAGGGTGTGCGTACGATCGGACAGGGCGCCGACACCGACATCCTGGTGGCGAGCGCGAACGCCTACATTCACGCGCTCAACAAGCTCGAGCAGCGCCGGTCCAGCGGCGTGAGCTCGCTGCGGGGGATCTGAGTTGACGCGCGTGCTGGTGCTGCCGGGGGACGGGATCGGTCCCGAGGTGATCCGCGAGGCGGTCGAGGTGCTCGCCCGCGTGGCGCCCGACGTCGAGACCGAGACGGGCCTGATCGGCGGCGCGGCGCTCGACGAGACCGACGTGCCCCTGCCCCCCGACACGCTGGAACGCGCGCACGCCTGCGGCGTGGTGCTGCTGGGCGCGGTCGGCGGCCCGCGCTGGGACGGTCTCGAGCAGGACCGCAAGCCCGAGCGCGGCCTGCTGGGGCTGCGCAAGGAGCTCGAGCTCTATGCCAACCTGCGTCCCGCGCCCGTGATCCCGGCGCTGGCCGACGCCAGCCCGCTGCGGCCCGAGTGCGTGGAGGGCGTGGATCTGATCGTGGTGCGGGAGCTGACCGGCGGCATCTACTACGGTGAGCCCCGCGGCCGCGACGAGGTCGGGGGCGTGCGGCGGGCGTTCAACACCATGGTCTACACCGAGCCGGAGGTGCGCCGGATCGCGCGCGTCGCCTTCGAGACGGCGGGGCGGCGGCGGAAGAAGGTCACCAACGTGCACAAGGCCAACGTGCTGGATGTGAGCGCGTTCTGGAACGAGATCGTCGAGGACGTCGCCCCGGAGTTCCCCGACGTGACGCTCGAGCACCAGCTCGTGGACAGCATGGCCATGGTCCTGCTGCGCGACGCGGCCAGCTTCGACACCGTGCTCTGTCCGAACCTCTTCGGCGACATCATCAGCGACGAGGCGGCCATGATCACGGGCTCGCTGGGCATGCTGCCCTCGGCCAGCGTGGGCGACGGCGGCCGCGGCCTGTTCGAGCCGGTACACGGCAGCGCGCCCGACATCGCCGGGCGCGACGCCGCCAACCCGCTGGCGACCATCCTGAGCGTGGCCATGCTGCTCGAGCACGCACTCGAGCGGCCCGACGCGGCGGCGCGCGTGCGCGCGGCGGTCGACGCGGTGCTGGCGGACGGCTGGCGCACCGCGGACCTGGCGCGGGGCGACGAGAAGCCGATCGGCACGCGCGAGATGGGCGAGCGCGTGCGCGCCGCGCTGGGGGGCTCGTGAGCGGGCAGCGCGGCCTGCGCGTGGCCCTGCTGGGTGCCACGGGCGTGCTCGGCGGCGAGGTCATCGCCGTGCTCGAGCAGCGACGCCTGCCGATCACCGAGCTGCGGGTGTACGCCTCGGACGAGGGCGAGGGCACCGAGGTCGAGTTCCGCGGCGAGAATCTGCTGGCGCGCGCGGTGGATCCCGACGAGGTGGCGGCCTGCGACCTGGTGATCTGCGCCGCGCCCGGGGTGCTCCCCGGCCTGCTGCCGGCGCTCGACGCCGCCGGCACGCCACTGATCGACGCCAGCGGGGTCCTCGAGCTCGATCCCGGCGTGCCCCTGGTCGGCCCCGGCCAGCCCGCGGCGTCCAGCCGGGTGGCGGTGCCGCGCGGAATCGCCGCGGGGCTGGGCTGGGTCCTGGGCGTGCTGGTGCGCGAGGTGGAGCTCACGCGCGCGACCATCACCACGCTCGAGCCCGCCTCGGGCGCGGGGCGCGAGGGCATCGACGAGCTGATGGAGCAGACCATCAGCGTGCTGCAGATGAGCGACGAGCTGCCCGACCCGCGGGTGTTCCCGGGCGTGCTGGCGTTCGACTGCCTGCCGCTGGTGGGGCGCGCCGCCCCGGGCGCCGACAGCAGCGGCGAGGAGGAGCTGCGCGGGGTGCTGCGGCGCCAGCTGCACGCGCCCGCGCTGCCCATCGAGCTGACCCGGGTGCGCGTGCCGACGCTCAGCGGCGCCATGGCCGTGGTCCACCTGGGCCTGTCGCACAGCCTGGAGCCCAAGCGGGCGATCGAGCTGTGGCGCGACGGGCCGGGCATCGTGATCTGCGACGGCGACGCGGGGCTGCCGTCCCCGCGGGCCGCGGTGGAGGCGGGCGCGGTCCAGGTCGGCCGCATCCGCCCGGGGCGCGAGGACGCGCCCGCCCTGGGCTTCGTGCTGGCGCTCGACGACATCCGCCTGGGCACGGCCGCGGTGGTGGTCGCGGCGGCCGAGCAGATGCTGGGCGGCGCGTCCTAGGACGCCCGGGGCCCCGGCCGGTGCGCTACCGCCTCGTCCTGGAGTACGACGGAGCGGGCTTCTGCGGCTGGCAGCGCCAGTCCAGCGGACGCAGCGTGCAGGGCGTGCTCGAGCAGGCGCTCGGGGATCTCGTCGGCGCCCCGGTGCGGGTCCACGGCGCGGGGCGCACCGACGCAGGGGTCCACGCGCGCGGCCAGGTGGCCCACCTGGACGCCGACACCCGCCTGGCCCCGCCCGAGCTGGCGCGGGCGCTCAATGCCCGCCTTCCCGACGACCTGGCGGTGCGGGCGCTGGGGCCCGCGGCGGCCGGCTTCCACGCGCGCCGCGACGCCCTGGGCAAGACCTACCGCTACCGGATCCTGGTCGGGCCCGAGCCGGCCCCGCTGCGCCGCCTGCGGACCTGGCACCTGCGCGGGCCGCTGGACTGCGAGGCCATGGCGGCCGCGGCGCGGCCCCTGCTGGGCACGCACGACTTCGCGGCCTACCGGGGCGCTCCGGGGGGCGTGGCGCCCGGAGAGAGCAGCGTGCGTAGCCTGGAGCGCCTCGACGTGGAGCGCTGCGGCGACGAGCTGCGGCTGCGGGTCGAGGGGCGCAGCTTCCTGCGCCACATGGTCCGCAACCTGGTCGGGACCCTGGTCGAGGTGGGGCTGGGCCGGCGCCCGGTCGCGGATCCGGCGCGGGTGCTGGCCGCGGGCCAGCGCGCCGGGGCGGGCCCCACCGCCCCCGCCCACGGCCTTTGCCTGGAGGAGGTGCGCTACCGGGCCGATCCGGGAGCCGCGGGCCGGTCCGATCCGCTGCCCACCGGCAGCTCCGGTTGAATTCGCCAGGCCAATCGGCTATTTGAAGCCGTCCGCGGCCACCGGCCGCCCCGAGGGGATTCTCTTGTCCGAACCTTCCCAGACGCATGTGCGTGCCCGCCCGGGCCGGACCACGCGGAGCTTCGCGACCGAGCAGGTCCAGCACAGCTGGCACGTCGTGGACGCCGCCGATCAGGTGCTCGGCCGCATGGCCTCGCAGGTCGCGCACGTGCTGCGCGGCAAGCACAAGCCGACCTTCACGCCGCACGCGGATGGCGGCGACTTCGTGATCGTCACCAACGCGCGTCTCGTGCGCCTGACGGGCCGCAAGCGCGAGAACAAGAAGTACTACCGGCACACGGGCTACATGGGCGGCATCAAGGAGGTCACCGCCGGCCGCCTGCTGCAGGTCGACCCCGCGCGCGTGATCCTGTCGGCGGTGCGCGGCATGCTGCCGCGCGGACCGCTGGGCCGGAAGATGCTCGCGAAGCTCAAGATCTACCCCGACGGCGAGCACCCGCACGCCGCACAGAAGCCCCAGCCGCTGGAGCTCGGCCGATGACCACAGCACCCGAGACCCTCGAGGCGGCCCCCGCGCCGAAGCCGCGCACCACGCCCGACGGTCGCTACTACGCGACGGGCCGGCGCAAGAGCTCGGCGGCGCGGGTCTTCATCAAGCCGGGCACCGGCCAGGTCGAGGTCAACGGGCGCTCGATCGAGGTCTACTTCCCCAACGCCACGCTGCGGCTGATCATCCAGCAGGCGTTCGAGGCCGTGGACATGGTCGACCGCTTCGATATCTTCGTGACCGTCCGCGGTGGTGGCTCGACCGGCCAGGCCGGCGCGGTCCGTCACGGCATCGCGCGGGCGCTGGCCGAGTACGACCCCTCGCTGCGCTCCGTCCTGAAGAAGGGCGGCTTCCTGACGCGCGACGCGCGCAAGAAGGAGCGCAAGAAGTACGGCCAGAAGGGCGCCCGGGCGCGCTTCCAGTTCTCGAAGCGCTGAGCGCGCGCCGCGGTTGCGGATCACCGCGATCATCCCGGCGCGCTACGGCTCGACCCGCTATCCCGGCAAGCCGCTGGTGCTGCTGCTGGGCAAGCCCATGATCGTGCACGTGGCCGAGCGCGTGGAGCGCGCGCGCCGCGCGGGCGTGATCGACGCGCTCCGGGTCGCCACCGACGACGAGCGCATCGCGGCCGTGGTCCGCGAGGCCGGCTTCGAGGTGTCCATGACCTCGCCGGATCACCCGACCGGGACCGACCGCCTCGCGGAGGTCGCCACGGCCATGGACGACGATGTGTTCTGCAACGTGCAGGGTGACGAGCCGCTGATCGAGCCGGCCACCCTCGAGGCCCTGGTGGCGCCGCTGCGCGACGACCCGGAGCTGCCGATGGGCACCGTGAAGGGCGCCCTCGGGCGCCCGGAGGACCGCTTCGATCCCAACCGGGCCAAGGTCGTGGTCGATGAGCACGAGCGCGCACTGACCTTCTCGCGCCTGCCGCTGATCGACGACGTCCCGCAGGGCGCCGACTACTTCAACCGGGCCGAGGTCGAGCGCCGCCACGCCCGGCAGCCGCTGGAGGTCTGGGCACACGCCGGGGTCTACGCCTACCGGCGCGACTTCCTGCTGGCCTACGCCTCGCTGCCGCAGACCCCCTTCGAGCGCGTCGAGCGCCTCGAGCAGCTGCGCGCGCTGGAGAACGGCCACGCGATCAGCGTGCCCACGGTCCATCACGAGCCGCTGCAGGTCGATACCCCGGACGACGTGGCGCGCGTGGAGGCGGCCCTGGAGCGCGCCCGCTGAGGCGCGCCGCCGCGTTCGCCGGGGCAGCCCTTTACGAACCGGCCGCGGTTTCGTAATCCTCATGAAACCGCGAGGGAGTCCCCTCCCGTGAACAGACAATCGAAGTTCATCTTCGTCACGGGCGGGGTGCTGTCGTCTCTGGGCAAGGGGCTGTCGTCGGCCTCGATCGGGGCCCTGCTCGAGGCCCGCGGCCTGCAGGTCAGCTTCGTCAAGCTCGACCCGTACCTGAACGTCGATCCCGGCACGATGAACCCGCTGCAGCACGGCGAGGTCTACGTGACCACCGACGGCGCCGAGACCGACCTGGACCTGGGTCACTACGAGCGCTTCACCTCGGCGCGGCTCACCCGGCGCAACAACCTGACCGCGGGTCGGGTGTACGAGAAGGTGATCCAGAGGGAGCGCGATGGCGACTACCTGGGCGCCACCGTCCAGGTGATCCCGCACGTCACCGACGAGATCAAGAGCCACGTGCTCTCGCTGGCCGGCGACTGCGACGTGCTGATCGTCGAGGTCGGCGGCACGGTCGGCGACATCGAGTCGCTGCCGTTCCTCGAGGCGATCCGCCAGCTGCGCGTCGACGTCGGCCGCGACAACGCGCTGTACCTGCACATCGCCCTGGTGCCCTACGTGGCCAGCGCCGGCGAGCTCAAGACCAAGCCCGTGCAGCACAGCGTCAAGGAGCTGCGCTCGATCGGCATCGCGCCCGACATCCTCCTGTGTCGCACCGACCGCTACCTGCCGCGCTCGGCCAAGAGCAAGATCGCGCTCTTCTGCGACGTGGACGAGGACGCCGTGATCACGGCCAAGGACGTGGACCACACGATCTACGAGCTGCCGCTGGTGCTCCACGACGAGGGTCTCGACGACCAGATCGTTTCCGGGCTGAACATCTGGACCGGACAGCCGGACCTCGAGCGCTGGAAGCGCGTGGTCTCGGTGCTGCGCGGGCCCGAGAAGCGCGTGCGCATCGCCATGGTCGGCAAGTACGTCGACCTGACCGAGTCCTACAAGAGCATGAACGAGGCGCTCGCCCACGCCGGGATCGTGCACGACAGCGCGGTCGACATCGAGTACGTGGACTCCGACAAGCTCGAGGGGTCCGCGCTCGACGCGCTCGCGCACGTGGACGGGATCCTGGTCCCGCACGGCTTCGGCGCGCGCGGGGCCGAGGGCAAGATCGCGGCCATCCGCTACGCGCGCGAGCACCGGATCCCGTACTTCGGGATCTGCTACGGCATGCAGTGCGCGGTGATCGAGGCGGCGCGCCACCTCGGCGGACTCAAGGGCGCCAACTCCGTCGAGATCGATCCCAAGACGCCGCACCCGGTGATCGACCTGATGCCCGAGCAGCGCGAGCTCGACGAGCTGGGCGGCACCATGCGCCTGGGCGCGTACCCCTGCACGGTCGTGCCCGACACGCTGGCGGCGCGCGCCTACGGGCGCACGGAGGTCTCCGAGCGGCACCGGCATCGCTACGAGGTCAGCCCGGAGTACCGCGAGCGGCTCGAGGCCGCGGGGCTGGTGCTCTCGGGCATCTCGCCCGACGGTCGCCTCGTCGAGATCGTCGAGTATCCCGACCATCCCTGGTTCCTGGCCTGCCAGTTCCACCCGGAGTTCCAGTCCACGCCGTTCGAGCCGCACCCGCTGTTCCGCTCGTTCATCGGCGCGGCGGTGCGCCGGGAGAGCGAGCGCGGCGCCTGAGTCGATCGCGCCGCGAGCCCCCGGCTGCCCCGGCAGCGGCTCGTGCGCGCCCCCGAGATCCGATACCCGCTGATTCCCGCGAGGGGGAGGAATGCATCGAGCCATGGAACGGACCGGACGAGGCCTGCTGGTCGGCCTGCTGACCCTGCTGGTGACGGGCTGCGTGTCCACGCGCTACCAGACGGAGACGCCGCGCTCGGCGACCGAGCAGCTGCTGCTCAGCGACGCGATCGAGGCGGCCGTCGCGGAGCTCGAGTGGCCCGACGTGAGCGGGCGTGCGGTCGCGGTCGAGGTCGTGGCGCTCAGCGCCGGGGATGCGAGCTACCTGGCCGCCGCCGCCGAGGCGCGTCTGGCCGCCGCGGGGGCGCAGCTCGTCGATCCCGGCGAGGCGCAGCTGCTGCTCGTGCTGCGGGCGGGCGCCCTGGGCACCGTGTCGCGCAGCGCGAGCTTCGGGATTCCCGAGCTGCCGGTCCCCGGAGGCCTGGTCACGCCGAGCATCCCGTTCGTCAAGGCCCTCAAGCAGCGCGCCTACGTCAAGCTGCGCCTGGTCGGGTTCGACGGCACGGGCGTGCAGCGCGCCAGCGCGGGCCCGGTGATGGCGCGCAAGAAGTTCGACGTGTACAGCCTGTTCTTCCTGGTTCTGCGGCGCAACGACATCTATCCGGGCGAGGCGTCCAGCCTGGGGATCGACTAGGTGCGGGCCCGCCCGGCGCTGCCGCTGCTCGCGCTGCTCCTGGCGGGTCTGGCCGGGGGCGCCGGCCTCGCGCAGGAGCCTGCGGCGGCCGTCGCGCCCGCCGCGGCGGAAGCCCCGGCGCGTACCCTCGTGGTCGCCACGCGGCAGGTGGCGCCGTTCGCGATGCGCGACTCGCGCGGCAACTGGGAGGGCCTGTCCGTCGATCTCTGGCAGGACGTCGCCGACAAGATCGGCGTGGTCTTCGAGTGGCGCGAGCTCGGCGTGGCCGAGACGCTCGAGGCGCTGGAGGCCGGCGAGGTCGACGTCGCGATCGCGGCGCTGACCGTGACCGCCGAGCGCGAGCAGCGCATCGACTTCTCCTACCCGTACCTGGCCAGCGGCCTGGCGCTGGCCGTCGACGGCCAGCGCCGCTCGGGCTGGTGGGCGACGCTGCGCGGCTTCTTCTCGGCCGAGTTCCTCAGCGCCGTGGGCGCGCTGCTGCTGATCCTGATGGCCGCCGCGGCCGGGGTCTGGATCTTCGAGCGCCGCGCCAATCCCGAGCAGTTCGGCGGCTCGACGGTCCGCGGCCTGGGCGAGAGCTTCTGGTGGTCGGCCGTGACCATGACCACCGTCGGCTACGGCGATCGCGCGCCGGTCACCCTGGGCGGCCGTCTGGTGGCGCTGGTCTGGATGTTCACCAGCGTGATCGTGATCGCCGGCTTCACCGCCTCGATCGCCGCCTCGGTCACCGTGCACCGCCTGGAGAGCGACCTGCTCGACGAGCGCCGCCTGGCCTCGATCCGCCTCGCCGTCCTGGCCGACTCGCGCGCCGCGGCGTACGGGGAGAGGCGAGGCCTGCGCCTGCGCCCGCAGGCCTCGCTCGAGGCCGCCGCCGACGCACTGGTCGCGGGCCGCGTCGACGCGATCCTGCACGACGCCCCGGTGCTGCGCTACCTGGCCCGCGAGCGCGTCGACGACACGCTCGAGGTGCTGCCCGGCGTGGTGGTGCGCGACGACTACGGCTTCGGCCTGCCCGCCGGCAGCGCACTGCGCAAGCGCGTGAACGTGGCGCTGCTCTCGATCGTGCACGGCCCCGTCTGGCAGGGCATCCGCGAGCGGTACCTGGGTGCCGACGCGGGCGGCTGAGTGCTCGACGTCATCGGCGCCGGCTTCGGGCGCACCGGCACGCTCTCGCTCAAGCACGCCCTCGAGCGCCTGGGCTTCGAGCGCTGCTACCACATGGCCGAGGTCGCCGGGAACGCCGGGCACGTGCCGGTCTGGCGCGCGGCGCTGCGCGCCGAGCCCGTCGACTGGGAGGCACTGTTCACCGGCTACCGGGCCGCGGTGGACTGGCCCGTCTGCCACTTCTGGCGCGAGCTCGCGGATCGCTACCCCGAGGCCAGGCTGATCCTGACCGTGCGCGATCCGGAGAGCTGGTACGACAGCGCCCGCGACACGATCTTCCGCTCGATGCGCGAGGGGCTCGCGTCGGGCGACCCGGAGCTGGTGGAGCGCCTGGAGATGGTCGTCGAGCTGGTGCGCGACCGCACCTTCTGCGGCGACCTCGACGACCGCGCGAACGCGATCCGGGTCCTGCGCGAGCACGAGGCGCGGGTGCGGGCCGAGGCGCCGCCGGAGCGCCTGCTGGTGTACGGGGTGGGGCAGGGCTGGGCGCCGCTATGCGCGTTCCTCGACCGGCCGGTGCCCGACGAGCCCTTCCCGCGCGTGAACACCCGCGAGGAGTTCTTCAGCCGCTGGCGCGGCCCCCAGCCCCCGGGTGCGGCGCCCGGGTAGATCCCCGGCCGCGCTCGCCGATTCCGACGCCGCTTGCTATACCACCGGGCACCCGAGTGGGCGCTTAACTCAGTGGTAGAGTGCTACCTTCACACGGTAGAAGTCGCAGGTTCAAATCCTGCAGCGCCCACCAGGATCCTCGCGGTTTGCGAGAGGCCGCGTCTTCGAGCGGGGTCTGGACCCAGCCGGTGTGTCCTCCGCCGCGCCTGCTAACGTACCGCCATGAAGATCGGTCTGGTCGGCTATCCGGGCAGTGGCAAGAGCACCGTGTTCGGCGCGCTCACGGGCATCCCCGTCGAGACGGGCTACGGCGCCGACAAGGAGCACGTGGGCTCGGTCAAGGTGCCCGATCCGCGCGTCGACCGGCTGGCGGAGCTGTACTCGCCGAAGAAGAAGATCTACGCCGAGATCACCTTCACCGATCTGCGCGGGGGGCACAGCGGGGAGCTCGACCGCCAGGCGCTCAATGCCATGCGCCAGGTGGATGCGCTCTGCCAGGTGCTGCGGGCCTTCCCCGATCCCACGGGCGAGCCGGGCGATCCGCTCGGCGAGCTGGCGGGGCTGGAGACCGAGACGCTGCTGGCGGACCTCGAGGTCGTGGAGCAGCGCGTCGAGCGCCTGCGCAAGGACCGCAGCAACCCGGGCGAGCTGGCGCTGCTCGAGCGCGTGGAGACCGCGCTGGGCGAGGAGAAGCCCGTGCGGAGCCTGGAGCTCTCCGACGAGGAGCGGCGCATGCTCGCGGGCTACAGCCTGCTGACCGCCAAGCCGCTGCTGCTGGTGCTCAACGTGGCCGAGGACGCCGTTGCCGAGGGCGCGCCGGCCGAGCTGGCCGCCGAGGCGGAGCGGCGCGGGCTGGGTCTGGTGGTGCTCTCGGCCGCGGTCGAGATGGACATCGCGCAGATGGATCCCGACGATCAGCGCGAGTTCGTCGAGGCGCTCGGGCTCGCCGAGCCCGCGGTCCACCGCTTCATCCGCGGGGCCTTCGAGCTGATCGACCTGATCTCGATGCTGACTGCCGGTCCCGACGAGTGCCGCGCCTGGCCGATCCCCCGCGGTACGCCGGCGCCGCGCGCCGCGGGCAAGATCCACTCCGACATCGAGCGCGGCTTCATCCGTGCCGAGGTCGTGCCCTGGCAGGAGCTGGTCGAGCGCGGCAGCGAGGCCAAGTGCAAGGAGGCCGGCGTGCTGCGCGTGGAGGGCAAGGACTACGTGATCGCCGACGGCGACGTGGTCCACTTCCGCTTCAACGTCTGAGCGGACGGGCCCCGGCGCGGGGCTCAGGCGCCCGCGGGCGCGCGCGCCTGGACCAGGGCCGAGCGGTTGAGCTTGCCGGCGTCGGTGCGCGGCAGGGCGTCCACGATCTCGACGCTCTTGGGCACCTTGTACGCGGCCAGGCGCTCGCGACAGTACGCGCGCAGCTCCTCGCCGAGCGCCTCAGTGGCCCCGTCGCGCGGGTGCACGATCGCGTGTACGCGCTGGCCCCACTCGGGATCGGGCAGGCCGATCACGGCGGCGTCGAAGACCGCGGGGTGCTCGACGAGCACCGACTCGATCTCGGCGGGGAAGACGTTCGCCCCGCCGGTGATCACCATGTCGACGCGCCGGTCGGCGATGTACAGGTAGCCGTCGGCGTCCAGCCAGCCCAGGTCGCCCACGCTGATCAGGCCGTCGGGCGTGCGGCGCGCGTCGGGCGCGCCCAGGTAGGCGAAGCTCGGGCCCTCGACGCGCGTCGAGCGGCCGAAGATCTCGCCGATCTCGCCGGGCGGGAGCTCGCGGCCCTGCGCGTCGAGGATGCGCAGCTCCGAGTCCCAGGACCGCCCCACGCTGCCGGGGCGCTCCAGCCACTCGGTGCCGCTGATGCGCGCCGCGCCGGCGCCCTCGCTCGAGCCGTAGCTCATGTGGAGGTGATCGCCGCCGACCCAGCGGATCCAGGCGCGCACGAGCCAGTCGGGGCAGCTCGCGCCGCCCTGCAGCACGCCCTGCAGGCTCGACAGGTCGCGCTGCTCGATGTCGGGCAGCCGCGCGATGCGCAGCAGCATGGTCGGGACCATGGTCACGAAGTGCACGTGGTGGCGCTCGATCAGGTCCACCGCGCGCGCCGCGTCGAAGCGCTCCATGAGCACGACCCGGTCGCCGCCGAACAGCACGCTGTGCAGCTGCATGAAGCCGTTGGTGTGGTACAGCGGCGCGGGGATCAGCTCGGTCGCCTTGCCCTCCGGGAACTCCACGGCCCGCGCCATCGACGGGCCGGGCACGGCCTCGCCGCGGTTCGGCTTGACGATCAGCTTGGGCGTGCCGGTGGAGCCGCTGCTCGCCAGCATGCGCGCGGGCTCGGCGACCCGGTCGGGCAGCGGCGTGGCGGGCCGCGAGGAGCTGGCGCGGACGTCGTCGAGCGAGACGATCGGCGCCGGGGCCTCGCGCCACTCCGACGAGACCAGCAGGGTGGGGCGCGCCAGCTCGAGCAGGCGCGAGCGCTCCCACTCCGGCAGGTCCCAGCGCAGCGGGAGCACGCAGGCGCCGAGCTTCCAGGCCGCGAGCGTGCAGAGCACGTGCTCGGGCGAGTTGCGCAGCGCGAGCACCAGCATCGAGCCCTGGCCCAGCCCGCGCTCCGCGAGCAGGTCGGCGACCTGCAGGGAGCGCCGCTCGAGCGCGGCCCAGCCGAGCGC
>JAJDAJ010000058.1 GCA_029261925.1 Deltaproteobacteria bacterium | reverse complement strand
CGTCGAGCGTCTGCCAGAGGAAGCCGATCATTCGCTCCCAGTCGTCGCGGGTCTCGGCGCCGCGATCCACGCCCATGCTGTGCACCACGTAGCGACAGCGACCCGGCGCCAGCGGCCAGATGGTGATCGCGAAGACCAGCGCCGGACTCAGCGAGAGGATCAGGTTCGGGAAGCCCAGGTACGAGAACACGCCCTCGCCGCCGATCGGGTGCACGTGGGGCAGCGCGGGCAGCGGCGAGGCCGCGTGCGCCACGCCCTGCTGGTTGCGCACGAACATTCGCGAGTGCCCGTCGGGCAGCAGCCACATCCCGGTCGCCTGCTGCTGCAGGATCTGCGCGCCGGTCTCGCGGTGCACCACGTTGACGTGATAGCTCTCGACGTTCGCCTCGGTCGGCAGCTTCCAGTCGCAGTCGAGCTCGACGGCGCGCCGCTGGATCAGGTCCGCGCCGCCGCCGCCGACGGCGTCGCCGATCTCGTCGTCGAGATCGCGCACGATCGGACCCAGCGACTCGCGCAGCGGCGCGGCCCCGGCGTCGAGATTCACGAAGACCAGCCGGCCCCAGGTCTCGCAGCGGAGCGGCCGCAGGCCGTGCGCGTGGCGCTCCACGTGGGCGTAGTCGCGCGCGTCGGGAATGCCGCGCAGGCGGCCCTCCAGGTCGTACGACCAGCCGTGGTAGCGACAGGTGATGCGCTGCCCCACGTTGCAGCGCCCCTCGATCGCGAGCGGTCCGCCGCGATGCGGACACACGTTGTGGAACGCCCGGACGCGCGCGTCGCGCCCGCGCACCAGCAGCAGGGGAGCCGGCATGGCGTCGAGCGCGAGCACATCGCCCGCTGCGGGCAGCTCGTCCTCGTGGGCGACCATCAGCCAGCTCGTGCCGAAGACGTGCTCGCGCTCCAGCGCCAGCAGCTCCGGGTCCGAGTAGCGACCGGCGGGCAGCGAGGGCAGCAGCGGAAAGTCCGGGGGCGGCCCCCTGCGCTCGGCCTCGGCCTGCGCACGCTTTCGGATGGCATCGGCCAGCCCCTGCTGCACGCACGACTCCCGCCGGGATCAGCCCCGGCGGTATTCTAGGTGCAGGTCACCCGGGAGAGCAAGATGACCCAGCGTCCGACGGACCTCGAGCTCCGGGAGCTCTGCGACCGCGAGCAGCTGCGCGAGCTCGTCTTCGCGTACTGCCGCGCCATCGACCGGCGCGACTTCGCGGCGCTCGACGCGCTGTACCACCCCGACGCCACCGATCACCACGGCCGGCTCTTCCAGGGCCCCGCGCGCGCCTTCGTCGAGCGACTCCCGGAGATCATGGCCTCGATGGAGATCGTCTCGCACAACGTCACCAACGCGAGCTTCGCGCTCGACGGCGACCGGGCCGAGGGCGAGATCTACTTCTTCGCCTTTCACCGCCTGGTCGACGACGGCAGCGCCCGCGACATGATCCTCGGCGGCCGCTATGCCGACCGCTACCGCCGCGTCGCGGGGACCTGGAAGATCGAGCACCGCGCCGTGATCGCGGACTGGATCCAGGTGCACGACCCCTCGCTCTGCGACCTGTCCATGCCCGAGCTCGAGGGCTCGCTGCTGGGCCGCCCCGGGCCGGGCGACCCGGCCGCGGAGCTGCTCGAGCGCCTGGGGCGCCGCAGTGCGGACGCGCGCGGGACCTAGACCCCGATCACGAAGCTGACGCTGGTCGTGCCGCTGCCGCCGATGTTCAGGGTCTGGAAGTTCCGCGCGCCCTCGACCTGGTAGTCGCCGGCCCGGCCAGTGACCTGCAGGTAGCCGTCGAGCAGCTGGCGCACGCCCGTGGCGCCCACGGGGTGTCCGGCGCCGATCAGGCCACCGCTGGGGTTGATCGGGTGGCGGCCGTCGATCTCGAGCCAGCCCTCCTCGACCGCCTTCCAGCTCTCACCGGGCGCGGTGATGCCGAAGTGGTCGATCGCCATGTA
This sequence comes from Deltaproteobacteria bacterium, assembly GCA_029261925.1. Classification (GTDB taxonomy): domain Bacteria; phylum Myxococcota_A; class UBA9160; order SZUA-336; family SZUA-336; genus JAGWBS01. Next base: position 19,467 of record JAJDAJ010000058.1, on the reverse strand, counting down.
CTCCGACGTCGTGAAGCAGTCGTGCGTCTCGATGCCGTCGATGCCGTTCACGTCGGCGATGCCGGCGCGGCGCATCGCGCTGGTGATCGTGCTGCGCACGTGCGGCAGCACGTAGCGGTCGTCGCGGCTCTCGGCGATCTTGTCGTTGAAGCGCAGGCGGGCGGTGTTGTGGCCCCATCCCTTGATGCGCGGGATGGCGTCGATGCTCTGCCCTGTGCCCTTCGCGTAGCGCTCGGCGTACTCGCGCGACGCCAGGAACATGCAGACCGCGCCGTCGGTCACCTGCGAGCAGTCCGCGATGCGGATGCGCCCGCCGACTGCCGGGTTGTCATCGGTGCGGCAGAGCGCGTGCTCCTTGTTCATGTACCAGCTTCGCGTCTGCGCGTTCGGGTTCAGGCGCCCGTTCGCGTAGTTGATCTTGCTGATCTCGGCCAGGTACTCGTCCTTCAGGCCATAGCGGCGGTCGTACTCGTCGCCGAGCCTGCCGAAGAGCTTGGGGAAGGGGAACTCCACGCCCTTCGCCTCCTCCTCGTACCAGGCGGCGGTGCCCAGGAAGCTGCCGCCCACGGCGGGCGAGACGGTCTTCATCTGCTCGATGCCCACCACCGCCTGCAGGTCGTAGCGGCCGGCCTCGATCTCGGCGGACGCCGCCAGCAGCGCGATGCTGCCCGAGGCACAGGCGGCCTCGTGGCGCGAGGTGGGCAGGCCGCTGAACGCCGGGTGCACCTCGGTGAAGAACGCGCCCAGGTGGCCCTGCATGCAGTAGAGCTCGGCGGCGAAGTTCCCGACGTGTGCGCTCTCGATCTCCTCGGGCGCGACCTCGCAGCGCTCCAGCGCCCCGAGCACGGCCTCGCGGACCAGGGCCGAGAAGTGCTTGCCCTCCTTGGTCCAGTTGCGCGCGAAGTCGGTCTGGTATCCGCCCAGGACGTAGACCTCGGATCCTGCTGCCATCGGGGATTGCCTCCGGGACGCGCGCGGCTCAGGCCGCGACGAAGTAGCGTCCGGTGTTGAGAGTGGGATGGTGGAAGAAGCGCGCCGGCGGGCCGCCGCGCGCGGCGTCGAGCAGCGCCGCGGGGACCGCCAGGCCGGCCTGCTCGATCATCTCGACCGCGGCCGCGGGGCCCATGGTATCGACCAGCGCGCCGGGCGGCGCCCAGTTGAAGCCGGTGGCCATGATGCGGTCGATGCCGTTGATGGTCGGGGTGACCTCGCCCACGCGGTGGAACGCGTAGCTGATGTATCCGGCGATCACGCGGCGTGCGAGCGCGGCCTCGTCCCCCGAGGCCGCCAGGAAGATCTGCATGCCCTCGGCGTAGCGGCCCTGCGCGTAGAGCTCGCTCACCTCGTCCACGTGGGGCATCGCGGGCAGCGGGAGATCGGCCTCGGCGCGGTAGTCGCCGCTGGCCGGGTCGAGCACCAGGCGCGTCTTGCCGTCGCGCTTGAAGAAGCCGCCGCCCACCTTGTCGCCGAGCACGCCGCGCTCCATCAGCGTGGCCATGTAGTCCGGCAGGCGCAGCGTCTCGTGGGCCTCGTCGGTCACGCCCTCGTACACGTTGTCGACGATGGCGCGGTGGATGTCCCAGCCGACCAGGTCCACGGTCGCCAGCGGCGGCATCGCACGCCCGGTGTACGGGCCCACGATCCGGTCGACCAGCAGCGGGCCGAGCTCGGCCGCGAGCTGCGCAGCCTCGTTGAGCACCGTGAAGCCCACGCGGTTGCCCGCGAACGCCGGGGTGTCGTTCGTGCGCACCATCTCGCGGCCCAGGCGCTTGGCGCCGAAGGCCTCGATGAAGTCCACCAGCGCGGGATCGGTGTCGCGCCCGGCGATCAGCTCGGTGCCCACGATCACGTTGGGCGGGTTGAAGAAGTGCAGCCCCAGGAAGCAGCGGCGGAAGGCGTCGCCGCGGCCCTCGGCCAGCTCGTTGATCGACAGGCCCGAGGTCACGGTGGCGACGACCGCGTCGTCGCGCCGCGCCTTCTCGACCCGGTCGAACATGGCCTTCTTGACCGCGAAGTCCTCGGTCAGGGCCTCGAAGACCAGGTCCGCGCGCTCGACCTCGCGCTCGAGGTCGTCGTCGTAGGACCCGACGTCGACGCGCGACGCCACGGTCGGCGAGCGCACCTGGCCGATCGCCGCGGCCAGGCCCTGCTCGGCCTTCTCGCGCGTGCGCGCCAGGAAGCTCACGTGCGGCACGGCCTGCGTGAACAGCGCACCGCTGCCGTAGCCCATGGTGCCGTTGGCGCCCAGGACCACGACGCGCTCGATCTTCCGGCTCTCGAGGATCCGGCGCACCTCGGCCGGTCCGGGGGTCTTCGGTGTGGGCATGGACCTCTCGTCGTTCTCGTCGCCGCCGGGCTTGACGGCTCGCGGTCGCCGCGCGGCATTCGCCCCGCTCCCGGGCTCCCTGCTGCCCGGCGGGAAGCGCAGCTTGCTTCGAATCAGTGGTCGCGTCAATGGCGGCCGTGGCGCCGTGGGAGCACTCCGGAAGCCGGTTCCAGAACCCGTTGCACCCGGCCTGCGCGCTGCCGGACCCCGCCTGCGCGGAGCCTGCCGGCTCGGTCCGGCCAGGCCCGGGCAGCGGTCAGGGCGCGAGGGCCTCGAGGTCGAAGCCGTACAGCCGGGCCGCGTTCTCGCGCAGGATCAGACGCTGCTCGGCCGCGGGCACGTCGGCCAGCAGCCCGGCCGCGATCTCGCGGGAGCGCGGGAAGGTGGACTCGGTGTGGGGGTAGTCCGAGCCGAACATCAGCGTCTCGACCCCGACCACGTCGCGCACGCGGATGCCCACGCGGTCCTCCTGGAAGCTCACGAAGCCCTGCGCGCGGAAGAAGTCGGACGGCCGCACGTCGGGATCGGCGAAGCGGTGCCAGTCGCCGCGCACGGGCCGGTCGGTGTAGCAGTAGTCCATCTGGAACAGGAAGAACGGGATCCAGGAGGCCTCGTGCTCGACCGAGCCCACGCGCAGCCGCGGGTGGCGCTCGAGCACGCCCGAGAAGATCATCTCGCCCAGCGACTTGCGCACGAAGTGGTCCTGCAGGTAGAAGGCCGCCTCGGACACGCGGCGCACGCCGTCCTGGCCGGAGTCGGCGCTGAGCGACGCCCTGCCCGTCGCCACGTGCATGCTCAGGGGCATCTCGAGGGCCTCGGCCGCCGACCACAGCGGCGCGTACATCGGGTGGTCATAGCCGCGGTCGGGCGGCGGCAGCACGCTGATCATGGCGCCGGCCAGGCCCAGCTCGCGGCAGCGCTCGAGCTCCCGGGCCGCCTCGAGCGGGTCGTCCACGTTGACCAGGCCCACACCCTTGAGCCGCCCCGTGTCCTCGCTGCAGAACTCGGCGATGAACCCGTTGTAGGCCCGCATCACCGCGGAGCAGAGCGCGGAGTCCGGAATGCTGAAGGCCAGCAGGCCCTCGCTGGGGTACAGCACCGAGGCGCGCACGCCGTCGGTCTCGTTCTCGGCGATGTAGCGCGCCGGGTCGTAGGCGGCCGGGCGCACCTGCTCGAAGCGCGCCTCGATGACCAGCTCGGTCGCGTCCTTCTCGAAGCGATCCCCCGTCTGCACGCCCAGGAACGACATCGAGCGCTGGCCGTCCACGTACCACCAGTCGCCGCCCTGCTCGCTCACCACGCGCGGCGCGCGCTCGCGGAAGGCGCGGTCGATGCGCTTGACCCAGAGATCGGGCGGCTCGATGATGTGCGAGTCCGACGAGATCATCCAGTCGATCGACATGGTCCCGTCAGGGTACCACCGGTGCGTAGGGCCCCGTATCCCCGGCAGCAGCGACAGGAGAGCGGCATGAGCGTCGACCCGTTCGACAACGCACCCGCCAGCGCGCGCTTCGAGGCGCTGGCGCGGCTGCGGCGCGAGGCTCCGGTCAGCCGCAGCGTGCAGGGCCCGTGGTTCGTGACCAGCCAGCAGGGCGTGCTCGACGGCCTGCGCCAGGTGGAGAGCTTCGTCGGCAGCTTCGGCGAGACGGGGGACCGCCCCGAGGAAGAGCAGGTGATGGCCGCGATCGCCGAGCCGCGGCATGGACGCGTGCGCAAGGTGATCAACAGCGTGCTCGCCTACCACCACGCCTCGAAGGTCGAGCCCTTCGTGCGCCAGCTCGCGTCGCGCCTGATCGAGGAGACGCTGCGGCAGGCGGCCGAGCACGGCGAGGTCGACCTGGTCGAGCACTACACGCGCCCGATCCCCAGCTCCGTGATCGCCAACGTGCTCGGCGTGCCCGCGCGCGACTACGCGCGGTTCGCGATCTGGTCCGACGAGGTGCTCGCGGCGCAGGGCGCCAGCGACGACGAGCACACCGGCATGGCCGAGATCCACCCGGTGTTCGCCGCCTACGTGGACGGCCTGATCCAGGAGCGCCTCGACGCCGACCAGCCGACCGACGACCTGGTCACGCGCATGCTGTTCACCGAGGTGGACGGGGAGCGGCTCACGCCGCGCATGGTGCGCACCCAGACCATGTTCCTGATCATCGCGGGCAACGAGACCACACGGAACCTGATCGGCAGCTGCCTGCACCGCCTGGCCACCGAGCCGGGCGCCTACGATCAGGTACGCGCGGATCCCGCCGGACTGCTGCCGCGCGTGATCGAGGAGACGCTGCGCCTGGACTCCCCGGTGCAGCTGCTCGCGCGCAGCTGCACCTCCGACGTGCAGCTCGACGGCCACCCGGTGGTCGCCGGGGAGCGCGTGCTGCACAGCATCGCCTCGGCCAACCGCGACGAGACCCGCTACGACCAGCCCGACCGCTTCCGCCTCGACCGGCCCGAGCCGCGCGACCACGTCGCCTTCGGCGCGGGCGCCCACATCTGCCCCGGCGCCTTCCTGGCGCGCATGGAGACGCAGGTCGCGCTCGAGGTGTTCCTGGATGCGGTGTCACACCTGGAGCTGGCCCCGGACTACAGGTGGGATCCGAACCCCGTGTTCTGGGCGCTCGGACCGCGCACGCTGCGGGTGAGGCTGAAGGTCTGAGCGCGCCGGCGGCTCGCGGGCCGCCGGCGCGCTCGGGGGTCGGGGCGCGTTCGGGGGTCGGGTGCGCGTTCAGGGCGCCGGGTAGGCCGCGCACCAGGTCGGCGCGCCGAAGATCGCGGCGTTCACCGCCAGGATGTCGCCCACGTTGCAGGCGCCGTCCTCGTTGGCGTCGCACAGCGGCGTGACCAGGGACGTGTCGAAGATCGCGGCGTTGATCGCCAGGATGTCGCCCACGTTCAGGCTGCCGTCGCCGTTCTGGTCGCCGCACTCGCAGGCGTCCCCGCGGCCGTTGCCGTCGGTGTCCTGCTGGCCGGCATCCGCCACGTCGGGGCAGACGTCGCCGGCGTCGGGCACGCCGTCGCCGTCGCGGTCCGCCGAGCTGCCCGGAACGAAGGCCAGGTCCTCGAGCACGGCCATCGGCGGCGTGCCGAGCGGCGCCGACGGCGTGAACGACACGGCGCCGCCCGCGGGCCGCTCGAGCAGGCCCAGCTGCTGGTTCGTGGCCGCGTACAGCGTGCCGTCGGGCGCGGCGGCCAGTCCCGCGAAGAACGTGCCGAACGGCGGCGTGCCCAGCGCCAGACCGGCGCTGCCGCCCAGATCCAGCGCCTCGATCGCGAACGCATCGGTCAGCGGATCCACGCTCACCAGGTCCTGGATCGAGCTCAGGGTATCCAGGGGCGCGATCCAGCGGCGGCCGTCGGGGGCGATCGCCACGCCCTGCCCCATGTGGTCCCAGGCGGCATCGGTCAGCGTGACGAAGCTGGCCGGGCTCGCGGGATCGATCACCAGCAGCCCGCCGTCCCCGGCGTTCGCCAGGATCGTGCCGTCGTCCTCGACGGCCAGCCCGGTGATGCGGGGCAGGCCGAAGCCCAGGAAGCTCACGCCCCGCGTGACGGGATCCAGGCGCAGCAGACCCGAGCTGCCGAAGCTGTCGGTCGCGATCACGATCGAGCCATCGGTCGGATCGACCGCCGCCGCCAGCGGACCCACGAACTCGCTCACGCCGATCGCACCCGCGGTCGCGGCGTCGAGCACCTCGAGCTCGAGCGGTGCCAGGCGCAGCCGGAAGCTCGGCACGCCGCTGTTCTGGCCGATCACCCAGTACTCGCCCGCGCCCGGGTCGGCCGCCATCGCGCCGTAGCCCTCGGTCACGGGCAGGCACATCAGCGGCTCGAAGCCGCTGTCCACGCCCGGCTCCCAGGTGTACAGCCCCGAGTAGCGGCCCAGGGCCACCAGGTGATCGCCCGCGGGCGGGAGCTGCACGTCGATCAGCTCCACGCTGCTGCCGATGTCGCAGGTCGCGGTCGCGGCACCGAGGTCGAGCGTCTGGCTGCAGGCTCCGCCCGCGAGCTGCGCGGCGAGCCGGATCGTCACGGTCTCCAGGGGATCCAGGTCACCGCTCCAGCTCACGCTGGAGGTGGCCGCGTCCCAGCTGGTGCCCGCCGGCGGCGTCCCGGCAAACGGCGGGCTGCCCAGCGGCGTCAGTCCCGGGGGAAAGCTGAACGACGCGCTCACGCCGGGCTCCGGGGCGTCGAAGAGGTTGACGACCTGCAGCTCCAGCGTGACATCGGCGGGGCTGCGCACCGCCTGGATGCCCCCCCCGTCGGGCAGCGTCTGCAGCGCACCGGCTTCCTCGACGCGGATCGAGCTGGTCGCGGTCTGCGCCAGCGGGAACGCCTGGGTCGGGCCGAAGCCGACGATCGACGTGCCCACGTTGACGAAGACCGAGCCGAAGCTGTCGTTGAGCCGGGTCTCGGTGACCGCCTCGTCGAAGCAGTCGTTCACGCGCGTGCTCCAGACGATGGTGCGCGTCTGGCTCGGGCCCAGGTCGCCGACCCACTGCCAGAGCGCGGGCGCGGTGGTCTCGACCGTGCCGCCCGCGGCGTCGATCACGCTGTTCCAGGTCGAGGCCTGGCCGGCCAGGGGCCCGACCTTCACGCAGGCGCGCGGCTCCGCGACCGTGTTGGTCAGCGTGACCTCGTGGGTCACCACGTCGCCGCCGCGCAGCACCGGGCCCGGCGGCGTCGAGACCACGCTGACCGTGATCGGCGCGGTCGAGACCGCGTCGAGCTGCGTCGAGACCGAGGCGGCGTTCTCCTGCGACGTCTGGTCGCTGTCGATGCTGGCGTTGTGGTTGAAGAGCTGGAAGGCATTGCAGCCGCTCGCCGTCTGCGTCGACACGCTGTACGTGACCTGGCCGGTCTGCCCGGGGTCGAGCGCGCCGATCGTCCAGTCGAGCTGGCCGTTGTCGTGGCTGCCGCCCTGCCCCGCGCTCACGAAGGTCGTGCTGCCGGGCACGAACGCGCGCAGCACCACACCGGTGACCGGCAGCGTGCCCGTGTTCTCGTAGGCGACCACGTAGTCGATCTGTCCGCCGCGGGGCACGCTCGCGGGCGCCTGCACCTCCACGTCGAGGTCGTAGGCGCCGAAGGTCGCCGTGCAGCTGCGATCGACGTCGAGCGTGACCGGCGCCTGCGTCAGCGTGCCCGACGCCACGCAGTCGCCGCCCCAGCCCGCGAAGACCACGCCGAAGCCCCAGCTCGCGCTCAGCGTCACGGCCGTGTCCACCGGGTACGACTCGTCGCAGTCGAACTCGGTGTCGGAGCACTGGATGCCGGCGGGATTCGAGCTCACGCTACCGGGCCCGACCACCGTCACGCTCAGGGTCTCCAGCGGCGGCGGGGGCGGCGGGGTCACGCCGCTGCAGGGGCTGATCGCGAAGTCGAGCTCGCCGGAGGCGTTCAGATCGGGGTGCGCCACGCGCACCACGAAGCTGCCCGTCGTGGGCTCCGCGATCGACGCGCTGGCCGGCGGCTGCAGCAGCCCCGCGAGCGCCCCCGCGGTCAGCGGATCGCCCGAGATCACCGTGCCCAGGCGGGGCGACGGGCACAGGTCGATCACCGCGTGGTCGGCGCGCGTGCCGTCGCCATCGCCGAGCGAGCCGGTCGCGTGCCGCACCAGCGCCGCCTCGCCGCCCGGCGCGAAGGTCAGGAAGGACTCGATGTCGCGCGTCATCTGCACCGACGCCCAGTCGTCGCTGCCGTTCAGGTTGATCAGATACAGGGTCTGCTGCGTGGCCGCGCCCTGCACCAGCTCGGCGATCCAGGCCACGCGCTGGTCGGCACCCGGCCGCTCGAAGAGCCCGTCGTGGGCCGGCACGCTCGGGTCGAGGCAGATCTGCCCCTGCATGACGGGCAGCAGCGTCGGCCCGGTCGGATCGAAGCGGTAGTAGAAGATCTGGTGCTGGCCCACGCCGCAGCCCGTGGCGGGCGCGGTCTGGCGCGCATACAGGAACTGGCGCGAGGGGCTCGCGGCCACCTGCAGCGTGCCGAGATCGCCCAGCACCGCGGGCGCGGCGTAGTTCTCGAGCTGGCCGCTGAAGTCGGCGTCGATGCTGAGCACGCCGGTGCCGCCGTTCACTCCCACGCCGCTGGTCCAGCCGGACCTGCCGACGAACGGGCCGGTGGGCATCTGGGCGCCGGCGCCCTGGGCCAGGGCGGTCAGGGTCAGGATCGTGAGTACGAGCGCGGTGCGAAGCATTTTCCGTCCTCCTTGCCCGTACAGTCGCCGCGGGCGCGGAGCGGGTCAGTGAAGAGCTTCACAGGGCGCCGCGCGGATCCGCAGCGGCGGGCCCGGGCCCGGCCACGGAACGTGCCGTCGCCCCGCCCGCGCCCGGGCGCTTCAGCCCCCCAGGCGCTTGCGCAGGTACTGGCCGACGGCGTCGATCGCCTGCTGACCCTCGGGCAGCATGGCGGCGAACATCTGCCAGTCGTGGAACATGTCCTGCCACGGCTCGAGCGTGACGTCCACGCCGGCCTCGCGGGCGCGACGCGCCAGCTCGCGCGAGTCGTCGAGCAGCGTCTCGGCCGTGCCGACCTGCAGCAGCAGCGGCGGCAGGCCCGCCAGCTCGGCGTACAGCGGCGAGGCCAGCGGGTCGCGCGGACTCGCGCCCGCGAGGTACGCCTCGCGCATGGCCGACAGGCCCTCGCGCGAGAGCAGCGGGTCGACGTCGGCCAGCGTCTCCCAGGTGTCGCCGCTCAGGTCGAGATCGAGCCAGCCCGACAGCGAGGCGATCGCGCCGGGCAGCGGATCGCCCGCGTCGCGCAGCTTCACGCCGACCGCGACCGCCAGGCCACCGCCCGCGGAGTCGCCGGCGATCGCCATTCGCGCGGGGTCGCGGCCGCTCGCGAGCAGGTGGCGCCACCCGGCCACGCCGTCGTGGACCGCGGCCGGGAACGGGTGCTCGGGCCCGACCCGGTAGTCCAGCGACAGCACCGGGACGCCCGCCGCGCGCGCCAGGCCCGCGACCAGCGCCCGGTGCGTGCGCACCGAGCCCATCACGTAGCCCCCGCCGTGCAGGTAGAGCAGCGCCCGCGTCTCGTCCACGCCCGGCACGCGTGCCCACTCGCCGGGCACCCCGCCCGCGTCGACGGGCTCGAGCTGCACGTCGTCGGGCAGGGGCGTGGCGTCGGCGCCGGCCTCCATGCCCGCGCGCTGCTCGGCCAGCGTGCTGCCGGCGCCCGCCGCCTGGTTGGCGCGCAGCATCTTCACCACCGTCTTCAGCTCGGCGCTCGCCATGCCTGCCTCCCGCGTGCCCCGGCCGGGGCGCGCGTCGATCATACACGCGGCGCGGTCGCGGCGACGGGCGGACGCGTCAGTCCGGGTCGAGCGCGAGCGCGCCCTCGGGGCAGCTGTCGACGCCGATCCGCGCCTGCGTCTCGAGATCCGGCGGAACCTGCTCCCGGCGCAGGCGGCAGTGGCCGCGCTCGTCCTCGTCGAAGATCTCGGGGGCCAGCATGTAGCAGCGGCCGTGGCCCTCGCAGGCGTCGGCGTCGAGCCGCAGCTTCACGCGCCGGGCTCGCGAAAGAGCAGCGGCAGCGGCTCGACCTGGCGGATGCCCGCGCTGTAGCTCAGCTCGGTGCCCTGCGGCAGGCTGTACACCGGCACGCGACGGTGGAACTCGTCGAGCGCGGCGCGCAGCTCCATGCGCGCCAGGTGCGAGCCCAGGCAGCGATGCGGGCCGCCGCCGAAGGCCACGTGGCGGTTGGGGCGGCGCTCGAAGTCCACCACCCCGGCGTCGGGGAAGGCGCGCTCGTCGGTGTCGGCCGCCGCGAGCAGCAGGACCACGCTCTCGCCCGGCTCCAGCGTCACGCCGCCGATCTCGACGGTCTGCTTGACCACGCGAGGCACCATCATCACCGGCGTCTCGGTGCGCAGCAGCTCCTCGATCACGCCGTCGATGATCTCGGGGCGCTCGACCGCCATGCGCCGGCGGTCGGGGTGCTGCGCGAGGTACGCCGCGAAGGTGTCCAGCGACGCGGTCACCGTGTCGAGCCCCGCGATCAGCAGCAGGTAGCAGATGTCGAGGATCTGCTCGCGCGTGAGCCGCTCGCCCTCGACCTCCTCGTCCAGCATCCAGCTCAGCAGGTCCTGCTGCGGGTCGGCGACGCGCGCGTCGAGGGCCTCCTCGAACAGCGCGTAGATCCGCCGGCCCGACGCCTCGCGGATCGCCTGCGCCCCGGCCATGTCGTCGGCGCTCGGGCGGATGATGCCGTCCTTGATCTCGACGAACTCCGGCAGGCGCTCGAGCGGCAGGCCGAGCAGGCGCAGGAAGACCGTCGAGGGCAGCGGCTCGGCGAACTCCGCGTGGAAGTCGCAGCCGTCGCCCCCCTTGAAGCGATCCGCGAGGTCGCCCGCCAGCCGGCGCACCTCGGGCTCGAGGGCGAGCATGCGCTTGCGCGAGAACACCGGGTCGAGGAGCTTGCGGTACTTCACGTGGGCCGGCGGGTCCACCATGAGCGGGATCAGCGGACGCTGCTGGCCGATCGCCACGGTGCTCTCGCTGGAGAAGTACTCGGGGTGGCGCAGCGCCCAGAGCACGTCCTCGTAGCGCGAGATCGTCACGCCGCCGAGCCCGCCCTGCGAGCGCAGCACCGGGCAGCGGTCGCGCAGCGCCTGGTAGGCCGCGTGCGGGCTGCTCGCGAAGTCCATCACGCTGAAGCCCGGGGCCTCGGGGTCGATCTCGGGAGTCGTGGCCATCGGGTCCGCCTGTCTGGTGTGGCCCGCAGTATAGGGCCGCCCCCCTCAGAGGCCCGGGCAGGGCGACTCGGGGAAGCAGTCCGCCGCGATCCAGGCGTCGAGGTCCGCGAAGCTGCGGAAGACGCTGCGCTCGTGGGCGGCGCCCGCCAGGGCCTCGATTCCCGGTGTGGCCACGATCGCGTCGCGGCCGTGGATCCGGGCCCGTGCCGGGGCGCCCCCGGCCCGCTCCGCGATCGCGGCCGCGATCCCGTCGTGCGCCTGCGCGAAGGCCGCGGCCGCGTCGGCGTCGGCCCAGCGGCTGACCCAGAGCAGCTCGGGCGTCGCGCCGCAGCGCGCGTGCACGAAGCGATCGCCGCGCCAGCCGCGCCAGCCGCGCGCGGGCCCGCCGTGATCGGACATGAGCACGCGCACGCCGAGCACGCCCAGCACGTTGTCGTGCCCGAGCGCGCAGCCCTGCGCCTCCAGGCGCTGCGCCAGCCAGTCCAGGGGCAGACCCACGAAGCCGGTCGCGGGACGCTCGTGGAGCCGGCGCACCGCGTGCGTGGACAGCGGCGGATCGCGCAGCAGCGCGTCGAGGCCGCCCGCGGCCTGCCGCTGCTCGGCCAGCGCGAGCCCGGCCACGTACGGGTAGAGCATGGACGTGCGCACGATCGCCGGCGCCCGCGCCAGCGCCCCGACGGGTCGCTCCAGGTCCAGCTGCAGCGCGACGCGCATCGACTCCAGCACCCCGGGGGCCACCGCGCCGTTCGCGCCGGGCTGCGCCGCCAGCATGATCCAGGTGGCATCACCCTCGGCGGCGGCGGCCAGCGCCAGCAGCGCGTCGTCGTTGCGCCGCAGGCCCTGCATCAGCTCGAGCACGCGACCGAAGTGCTGGTGCTGGAGCGCGTGCACCAGCTCGTGGATCACCAGCGGCGCGTCGATCTCGCCCGGGCCCCGGACCACGAACATGCGCCGGCGCGCGATGCTGTACAGGCCCGCGATCTGCTCGGCGTTCACCTCCAGGAACGTCTCGACCAGATCGATGTCGGGAGGCAGCAGGCCCACGGCGGCCCAGGCGTCGCGGTAGTCGCGCGCGAAGCGGGGCTCGAGCATCTCGTCGAGCTCCGCGCGCACCACCTCGCGCACGCCGCCGGGCTCGACCCACTCCAGCGCGACCGGGCGCACGAAGTCCAGGCCGCGCAGCTCGACCGCGCGCCGGCGCAGCTCGCGCAGCTCGGGATCGGCGTCGAGCAGCCAGAGCTGGGCGCAGCCGACCAGGGCCACCAGCCCCAGCAGCGCGCCGCGGCCGCTCCGGCTCACAGCCCCCAGCCGCTGCGGTGCACGATGGGCAGGCGCCGTCCGGTGCCGAAGGCCTTGCCGCTCACGCGCAGCACCACCGGGGCCTGCCGGCGCTTGTACTCGTTGGCATCGACCAGCCGCAGCACGCGGCGCACGGTCTCGGGATCGGAGCCCGGCGGGGTCTCGATCGCGTCGCCCGCCACGCCCTCCTCGATCGCCTGGCGCAGGATCGCGTCGAGCACGTCGTAGGGCGGCAGCGAGTCGGTGTCCTTCTGGTCGGGCGCCAGCTCGGCCGACGGCGGCTTGTCGATGGTGCCCTGCGGCACGCGCGGCTCCGGGTGGTTCGAGGCGCGCGCCAGCCGGTACACGTCGGTCTTGAGCACGTCGCCGATGACCGCGAGCCCGCCCACCAGATCGCCGTACAGGGTGGTGTAGCCGACCGAGAGCTCGCTCTTGTTGCCGGTGGCCAGCACCAGGCGGCCCTCGAAGTTGCTCACCGCCATGAGCAGCGCGCCGCGGATGCGCGCCTGCACGTTCTCCTGGGTCAGGCCGTAGCCCTCGCGCGGCCCGAAGAGGTGCGCGAACTGCTCCAGGTAGCCCTTGTAGATCGACTCGATGGGCACGGTGCGCGTCTCGATGCCCAGGTTGCGGCCCAGCTCGAGCGCGTCGCTCACGCTGTGGTCCGACGAGAACGGCCCGGGCATGAGCACGCCCAGCACGTGCCCGGCGCCCAGCGCGCGCTGCGCCACGTGCGCGGTCACCGCCGAGTCGATGCCGCCCGACAGGCCGATCACGGCGTCGGACATGCCGAGCTTGTGCAGGTAGTCGCGCACGCCCAGCACCAGCGCCCGGTCGAGCAGCTCCACGTCGTCCCCGGCCGGGCCGACCTCCGGCGCGTCGCGGCCGAAGGGCTCGAAGACGCCGAAGTCCTCGGCGAAGCTCGCCAGCCGCGCCACGGTGCGCCCGTGAGCGTCCGTGCAGGAGCTGGAGCCGTCGAAGATCAGCGCGTCGTTGCCACCCACCAGGTTCGCGAAGACCAGCGGCACCCCGTGGTCGCGCGCGGCGTCGGCGATCATGGCCTCGCGGAAGGCGATCTTGCCCTGCTCCCAGGGCGACGCCGAGACCGTGACGATCAGCTCCGCACCCTGGTCCACCAGCTCGTCGACCGGGTCGATGCGGTAGGGCCGCTCGTCGCCCCAGAAGGCGCCCGACCAGATGTCCTCGCAGACCGTCAGCCCGATGCGGCGACCGCCGCACTCCCAGACCCGGCGCTGCTGGGCGGGCTCGAAGTGGCGCTGCTCGTCGAACACGTCGTAGGTCGGCAGCAGGGTCTTGTCCTGGGAGAAGACCAGGCCGCCGTCCTGGAGCACCACCGCGCTGTTGGCAATGCGCCGGCGGCGGCCGTGTGGCGCCGGGAGCACCGCCCCGGTGATCACGGTCAGCCCCCGAGCCGCCAGCGCGAGCTGGTCGAGGGCGGCCCGCTGGTCGCGCAGGAAGGTCGCGCGCTCGAGCAGGTCCATGGGCGGGTAGCCGCAGATCGCCAGCTCCGGCAGCACCAGCAGGTCGGCGCGCTCGCTCCGCGCGCGCTCGAGCACCCTGAGGATCCGCTCGAGGTTTCCCTCGTAATCCCCGATGGTCTGGTCGACCTGTCCGATCGCGATACGCATCCGCTGCTCCGGGCCGGCGGCGCCTGCGGACTCGTCGCGGGCCGCCGCGTGCGCAGCAGCATAGCGAGGGCGGGCCAGGGAGGCCCCGCACGCCCCGGTGCGGGGAATGGTGAGGGACGCGCGGGACCTCGATGGCAGCGACCGGAGCTCGCGACGGGCCGCCCAGGGCCCGCCGTGCCGTGCCTCCCTCCGAGAAGGCAGCGACCCCGATCCTCCGCAGGTGAGTCGCAGCTCGTGCGCAGGAGGTGGCGCCTTTTTTTTCAGCGCGAGGCGGCGGCGAGGGCGCGGGCGAGCCGCGCGCGCTCCTCGACGCGAAGAAACGGCGTCAGCGGGGCCAGCCGGGCGTCGGCGGGCGCCTCGAAGGGCCCCGCCTGCGCCAGCGCCTCGAGCAGTCGCTCCCCCAGGCGGATCAGCAGCGCCCGGGCCGGCTCCAGCTCGAGCGGGACCGCGTCGGCCGGCGTGTCGCGCTGCACCCGGCGCGCCAGCTCCATCTGCAGCGCGAACAGCGCGCGGACCGCGCCGGGATCCAGGCCGTGGCGCAGCGCGCCCGCGGCCGCCGCGTCGAACACCCGGGCCTCGCGGGCGGCATCGTGCACGGGCACGCCCCGGGCGCGCTTCCAGGCCGCGATGCCCGGCATCAGTGCCACGCGCCGCGCGCTCAGGTCGATCACGTGGTCCACGTCGTCGCGCGGCGCGCGCGAGCCCAGCCAGCGCGCGCGGCGGCCGGCGATCCAGCCCTCGTGCGCGCGCACGAACGCGTCGATGCGCGGCCCCAGCGCCGCGTACCCCGGCGCGACCCAGTAGACCTTGCGCCAGGTCGGCGGCTCGCAGCGCACGGGCTGACCCGGGCGCCGGAAGTGCGGCAGCTCGAACGAGTCGGTGACGATGGCCTCGACCTCGCCCGCGGCCAGGCGCGCGGGCAGCGAGCGATTGTCATCCAGCGCCACGATCTGCGCGGACGTAAGCGTGCTCCGGGCCCAGCGCTCGAGCGCACCGCCGCGGTTCACGCCGACCCGTCGCGCGCCGGGCGGACCGATCACGCACGGCCCGCCGGCCGCGATCGCACGCGACATGTAGCCGTGGAGCGCGCGGTCGGCGCGCCAGGTCACGCCGCTCATCGCCACCTGGAAGCGACCCGCACGCAGGTCGTCGAGCAGCTCCGGCCAGCGGAACGTCACCCACGCGGGCTCGCGCCCCAGCCAGGTGGCGAGCCGGCGCGCAACGTCCACGTCGAGGCCCGCGCCGTCGGCCGAGAACGGCGCGTAGTCGCCGCTGTGCCCGATCCGCAGCGGCTCGCCGCCGCTCGCGCAGGCCAGCAGGCCCCACAGCAGGACGCCGGCCAGCGCGCGCATCAGCGGGCGCGCGCCCCGAACGCGTCGTGCTCGTCGAAGAGCACCACGGGCGTCCAGCCCGCGATCTCGCCCAGCGGCGTCGGGCGGTACACGACCTGGTGCAGGGGATCGAGCACCAGCGGGTCGCTGCCCGGGCCATCGGCGAACCAGAGCGTGACCATGTGATGCGCCTCGCCCTCGCTGCCGGCCAGCACCGCGCGGTAGATCTCGCCGCGACCGAAGCCGGCACCGCGCAGCAGGCGGAAGGTGAGCAGCTCCAGGCCGTCGCAGTCGTCGCGACCCCGGTGCAGGAGCTCGCCGAAGGTCGGCCAGTGATCGTCGGCGCCGTCGTCGACGAAGCGCACGTCGGCCTGGGCCCGCACCCAGCCGAGCACGCGCCCGACCACCGTCGAGCGCAGCTCGCGCTCGAACGCCGCCAGCTCCCGCGCCAGCCCGGGGTCCGGCTCCGGGGCCGAGGCCGGCGGCAGCTCCTCGAAGCCCTGCGCCGCCTGCCAGGCGCGGATCGCCGGTGCGAACACGTGCCCCGGCGCCAGCGGCGCGCGCAGCTCCCAGCCCGCGGGCGGGCCGGGGCTCCCGTCCGGCGAGACCACGCAGGCCGCCAGCAGGGCGGCGATCCAGGCGAGCGGGCGCGGGCGGACCACGCACGACGGGTAGCGGGGACGGCTCGCCCTCGCCACGCGGACCACAGCGAGTATCCTGCTGGCGGGGCGGGAGGACGGATGGCGAGCGGACCGAGCGTCGGCGAGAAGGCACCGGGATTCACCCTCGAGTCGACGCACGGGCGAATCGAGCTGTCCGACCGGCTGGCCACGGGCGCCGTGCTGCTGGTCTTCTACCCGGGCGACGACACGCCCGTGTGCACGCGCCAGCTCTGCGACTACCGCGACCACCTCGAGGACTTCGAGTCGCTGGGTGTGGGGGTGCTGGGCATCAACCCGCAGTCGGTCGAGTCGCACCGCAGCTTTGCCGTGAAGCACGAGCTGCCCTTCCCGCTGCTCAGCGATCCCGAGCGCGAGGTCTGCCGCGGCTACGGCGCCGTGGGGCTGCTGGGCATGACGCGCCGGTCGCTCTTCCTGATCGCCCGCGACGGTCGCGTGGCCTACCGCAAGACCGACCTGCCGATCTTCCACCGCACCTCGGAGGAGCTGCGCCCGGTCATCGCGGGCGCCGACCTCTAGGGACGCCGGTGCTCAGCGCCCGCCGCGGGCGCGCGCCACGCTGTCGACCTTGTCGCGCATGCTCTGCTCGCGATCCGTGCGCGTGCCGAGCTTGATCGTGCAGGTGACGCGCGGCGCCCCCATGGCGTGCACGCGCTCGAGCGCCGCCCGCAGCGCCTTGAAGATCGCGTCGTAGTCGCCCTCGACGTTGGTGCCGTAGGCGTGCACCTCGCAGCGCAGCCCCGCGGCCTCGAGCTCGTCCACGGCGGCCGCGATGTACGCCGACAGCGACACCCCGACCCCGATCGGCACGATGCAGACGTCGGCCATGGCCCTCACGGCGCCCATTGTGCGCGCGCCGCCCGGCCCGGGTCCAGCGCCGGCCGCACGTCGCATGGCCGCGCCCGGGAGGAAGGGTTTGCGCCGGCCCGGCGCCGCGTGGGACCATCCGCCCCGCGGAACCCGGGCCGCGCCCAGCAAATCCAGATCGGAAAACACAGATCGAGGAGAACAAGGCCATGCCCAGGGTCCACGGCGTGAACCTGTCGCCCTACGTCCGCAAGGTCCGGGTCGTGCTCGCCGAGAAGGGCATCGACTACGAGCTGGTGCCCGTCGTGCCGTTCGGCATCTCGGCGGACTTCCGCAAGATCAGCCCGCTCGGCAAGATCCCCGTCTTCGAGGAGGACGACGGCTTCACGCTGCCGGACTCCAGCGTGATCGTCGGCTACCTCGAGCGCGCGTATCCCGCCTCGCCGGTGTACCCGGCCGATCCGCGGGCGCTGGGACAGGCGCTCTTCCTCGAGGAGTACGCCGACACCAAGCTGATGGAGGCCGTCGCGCCGGTCTTCTTCGAGCGCTTCGTCGCGGTGAACCTGCTGCAGCGCGAGCCCGACGAGGCGCTGATCCGCGAGGCCATCGAGGAGCGCCAGCCCCCGGTCTTCGACTGGCTGAGCGAGCAGGTCGCGGGGCGCGAGTTCGCGATCGGCGACGCCTTCAGCATCGCCGACGCCGCGCTGGCCTCGCCCTTCGTCAACCTGCGGGTGGGCGGCGTCGAGGTGGACGCCGCGCGCTGGCCAGAGCTCGACCGTTACCTGAAGAGAATCTGGCAACGCCCCTCGTACGCAGCTCTCCTCGAGGAAGAGGCGCAGGGCGCGGGGCACTAGCCTCGCCGCCACGCTGCCGCCTCCCCGGGCAGTCGCCCGGATTCTGATCAGGCCCGTGCACAGAAACCGGGCACGTCCACGCTCCGCAGCGCGGGGCGTGCCCGCATCCGTGGCACGCCAATTGCTCCCATCGCCGCCAGCCAGTCTTCACGGACGCGCGCGCGCGTCGGAGGGATGTGAGATGCGGATGCGAAGCGGATGGATCGCCGCCGGAGCGGCGGCCGCCACGGCCCTGGTGGCCGACCCGGCCCGTGCCCAGGACACCCTGAGCGCCGGCGACACGGCCTGGATCATGACCAGCTCGGCGCTGGTGCTGATGATGACCCTGCCCGGGCTCGCCCTGTTCTACGGCGGCCTGGTGCGCAGCCGCAACGTGCTCTCGGTGCTCGCGCAGTGCCTGGTCGCGGCCGGCCTGGTCGGGGTGCTCTGGGTCGTCTGCGGCTACAGCCTGGCCTTCAGCGGCGACGGCCTGCTGATCGGCGACCTGGCCAAGGCCGGCCTCGCGGGGATCGGCGTCGACACGCTGTCGGGCTCGATCCCCGAGTACGTCTTCGTCGTGTTCCAGGGCATGTTCGCGATCATCACGCCGGCCCTGATGCTCGGCGCCTTCGCGGAGCGCATGAAGTTCAGCGCCTACCTGGTCTTCATCACGCTCTGGCTATTCCTGGTGTACGTGCCGCTGGCCCACATGGTCTGGGGCGGCGGCCTGATCGCCGGCTGGGGCGCGATCGACTTCGCCGGCGGCCTGGTCGTGCACATGTCCAGCGGCTTCTCGGCCCTGGTCGCGGCGATCTACCTGGGCAAGCGGCGCGGCTTCGGCAAGGAGCCGATGCCCCCGCACAACCTGCCGTTCACCGTGATCGGCGCGGCCCTGCTCTGGGTCGGCTGGTTCGGCTTCAACGCCGGCAGCGCGCTGGCCGCCGACGGCACCGCGGCGCTGGCCTTCATCACGACCAACACCGCCACCGCGGCCGCCATCCTGGTCTGGCTGCTGATCGAGCGCGTGCACCTGGGCAAGCCGACGGTGCTCGGCGGCGCCACCGCCGCGGTCGCCGGGCTGGTCGCGATCACCCCGGCCTGCGCCTCGGTCACGCCCATGGGCTCGATCGCGGTCGGCGGGATCGCCGCCATCATCTGCTACGCGGCCGTCGCGATCCTCAAGCCGCGCCTGGGCTACGACGACTCGCTGGACGTCTTCGGCGTGCACGGCGTCGGCGGCACCTGGGGTGCCCTGGCCGCCGCGCTGTTCATCGCGGAGGTTCCGGAAGGAATCACCTGGGCCGGCCAGCTCGGCGTGCAGGTCAAGAGCGTGCTGTTCACCGCGGTCTTCGCGCCGGCCATGACCCTGGTCATCCTGTTCGCCATGCGCCTGGTCATGGGCAGCCTGCGCGTCGACGAGGAGGCCGAGCTGGCCGGCCTCGACGTGGCCCTGCACTCCGAGGCCGCCTACGGCTCGGCCACCGGCGGCCACATGGGGGGCGGCGCGGTGCCGGGCGCCGAGCCCGCCAGCTTCACGGGCGCCCTGCCAGTGCCCGCCCACGAGAGCTGAGCGCGGAGCCCTCCGCTGGCGGGCTGCTGAGGAACCCGGGACCGAGCCCCGCCAGCGGGCTCTTCAGCAGCCCGCCAGCCCTGGACGCCGCCCCGTCCCCGCGCACGCGGGGCCGGGGCGCTCCGCGTCGCGGCGCTAGGAGCCCGACCCAGGATGCCCGGGTCGCAGCCGGGTGCGTAGGCGCCGCGCCCACAAGGCGCGCGATTGAGGTCGAATCGGGCGATTCCCCGAGAGAGCGCAACAAAGTGGGCGCGGATGATTACGCGCCCGGATGCGGCGCGCGCGT
>JAJDAJ010000057.1 GCA_029261925.1 Deltaproteobacteria bacterium | reverse complement strand
CTCCTGCGGGCGCGCCGATCTCACGCACTCCCGGCGCCGCTACGGGCTCCTGGTAGGGCGTGGGATTGATTTGTGGGTCGATCGGTCGCTTCGCTCCCTCCGACGGACCTCGCGCGCTTTGCGCGCTCGGGCCTCCCGGGCCGCTGCTAGGCGACGGAGGTCGCGGGCTCGGGGGCGGCGTTGCGGAGGCGGATGCGGGTGATGCCGCCGTCGATGTCGAGGCGGCCGCCCTGGCCCTCGACGATGTGGCGGGCGACGAGCAGCGACAGGGAGTCGGGCTCGCTGCCGCGGCGGCCGATCTCGATCTCGATCTCGACCGGGTAGCCCTCGTCGGAGCCCTGCAGGATGCGGATGCCCATGCGGCCCTCGGCGCCGGCCAGCTCGGCGCCGCTGGCGAGCAGCTCGCGGAAGGCGCCGCGCATGCGCTCGGGGTCGATGTGGGCGGGCTGGCGGTTGAGGATGCTCCAGGAGGCGCCGACCTTGCCCTCGCGCAGCTGCGGGACCTCCTCTGCGGCCTCCTGCAGCAGCGCCAGCGGCGAGACCGGCTGGGCCTTCATCGGGCGGGGGCGCGACGTCAGCATGCGCAGCTGCCAGGCCAGCTGCTCGAGGCGCGCCAGCGGCTCGCCGGCGGCCGGCAAGCGGCGCAGCTCGCGCAGCGGACCGCGCAGGGCCGTGGCGAAGAGCGCCAGCAGGTGGGGCGGGGCGTCTGCCCCGGGCGTCTCGGTCCCGGCCGGCTCGCCCGCACGCTCGACGGGCGCCGCCAGCAACTCGAGCGGGCGCTCCGGTGGCGGCGCCGGCGTGCGCCGGCTCGCGGCGAACAGCGCCGCGGCCGCCCCGGCGGCGAAGCCCGTCAGTACCCAGAACAGCGCGATCATCCGAACAGGAGCCTCATCCGCCGCATCGAACCTGGTATGTGTGGTCCAGCCTCAGACCGCCTCGACCGAGGGCATCTGCGGCAGGCCCGGGGGCACCAGCGACATGGCGATGGCGACCCCCCAGGGAAGGACCCCGCTGGGGCCACCCCCTTCCTGCTGGAAGTGGATGCCGTGCTCGTCGAGCCATACATCGATGACCTCGTGCCCGATTCTCAGCTCGATGGGCACCAGGTTCGCTCGCACTCCGCCACATGGCCGGTTGCCCGCTGCGTTCATCGCTCTGTCGCCTGTCCGCCCCGGAACCGGGGCCGAGCGGGGGGGAACTTCGCGGGGGTCGCGTGACCTCTAGGATGAGGACAAGCGCGTTCGATTGCAAGCAGTTAGGCACATGCCTGCCGCCGGAGGTGGCCGTGGGCCGAGCCAGGCCGCAAGATCTCGCCTCCGCGCGGCCCGACGGGGCCGCACCAGGGGGTAGGACGATGATTGGAGCTCTGCGGACGCTCAGCGTGCTGTCGCTGCTGACCGCGCTCGTGGCCTGTGGCGGCGGCGAGGAGAGCGGAGGGGGCAGCGGGGGCGCAGCGCTCGATCCGGACGGGCTCGCCGCATCCAACGGCGACCCGGTGCGCGGGGACTGGATGGTGCGCGCGCTCAGTGCCGACCCCGAGAACCTCAACCCGCTGACCTCCAGTGACGTCGGCGCGAGCAAGGTGCTCGAGCCGATCTTCCCACCGCTGATCACGCTGGACAGCGAGACGCTCGAGCTGGAGCCCGTGATCGCGCGCGAGCTCCCGGAGATCAGCGACGATCACCTGAGCTACGTGTACCGGCTCCGCGACGACGTCACCTTCTCGGACGGCCGGCCGCTCACGGCCCACGACGTGGTCTTCACCGTCAAGGCCACGAAGAACCCGCGCGTGCGCGCGCCGCACCTGCGCAACTACTACCAGTCGATCCGCTCCTGCGTCGCGGTGGACGAGCACACGGTGCGCTTCGACATGCGCGAGCCGTACTTCAAGAACGACTTCGTCCTGGGCCTGCTGCAGCCGATGCCGCGCCACCACTACGACGCGGAGGACCTGCTGGCGGGAATCTCCGTCGAGGAGCTCGACGGCTTCGACGCCATGCCGGCCGCGAAGCAGGAGCGCGCCACGGAGTTCGCGAAGCGCTTCAACTCCGACTTCAATCGCAATCCGCTCGGTCCCGGCGCGTACTACATCCGGGATCCCGAGCAGGACGTGCGCACCGGGGAGCGCGTGGTGCTGCACCGCCGCGACGACTACTGGGCACCCGGTGAGCCCGAGCGCGGCGACGGCTGGGTCGACCGGATCGTCTTCCGGATCGTGAACGACCGCGAGGCGGCGCTCGTCGCCTTCAAGTCGGGCGAGGTCGACGTCGTCGGCCTCACGCCCTTGCAGCACGTGAGGCAGACCAGCGGCAAGCGCTTCGAGGAGCGTGCTCTCAAGCGGGTCCACGTCTCGCCGAGCTACAGCTACATCGGCTGGAACAACGAGCGACCGATCCTCTCGGACCGCCGGGTGCGCCGTGCGCTGCGCCACTTCGTGGACAAGAAGAGCCTGATCGAGCGCGTGCTCTTCGGGCTGGGTGTGCCGGTCGAGAGCCACATCTTCGTGGAGCGACCGGAGCACCACGATGGCCTGCCCGAGCACGTCTTCGACCCGGACCTGGGCAAGAAGCTGCTGGCGGAGGCCGGCTGGCGGGATCGCGACGGAGACGGCGTGCTCGACCGCGAGGAGCCCGACGGCAGCCGGTTGCCCCTGCGTCTGGAGATCATCACCGCCTCCGGCAGCGACACGGGCAAGGCGGTCGGGCTGGCCGTGATCGACGAGATGAAGCGCGCGGGCATCGACGCCTCCTTCCGCCAGATCGACTGGACGATCCTGCTCGACCGCGTCAAGAACGGGGAGTTCGACGCCGTGATCATGGGCTGGGGTCTGAATCACACTCCGCCCGATCCCTACCAGGTCTGGCACTCGTCGCAGCACCAGGGCTCGAATCACGTTCGCTTCAGCAACGCCGAGGTGGACCGGATCCTCGAGCAGTACCGGCTCGAGTTCGACCCGGCGAGGCGGGTGGAGCTGATGCGTCGCTTCCAGGAGATCGTGCACGAGGAGCAGCCGTACACCTTCCTGTTCATGTCCAAGGCGATCACCGCGTGGGACCGTCGCTTCCACGGCGTTCGCTGGTACGAGAAGACCAGCGACACGAACCTGCTGGAATGGTGGGTGCCGGTGGAGCTCCAGCGCTACCAGGACTGACCTTCGATGCTCCGCTACCTGGCCCAGCGCATCGTCCTGCTCGCGCTGACCTTCGTCGCGATCACCATGGTCGCGTTCTCGATCGTGCACCTCGCGCCCGGCGACCCGGTCGACCTGTTCTTCGCCGGTGGCCTGGCCTCCGGAAGCGAGGGCGTGAGCACCGAGCGCCTCGCCGAGGACATGGAGCGACAGAAGGCGGAGCTGCGCCGGGAGCTCGGCCTGGACCGGCCGCTGCACGAGCAGTACGCCGTCTGGTTCGGGCGCATCCTCCGGGCCGACCTGGGTCTCTCGTTCAAGGACAACCGCCCCGTCTGGGACAAGATCGCCGAGCGGCTGCGGCTGACGGTTACGCTGAACGTGCTCTCGATCGTGATCAGCTTCGCGCTGGCGATCGCGCTGGGAATCTTCTCGGCGGTGCGCGAGGCCTCCCTGGCCGACCGCGTGTCGACCACGGTGGTCTTCATGCTGGTCTCGCTGCCGAGCTTCTGGGTCGGCACGCTGATCATCATCTACCTGTGCGGCGGCGACTTCCTCGACTGGTTCCCGCCCGCGGGCGTGCACTCGCTGGCGTACGAGCCCGACTGGCCGTGGCTGCGCCGCACCAGCGACTACCTGTATCACCTGGCGATGCCGCTGCTGGTGACGACCTACGGGTCGTTCGCGTTCATGTCGCGGGTGCTGCGCTCGTCGATGCTCGAGGTCAAGCGGCAGGACTACATCCGCACGGCGCGCGCCAAGGGCCTGAGCGAGCGCGTGGTGGTGCTCAAGCACATGCTGCGCAACTCCATCATCCCGATCGTCACCAACATCGGTGGTCTGCTGCCCGCGCTGATCGGCGGCTCGGTGATCATCGAGACCATCTTCTCGCTGCCGGGCCTGGGCTACCTGGGGTACCAGGCCGTTCTGGCGCGGGACTATCCGGTGGTGCTGGCGCTGATGTCGGTCAGCTCGGCGCTGACCCTGGTCGGAATCCTGATCTCCGACATCGCGCTGGTGCTGGTCGATCCCCGCATCAGCTTCGAGAAGGCCGAGCCATGACCTCGCCCGCCCTGCCGCAGCGCTTCGGGTCGCTGGTCTGGGAGCGGCTGCGCGGCAATCGCCCGGCCTGGCTGAGCCTCTGGCTGATCGCCGGCATGGCGGGCATGGCCCTGGCGGCCGACCTCATCGCCAACGAGAAGCCACTGTACATGGAGCTCGAGGGGCGCAGCTACTTCCCGGTCGCGCTCGACTACGGTGTCTGGCTGGGGGTGGCCCGCTGGCCCGAGCCACTGCTCAACGCCGACTTCCAGCGCCTGGCGGAGCGTGCAGAGCGCGTGGTGCGCGCGCCGATCCCCTACTCGCCCCAGCGCGTGGACATCCGCAGCGAGACCTTCGCAGCGCCGTCGGGCGAGCACCTGCTGGGTACCGACCGCCTCGGGCGCGACGTGGCCGCGGGGCTGATCCACGGCGCGCGAATCTCGCTGACGATCGGCCTGGTCGTGGTCGGCATCCAGGCGCTGATCGGGATCACGCTGGGCGCGGCCGCGGGCTACTACGGGGGCATGATCGACATGGCGATCTCCCGCCTGATCGAGATGATGATGAGTGTTCCGACGTTCTTCGTGATCATCACGGTCGCCGCGGTCTTCCCGCCGTCGATCTACCTGATCATGGTGATCCTGGGCCTGACGGGCTGGATGGGCATCGCCCGCTACATCCGCAGCGAGTTCCTGCGCGTGCGCGCCCAGGAGTTCGTGGAGGCGGCGCGGAGCCTGGGTGCGAGCGACGCGCGCGTGATGTTCCGCCACATTCTCCCCAACGCGCTCGCGCCGGTGCTGGTGGCGATGGCGTTCGGCGTCGCCACCGCGATCCTCTCGGAGTCGGGCCTGTCGTTCCTGGGGATCGGCGTGCCCGCCCACCTGGTGACCTGGGGCTCGATCCTCGCCGAGGCGCGCGCGAACACCTTTGCCTGGTGGCTGGCGGTCTTCCCCGGCGCGGCGATCTTCCTGACGGTGACCGCGTACAACCTGCTCGGCGACGGGCTGCGCGACGCCCTCGACCCGCGCGTGACCGGGGACGCCCCGTGAACTGGACGCTGCGCGCCGCCCGCCGCCTGGTCGTGGCGGTCATCGGCCTGACCGTGGTGCTGATGGGCGTGGTCATGCTGGTGACGCCGGGACCGGCCATGCTGGTGATCCCGGCGGGGCTGATGATCCTGGCGACCGAGTTCGCCTGGGCCCGGCACCTGCTCAAGCGCGTTCGCCGCGAGGTCGCCCTGCGGACGGGCCTGGGCAGCGTGGAGGAGGACGATGAGGACGACGACGCGGGGCCCGATCCCCGCCCGCCGGCGCCGCTCCCCGGGATCCCCGAGGCCGCAGGGACGCCGCCGGTGGAGCGCCCGCCGGCGCGGCCCCCGCTAGACTCGAAGCCGTGAGGTCGCATCACCCGAGGCAGGATCGGCGGTGAGGACGCTCGAGGGGTACACCCCGCGCCGCGGGCTCTCGATCCCGTGCGTCACCGCACTGGGCCCCGACGGCGAGCCCAGTGAGCGCGACCAGCGCCGCCTGGTGCGTTTCCTGATGGCGGGGGGTCGCGGCGCCGACGTGATCTTCGCCATGGGCACCACGGGGGAGTGGAACCGGCTCGATCAGGTCCGGCGCCACGTGGTGATCCGCGTCTGCGTCGAGGAGGTGCGCAAGCACTCGACGGCCCTGGAGCTCGCGCCCGACGAGGCGGTCGAGGCCTGGGTCGGCGCCACGGCGCCCACGCGCGACGAGACCCTGGAGACGCTCGAGCTGGCGCTCGACCTCGACGCCGACGCGGCGGTGATCGCGCCGCTGGCGATCCGCGACGTGGACGACCCGGTGCGCTTCGTGGCGCGCGACGTCGCCGATCTGCTCGACGCGCGCAACCGCCGCATCCCCGTGTTCCTGTACGACAACGCTGACATCGCGGTCGGCGACGTGCCGCACCTGCGCACGCACTGGGTCAAGCAGCTCAGCCGGCTGGACTTCGTGCGCGGCATCAAGGTCTCGGCGCCGCCGCGGCGGCTGGGCCACTACACCAAGGCCGCGGGTCAGTTCCGCGACCTGGGTGCCTTCGGGATCTACGTGGGCAACGCGCTGCACGTGCTCGACATGATGCGCCCGCGCGGCGACTGGCGCGGCAAGCTGGTCGAGCACTGGAACCGCTTCCTGCTGCACGACCTGCTCCCCGCGGGCGTGGTCTCGGGCCCGGCGAACCTCTGGCCGCGCGAGTGGCGCCGGGCCTGGCAGGTCTCCCAGGCGGGCGACGTGGAGCGCATGGCACAGATGAAGGCGCTCTTCGAGCGCTTCGGCGCCAGCTATCGCTTCCCCGAGGGCAAGCGCAGCCTGGCCGCGCTCAAGCGCGGTCTGTACCTGCGCGGCGTGCTCGGCTGCGACGCGGTGGCCCGGGGCACGGCCGCGCTCGATGACGCCCAGCGCGACGCCTTCGACGCGGCCTTCGAGGCGCTGCGCGCCCAGGTCGAGCGCCAGCTCCCGGCGCACTGGACCAGCGATGCCGCCGACGCGGAGGAGCGGTGAGCGATCCGCTCGACGTCGTCGGCACCGGCAGCATGGTGGCCGATCGCATCTTCTTTCCCGCGCGCATCGCCGGTCCCGAGGAGAAGGCCCTGCTCGCGCCGGCGCAGGGGGCCTGGGTACAGGAGCGCGTGGGCGGGGTCACGCTGAACCACCTGGGCTGGGCGCGGATCCTGGGCCTGCGCACGGGCGTCTTCGGCAAGCAGGCCGACGACGCGGCCGGCCGCTTCCTGCGGGCGGGCATGCGCCGTCTGGGCATCGAGACCAGCATCGACCTGGGCGGCTCGGCCTCGGCGTTCGCGCAGATCTTCGTGGATCCGCGGGGCGAGCGCGTGATCTACATGGCGCGCGGCGCCACCGCGGAGCTGACGCCCGATGAGGTCGACTCCGTGCACCGCGGCTTCATCGAACGCGCCCGCATCGTCACCAGCGAGGTCTCGCAGGCGCCGCTGGGCGTCGTCCGGCGCACCCTGGAGATCGCCCGCGACGCCGGGGCCCTGCGGGTCCTGGACGTGGACGTGCCACTGGCCGACGCCGTGCCGGCGCTGGGCAGCGAGGAGGAGCTGCAGGCGGTGCTCGGGCTGGCCGACGTGCTCAAGCCCTCGCTCGCGGCGCTCGACGGCCTGGTCGGCGGCGGCTCGCCCGCGCAGCGCGCAGAGGAGCTGGGGCGCAAGCACGGCGCCCGTGCGGTGGCGCTGACCTGCGGCGCCGAGGGCTCGGTGATCTGGGCCGACGGCGCGGTCGTGCGGGCGCCCGCCGCCCGCGTCGAGGTGCGCGACACCACCGGCGCGGGCGACGCCTTCCTGGGCGGACTGCTCGCGGCCCTGCACCGCGGGCTGGACTGGGAGGCGGCCTCGCTGCTGGGCAACGCCTGCGGGGGCGCTTGCTGCGAGCAGGTCGGCGCGTTCCCCGATCCGCCCGCGCGCGCGCGCGAGCGGGTGCTCGAGCTGCTCGCGCAGCTGGGTGGCCCGGCGCTGGACTGGCCGGAGCTGCCGGGGGCCGGCGGGGAAGACGCGCTCTCGCGCTTCCTGGAGCGCGCGCCCGACGAGCTGGCGCGAGCGGCGGCGGGCATGGACCGCGCCGCGCTCGAGGCCGCGGCCACGCTCGTGCTCGAGGCCGAGGCGGCCGGCGGTCGCGTGCACGTGACGGGAATCGGCAAGCCGGAGCACGTGGCGCACTACGCGGCCTCGCTGCTGTCGAGCACCGGAACGCCGGCGTCCTTCCTGCACGGCACCGAGGTGACGCACGGAAGTGTCGGGCAGATGCGGCCCGGCGACGTGGTGATCGCCATCTCCAACAGCGGCACCACGCGCGAGCTGATCGACGCGGTCGAGGCGGTGCGCGGCTTCGGCGCCCGCGTGATCGCGGTGACGCGCGACCCCGCCTCGCCGCTGGGCGCGCGCGCGGACCGCGTGCTGGCCGTCGCGGTCGACCACGAGGGCGGTCCGCTGGGCCTGGCCCCGCGCGCCAGCATCCTGGCGCAGACCCTCGCGCTCCAGGCGCTCTCGGTGGTGCTGCAGGAGCGGCGCGGCTTCAGCGCCGCGGACTACGCGGCACGCCATCCCGCGGGCGCACTGGGCGCTCGCAGCCGCTCGGAGTCGTAGGCCCGCACGCGGGTCCGCGGGGCTCTACTCCGCGCGCCGCATCAGGGCGGGGCCGATCAGCACCAGTCGAACCAGCTCCGCCTGGGTGCGACAGCCGGTCTTGGCGAAGATCTGCTTGAGCTGCGCGCGCACGGTGCCCTGGCGCACGCGCCGTCGCGCCGCGATCTCCTCGGTGGATTGACCGGTCGCGAGCAGGCGCGTGACCTCGGCCTCGGCGGGCGTGAGCCCGTGGAGCGCACAGAGGATGCCCGCGTCGATCTCGACCTGGCTCGACTGCGACACGAAGAGCGCCACGTCGGCCGCGGCCGCGGCATCCAGCGCGGACAGGCGGATCGCCAGCAGCGAGCACCAGGCGTCCGCGTCGGCGGAGCTCACGCGCGTGACCTCGGGCTTCCCCGAACGCGCGCGAGAGACCAGCTCGGCGATGCGCCGCTGATTCGAGGGATCGGTCGCGGTCAGCACGTCGCCCGCCTGCTGCAGCGTGTCGCCGCGCTCGAGCAGCCGACGCGCCGGGGCATTGCACCAGCGGATCCGCAGCTCGGTCGAGAGCAGCAGCACGCTCACGTGCACCAGGTCCACGGCCTCGCGCATGTTGTGGTGCTGGTGCTCGATCTCGCGCAGGTGATCGGTCAGGCGCACCGCGCGCACCAGGTGCGGCACCAGCGCGCGCATGCGCTCGAGGTCCCGGGCGTCGCAGCTGCGGTTCCGCACCGTCAGCCCCGCCATGATCAGCCGCTGGCCCTCGTTGAAGAGCACGGAGTGCACCGAGCCCCCGTGGTCCGTCTCCCGCGCGACGTGGCGTCCGGTCTCGCTGAGCGCCATGTCCTCGGCGCCGATCGCGTTCTGCGCCATGTCGACCCAGCCGGCCTCGCGCGTGCGCAGGAACACGCGGTACGGATCGTCGTCATCGTCGCGATACATCAGGTGCTCGCGCAGCTGATCGTCATCCGCGAGAAACGTCGGCTTGCCGTCCGCGACCGCGGAGACGCCGGTGAAGAAGATCCAGAAGCTGCCGTCGAGCGCGTGGCTCAGGCGCTTGCGTAGCTCGAGCCAGCGCGTCGGCTCGGTTGCGGCCTCGTAGATCAGGCCGATCAGCTCAGCGTCTGAGGTGAGCACGTCTTCTACACTTGTACCGCATCGAGCGGGTGGGGTGCAGTGACGCGGCGCGTCGAAGGCGGAGCCGGGGCTCCGCTTGCCCCATCTGGGGGATGGCTGGCCTCAGTCCTCGACGAGGTCCTCGAGACCGCCGGCCAGGATCTCGTCCACGACCGAGTCGTCTTCAGCCGCACCCAGCAGCTCCGTCCCGGGGGCAGGCTCCTCGCCGGGAAGCTGCGTACCGCCTGCAGCCTCGTCGGCGTCGTCGATCTGTTGCAGCCCCAGAGGGTCCTCGACGCGCATGCTGTGGTCCGCGCCGGAGCGCTTGTCCCAGGCGCGCACGGCCAGGATGCCGTTCTCGTCGATCGTGAAGCGCACGCGGATCTGCGGGCTCATGCGCGCCGCGGGCGCGATGCCGTCGAGGATGAACGAGCCCAGCGACTGGTTCCGGGTGCAGTGCTGCTCGCGTCCCTGGAACACGCGGATCTCGACCTCCGTCTGCCCGTCCTGGTTCGTGGTGAACACGCGGGTGTGCTGTGCGGGCACGGTGGTGTTCTGCTCGATGAGCATGCCGAAGATGTCGCTCGCCATGGCGATACCCAGCGGCAGCGAGGTGACGTCGCGCAGGTCCACGCGGCGGGCGTTTGCGTGCTCGTCCGCCTGCTGGAGTCGCTCCGACGCCTCGCCAGCTGCCTCGCTGGCCTGCGCGCGGTTCTTCTCGATCACCTCGCGCGCGGCCTCGATGACCTCCTTGCCGTCCTCGCCGTCGAGGAGGTCGGCCGCGAGCTTCTCGATCACCTCGCTGGCCTTGTAGTCGAGGGCGAGCAGCTCCTCGCGCACCTCGTCGAGGGCCTGGGGCAGATCCCGGTCTCCGGGACGCTCGCCCACGCTGGTGGTGGGGTCGTCCGCCTCGCCGGTCGCCTCGAGCAGCGCCTGCAGTCGCCCGGCGAGGGCCTGGTCGGCGAGCGGCTTCGCGTCGGCCTCGGCACCCCGGTCCGCCTCGCTGCGGACGCGACCGAACTCCTCGACCTCGTCGATCACGCGGCGCATGACCTCGGTCGAGCGGACCGCGACCTCGAGCTGATCGCCCGCCGCCTCGACCGCGTCGCTGGCCAGCTCGTCGGCGGTGAGCGAGTAGGCATACAGAGCCGTGCCCATCGCCACGACCTCGTCGGGATTGATGTCGCGGCGCGGCTCGCGGCCGAAGAAGTCGCGTACCAGCTCGCGCACGATGGTCATGCGGCTCTGGCCGCCCGCCAGCAGCACCTCGTCGATCGACTCGACCGGCACGCCCGCCGCCTCGACGCAGCGCTGGCAGAGCTCGAGCGTGCGCTCGATCACCGGACGGGCGATCTCGTCGAGCTTCTCGCGGCCCAGGGTGCGGCTGAAGTTCGGCCGCGTGCCGTCGGCGAGCTGCGTGAGGAACGGCAGGTCGATCTGCGCGCTGTCCACATCGGCGAGCTCGACCTTGGCCTGCTCGGCGGCCTCCTTCAGGCGCAGCATCGCGTGCGGATCGCCGGAGAGATCGCTGCCGAACTCGGTGCTGAACTCGGTCTCGAGCCAGCCGGCGATCGCATTGTCGACGTCCTCGCCGCCCAGGAACGAGTCGCCGTCGGTCGCGACAACCGAGAAGCAGTCGCCGATCGCCTTCATGATCGTGACGTCGAAGGTGCCGCCGCCCAGGTCGTAGACCGCGAGCGTGAAGTCGCGCTCCTTCCTGTAGCCGTAGGCGAAGGCCGCCGCGGTGGGCTCGTTGATGAGCCGCAGCACCTCGAGACCGGCGTGCTCCGCGGCCAGCTTGGTGGCCTTGCGCTGCACGTCGTTGAAGTGCGCCGGCACGGAGATCACGGCGCGCCGCACCTGGCAGCCCAGGGACTTCTCCGCGAGCTGGCGCAGCTGCTGGAGGATCCGCGCCGAGACCTGCACGGGCGTGAGCTCGCGGCCGGCGATCTCGAGCAGCACGCTGCCCAGGGGGCTGGCCTTGATCGGGTAAGGGGCGCGCTCGGCGGCCCGGCGGACCTCGTCGGACTCGAAGGGGTGGCCGAGGACCCGCTTGACGGCGATGACGGTGTTCAGCGGATCGGTCACGGCGTGGCGCTTGGCGGCCTCGCCGACCAGGTCGCGGCCCTCCTGCAGGGCCACCACCGAGGGCACGGTGGTCCGGGCCCCGCCGTCGGACAGGATGACGGCCTTGCCGTCCTGCACCACCGCGACGCAGCTGTTCAGGGTGCCCAGATCGATGCCGACGACGGGGTTCGCCACACCGGTCCTATCGGCACGAGGGCCGCGGATCTGGCCGCCGCAGCGGCCTTGTGGCGCCCCGGGGCGATCCCTATCGTAGTTCCCCCCGTGGGGCTGTAGCTCAGCTGGGAGAGCGCTGCGTTCGCAATGCAGAGGTCGTCGGTTCGATCCCGATCAGCTCCACCACGCCCAGGTATCTCCGCTCGATCTCCCGCGCCACCGCCCCGGCGATCACCCCGTAGCCATGGGCGTTCGGGTGCCGGTGGCCCTCCAGGCGCACCTGCGCGTTGCTGTCGCGATAGGGCAGGAACGCCGGCAGCAGGTCGTGGAAGTCCAGGCCGGCAGAGGCCACGGCCTGGCCGATCATCGGCGCCACCTTCGGGTGATAGCGGTCGATGTAGCGCCCCAGGTCCTCCACGTCGGGCAGCAGCACGACCAGGATCGCGTGGCCGCGCGCGCGGCCGATTTCCCCGATCTCTCGCAGGGACTCGACCACCGACTGCCAGCCGGGATGATCGGGCCGGTAGTCCAGCGTCCAGTCGTTCTCTGCCAGGGCCCTGCCTGCCGGGTCGTCGACCCCGATCGTCTCCGCAAGCGCCACGCGGGCGTCGCCGACACGCCGCTTGAGCGCGCGCCGTGCCCCCTTGATGAACTGCCGCACGTAGAGCTCGCGCGGCAGCAGGTACGCGTCGAGGAGCAGCGGGTGGATCTCGCGCAGCCGGCGGTGGCGCTGGTAGCGATGCAGCTTGCGGTGCGTGTCGTTGACCGGGTAGTAGGCGAGCACGACCAGATCGGGCGCGTAGCGGTGGCCCTCGACCCGGAGGTACGCCGCCTCCTGGTCGGTGGAGTAGCCGATCACGCCGGCGTTGATCACCTCGAAGCGCGGCGGCTCGTCGCGCTCGAGGGCGCGCGCGTTCAGGATCCGCTCGAGCTGGCGCGGGTAGGCGTCGGGCTCCCGCATCCGGAAGCCGAAGGTCCACGAGTCGCCCAGCGCCAGGATCCGCAGGGTGTCGCGCGCCCCGGCGGACCGCGCGTAGGGCAGCTCCGGACTGCGCAGGCCGCGGCTGTTGATCACGACCGGCGCGCCGAACTCGTCGCCGCTCCAGCCCGGGCGCATGCGCTTGCCCGTGTCGGGATCCTCGACGTACAGGTCGGGCTCGGGCAGGAGCTCGCGGCCGAAGATCCGCAGCACCCCCTCGCAGAGGGCCAGCGTGATCAGCAGCGAGAGGAGCCCGAGCCCCAGGCCCTGGAGCCAGCCGCGCATGGCCCCGGATTCTGCCCGAATCCGGGGCCGGGCGCGGGGCTGCCGCCCCTCCGCGGCCCCCCTGCAGCCGCGCTTCCGGCAAAAGTGCGCTCCTGCCGGCACCCTGCGGCCTCCCGGCGCCACTCCATGACCAGGAGGGATTGCCCCCCTCCTCCATTTCGTCATAGGGTGGAGGTGACGGGGCTGTCCAGGGAGTCCACAGGATGATCCAGGCGGTTCTGGTGGCCGGCGACCGGGGCGCGAGCCGGTCGGTGCGCGGCGAGAGCAAGGCCTTCCTGCCGGTGGCGGGCAGGCCGATGGTCGTGCACGTGCTCGAGGCGCTGCTGTACACGCCCGAGGTCGGCGAGATCTTCGTGGTCGGCGACGCGCCGCGCCTGGAGAAGACGTTCGCGGCGCACGGCGTGCTGCCCCTGGCGGCCACGCGCGGACGCGCGGTTCACATCATTCCGCAGCGCAGCTCCCTGTACGAGAACGTCTGGTACACCTTCCTGCGCGGCTTGCCGCCGGGCGAGCCCGATCCGTCGCACCCGCTCCTGGTCGTGCCGACGGACGTGCCGCTGATCGTGCCCGACGAGATCTCGGCCTTCGTCGGGCGCGCGCTCGAGGCGGACGCCGACTACGTGATCGGCCTGACCCCGGAGCGCTCGCTCGAGCCGTACCGTCCCGTCGACGGAGAGCCGGGCGTGGACATGGCCTGCTTCAACGTGGCCGAGGGGCGCTTCCGCCAGAACAACCTGCACCTGGTGCGGCCGCTGAGCATCGGCAACCGCCACTACGTGCAGGACATGTACGAGAACCGCTACCAGAAGCAGCTCGGCCCGATGCTCGGCCTGTTCTGGCGCCTGCTGCGCAAGGAGGCCCGCAACCTCTGGGTGGTGGGCTTCTACGTGGTGCTCCACCTGGCCGGCGTGCTGCACCGGCGCGGCTACCGGCGCGCCTCGGACCTGGTGCGCGGCCTGGCGAGGCTGCGCACCGTGGAGCGCGGCATGAGCGACCTGCTGCGCGCCCGCGTGCGCTGCGTGAGCACCGAGCTCGGGGGCGCCGCGCTCGACATCGACAACGAGGCGGACCTCGAGGCGGCCGAGGCCATGTTCGGGCGCTGGAAGGCGCTCCAGAGCCGGTTGCCCAAGCGCCTGACCCCGGCCGCTTGACGTCGCCGCCCGCGCGGGCAGGCTCGGGGGTATGCAGCGCGAGCTCTTCGAGGCCCTGCTCGGCGCCCCGGGCGGGGTGGCGCTCGAGACCGACCGCGGCCTGATCCGGGCCGCGGGCTCGGACCGGGTCCGTTTCCTGAACGGCATGCTGACCTGCGACGTGGCGTCCCTGGAAGCTGGCCAGCTGGCCCCGGGTCTCCAGCTGGACCGCCGGGGCCACGTGAGTGCCCGCCTCGACGTGCTGGTCGCCGCCGACGAGATCTGGCTCGACGCGGATCCTGGCAGCGTCGAGCCCCTGCTGGAGATGCTCGAGAAGCACGTGATCGCCGACGACGTCCGCTTCGAGCGCGTTCCCGGCCGCGCCTGGCTGGTGCTCGAGGGGCCCGCCGCCGCTGCTGCGGCCGGGCAGCTGGGCGGGATCCGGCCTCCCGACGGCCAGTTCGAGGTTCGCGAGGGCTGTCTGTGGATCGCGGGCGGCCTGCGGGATCCCGCGGGCGTGCGCTGTGTGGGGCCCGCCGCGACGCTCACGGCGCTGGCCCGCCGCTGCGAGCTGCCCAGGATCGAGGCAGACGCTGCCGAGATCCTGCGCATCGAGGCCGGCGTCCCGCGCCTGGGCACCGACACCGGCCCGAAGACGTTCCCGCAGGAGGCCCGGCTCGACCCCGCGGTCTCCTACAGCAAGGGCTGCTACATCGGCCAGGAGATCGTCGCGCGCATCCACTCGCGCGGCGCCGTGAACCGGCTGCTCGTGCAGCTCGTCCTCGAGGCTCCCGTGGAGCCGGGGGACGAGATCCGCGTGGACGGCCGAGGCGTGGGCCAGATCAGCAGCGCGGCGGTCTCGCCCGTCGCGGGCCCCATCGCGCTGGGCTACGTGCGCCGCGAGCAGGCCGAGCCGGACACGGCGGTCGAGGTCGGCGCCACCCGCGGCCGCGTCACCGGCTGAGCCGGGCGAGCCCTTGCCCCGCGTGCTGGCGATCTTCGCCCGCGAGCCGCGCCCGGGGGCGGTGAAGACGCGGCTGTGCCCACCGCTCGAGCCGGAGCAGGCGGCCGCGCTCTACTCCGCGATGCTGCACGACGTGATCGACCAGGCGGCGCGGCGCCGCGACGCGGCGCTGGCGCTCTGGTTCGATCCGCCGCAGGCGCGCGACTTCTTCACGGCCCGGGTGGCGCCGCGCTTCGAGCTGCGCGCGCAGCAGGGGCCCGATCTGGGCGCGCGCATGGCCGATGCCTTCCGCGTGCACGCGGCGCAGGGCTTCGACCGCATGCTGCTGCGCGGCAGCGACAGTCCCACGCTCCCCCGCGAGCGCGTCGACGCGGCCTTCGAGGCCCTCGACCGGCACGATGCCGTGGTCTGTCCCGATCTCGACGGGGGCTACAACCTCATCGGCCTGCGCGCACCCGCCGACCGGCTCTTCGCGATCGAGATGAGTACGGAAACTGTGCTCGAGCAGACCAGAGACCGGGCAGCCCGCGCGGGTCTGGACCTGCACGAGCTCCCGCCGCATCACGACGTGGATGACGGCGGCGACCTGGAACGCCTGCGCCAGCAGCCCGACGAGGTCGAAGCCCCCCGGACGTACGAGTGGCTTCGGCGACATGATCAAGGGCGTACGCCAGATCACAGAAACGCCCTTGTCGGCCGCTGATTCCGGCGTATCGTCTCCGTGCTGCAGGCCCCGGTAGGGGCCTCCCCCCCGGTCCCCCCCGGACGGGATCCGACCCGAGCGACCTGATCGAGACCTGACGCACACCGGGGGAGTCCGCCCGTGCGGACCCACCGCGAGCCGTGGGCACCCTTGTTGCAGTCCACCCTCGCGTAGAGCTTCGCGCGATGGCGCGCGCCGTGCGGCGCGGGCGCATCGCATCACACGGGTTCCTTTCAGAGGAGAGGAGAGGGGAGAACAAGATGAGACGACCACTCGGGCCGACGGCCCTGGCGCTTGTCGCGCTGCTGGCAGCGCCGCTCGGTGCGGCTGCTGCTGACGGCGAGACGGCGCGAATGACGGCGATGGAGGAGCGGCTGCGGGCCCTCGAGGACAAGCTCGAGGCCAGCTCGGCCACCATCGAGGCACAGCGCGACCTGATCCAGCGCCACGCCCCCGCGGTCTCGCAGGGCGCGGGGATGGACTCGTTCCTGAGCGACCTGGACATCGGGGGCTTCGTGACGGGGTCGTACCTCTACAACTTCAACCGGCCCGAGGGGAACGCGGGCGCCCAGCCGCTCTGCCAGTTCAACTGCCGCCACGACGAGTTCAGCTTCGACGCGGCCATGCTGTCGATCGGCAAGTCGGCCGACAACCCCGGCGAGGCGGGCTTCCAGCTCGACCTGCTCTTCGGTCAGAACGGCGACATCTCGCGGGGCCTCTCGCCCACGACGACCGCCGGCGCCGGCGTGTTCGGGGACAGCGACTTCGGGGTCTTCGTCCAGGAGGCGTACGTCACCTACAACTGGGACGGCACCGAGGTGAAGTTCGGCAACTGGGAGACGCTGCTCGGCTACGAGCTGCTG
The DNA here is from genome assembly GCA_029261925.1 of Deltaproteobacteria bacterium. Taxonomy (GTDB): domain Bacteria; phylum Myxococcota_A; class UBA9160; order SZUA-336; family SZUA-336; genus JAGWBS01. The sequence goes on along the minus strand of JAJDAJ010000057.1, from coordinate 3,320 downwards.
GACTCCCACCTGAACTCCAACATCACCCACGGCATCCTGTTCACCTGGGCGATCCCGCTGTACCACACGGGCATCCTGTTCAGCGGCGACCTCGGCGAGAGCATGGGCTGGGCGCTGGGCCTGACCAACGGCTTCAACAACGTTCTGGATCAGAACGACAACAAGGGCATCGTCGGCATCCTGTCCTTCGAGGAGGGACCGCTGTTCACGTCGCTGTCGTGGTTCTTCGGCTCGGAGACGCCGAACGTGCCCGTGAGTGCGGTGACCACGCAGCCGGGGACGTCGGACGATCTGATGATCCTGGATCTCGTGGCGACGCTCGAGCTCTCGGACACCGCCTCGCTCTGGCTGAACGTGGACTACGGAGAGCAGGAGGACGCGACCGTGCTGACCGGCTTCAGCGGCGGCGGCGTCGGCCTCACCGCGACCGACGACTCCGAGTACTGGGGCATCGCGGTCGGCCTGAACCTCGCGCTCAGCGATCGCCTCAGCTTCGCGCTGCGCGGCGAGTACTGGGAGGACGAGGACAACGTTCGCGGCGCGCTCGGGACCTTCGCGACCGACAGTGCGGCCACGGCGTTCTCGGGCGTGCGGGGTGCCGACGTCGAGATGTTCAGCCTGACCGGGACGCTGAAGTACCAGCTGACCGACAACGCGTACATCCGTGGCGAGCTGCGCTGGGACGAGGCCGAGGCAGACGGTTGCCCGGTCGCGGCCGGGGTGGTCGCCGGGGCGTGCGACGGCGAGCTCTTCCCGGACGGCGGGAGCACCGACGACGACTCCCTGCTGGGCATCGTGGAGATCTCCTACGTCTTCGACTGAGCTGATCAGAAACTAGGCATCCGGGACCCCGGGCGGCGTGCTGCCGCCCGGGGCCGGGAATGCCGGCAGGGCCCGTTTCCCGTGGGGGGACGGGCCCTTCTGCGTTCCGGTGCGGCCCGCCGTCGGCCGGGGCGGTTGTGGTATAAGGCTTGCTAGCTAGCCCAGGGACGGGGCACCTGTCGCCCCGCGCATGCCCGCGTGCGCCGAACGTCGCGTGTCGGGCAGGAGAGGTCTGGAAATGCAGAAGGTCGAAGCCATCATCAAGCCCTTCAAGCTCGACGAGGTGAAGGAGTCCCTGAACGGGATCGGGATCCAGGGCATCACCGTGTCGGAGGTCAAGGGCTTCGGGCGCCAGAAGGGCCACACCGAGCTCTACAGGGGAGCCGAGTACGTCGTCGACTTCCTGCCCAAGATCAAGATCGAGGTCGTCGTTCCGGACGATCTGGTCGCGAAGGTCCTGGACGCGATCCAGGGCGCTGCCAACACCGGAAGGATCGGAGACGGGAAGATCTTCGTCCTGCCGGTCGCCGAGGCCGTTCGCATCCGCACCGGGGATACCGGTGAGGACGCGCTCTAGGCCGTACCCCCACGGAGGAAAAGGTGCACAAGGACAGAACCCCCAAGGAAGTACTGGATTACGCGTCTGCCGAGGGCGCGAAGATCGTCGATCTGAAGTTCATCGACTGGCCGGGCCAGTGGCAGCACACGTCCTACCCGCTCCGCGAGCTGACCGAGGACGTCTTCGAGGAGGGCATGGGCTTCGACGGCTCGAGCATCCGTGGCTGGCAGGGCATCGAGGCCAGCGACATGCTGATCATCCCCGATCCGCGCACCGCCATGATGGACCCGTTCTGCGACCACCCCACGCTCTCGCTGGTCTGCGACGTGGTCGACCCGATCACGCGTGAGCCCTACCACCGGGACCCGCGCTACATCGCGCGCAAGGCGCTGAACTACCTCAACCTGACGGGGATCGCCGACACGGCCTACTTCGGGCCCGAGGCGGAGTTCTTCATCCTCGACGACGTGCAGTTCGAGACCAACGAGCAGAGCGGCTACTACTTCATCGACTCGGTCGAGGGCCGCTGGAACACCGGTCGCCACGAGGAGCCGAACCTCGGCTACAAGCCGGCCTACAAGGGCGGCTACTTCCCGGTGCCCCCGACCGACTCGCTGCAGAACCTGCGCAGCGAGATGGTGCTCCAGATGGAGGAGCTGGGCATGCTCATGGAGTGCCACCACCACGAGGTGGCGACCGCCGGGCAGGCCGAGATCGACATGCGCTTCGCGCCGCTGCTCGAGATGGCCGACCAGCTGATGCTCTACAAGTACGTGGTCAAGAACGTCGCCAAGTCGGCGGGCCGCACCGTGACCTTCATGCCCAAGCCCGTGTTCAACGACAACGGCTCGGGCATGCACGTGCACCAGTCGCTCTGGAAGGGCGGCAAGCCGCTGTTCGCGGGCAACGAGTACGCGGGCGTCTCCCAGGAGTGCCTCTGGTACATCGGCGGCGTGCTCAAGCACGCGCGCGCGATCGCTGCGCTGACCAACCCGACGACCAACTCGTACAAGCGGCTGGTCCCGGGCTTCGAGGCGCCGGTCAACCTGGCGTACTCGAGCCGCAACCGCTCGGCCTCGATCCGCATTCCCATGTACTCGCCGAGCCCGAAGGCCAAGCGCATCGAGTGCCGTTTCCCGGACCCCACGGGCAACCCGTACCTGGCCTTCAGCGCCATGCTGATGGCCGGCATCGACGGGATCGAGAACAAGATCGATCCCGGCCAGCCGCTCGACAAGGACATCTACTCCCTGTCGCCCGAGGAGCTGGCCAACGTGCCGACCATGCCGTCGAGCCTCGAGGAGGCGCTGCAGTGCCTCAACGAGGACCACGAGTTCCTGCTCAAGGGGGACGTGTTCACCGAGGACACGGTCAGCAACTGGATCGAGTACAAGTACGAGAAGGAGGTGCTGCCCATCAAGCTGAGGCCGCACCCGCACGAGTTCGAGCTGTACTACGACCTCTGATTTTCTTCGATCCCAGGTAACCCGGGGCCCGGAGCGCAGTGCGCTCCGGGCCCTTGCTCGTTCGAGGTCGGGCCGGCCGGGATCGGGCTCGCGCGGCGAGTGCGCTCTGCTCGTGGTGGCGCGTTGCTTCGGGGTGTACCGGCTCGCTTCTTGATCGCCGCGCGAGCCCGATCCCGGCCAGCCCGGCCTCCAGCGCGGTCGCGCAACCCGTTGCAGGCACGGTCGAGGATCTGGGCGCGGGTTGGTGCCACGTGGTGCCGTGGTCATGGGGACGGAGGCGCGACCCGCGCGGGGCCTGGGCGGGGGAGAGGAGCGCCCCGCATCGAAGGCACGGCAGCGAACGGGGTCGGTACAGGTCGAGCTCACCGCAAGGCGCCCGGTCGTGCACCGGGCAGGAGGTCAGGGCCGGGTTGCTTGCCGGACGCGTCCGGAGGCGCTGCGATGAGCCCCCACGAAGCGCGCGTCAGCTCTCC
>JAJDAJ010000056.1 GCA_029261925.1 Deltaproteobacteria bacterium | reverse complement strand
CGCCTGGCCATCATCCAGGCGCAGGGGGCGAACCCGCTGTTCGAGCTGGTCAACAAGCACGGCGTGAACTGGAACGAAGGGCGATGGGACACAGACACCGTCCAGAGCTACTACGAAGAAAAAGGTGACGCCCATACCATCGCCAGCGCCATCGAGATCGGTCGGCCGGTCAACTTCGCCAAGGCGCTGCGGGCGTTGGACATCATGGACGGCGTGGTCCGCGAGGCCGACGACGAAACCATCCTCGAATACAAAGCCATGGTCGGCCGATACGGCTTCGGCTGCGAGCCCGCCAGCGCCGCCAGCGTCGCAGGCGCACACCAGCTGATCCGCGAGGGACTCATCACCCCCGACCAGCGCGTCGTCTGCATCCTCACCGGCCACGTCCTGAAAGACCCCGACGCGACCGTGAAGTATCACACCGGCATCGACATGAAGGCCGTTCAGGATACCGCCCCGCGCAGCGAACCCGCCGGTATGATCGCCAACCGCCCGATCCCCGTCCCCGACGATCTGGAAGCGATTATTCAGGCCATCGGCGCACCGGTAGAAGAAGTCGCCGACCTTGGTAAGCATCCGGGGGCACCCGACAACGACCCGCTGAGCCACCTGCCGGTGTCGGAATACTAAAACGAATCCAACCGCGAAGGCGCAAAGAGCGCGAAGAAAAGACAAGAATTGTAGACAGGATGACAGGATGGACATGATAGTTTGTTGTGTAAAGCCTATTGGCTCATCCCGTTAATCCTGTCATCCTGTCCACATTTAGATTCTTCCGCCTTGGCGTCCTCCGCGTCCTGGCGGTTCACCCCCCGAAAGCAACGCATGGCCAAGCAAGCGAAAAACGCGATCACCCCGACCCGTGACGAAGACTACCCCCAGTGGTATCAGCAGGTCGTCCGCGCCGCCGATCTCGCGGAGACGTCTGCTGTGCGCGGCTGCATGGTCATCAAGCCCTGGGGCTACGCGCTCTGGGAGAACATCCAGAAGTCACTGGACAAGATGTTCAAGGACACCGGCCACCGCAACGCGTACTTCCCGCTATTCATCCCCAAGAGTTTTCTTGAAAAAGAAGCCGAGCACGTCGAGGGGTTCGCTAAAGAATGCGCCGTCGTCACCCACCACCGCCTGGAATCCGACGGGCAGGGCGGCCTCAAGCCCGCGGGCGAGTTGGAAGAACCGCTGGTCGTCCGCCCCACTTCCGAAACCATCATCGGCCACAGCTTCGCCAAGTGGATCGAATCCTACCGCGACCTGCCACTGCTGATTAATCAGTGGGCCAACGTCGTGCGTTGGGAATTGCGTACGCGCCTCTTCCTGCGCACCACCGAGTTCCTCTGGCAGGAGGGCCACACCGCCCACGCCACCAAGGAAGAGGCCATCGAAGAGACCGAGAAGATGCTCGCGGTCTACGCCGACTTCGCCGAGAACTTCATGGCCATGCCCGTCATCTGCGGCTCCAAGACCCCGGGGGAACGTTTTCCGGGGGCGGTCGATACGCTCACCATCGAAGCCATGATGCAGGACCGCAAAGCCCTGCAAGCCGGGACGAGCCACTTCCTCGGGCAGAACTTCGCCAAGGCGCAGGACATCCAGTACCTCGACAAGGAAGGCGAGCGCGTCCACGCATGGACCACCAGCTGGGGCGTCTCCACCCGACTCATCGGCGGCCTGATCATGACCCACGCCGACGACGACGGGCTGATCCTCCCGCCCAGGCTCGCGCCCGCGCACGTTGTGATCATCCCCATCACCTTCAAGGCCGACGACCCCGACGCCGTGCTCGACTACTGCACCAAGCTCCGCGATGAGTTGAAGAACCAGACCTACGAGGGTCGGCCCATCGAGGTCGAGCTGGATAACCGCGACATCAAGGGCGGCGACAAGGTCTGGTCATGGATCAAGAACGGCATCCCCGTGCGCCTCGAGGTCGGGCCACGCGACATGGCCGACGACTCGGTCTTCATGGGTCGCCGCGATAAGCCGCACAAAGAAAAGAAAGGCGTGAAGCGAGCCGAGTTCGTCGCCAACCTCCCGGAGGTCCTCGCCGAGATGCAGCAGAACCTCTTCGACCGCGCCAAGGCCTTCCGCACCGAGCACACCCGCGTCGTCAACGCCAAGGACAAGTTCTACAAGTTCTTCACCCCCAAGAACCCCGACCAGCCCGAGATCCACGCCGGCTACGCCGTATCCCACTGGTGCGGCGACGAGGCAATTGCCGACCAGATCCAGAAAGACCTCGGCGTCACCATCCGCTGCATCCCCCAACAAAACGCCGACCTCCCCGGCCTCGACGGCCCGGGCAAGTGCATCTTCACCGGCAAGGAAAGCCCGACGCGGGTGCTGTGGGCGAAGTCATACTGATATTATGTCGCTTAACAGATAAATGACGACATAGATACCTCGTCTGTTTCTACCCATCTTCCAATAAAGCTAGTGGCCTTGCGGTCGATAGTTTTATTTGTCGGAGTCTACTGCAATTTCTTGGGCAGTTCCTTTGGGAGACACATGGCGAAAGTGAGGCAGCAGAGACACACACCAGCCCACAAGCAAACCAATGCCCAACGAGACCAGGCAGTAGAAAGGAATAAACAAGAATGCGATAGCACTGGTGGATGACATCTGACCCGAACCATAAAGTGGATACCAAACGGCAATGTGGCTGGGAACCATGAGGCCAAGAATACCGATCAGACCACCTACAAAAATGCAAGCCATTCGAGCTGGTGAGAGGTGAGGTGCGGCGACGATGCAGACGGCTCTCAGCGCGACAAAGGGGATTAGCCCAAGCAGAGCTAGCAGAAACAAATTATCGCCTTCGGCAAACTGTCGTCTGAGGATATCCGCTGCCGAGGCAAGTGGACTGATGTGCCCAACAAATACTTCAAGGCTGAATATAATGAACGAAGGCGTGATGATCCCTATTGCCAAAGGCCCGAGAGACCAGAACTGTTGTTTTTTTCTCATTTTATTCCCGATGTAGCAGAGCTTACATCAACTTAACACCAACGGATTCAAATTTTATTTTCTCAACCTGAATAATAGGGCTAGGCTCCGTCTCAAAGGTCCTTACCCGGGCCTTCGCTGCGCTCAG
>JAJDAJ010000055.1 GCA_029261925.1 Deltaproteobacteria bacterium | reverse complement strand
TGTCGATCCCGATCCGGTCGCGGAGCATCAGCCCCGACGGGTCGCAGATGAAGCAGGCCAGGAAGTGGCGCTGGAACGTCTCCGTCGGGGTCAGCTCGCCCAGATCGGATCCCGTCCAGCGCTGGTTGCCGTAGTGCCGCTCCATGCGGTCCAGGAAGCCCGGGATCCAGGAGGTTCCGCCCTCGGACAGGGCGATCTTCAGGTCCGGGAACTTCTGCAGCGACTTGCACCACAGGAAGTTCGCGGCGCACGGCAGCGCGTTCCAGCACGGCAGCGTGACGCTGACGTCGATCGGCGTGTCCGGACCGCCGGGGATGCCGGCGCCGCTCGAGGCGATGTGGATCGCCAGGGTCACGCCCTCGTCGACACAGGCGGCGAAGAACGGGTCCCATTCGCCGGAGTGGATGCTGGGGTAGCCGGAGAACTCGGGGTCCTCGCTGAAGGTGATCGCGGTCGCGCCCTTGCGCGCCACGCGGCGCACCTCCGCGGCCGCCACCGCTGGATCCCAGAGCGGCGAGAGCGGCAGCGGGATGAAGCGGCCGGGCGCTGCCGCGCACCACTGGTCGATGTGCCAGTCGTTGTACGCCTGGACACAGGCCAGGGCGAGCTCCTTGTCGTCGACCTGACCGAAGAAGGTGCCCGCCATGCCGGGGAACGAGGGGACGACGCCGACTGTCCGCCCTCCCACTTCCAGGCCTGGCCGCCGGTCCCGGGCACGACCACCAGGCGGGGCGCACGCTCGCGCCAGCGCTGGGAGATGTGGTTCTCGAAGATGTCCTGGGGCTCGATGATGTGGTCGTCCACGCTCACCAGGATCATCTCGTCGAGCTGCATGCCGGCCTCCTGTGGTCTGCCGAGTCTGCGGGCTCCGGGATCGCGTGGCAAGCGTGGGGCCCGCGGTGCGACCATGCCGGGCACCGGGCCCGGACCCGGCCAGGGAGACGGCATGCCCGAGGATCAGATCCGGATCGAGGAGCGAGACGGCGTCCTGGTAGTGACGCTGAACCGCCCCGAGCAGCGCAACGCGGCGACGCCCGAGATCATGGTCCGGCTCGGCAGGGCCTGGCGCGAGTTCGCGGAGCGCCGCGATCTCAGCGTGGCGATCGTCACCGGGAGTGGCGACCGCGCGTTCTGCGCCGGCGCCGACCTGCGCCGCAGCCTCCCGCTGCTCGCCGGCGCGGCCGAGCCCGAGAACGAGTGGGAGCGCGCACTGGTCACCGACCGGCGCATCGCCACCGACTGGTGCCTGTACTCCTACTCGCTGGACAAGCCCGTGATCAGCGCGCTCAACGGGGACGCACTCGGAGGCGGCTTCGAGCTGATGCTGGCCACCGACCTGCGGGTGGCGGCGGCGGGCGTGCGGCTCGGGCTGCCCGAGCCGAAGCGCGGCCTCGTGCCGGGCGGTGGCGGGGTGCAGCGCCTGCCGCGGCAGATCCCGCGCGCGCAGGCGCTGGAGCTACTGCTGACCGCCGACCCCGTGCCCGCGGAGCGGGCGCTCGAGCTCGGCCTGCTCAACGCCGTGGTCCCGCGCGCGTCGCTCCTGGACGCGGCGCTCGACCTCGCGCGCCGCGTCGCCGCGAACGCTCCGCGCTCGCTCCAGGCGATCAAGCGAACCCTGCGCGAGACCGACTCGCTGCCGATCCAGGACGCGCTCGAGGCCGGGCAGCCGCTGCTCAACGAGGTCTTCGGCACCCGCGACGCCGCCGAGGGGCAGGCCGCGTTCGCCCAGAAGCGGGTGCCCGTCTGGAGCGGGGAGTAGGTCCGGGGTTCGAGGAGCCAGGCCGCCCGGGCGGGCGGACCTGCGTCCAGGGGCCGGGTCCCCTCCTCCGCTCGCTTCGCTTGCTCCGTCGACCCGAACCCCTGGCCGCAGGCCGCCCGCCCGGGCTCCGGTGGTGTCGGATCGCCGGCCCGAGCTCCCGGTCGCGGCGTCACCGGGGTGCGGTGGGCCGAGAAGCCCGGAACGCCGGCACCGCGGAGCTCTCAGCGAACAGCTTCCCCGATCTTCAAGCCCGGAACTCCCGCACAGGCAGGAGCGAACCCTCGCCCCCCCTCCCCGAACCCCACCACGCGGAATGATGCCCCGGTGTAGCGGGAGCCGGCGTGGCTCGCGGCCGCGGTGAAGGGTCGACCGGAGCGAGCAAGGCGAGCGGAGGGAGGGGACCCACACCCCGGCCGCGAGCCGCGCCGGCTCCCGCGGCCCCCCCGGGGGCGTCAGACGCGCTCGATGATGGTGGCGATGCCCATGCCACCGCCGATGCACATGGTCACCAGACCGGTGGCGAGGTCGCGGCGCTCGAGCTCGTCGAGCACCGTGCCCAGGAGCATCGCCCCGGTGGCGCCCAGCGGGTGGCCGAGGGCGATGGCGCCGCCGTTGACGTTCACGCGCTCGTCGTCGATGTCGAGGTCGCGCATGGTCTTGAGCGGGATCGCGGCGAAGGCCTCGTTGATCTCGATCAGGTCGATGTCGCCGATCGCCATGCCCGCGCGCTCCAGGCAGCGCCGCGTGGCCGGGGCGGGCGCGGTCAGCATGATCACGGGCTCGTCGGCAGCCGTGGCGGTGGCCACGATGCGCGCGCGCGGCTTCAGGCCGTGGGCACGGGCGAAGTCCGGGGCACCGACCAGCACGGCGGCGGCACCGTCCACGATGCCCGACGAGTTTCCAGCGGTGTGGACGTGCTCGATCCGGTCGAGCTGCGGGTAGACCGACAGGGCCTTCTCGTCGAGCGTGCGTGGATCGGTTTTCGAGCTCGACGCGCCCAGCCCCTCGAACGAGGGCTGGAGCTGGCCGAGCGCCTCGAGGGTGGCGCCGGGGCGGGGGTGCTCGTCCTGCTCGAGGACGACCTGACCCGCGGCGTCACGCACGGGGATCAGGCTGCGCTCGAAGCGACCCTCCTTGACGGCGACCGCGGTGCGCTGCTGGCTCTGCAGCGCGTAGCGATCCAGGTCCTCGCGCGAGAAGCCCTCCAGGGTCGCGATCAGGTCGGCCGAGATGCCCTGGGGCACCACCGGATGCAGGGCTGCGAGCTGCGGGTCCGCACCGTCGAGGCCACCGCCTGCGGCCCCCATGGGAACGCGCGACATCGACTCGATGCCGCCGCCGATCACCAGGTCCTGCTGTCCCGCCATGACGCCCATGGCCGCGAAGTTGACGGCCTGCTGGCCCGAGCCGCAGAAGCGGTTGAGCGTGACGCCGCTCGCCGTCCGCGGGTCCCAGCCCGCGGCCAGAACGCCATTGCGCCCGATGCAGGCGCCCTGCTCGCCCACCGCGGACACACAGCCCGCGATCACGTCCTCCACGTCGGCAGGGTCGAAGCCGTTGCGCTCGCGCAGCGCCTCGAGCACCTGCCCGAAGAGCTGCTGCGGGTGCACGCCCGAGAGCCCGCCCACGTCCTTCTTTCCGCGCCCGCGCGGCGAGCGCACCGCGTCGATGATCCACGCCTCCGCCATCGTCATCCTCCTGCCGCGTCAGTCCGCGCGGCCCAGAAACGAGCGCGCCACCAGCTCGAGCATGACCTCGTTGGCGCCGCCGTAGATGCGCTGCACCCGGGCGTCGGCCCAGGCGCGCGCGATCGGGTACTCGGCCATGTAGCCGTAGCCACCGTGCAGCTGCACGCCCAGCTCGCAAGCGCGCCCCTGCAGCTCCGTGAGCCAGTACTTCGCCTTCGCCGCCTGCGTGGCGTCGAGGCGGCCTGCCGCCAGCTCTTCGAGGCAGTGGTCGATGTAGGTGCGTCCGATGTCCAGCTCGGTGCGCAGCTCGGCGAGCTTGAAGCGGGTGTTCTGCAGCGCCGCCAGCGGCTTGCCGAAGGCCTCGCGCTCGCGCACGTACGCGACCGTCCAGTCGAACGCGACCTCGGCGGCCGCCTGCGCGAAGGCGGCGATCATGGTGCGCTCGCGCGGCAGCTCGCCCATGAGGATCGCGAAGCCGCCGCCCTCGGTGCCGAGCAGCGCCTCGGCGGGCACCGCCACGTCCTCGTAGAAGAGCTCGGAGGTGTCGGCCATGTGCTGGCCGACCTTCTCCAGGTTCCGCCCGCGCTGGTAGCCCGGGCTCGAGCTGTCGACCAGGAAGAGGCTGATGCCGCGCGCGCCGGGCCCGGGATCAGTCCGGGCCGCGGTGATCACCAGGCCCGCATTCTGCCCGTTGGTGATGAAGGTCTTCTGGCCGCTGACCCGCCAGCCGTCACCGTCGCCGTCGGGCCGGGCCTGGGTGCGGATCGCCTTGAGATCGCTGCCCGCCGAGGGCTCGGTCATCGCGATCGCGCCGACGCACTCGCCCGCGATCAGCCGCGGTAGCCAGAGGTGCTTCTGCTCCTCGGTGCCGTGATTCACCAGGTACGGGGCGACGATGTCCGAGTGCACCATCAGCCCGCTGCAGAGCCCGCCGGCGTTGGCGCGGGTGACCTCCTCCAGCACGACGTTGGAGAAGCGCACGTCGGCGCCGACTCCCCCGTAGGTCTCGGGCACGTCCACGCAGAGCAGCCCCGCGTCACCGAAGCCGCGCCAGACCTCGAGGGGCACGATCCCGTCGCGCTCCCACTTCTCTGTATGGGGCGCGACCTCGGCGCTCACGAAGCGGCGCACGCTGGACCGGAAGTCCTCCAGCTGCTCGCCCAGCTCATCTCGGGTCATCGAAATCCCTTCATGGCTAGCCGCGCGCGCCGCGGCGGCGCGAGGGTCCTCGCCGCGCTCCCGCGGGGCGCGGCCGGAGCCCTGGGCCGCGGGCTAGAGCAGGCTCCAGCAGACCCCGGAGACTACCACGGCGCCGATCAGGTTGAGGACGAGCCCCTCGCGCACCATGCGCGCCACGTCGATCTCGCCGGTGCCGAACGCGATCGCGTTGGGCAGGGTGGCCACCGGGAGCATGAAGGCACAGCTCGCGCTGATGGCCGCCGGGACCATCAGCAGCGCGGGCTCGACGGCGGCGGCGGCCGCCGCCGCCGCGAGGATCGGCATCAGGATGTTCGTGGTCGCGGTGTTGCTGGTGACCTCGGTCATGAACGTCACGACCAGGCAGAGCAGCGCGATCATCGGGAGCAACGGCAGCGCGGTCAGGCCGCTGAGCAGCTCGCCGATCACGCCGCTCAGGCCCGAGGCCACGAAGGCCTTGCCGATCGCGAGGCCCCCGCCGAAGAGCAGCAGCATGCCCCAGGGAAGGCTCGCGGCGCGCTCCCATTCGAGCAGCCGGCCCCCGCGCCCGTCGCTGATCACGAACAGGAGCACCACCATGCCCAGGGCGACGGTGCTGTCGCCGATCAGCGTGGCACCCCCGGCGATCTCCGCGCCCCAGAGCGCCTCGATCAGCGCGTTCCAGCCGCCGAACGGCTCCGTCCGCGTGACCCAGAGCGTCGCGGTCAGTGCGAACACGCCGAGCACGCGGCGTTCTGCCGTGCGCCACGGGCCCGGGTGGGGCAGCTCGACCGACGCACGCAGCACCAGGCCGCGCACCAGCCAGAGCCACATCAGCGGCAGGAAGAGCAGGACCACCGGCACGCCCACGCGCATCCACTCGAGAAAGCCCCAGCCTGCACCCGTGGTCTGCTGGAACACGGCCATGAACACGAGGTTCGGCGGCGTGCCCACGGGCGTGCCGACGCCGCCGATGTTGGCGGCGTAGGCGATCCCGAGGATGAGCGCGGGGGCCAGACGCGCGCGATCGGCGCCCGCCTGCTCGAGCAGCGCGATCGCCACGGGAAGGAGCATCAGCGTGGTGGCCGTGTTCGAGATCCACATCGACAGCGCCGCCGACGCGATCATGAAGCCCAGCACGAGTCGCGGTCCGCTGTGGCTGCCCACCAGGCGCACCATGCCCAGCGCCAGGCGCCGGTGCGCTCCGCTGGCCTCCATGCCCAGCGACAGGATGAAGCCCCCGAGCAGCAGCAGGATCAGGTGGTGACCGTACGCGGTGGCGACCTCCTGGTGCGTGAGCACGCCGCCGAGCGGCAGCAGCGCGAAGGGCAGCAGCGAGGTCACGGGGATCGGAACGGGCTCGAGCACCCACCAGATCGAGCACCAGAGCGTGACACCGGCGGTGATCGCGGCGGGACGCTCCACACCGGCGGCGACCAGGAGAAGCGCGAACGTCAGCCCGAGCAGCGGGCCCGCGGGCAGGGCGTGGCGGCGCCACGGATTCAGCGTACGTCCGCTCGCATCGGCCTCCACTAGCGGGCCGTGGGCAGCCGGTAGTCGGCGAACTGCTCGCGCAGCGTGAGCTTCTGGATCTTGCCGGTCGCGGTGTGCGGGATCTCGTCCACGAAGACGACGTCGTCGGGCAGCCACCAGCGCGCCACGCGATCGCGCAGGAAGTCGAGCACGTCCTCGCGCGATGGCGCCGCGCCCTCGACCGGCACGACGACCAGCAGCGGGCGCTCGTCCCACTTCGGATGCGCGATCCCGATGACCGCGGCCTCGGCGATTCCCGGGTGGCCGACCGCGATGTTCTCGAGCTCGATCGACGAGATCCACTCCCCGCCCGACTTGATCACGTCCTTCGAGCGGTCCGTGATCTGCATGAAGCCCTCCGGGTCGATGGTCGCGACATCGCCGGTCTGGAACCAGCCCTCGTCGTCGAGCAGCGCCCCGCCCTCCCCCTTGAGATACTCCGAGACCACTGCGGGACCGCGGACCAGCAGGTGCCCGAAGGCCTCGCCGTCGCGCGCCAGCTCCCGACCCGCGTCGTCGACGATCTTCATCTCGACGCTGTAGATGGGCCGACCCTGCTTGAGCTTGATCCCGATGCGCTCGTCGAAGCCGAGCGCGTCCATGCCGGCCTTGAGCACCCCGACCGTGCCCAGCGGGCTCATCTCGGTCATGCCCCAGGCGTGCAGCACCTCGACGCCGTAGCGCTTCTCGAAGGTCTCCATCATCACGCGAGGCACCGCCGAGCCTCCGATGACCACGCGCTGCAGATACGGCAGCTCGCTGCCGCTCTCCTCGAGGTGCTGGAGCAGCATCAGCCAGACGGTCGGCACGGCCGCGGTGAAGCTCACGCGCTCGGTATCGAGCAGCTCGTACACGCTCGCGCCGTCGAGCCTGGGTCCCGGCAGCACGAGCTTGGCGCCGGCCATGGGCGCGCTGAAGGCGATCGACCAGGCGTTCGCGTGGAACATGGGGACGACCGGCATCACGACGGTGCGGCTGGTCAGCGCGAGCGCGTCGGCGCCATTGCAGGCCAGGGAGTGCAGCACGTTGGAGCGGTGCGAGTAGAGCACCCCCTTGGGATTGCCGGTCGTGCCCGACGTGTAGCAGAGTCCCGCGGCCGCACCCTCGTCGCCCTGGATCCAGGCGAAGTCCGGGTCGGCGTCGGCGAGCAGCTCCTCGTAGCAGAGCGCGTTGCGCAGGCCCGTCGCGGGCATGTGCTGGCGATCCGTGAGCAGCACGAAGCCCTCGATGCCCGGGCAGGCGTCCTGGAGCTGCTCCAGGATCGGCACGAAGCTGGTGTCGGCCAGCACCCAGCGGTCCTCCGCGTGCCCTGCGATGTAGGCGATCTGCTCGGGGAAGAGCCGCGGGTTCAGCGTGTGGTAGACCGCACCCGCGCCGGTGATCCCGTACCAGGCCTCGAGATGCCGGTGGGTGTTCCAGGCCAGCGTCGCCACGACGTCGCCCTCGCGCACGCCGAGGCCGGCCAGGGCGGCCGCACAGCGCCGCGCGCGCCCGTGCACGTCGCGATAGGTGCAGCGCTCGACGGGGCCCTCGACGGTCCGCGTGACCACCTCGCGCTCGCCGTGGTAGCGCGCGGCGTGGTCGATCACCGTGGACACGCGCAGCGGCCAGTCCTGCATCAGGCCTTGCATGCTCTCCCTCTCCCGGACCGCTTGAATCGTGTCCCATGGGTCGTCCAGAATCAAACCGCCGAGGGGGATCCCCGATGAGCGAGTCACCGCGGCGGATCCCTCCGCTGCTCACGCCCGAGAACCGCTTCTTCTGGACGGCAGGCGCCGACGGAGAGCTGCGCTTCAAGCGCTGCCGGGACTGCGCGCGCTGGATCCACCCGCCCGCGCCGCGCTGCCGGGCCTGCCTGGGGGACGACCTGGAGGTCGCCGCCGTCTCGGGCCGGGCCCGGGTGGGCGGATTCACGGTCAACTACCAGCCCTGGCTGCCGGGCTTTCCCCCACCCTACGTGATCGCGATCGTCGAGATCGAGGAGGCGCCCTACGTGCGACTGACCACGAACATCGTGGACTGCGATCCGGACGACGTGCACATCGGGATGCCGGTTCAGGTCCGGTTCGAGCAGGCGGGCGAGGCCTGGCTGCCGCTCTTCGCGCCGGTGCAGGGCTGATGGAGCGCTTCGAGCACAGCGTGTGCATCACGGGGATCGGCATGTCCGACGTCGGCCGGCGCCTGATGCGCGATCCGCTGGGCCTGACGCTCGACGCCTGTCTCGACGCGATCGCCGATGCCGGTCTGGAGCGCGAGGACATCGACGGCCTGTCGACCTATCCCGGCGGGATGGTCGGCATGGGCATGAGCGGCGGCGGCGTGATCGAGGTCGAGGACGTGCTGGGCGTGAAGCCGCGCTGGTTCAACGGTGGCATGGAGCTCGCCGGCCAGACCGGGTCGGTGGCGACCGCGGCCATGGCGGTGGCGAGCGGGTACTGCCGCCACGTGCTCTGCTTCCGCTGCGTATGGGAGAGCAGCTACCAGGCCATGGTGCGCAGCGGCGAGCTGAAGCCGCCAGGGGGCGCCGGGGCGGGCGGAGACATGCAGTGGCGGCTGCCATTCGGCGCGTCGTCGGCGGCGAACTGGATCGCGATGCTCGCGAGCCGGCACTTTCACGAGTACGGCACCACGCGCGAGCAGCTCGGGCAGATCCCGCTCAACGCGCGCCGCAACGCAGAGCTCAACCCGCGCGCGGTGTACCGCGACCCGCTCGATCTCGAGGGCTACCTGGGAGCCCGCATGATCACCACGCCCTTCGGGCTCTACGACTGCGACGTGCCCTGTGACGGGGCCGTGGCCATCGTGCTCTCCCACGTCGACGCGGCGCGCGACACGCGGCACCCCGAGCCCGTGCGGCTGGAGGCGGCCGGCTGCCAGATCAGCGAGCGCCCGAGCTGGGACCAGGCGGATCTCACCCACGAGCCGCTGCTGGAGGGCGCGGCGCGCTCGATGTGGGAGCGCACGGACCTCAAGCCGTCGGACGTGGACGTGGCCGAGATCTACGACGGCTTCAGCTTCAACTGCATGTGCTGGCTGGAGCGGCTCGGCTTCTGCCCGGAGGGCGAGGGCGGGCGCTTCGTCGAGGGGGGCACCCGCATCGCGCGCGATGGCGAGCTGCCGCTGAACACGCACGGCGGTCAGCTGTCGGCCGGGCGCCTGCACGGCTACGGCTTCCTGCACGAGGCCTGCGTGCAGCTCTGGGGCGAGGGCGGCGAGCGTCAGGTGGCGGGCGATCCCCAGGTCGCCGTGGTCGCGACCGGCGGCGGCGCGCCGGGCGGCACGCTGCTGCTGACGCGGGCCTGAGCACCCGTGCTCGAGCGCCTGAGGGATCTGGGCGCGGGGCTCTCGAGCTTCACGGAGCGCTGGGTGCCCGACGCCTGGGTGATCTGCATGGCGCTGACCGTGGTGGCCATGCTGCTGGCCATGGGCGGCGCGGGTGCCGGCCTCGAGCAGACGCTGCTCGCCTGGGGCGACGGCGTCTGGGAGCTGCTCACGCTGGCCATGCAGTTCACGATCGCCATGGTGGCAGCGCATGCCTGCGTGGCGTCGCGCCCGGTGTATCGCGCGCTCGACCGCCTGGCGTCGCTGCCCGACCCCGCGCGACCGCTGCAGGCGGTGGCCCTGGCCGGGGCCTTCTCGCTGGTCACCGGCTACGTCAACTGGGCGGTCTGCCTGGTGGGCTGCGCGCTGTTCACGCCCTTCGTGCTGCGCCGCAACCCGCGGGTCGACGTGCGCGTGCTGATCGCCGCCGCGTACGTCGGCATGGGCACGGTCTGGCAGAGCGGGCTGTCGAGCTCCGCGCCGCTGATCATGGCCACGCCGGGCAACCCGCTGATCGCGCCGGGCACGGGTGCGCCGATCGTAGACCGGCTGTACCCGGTGACGGAGACCCTGTTCAACCCGTTCAACTTGCTCTATGCGCTCGTGCTCGGTGCGGTGGGCATCCTGGCGGCGCTGGCGCTGCACCCGCGCCGCGACGCGCAGACGCTCACGCCCGAGCAGGCCGAGGCCATCCTGCCGCGCCAGCCCGACCCGAGCCCGCCGCCGGATACGCCCGCCGGACGCCTCGACGCGCTGCGGCTCTGGGTGCTGCTCGCGGCGGTGCTGCTGGCCTACCCGCTCTGCCACTCGATCGCGACCCGCGGGTTCGGCGTGAGCTGGACGATCAACGCCTACAACACCGTCTTCCTGGCGCTGGCGCTCGTGCTCCACGGCCGGCCGCTGCCCTTCCTGCGCGCCTGCCGCGACGGGGTCGATGCGGCCTGGGGGATCATCGTCCAGTTCCCCTTCTACGGCGGCATCTTCGGGATCATCCAGAACACGGGCCTCGGCACCTGGCTGGGCGCGCTGTTCGCGGAGATCTCCACCACCCGCACCTATCCGCTGGTCGTGTACGCCTACTCGGGCCTGATGAACCTCTTCGTGCCCTCCGCCGGCTCCAAGTGGCTCATCGAGGCGCCCTACCTGATCCCGGCCGGCGGCGCGCTCGACGTCTCGACGGTGACCGTGGTGCTGGCCTACGCCTTCGGCGACTCCACGACGAACCTGATCCAGCCGTTCTTCGCGCTGCCCATCCTGGCCGTCACCCGGCGCCGCTTCGGCGACGTGGTCGGCTACACCTTCCTGATCGCGCTGGCGTGCTTCGCGGTCAGCTGCGCCGCCATGCTCCTGATCCCCACGCAGTGGTAGCATGAGCCGATGAGCGAGGTGCCCTTCCGGATCCTGCCCCGGCTCGACGAGCGCAACCGCGGCTTCTGGACCGGCGGCGAGCGCGGCGAGCTCTGCTTCCTGACCTGCGAGGACTGCGGCCAGCGCATCCACCCGCCTCAGCCGCTGTGCCCGGCCTGTCGCTCCAAGAGCCTGACGCCGCGCGCCGTCTCGGGCCGCGGCCGCGTCCACACCTTCACGATCAACCACCAGCCCTGGATGCCCGGTCCGGAGCTGCCGTTCGTGGTGGCGATCGTCGAGATCGTCGAGGACCCGACGCTGCGCCTGACGACCAACATCGTCGGCTGCGCGCCCGACGACGTGCGGATCGGCATGCCGGTGCGCGCCGTCTTCGAGCACCACCCCGACGCGGACGGCGACGTCTGGCTGCCGCTCTTCGAGCCGGATCCGGAGGCCTGAGCGTGGACGCGAGCGACCTGATCGAGCGGCGCGCCTGCATCACAGGACTCGGCCAGTCCGAGATCGGGCGGCGCGTGGACCGCGACCCCCTCGAGCTCACGCTCGACGCCTGCCTGGCGGCGATCGAGGACGCAGGTCTCGAGGTCGACGACATCGACGGGCTCTCGACGTACCCGGGGATGTTCGGACCGTCCGGCTTCAGCGGTGCGGGCGCGACCGACGTGCACGACGCGCTGCGCCTGAAGCTGGGCTGGTTCGACTCGGGCGTGGAGACGTCGGGTCAGCTCGGCTCGGTGATCAAGGCGTGCCTGGCCGTGGGCGCTGGTCTCGCCAGCCACGTGCTCTGCTTCCGCAGCGTCTGGGAGGGCAGCGCACAGGGCAACAAGGGACGCGCGGGCGTCATGCCCGGCGGCGACGGCGGCGGCCGCGTGCGCGCCGGCGGCATGCAGCAGTGGACCCTGCCCTACTCCGCTCCCTCGGCAGCGGTCTGGATCGCCATGTTCGCGCAGCGTCACTTCCACGAGTACGGGACCACGCGCGAGCAGATGGGCTGGATCGCGGTCAACGCGCGTCGCAACGCCGCCCTGAACCCGAATGCGATCTACACCGATCCGATGACGCTCGACGACTACCTGGGGGCGCGCATGATCAGCACGCCCTTCGGGCTGTTCGACTGCGACGTGCCCTGCGACGGTGCGACGGCCTTCGTGGTCTCGCGCGTGGAGCGGGCGCGCGATCTGCGCAAGCCGCCGGTGCGCGTGGAGGCCGTGGGCACCGCGCTGCGCGGGCGGCCATCCTGGGACCAGTTCGACGACCTGACGACCATGGCCAATCGCGACGCTGCGGCGCATATGTGGACGCGCACGGACCTGCGACCCTCCGACGTCGACCTGGTCGAGCTCTACGACGGCTTCAGCTGGCTGACCATGTCGTGGCTCGAGGCGCTCGGCATGTGCGGGGTCGGCGAGAGCGGTCCGTTCATCGACGGGGGCAAGCGCATCGCCCGCGAGGGCGAGCTGCCGGTCAACACGCACGGCGGACAGCTCTCGGGCGGCCGCCTGCACGGCTACGGCTTCCTGCACGAGGCCGTGGTGCAGCTGCGCGGCGAGGGTGGCCCGCGCCAGATCGCCAAGCAGAGCCCGCAGGTCGCGGTCGCCGCCGCCGGCGGCGGCAACACCAGCGGCTGCATGCTCCTCACGCGGGAGTGAGCCCGGGGGTCACGCGGCCCCCGCAGGTTCCGCTCAGCCGGCCCCCTCGTCGGCGGCGAAGAACGCGAAGTCGCTCATCAGCGCCTCGTGGCGCTCGAGGATCTGATCCGCGCGCGAGGCGTGGGTGAGGATGTGCAGGCGGTTCGCGCGGATCCCGCGGACGACGATCGGGCCGACCTCCTCGGGCTTCATCGACAGGGCGGCGACCTGCTCGGGCACCGGGCCGGGCTCGTCGAGCGGACCTCCATGCCGGCCGGGCCGGTTGCGCGCCGAGGTGTTGCTCAGGTTGGAGAGCACCAGGCCCGGGCAGAGGACCGAGACTCCGATGCCCTCGGGCTCGAGCTCGCGGCGCAGGATCTCGGTGTAGCCCAGGATCGCGTGCTTGGTGGCCGAGTACATGCCCAGGTGGGAGAAGACCCTCTCCGGCCCGAGCGCGAGCAGGGCCGCCATCGACGCCGTGTTGACGATGTGCCCCCCCTGGCCGTGGCGACGCAGGCGCGGGAGCAGGGCGTCGACGCCCCGGACGATGCTCATGAAGTTGAACTCGATCACCCAGGACCACTCCTCCTCGGTGGCCTGGTCGAGCGGGCGGTCGATGTGGACCCCGACGTTGTTCGAGACGATGTGGATCGCGCCGAGCTCGCGCTCTGCCAGGTCCGCGAGCTCGGCGAGCGACTCGCGGCTGGTGCCGTCCACGCGCGCCGCCAGCGCGCCGCCAGCGATCTCCTTCACGACCGCCTCGGCCGCGTCGCGCTCGATGTCGGCGACGACCACGCGTGCCCCGGCCGCGGCCAGGCCCAGCGCGATGCCGCGGCCCACGCCACTGCCCCCGCCGATCACCACCGCGCCGCGTCCCTCGATCTGCTCCATCGCGTCCCCCGGCCTCAGGCGTCCTCGAAGATCATGCTCTCGCTGCGGTCGAACAGCCCGGTCATCATCTGCTTCGGGGACTCGCCGCGGAACGGGTGCTCGATGCGGGACTTCATGATCCCCTGCTCGGCGCGCAGCGCGGCCATGCTCAGCAGCTGGCCGCTGAAGCTCGCGGGCTGGCGGACGACCCAGAGGATTCCCTCGGCCGCGACCTCGCTGGGCTCCCAGCTGCTGCGATCCGTACCTGGCGTGTTGGCCACGAAGCCCTCGGATGCCACGGGAATGTCGATCCGGAAGCAGTTGACCGCCACGCCCCCGTCCTGGAGCTCGTTGGCCGCGCCGACGGTCAGGCGCTCGAGGCCGATCTTGGAGACCCCGTACGAGAGCAGCCCGGCGTGCGGTGCCAGCGCGGCCGCCGACGACACGTTGACGATCCGGCCGCCGTCGCCGCTCGCGAGCATGTGCCCGACGGCGTGGCGCATGGCGATGAACGGCGCCCGGAGGTTCACCTCCATGATCAGGTCGTGGCGCTTCATGGGGATGTTCAGATCGCCCACGAAGGTGATCGCGGCGTTGTTGACCAGCACGTCGAGGCGGCCGAAGTGCTCGGCCGTGCGCTCGACCATGCGCACCACCTCCTCCTCGACGGCGAGGTTCGTCGGCACCTGCAAGGCCCGCCGGCCGGCGGCCTCGACGCGCTCGGCGGTCTCGTCCAGCGTGCCCGGGGTCTTCATCGGCGCGTCGCGCGTGGCCCGCGCCGCGAGCGCCACGTCGCAGCCGGCCCCGGCCAGCGCGACGGCGGTGGCGGCGCCCACGCCGCGGCTCGCTCCCGTCACCAGGGCGACCTTTCCCTCGAGCTCCATGCAGCGCCTCCTCACGGCGCCATCCTCGGGGGCTTCACCCCGGGGGTCAAGCGGCTCGCCCCGCACGGCCCCGTGATAACCTCCGCGTCCGCCCAGGAGAAGCCCCCATGAGCGAGGCCCTGCCCTACCCCTACCAGACGCTGCCCGCCGCGGTGCAGCACGCGGGCCGCACCTGGCCCGCGGCGCAGGCACTGGTGGACGGTGAGGTGCGCCTGAGCTTCTCGGAGCTGCTCGCGGCCGCCGAGCGCGCGGCCCGTGCGTTCATGGCGGCAGGTCTCGAGCCGGGCGACCGCGTCGGCGTCTGGGCCCCCAACATCTGGGAGTGGGTGGTCGCGGCCTGCGGACTGCAGGCGGCCGGTGGTGTGCTGGTACCGCTGAACACGCGCTTCAAGGGCAGCGAGGCGGGCTACGTGCTGCGCCGCAGCGGGGCCCGGATCCTGTGCACGGTCAGCGACTTCCTCGATACCGACTACGTCGAGCTGCTGCGCAAGTCCAATGGCGGGCCCGGCTCCGATCGGCCGGTCGCCGACCTGGAGGAGCTCGAGCGCGTGGTCGTGCTGCGCGGCAGCGCCGCAGCCGGGACCGAGTCCTGGGAGCAGTTCCTCGCGACCGCCGGGGGCACCCCGGCGGCGGATCTCGACGCGCGGCGGGATGCGATCACGCGCGACGATCTCTGCGACATCCTGTTCACCTCGGGAACGACCGGGAACCCCAAGGGTGTCATGACCAGCCACGAGCAGGCGCTCCGGGCCACCCGCGGCTGGATCGACTGCGTGACACTGCGCGCGGGCGACCGCTACCTGATCATCAACCCCTTCTTTCACGCCTTCGGCTACCGCTCCGGCTGGCTCGCCTGTGTGCTCAGCGGAGCGACCGCCCTGCCGCAGCTGGTCTTCGACGTACCCGAGGTGCTGCGCCGGGTGAGCGAGGAGCGCATCAGCGTGCTGCCGGGCCCGCCGACGATCTACCAGTCGATCCTCGCTCACCCCGACCGCGGGAAGCACGACCTTTCGAGCCTGCGCGTCGGCGTGACGGGCGCGGCGGCGATCCCGACCGCCCTGGTGCGCCGCATCTTCGACGAGCTCGGCTTCGAGGTTCTCGTGACCGGCTACGCGCTGACCGAGAGCTCGGCGGCCGCGACGATGTGCCGTCCGGGCGACGACCCCGAGACCATCGCCACGACCTCGGGGCGCGCGGTTCCCGGCGTCGAGATCCGCGTGGTCGACGAGAGCAACCAGCCGCTGCCGCCGGACACGCCCGGCGAGATCGTGCTGCGAGGCTACAACGTGATGAAGGGCTACTTCGAGGATCCCGGGGCGACCGCGGAGGCGATCGACGCCGACGGCTGGCTGCACACCGGCGACGTGGGCACGCTCGACGCGCGTGGCTACGTGAAGATCACCGACCGGCTCAAGGACATGGTCATCGTCGGCGGTTTCAATGCATACCCGGCCGAGATCGAGAACACGCTGACGCGGCGCGAGGAGATCCAGCACGTGGCGGTGATCGGCATGCCCGACGAGCGCATGGGCGAGGTGCCGGTGGCCTTCGTGGTGCTGCGCCCGGGTGCCGAGCTCGACGAGGCTGCCCTGGTCGCCTGGTCGCGCCAGGAGATGGCCAACTACAAGGTGCCGCGGCGGGTGATCTTCCTCGACGAGATGCCGCTGACGCCCAGCGGCAAGGTGCAGAAGTTCAGGCTGCGCGAGCTGGCGGGGGGCGTTGAGGCGAGCGGCTGACGCCCTGGTCCGCGGCTTTCCCCTCTGGGCGCTGCTCGCCGCAGGCGCGGCGCTCGCGAGCCCGGGACCGCTGGCGGCACAGGGCGCCGCCGTGCCCTGGCTGCTCGGTCTGGTCATGCTCGGGATGGGCGCGACCCTCGGGCCGGGGGACTTCCGCGCCGTCACGCGCCGGCCGCGTGCGGTCGCGATCGGCACGGCACTGCAGTTCGGGCTCATGCCGGCGCTCGCCTGGGCGCTCGGGCGCGCGCTGGACCTGCCCGTGGAGCTGGCGACGGGGATGCTGCTGGTGGGCGCCGCGCCGGGAGGCACCGCATCCAACGTGATCTGCTTCCTGGCGCGCGGCGACGTCGCGCTGTCGATCTCGCTCACGCTGGTGAGCACGCTGCTCTCGGTGCTCCTGACGCCCACGCTGGTCTGGCTGTACGCCGGCGCGGCCGTGCCGGTACCCGTGGGCGGAATGCTCCTGAGCGTCGCCCAGGTCGTGATCGTGCCCGTCGCCCTCGGAGTGGGCCTGCGCACGCTGGCCGGCCCGCGGCTGCGCCCGGTCGAGCCGCTCTTCCCGCTGCTCTCGGTGCTCGCGATCGCCTGGATCATCGCGATCGTCGTGGCGCTCAACGCCGACCGCATCGCGAGCGTCGGAGTGCTGATCGTCGCCGCGGTGGCGCTCCACAACGCCCTCGGCCTGGCGGGTGGCTACGGGCTGGCGCGCCTGCTGGGCCTGGACGCGGTGCGCGCGCGTACGGTGGCGATCGAGGTGGGCATGCAGAACAGCGGTCTGGCCGTGACCCTGGGCGTGCAGCACTTCTCGAGCGCCACCGCCCTGCCGGGCGCGGTGTTCAGCGTCTGGCACAACCTCAGTGGATCGCTGCTCGCGGCGTGGTGGGGACGCGGCACCGGCCCCGGGGCCCGGAGCTCTAGGGCTCCAGCACCACCTTGATCGCGCCCGCCGCGCGATCGCGCGCGGCGTCGAAGGCGTCGGCCGCGCGCTCGAGCGGGAAGCGGTGGGTGATCATGACGCCGGCGATCTCGGGACGCGCACCGAGCAGCGAGGCCGCCACGTCGAAATCGCGTCCCGCGGTCGAGCGGCTGTACATCAGCGAGCTGATCACGTCGACCTGCTTGGCGCCCAGCGCCATGCCCGGCAGCACCAGGTCACCCCAGGCGGTCGAGAGCAGCAGCAGCGTGCCGCCCGGACGCAGGCAGTCCACCGCCTGTGCCAGCGAGCCGGCGTTGCCCGCACAGTCGATCGCCAGATCGTGCTCGCCGCTGCCCAGCGGACGTGCTCCGAGCGCGGCGCCGGCCGCGATCTGCGCGGGGTGACGCGCCGCGAGGCCGACCTCGCAGCCGCTGGCCGACGCGGCGGCCACCGCGCTGAGCCCGATCGGTCCGCCTCCGATCACCGCCACGCGCGCGTCGGCGCGCACGCCGGCGCGGCGCAGGCCGTGCACCGCGACGGCGAGCGGCTCGACCAGGCAGGCGGCGGCCACGTCCACGGCGCGCGGCAGCGGGACCAGGGCCCGCCGCGGCACGACCAGGGCCTCGGCCATGCCCCCGTCGCGCCCGACGCCGTAGATGATGTCGTTGCCCGAGCGGCAGAGCTGGTACTCGCCGCGGGCGCAGTACTCGCAGTGGCCGCAGGGCGCCAGCGGCTCGACCGCCACCGGCGTGCCGTCGTCGAGCGTGCCGGCGATCTCGTGACCCGGCGTGCCGGGCAGCTCCCAGCCGCTGTCGAGCATGCTCAGGTCGGAGCCGCAGATCCCGCAGCCGCGCACGCGCACGGCCACGCCGTCGCCCTCGAGCGACGGGACCGGCGCGTCGACGACGCGGATCCGGCCCTTCTCGAAACGCACGGCGCGCATGCACGCTCCTCCCGTCGGTGAGACAATCGTCCCACGAATGGATGCCGGACGCACGGACGGCACGCGCTCCCCGGACGCGCCCGGCTTCGCCGCGGGCTGGGACGTCTACGAGATCGCGGGCGCCGACGATCCCTACCCCGCGTGGGCCGAGCTGCGCCAGAGCGCTCCCGTGTACCACGCCGGAGGCAACGTCTGGCTGGTCACGCGCTGGGACCTGGTGGATCGCGCGCTGCGCGACCCGGACCTGGGCGCGGGCCGCGGCGTGACCGAGTCGTTCGCGGGCGCCGGAGGGCTGGTGTACGACGTGACGCGGCGCTGGCTGATGTCGCTCGACGGCGCGGCGCACGACCGGGCGCGCGGCCTGGTGCGGCGCGAGTTCACGCCGCGGCGCGTCGAGAGACTGCGGCCCTTCATCGAGCACAGCGCGCGCGAGCAGATCGCTGCACTCCTGACACGCGCGCCGGGGCCGGTCGACCTGGTGGCCGCGCTGGCCTTCGCGCTGCCCTCGCGCGTCATCCGAGAGCTCTTCGGCATCGACGCCGGCGCCTGGGCCGCGCGCGCCGAGCCGCTGTTCCGGCCGCCGGCGGGCCAGCCGGCTCCCGCGGGCGGCCCGATCGGGGGGCTGGCGCGCTGGTTCGGCGAGCTGCTACGCACGCCCGGGTCCTTCGCGCCGGGCGGACTCCTGGCCCAGCTCGGGGTAGAGGACCCGGAGCACGGGCGGCTCTCGGACGACGAGGTGATCGCGAATGCGGTGCTCCTGGTGACGGCGGCGATCGACACCACCACCGGGCTGATCGCGAACACGCTCGCGTGCCTGCTGCAGCACCCGGACGCGCTCGCGGCAGTACGGGCCGACGCAGACCAGGTCGAGGCCGCGGTCGAGGAGACGCTGCGTTTCGAGCCGCCCGCTCTCTCGTGCAGCCGACACGTGCGCGTGCCGCTGGAGCTGGGCGGCGTGACGGTCCCCGCCGGCAGCGAGCTGCTGCTGTGCATCGGCGCGGCGAACCGGGATCCGGCGCGCCACCCGGACCCGGACCGCTTCGAGCTGCAGCGCCCGGAGCGCGCCAGCCTGACGTTCGGCGGCGGCCGGCAGTTCTGCCTGGGTGCCGCCCTCGCGCGGCTCGAGGCCCGCGTCGCCGTGGCGGCCCTGCTCGAGGCCGCCCCGCGCCTGCGCCTGACCGGGGAGGTGCGCTGGCAGCAGGACAATCCGACCGTGCGCGCACCGGTCGAGCTGCGCGTGGAGCTCTGAGCGTGCGCGTCGAGGGCCACAGCCTGATGGACCCGGAGATCCAGGCGGATCCGTACGCGTACTACGCCGCGCTGCGCGAGCAGGCGCCCGTATACCGGATGCCCGACATCGGAGCGTACCTGGTCACGCGCTACGCCGACGTGCAGCGCGTGATCGCGCACCCGGAGATCTGGTCGATCGACCTGCTGGGCAAGGGCGGCGCCTCGATGTTCCAGCACGCCGCCTCGCGCGAGCTGCTCGCGCGCGAGGGCTGGGACCGCAACACCCGGCTGTCCACGGATCCGCCCGAGCACCGCGACTACCGCGCGATCGTCAACGTGTCGTTCACCGCCAGCCGTGTGCGGGCGTCGACCGCCTTCGTCTCCGGCGTGGTCGACGAGCGGCTCTCCCGGATGCTGGAGCGGCGCGAGTGCGAGTTCGTGTCGAGCTTCGCGGCGCCCCTGCCGCTGCGGGTGATCGTCGAGCGACTCGGCCTGCCGGCGGAGGACGCGGACCGCATCAAGGTCTGGTCGGACGCCTGGGTCGAGCCGCTGGGGTACGCCCTGAGCGAGGAGCGCGAGCTCGAGGTCGCGCGGCTCGGCGTCGAGCTCCAGCACTACCTGTCCGAGTGGTTCGAGCGCAAGCGGCGCGAGCCCGCCGACGACATCCTGAGCGACCTGGCCCGCGCCACCCTGCCCGACGGCAGCGAGCTGCCTGTGGGCGATCGCATGGGGCTGGCGGAGCACATCCTGGTCGGGGGGCACGAGACCGTGACCAGCGCGCTGGCCTCGGGGATGGTGCTGCTGATCCGCACCCCCGGCGTGCTCGAGGCCCTGCGCGCGGATCCCGCGCGCGTGAAGGGCTTCGTCGAGGAGGTGCTGCGCCTGGAGTCGCCGAGCCAGGGCTTCTTCCGCTACGCGCTGCGCGACGCCGAGCTGGCGGGCGTCGAGATCCCGGCCGGCTCGATGGTGCACCTGCGCTTCGCCGCCGCCAATCGCGACCCCGCGGTCTTTCCCGACCCGGACCGTCTCGACCTCGAGCGCTCGAATGCCGGGGCGCACATGGCGTTCAGTCAGGGCGAGCACCACTGCCTGGGCGCACCGCTGGCGCGTCTGGAGCTGCAGCTCGCGTTCCGCGCGCTGGTCGAGGGCCTCGACGATCTCGCGCTGGCTCCGGGGCAGCGGCTCGAGTACCTGCCCGGGCTGTCGCTGCGCAGCCTGCGCGAGCTCCACCTGACGTACCGACCCCGGGAGGCCTGAAGCTGGACGCGCGCCGCGCTCGAGGCGCTCGGGGTCGCCTGCTAGCGGTAGATGCGCTGGGCGCCGCGGCCCCACGGCCCGGCGAACTTGGCACTCACGACGCTGCGCTCCTCGTCGTAGACCAGGACCAGGGGCCGCTGCTGGTGCCAGGTCTCGGGGCCGGCATTGAGCCAGCTGCGCATGGCCCGGATGCCGCGCTCGAGGATCGCGTCCTCGACCATGCGACGCAGACGGCTCTTCACCGGGAAGATCGAGATCGACAGCTGCACGGGGGGCAGCAGATCGTCCTCGCCCTGCTGCTCCTCCTCGGGTCCGGCCTCACCGCGCAGCTGCGCGTCGGCGCGCGCCACGCCGACCAGCCGCTCGTCGACGATCTCGCGCGCCTTCTCGCGCTGCTCGCGCAGCCGGTTCAGCGCGTCGTTCGACAGCTGCGGGACGCGGCGATCCAGCGCGAGCACCGGGTACACCGTCTCCTTCGAGATCACGGGATCGTACGCGTTGAGCTGGACGCCCGACATGTACAGCAGGAAGACGCCCAGCTCGTCGTCGGGGAGCACGTCGCCGAGCTCCTGGCGCAGAACGCGCTCGCCGACCGGATACGCGATCAGCCGCGGCAGCTCGTCCTTGACGATCACGGGACACAAAGCGAATTCTCCCCCTCTCTCTCATCGGTGCGGGACCTCACACCTGAAGGCCGGATTCGGGCAGACCCGGGACAGGCAGGCCCGTCCGGCGACAGCGTGGACGACGCCCGCCGGGTCCGAGCGGGCGGATCAGGAAGGCCCCGGGAGGCTCCCGACCACCGCCAGCCCGCCGGGCGCCACCCCGATCTCCAGCGGATCGCCCAGGCAGAGCCGCAGCTCGGCGGGTCCGACCTGCGCCTCCCGTGCGCCGCAGCGGATCGTCACCGGACCCTCGACGGGGATCAGCAAGCGCTCGGACGCACCCGCGGCCAGCGTGTGGTTGCCGGGGCCGAGGATGCACAGCTCGAGGTGGCTGCCGCGCAGGCGCGCCGGGGGCTCCCCGGGCTGCCAGACGCGGGGCCGACTCGCCGGGTCCACCGCCGCCAGGGCCTGATCGACGTGTAGCTCGCGTCCGCTGCCGTGGTCGTAGAGCCGGTACGTGCAGTCGGCGGGCTGCTGGATCTCGGCCAGCAGCACCCCGTCGCCGATGGCGTGAAGCGTGCCGGCGGGCACGAGCACGACACTCCCGCGGCGCACCGGGACCTGGCGCAGCGAGCCCAGCAGCGCGCCGGCCGCGGCCTCGTCCCCCGGAGCCAGCGCCGCCCGGACCCGGCGAGCGAGCGTCGCGGCATCGACGCCGTCCGCGAGGCCGCAGAGCACGCGCGAGCCCGGGTCGGCGTCGAGCACGACCCAGGCCTCCTCCTTGCCGACGCGACCGCTGCGCGGGTCGTCGGCCGGATGCACCTGCACGCTCAGCGGCAGGGCGGTGTCGATCAGCTTGGCCAGGAACGGGAGCGGCCGGCCCAGCAGCGCACCCAGCGTCTCACCGCGCGCCCGGCTCTCGCTGCCCGGGAGGGTCGAGAACTCCCAGGACTCCCCGATCGTGCGCCCGGGATCGGCCCCGCGCAGGCGTGCCAGGCGGCTGCCGCCCCAGCGCACGTCCTTGAGCGTGCCGGGGCCCGGCTCGGGCGCGAGGATGGCGGGCTCCACGCGCCCAGGGTAGCTCGTGGATCCGCCCGGGCCCCGGGGGAGCGCCGGACGACGGCGGCAGCTATCGTGGGCACTGCCCCGACGACGGTCCCACCCCCCAGGACCTGCGCGCCCCATGACCGTCGCCATCATCGCCGAGAAGCCCTCCGTCGCCCGCGACATCGCACGCGTCGTGGGCGCGAGCCGCCGCGAGGCCGGCTGCCTGCACGGCGACGGCCACGTGGTCACCTGGGCCATCGGCCACCTCGTGGCGCTCTGCGAGCCGCACGAGATCCGCCCCGAGTGGAAGCGCTGGCGGCGCGAGCAGCTGCCGATGATCCCCGACGGCTGGCCGCTCAAGGTCGTGGCCGACACCCGGGATCAGTTCGAGCACGTGGCCCGCATCCTCGAGGACCCCGACGTGGATCGCGTGGTCTGCGCGACGGACGCCGGTCGCGAGGGCGAGCTGATCTTCCGCTACATCTACGAGCGCTCCGGCTGCAGCAAGCCCGTGCAGCGGCTCTGGATCTCGTCGCTGACGCCCGACGCCATCCGCGCGGGCCTGGCCGAGCTGCGCGACGGCAGCGAGTACGATCCGCTGGCCGACGCCGCGCGCGGGCGCAGCCGTGCGGACTGGCTGGTCGGCATGAACCTCTCGCGCGCCTACACCCTGGCGTACGACGAGAAGCTCTCGGTCGGGCGCGTGCAGACGCCGACCCTGGCGATGCTCGTCGAGCGGGAGCTCGCGATCCGCGCCTTCGTGCCGCGCGACTACTTCGAGGTGCAGGCCACGTTCCGCGGCCGCGGCGCTGCCGGAGGCGCGGAGGCCGACTACACCGGCACCTTCTTCGACCCGGCGCTCGAGCCCGCGGGTCCAGGCCGTCCCGAGGACGCGGGCGAGCGGGCGCTCGAGGCACGGCGCCTGCCCGCCGACGGCGAGCGGGCCCGCCGGATCGCGAGCCGGGCGCAGCAGGGCGCGGCGCGCGTGCACTCGGTCGAGGCGCGCCAGCGCCGGCTCGCCCCGCCCCAGCTGTACGACCTGACGGAGCTGCAGCGCCACGCCAATCGCCTCTTCGGCCTCTCCGCGAAGCGCACGCTCGAGATCGCCCAGGCCCTGTACGAGCGGCACAAGCTGATCAGCTACCCGCGCACCGACTCGCGCTACCTGTCCGCCAGCGTCGCGGCCACGCTGCCGCGCGTGGTCGAGACCATCTCCGGGCCCTACCGCGACCAGCTCGCCCCGGGCACGGGAGAGCGCCCGCTGGGGCGCCGCTTCGTGGACGACGCGAAGGTCGGCGACCACCACGCGATCATTCCCACGGCGGGCGGGCGGGCGCCGCGCCTGTCGGGCGACGAGGCGCGGCTGTACGACCTGATCTGCCGACGCCTGCTCGCGGCGTGGCATCCCGACCACCTGTACTCCACCACGACGGTCGTCACGCGCATCGAGGGGAACGACGCCGGCGAGGCGTTCGCGGACCACTACCGGAGCAGCGGCACGCGCGTCGATCGCCCCGGCTGGAAGGTCCTGGACCCGGCGCCGCCCGCCCGCCGGCCGCGCGAGACGGCCGGCGGGCGCCCGCGTCGGGGAAACGCCGATGCCGCGGCAGCGGACCAGGATCTCCCGCCGGGTCTGCGCGAGGGGCTCGAGGTCGAGGTGATCGAGGCGGAGGCCCGGGCCAGCAAGACGCGCCCGCCACGGCCCTTCACCGAGGCCACGCTGCTGACCGCCATGGAGACCGCGGGCCGGACCCTCGACGAGAAGGAGCTCTCCGACGCCATGCGCGAGCGAGGCCTGGGCACGCCGGCCACCCGCGCCGCCATCATCGAGACGTTGCTCCAGCGCGGCTACGCCGAGCGGCGCAGGCGCGCGATCGTCGCCACCGACCGGGGCATCCAGCTGGTCGGCGTGGTGCACGACGACGTCAAGAGTCCGCTGATGACCGGCCAGTGGGAGCACGAGCTCGCCCGCATCGAGGCGGGCGACGCCGACCTCGACGGCTTCATGCGCCGCATCGAGACCTACGTGACCGACGTCGTGCGGCGCGTGCGCGAGGGCGGCCGCCGCCGCCTGCCGTCCGTCGACCCCGCGGCGACGTCCGCGGCCGCGCCGGCCGCGCGGCGCGAGCCCGCGGCCGGCGGCGACGAGCGTCCCGCGACCCCGCCCCCGGGCGCGAGCCCCGCGGCGCGTCCGGGGCCCCCGAGCGCCACGGCGCACTCACCTGCGCCCGCAGTCCCCGCTCGCGGCAGCGGTCGCGATGCCGGCCCGGCCCGGAGCCCCGCCCGCGAGCCGGCCCCCGCCGGTCCGCTCTTCGAGCGCGGCGACGCGCCCGTCGTGCCGGCCTCGCTGCAGCGCGAGGAGGCACGCCCCGCGCGCGCGCCCACGCCGGCCGACGCCCTGTTGCCCCTGCTGCGGCGCGAGTTCGGCTTCGAGGCCTTCCGCCCGCATCAGGAGGCGGTGTGCCGCGCGCTGGTCGAGGGCCGCGATGCCCTGCTGGTGATGCCGACCGGTGCGGGCAAGTCGCTCTGCTACCAGCTGCCCGGGCTCGCTCGCGCCGGCTGCACGCTGGTCATCAGCCCGCTGATTGCGCTGATGGAGGACCAGGTCGCACAGCTGCAGGCGCGCGGCCTGCGGGCCGAGCGCATCCACTCGGGGCGCGACCGCGTGGAGTCCAACCGCGTGCTCCAGGCCTACCTCGACGGGCAGCTCGACTTCCTGTTCATCGCTCCCGAGCGTCTGAGCGTGCCGGGCTTCCCTGCGCGACTGGCGCAGCGCCTGCCCGCACTGATCGCGGTCGACGAGGCGCACTGCATCTCGCAGTGGGGCCACGACTTCCGCCCCGACTACCGCATGCTGCGCGAGCGGCTCCCCGCGCTGCGCCCCGCCCCGATCGTCGCGCTCACCGCCACCGCCACACCCCGCGTGCAGCGCGACATCGCCGAGCAGCTCGGCATCCCCGCGGCGGAGCAGCACATCCACGGCTTCCGCCGCACGAACATCGCCGTCGAGCTGGTCGAGATGAAGCCGTCCCTGCGCGACGTGGCCGCCCGCCAGCTGCTGGCCGACCCCACGCAGCGGCCCGCGATCGTGTACGCGCCGACGCGGCGCAAGGCCGAGGAGCTCGCGCGCGGTCTGGCGCGGAGCTACCCGTCGGCAGCCTACCACGCCGGCATGGCCGCCGCTGCCCGCGACCGCGTGCAGGCGGCCTTCCTCGGCGGAGAGCTCGAGGTGATCGTGGCGACGATCGCCTTCGGCATGGGGATCGACAAGTCCGACGTGCGCACGGTGGTGCACACGGCACTGCCCACGAGCGTCGCGGGCTACTACCAGGAGATCGGGCGCGCCGGGCGCGACGGTCAGCCCTCGCGCGCGGTGCTGCTGCACTCCTGGGCCGACCGGCGGACCCACGAGTACTTCCTGGATCGCGACTACCCCGACCCGAAGCTGATGGCGCGGGCCCACGATGCCCTCGGCGACGCGCCCGAGCCCCGCGAGGGGCTGGCCCGGCGGCTTCGACTCGACGCGGACGAGGTCGAGCGCGCGCTCGAGAAGCTCTGGATCCACGGCGGGGCCCGCGTCGACGCCGACGACCGGGTCACGCGGGGCCCGGCTGCGGACTGGGCGCCGGCGTACGAGCTGCAGCGCGCGCACAAGCGCGAGCAGATCGAGGAGATCACGCGCTTCGCGCAGAGCCGG
Source organism: Deltaproteobacteria bacterium (assembly GCA_029261925.1). Classification (GTDB taxonomy): domain Bacteria; phylum Myxococcota_A; class UBA9160; order SZUA-336; family SZUA-336; genus JAGWBS01. The sequence continues at coordinate 11,409 of JAJDAJ010000055.1, read as the reverse complement.
GAGTGCCGAATGCTGTACCTGGTACAGCACTTCGGCGACCGCGAGGACGACGGCCGCAGCTGCGGCGTCTGCGACGTCTGCGACCCCGACGGCGTGCGCGTGCTCACGCTGCGCGAGCCCGACGCGGCCGAGAGGATGGCGCTGGAGCGCATCCTCGAGGCGCTGGCCGAGCGCGACGGCGAGAGCACGGGGCGGCTGCACAAGCGGGTCTTCGGCGAGGCCATGGAGCGCCGGGCCTTCGAGCGCCTGCTCGGCGCGCTGGTCCGCGGCGGTGCGGTGCGCGAGGTCCCGGACTCGTTCGAGCGCGACGGCGCGATCATCAGCTTCCGCCGGGCGCACCTGGTCGATCGGGCGGGCCTGGTCCACGCGCGCATCGCCGAGGAGCCCGAGTCCCAGCGGGCTCCCTCGCGGCGCCGGCGCAAGGCCGACGGCGGGAAGGGTCGCAGGCGCCGCAGCGCCGCGCCCGAGCTCGAGGCGAACGCGGATCCGGCCCTGGTCGAGACGCTCAAGGCGTGGCGCAAGGACGAGGCGCGGCGGCGGCGCGTACCGGCTTTCCGGATCCTGACCGATCGCGTGCTGCTCGGCCTGGCGGCTGCCCGGCCCGCGGACGCCGACGCCCTGCTCGACGTGCGGGGCATGGGGCCGAAGCTCGTCGAGCGCTACGGGGCCGCGCTGCTCGAGCTGCTCAATCGCTCAGGAGCTTGATCCGCGACACGGGCTTGGGCGCCAGCCGGGTCCCGCGCGCGGCGACGCTGGACGAGAGCTCGAGCTCCCGCAGGTCGAACTTCGCCTCCTTCACGCGCTGGCGCTTCTGCGGCGCGAAGCCCAGGTGGACCGTGCGCTCCTCGCCGCCCGGCACGACCAGGTCCACGCGACCCTTCTCGTCGCGCACCAGCCGGTACTCCTTGTTCGTGACGAACTTCTGGATGTGGATGCGCTTGCCGTAGGCGGTCTTCTTGCCGTCGCGGTAGACGATCGTGAAGTGCGCGCCCTCGTCCGGATCGAACGGTGCGCACCAGAGGACCTTCTTGGGCAGGAACTGCTTCTGCGGTGGCGCCATGATCCGGTAGGTGCCGTCGCTGGAGATGGCCAGGATGCGGTCGTACTCGCTGACCGTCATCTGGAACTCCTTGCCGCGGACCTCGGAGCCGAAGAAGCTCGACTCGGGATCGTAGGCCAGCTTGACGTTCTGGCGGGCCACCGCCTTCTTGTCCACCTGGTCGAAGGTCGAGACACGCGTGCGCCGGGTCCAGCTCTTGCCGTAGCGCTCGATCAGGTCCTCGACGTACTCGATCGTCGTCTTCGTCATGTTCCGCAGCTTGGTACGGATGCCGCGGATCTCGTTCGCGATCTCGTCGAGCTCGCCGCGGTTGCGGGCGATGTCGTACGCGGAGATGCGGCGGATGCGGAGCTCGAGCAGCCGGCGGACGTCGTCGTCGGTCATCTCGCGCACGAACTGCTTCGCGTAGGGCTTCATGCCCTTCCAGACCGCCTGGCCCACCGCTTCGGCGGTCCGGGCCGTCTCGAGCTTCTTGTAGACCTTCTTCTCGATGAAGATCTGCTCCAGGGTCAGCCAGTGCTCGCGATCCTGGAGCCGCTCGAGCTCCCACTGCAGCTCGCGGCGCAGCGTCTCGCGGAGCTGCTCGGTCAGCGACTCGAGAATCTCGCGCACCGTCAGCTCGACCGGGTGATCGTCGCGGATCACGATCAGGCTGGGGGTCAGGGAGACCTCGCAGTCGGTGTAGGCGTAGAGCTGGGGGATCACCTCGTCGGCGTATACCCCGCGCGAGAGCGAGAGCTCGATCTCGACCGAGTCCGTCGTGAAGTCGTCGATGCCGCTGATCTTCACGCGGCCCTTCTGCGCAGCGGCCTCGATCGAGGCGATCAGGCTCTCGGTCGTGGTCGCGAACGGGATCTCGCGGATCACGACCTTCTTCTCGCCGCGCGGCTCGATGCGCGCGCGGACCCGGACCTTGCCACGGCCCTGGTCGTACTCCGAGGCGTCCATGATCCCGCCCTGGGGGAAGTCGGGCAGGAGCTTCCAGCGCTTCTTCTGCAGGATCTTGACCTGCGCCTGGAGGAGCTCGAGGAAGCAGTGCGGCAGGATCCGCGTCGACATGCCGACGGCGATTCCCTCGACGCCCAGCATCAGGACGACCGGGAGCTTGGCCGGCAGCCAGACCGGCTCCTGCTTGCGCCCGTCGTACGACGGCTGGTACTCGGTCAGGTGGGGATTGAACAGGGTCTCGAGCGCGAGCGGTGTCAGCCGGCACTCGATGTAGCGCGCCGCCGCGGCGGGATGCCCGCTGATGGGGTTTCCGAAGTTCCCCTGGCGCTCGATGAAGTACTCCTTGTTCGCCAGGACCACGAGCGCGTCACCGATCGAGGCGTCTCCGTGGGGATGCAGCTTCATGCTCTCGCCGATGACGTTGGCGACCTTGTGGAAGTTGCCGTCGTTCATCTCGAAGAGCGTCTGCAGGATCCGGCGCTGTACGGGCTTGCAGCCGTCGCGGACGTCCGGGATGGCGCGATCCAGGATCGAGTAGCTGGCGTACTCCAGGAAGTTCCGGCGCATCAGCGGCTCGAGCGAGGTCACGGCGCGCTCAGACCACGTCGTGCAGGAGGTTGTCCATGATGAAGCTCCTGCGCTCCGGCGTGTTCTTGCCCATGAAGAACTCGAGACAGCGGCCGACCTCGGACATGTCCGTCAGTGCCACGGGTACCAGGCGAATGCCCTCGCTGATGAACTGGCCGAACTCGCCCGGGCTGATCTCGCCCAGACCCTTGAAGCGCGTGACCTCGGGGCTCGAGATCTCCGCCATGGCGGCGTCGCGCTCGGTCTCGTCGTAGCAGTACCGGGTCGTCTTCTTGTTGCGCACCCGGAAGAGCGGCGTCTCGAGGATGTACAGGTGCTCGTGGTGCACGAGGTCCTCGAAGTAGCGCAGGAAGAAGGTGATCAGCAGGTTGCGGATGTGCATGCCGTCCACGTCGGCGTCGGTCGCGATCACGACCCGGTTGTAGCGCAGGCCCTCGATCCCGTTCTCGAGTCCCAGCGCGCGCATGATGTTGTACAGCTCCTCGTTCTTGTACACCACGTCGCGCTTGAGTCCGTAGGTGTTCAGAGGCTTGCCGCGCAGCGAGAAGATCGCCTGGGTGCCGACGTCGCGAGCCTGGATCATCGCGCCGCTCGCGGAGTCTCCCTCGGTGAGGAAGATCGTCGTGTCGTCGCGGCGCCGCGCCTTCGGGTCGTCGTAGTGGACCTTGCAGTCGATCAGCTTGGGAATCCGGATCGCGACCTTCCTGGCGCGCTCGCGGGCCTCCTTCTTGATCGACGCCAGCTCCTTGCGGACCTTCTCGTTGCTCTTGACCTTCTCGATCAGGGCCTCGGCGGCCGCGGTGTTGCGGTGCAGCCAGAGCAGGACCTGGTCCTTGACCTCCTTGACCAGCCAGGCGCGGACCTCGGTGGAGCCGAGCTTGTTCTTGGTCTGGCTCTCGAAGACGGGGTCCTGCACCTTGACGGCCACGGCGCCGACGATTCCGTCGCGCACGTCCTCTCCCGCGAAGGACTTGCCGGAGAACTCGTTGACCGCCTTGAGCACGCCCTCGCGGAAGCCGGCCTGGTGGGTGCCGCCGTCGTTCGTGTACTGGCCGTTGACGAAGCTGAAGTAGTTCTCGCCGTAGTTGTGGGTGTGCGTGAAGGCGAACTCCAGGCGCTCCGCCGAGCCGTGCACGACCTCGTAGATCGGCTGCTCGTTTCCCATCTCGCGGCGCAGCAGGTCGGCGAGGCCGTCCTTGCTGCGGAACACCCGGCCGCCGTAGTGCAGGGAGAGCCCGGTATTCAGGTAGGCGTAGTACTGCAGCCGGTGCTCGATGAAGGCCTCGTGCCAGTCGAAGCGCTCGAAGATCTCCAGGTCGGGTGTGAACCGGACCCGGGTGCCGTCGGGCGCATCGGCGTCGCGACCGCTGCGGTCGTCGACCATCCGGCCGCGCTCGAAGCGCGCCCGCCGGAACTTGCCCTCACGCCAGCTGCAGACCTCGAACTCCGAGGAGAGCGCGTTCACGGCCTTGGTGCCCACGCCGTTGAGCCCGACCGAGAACTGGAAGACCTCGTCGTTGTACTTGCCACCGGTGTTGATCTGGCTGACGCACTCGACGACCTTGCCCAGCGGGATCCCCCGGCCGTAGTCGCGAACCTCGATCGTGGGCCCGTCGCGCGAGATCTCGATCTTCTTGCCGGCACCCATGATGAACTCGTCGATCGCGTTGTCCACGACCTCCTTGAGCATCACGTAGATGCCGTCCTGGGGATGGCTGCCGTCGCCGATCCGGCCGATGTACATCCCCGTACGCAGGCGGATGTGCTCGAGCGCGTCGAGGGTCTGGATGGCGCTCTCGTCGTACACACCGGTCCCGGCGGCCTTCGACGGACCCTTGCCCGCCCCCGCCGGGGCGCGCTTGGCGCCCCGCGGGGCGCGCTTCTCACGCCCCGCGGCTTTCCGGGCATGCGTGCCCGGGCGCCCGCGGGTCGCCTTCTTGCGACTCGCAGCCATAGACCTCTACACCCGTCGGCGAGGTTCGGAAATCGACCCGGCAGGTCAAGGGCGGCCCGACGGGGACGGGCGCAGCGGCCTCCGCGCTGCGCGCCGGCCCTCCGGGAGCGGAGGCCGCGCCGGCCCCTGGGCGAGCAGCGGGCGGGCGACGACGCGGGCTATCCGGCCTCCAGCGCCCGCCAGACGGCTGCCGGGTTGAGGGTGTCGCGCGCGCAGTAGGCTGCCAGTGCCGCCCGGAGCGCGCCGACGCCTGCGGGAGGTGTCTCGCCCCGCAGCAGCTCGAGCCAGGCCCGCGCGGCGGCGGCACCGTCGCGGATCTCGAGGTCGTCCCAGCCAGGCGCGTCGGGAGCGATCACCGTCGCCACGCGCTTGAGCGTGAAGACCCCGCGGAACGCCGGGTCGTAGACGTGCGCGCGCAGCAGCCCGAGCAGATCGAGGAGGCGGGCGCGGATCGCATGGAGCGCCGGTGCCCGGTCGGGAAGCCGCCGGGCCAGGCGCTCCAGGACCCCGTCCTCGAAGGACGAGTACACCACGATCGAGCCGTCACCGGTACCCAGGCCGTCGATCAGCGCGTCCGCGAAGGCCGGCCTGGGATCGCCGTCCCCCTCGTGCAGGTAGTCGGCGTGCGACAGCCCGACGCCGGGGCCGCGCCGGTGCAGGGACCACTGGACCGGCAGCGCCTCGAAGGGACGCGTGTCGTCGAACAGCGGCACGGCCGGCGAGACGGCCTCGAAGTCCAGGAACGCGACGGGGGCACGCGCGCGCGCCAGCTCGGCGCGGAGCGCGGGCGCCACGTGGCACCGGCCAGAGCGCGCGGCGTCGCGGGCGTTGCGCGCCTCTGCGCCCGTGCGCAGCTCGTCGGGGATCGCATCCATGCGCTCGATCCCGCGCTCGCAGAGCTGGTGCCAGAGCTGCGGGCGCAGCCGCGGCACGAAGCCGACCCAGGCGTCGGGCCGCTGCGCCGTGCAGCGCTCCCGGTGCGGGCAGCGCGAGGGCCGGAAGCAGTGCGGGGAGGGCTCGATCCCTGGCTCGGCCCCGGCGACCACGGCGCGCATCCGCTCCAGCTCGGCCCCGGCGTCGCCCGCCAGGAACTCCGCGTCGGACGTCAGGTCCTCGCGGCGCAGCAGCCGCGACGGATCGAGCGCGCCCCGGCGCACGTAGCCGGGATCGGGATGCCGGACCTCTACGGAGCCGCAGCGCAGTCCCGACGCGCGCGCCAGGTGCAGCAGCAGCGCGGCGCGATCCCGGTCCGTGTCGCGCACGCGCTCGACCGAGCGCAGGTCGCGCAGGCCCCAGGCATCCCCGTCGAGCGGCTCGAGCAGCGCGATCCGGGCGCGCGCGCCGCCACCCTCGAGCACCGCGTCGAGCAGGGGACGGCGCGCGATCAGCGCGGCGCGCGTGCGCCGCACCGCGTCGGGGGCACCGGGCGCTTCGATGCGCAGTGCGTCGGGATGCTGCGCGCCCAGTGCAGCGCGCAGCTCGGCCAGCTCGCCCGGGGTGGACACCTCGCCTCGCGGCGCCGGCTCGCCCTCGTGCGCGGCCCGCCACAGGCGCAGCTCGCACTGCAGGCCCGCCGCGTGCAGCTCCGGGTCGAGAACCCCCACGGCCGGTACGCGCCCGCTCAGGCGATCGCCCGGGCCTCGCGCAGGCGGCGCAGCTCGACGTCGTCGAAGCCCCAGTCGCGCAGCGCCTCGTCGGTGTGCTGCCCCGGGTGCGCAGGCGGGCGCTGGATCGTCGGCGGCGTGCGGCTCAGACGCGGCGCGGGCCCCGGCTGCACCTGGCCCGCGACCTCGACGAAGCTGCCGCGCGCCTTCGCGTGCGGGTGCTCGGGCGCCTCGGCCATGCTCAGCACGGGCGCGAAGCACACGTCGGTGCCCTCGAGGAGCTCGCACCACTCGTCGCGGGTGCGCGTGCGGAAGAGCGCCGTGAAGCGCTCCTTGAGCTTCGGCCAGTGCGCGGCGTCGTTCTGGTGGGGCAGCTCGGCGGGATCCAGACCCAGACGCTCCACCAGCTCGGCGTAGAACTGCGGCTCGATCGACCCGATCGACACGTGGCCCCCGTCGCGGGTCTCGTAGGTCTCGTAGAAGTGCGCGCCCGAGTCCAGCATGTTGCGGCCGCGCTCGGGACCGTGCATGCCCCCGGCCCAGAGCGCCCAGATGAAGGTCATCAGGCTGGCCGCGCCGTCGACCATGGCCGCGTCCACGACCTGCCCTCGATCCGAGCGCTGGCGCTCGAGCAGCGCCGCCAGGATGCCCAGCGCCAGGTAGATGCCGCCACCGCCGAAATCGCCGACCAGGTTCAGCGGGGGCGTCGGCTTCTCGCCCGCGCGGCCGATGTGCGCCAGGGCCCCGGCGAGGGAGATGTAGTTGATGTCGTGCCCCGCCGCGGAGGCCAGCGGACCGTCCTGGCCCCAGCCCGTCATGCGGCCGTAGACCAGGCGCGGGTTGCGGGCGAGGCACACGTCGGGCCCCAGGCCGAGCCGCTCCATCACCCCGGGCCGGAATCCCTCGACCAGCGCGTCCGCACGCTCGAGCAGGCGCAGCACGGTCTCCGCGCCGTCCGGAGACTTCAGGTCCACGCCGATGCTGCGCCGGCCCCGGTTGAGCAGATCGAAGTGCGGCCCGGAGGGCATCTCGGCGGGCACGCGACTGGCGCGCTCGACGCGCAGGACGTCGGCACCGAGATCGGCCAGCAGCATGGCGCAGAACGGTCCCGGGCCGATCCCGGCGATCTCGACGACCTTGATTCCCTCGAGCGGCCCCATGCATCCTCCCGGCAGCGAGCGCGCAGGATACCACTGGCGCGAATGACGCCGCTGCCGGCGCCGTCCCACTGTGGCGCGCGCTGGACACAGGTGCGCCTGGACCTCAAGCTCGCCGGGCGCTCCGCGATAAGGACTGTGGTGCTGGGATTCCGGGACATCTCCCGTCGTGTATCTGGCCGGCTGCGGCGGACCGCGCTGCTCTGCGGCGTCCTCCTCTGTGCGTCGGCGGACGTGCGCGCGGAGCCCACCGCGGACGAGTTCCCCGAGCCCGAGGCCATGCGCTCCGCGGTCTCCTTCTGGATGCGCGTGTACCTCGAGGTGACGACGAGCGCGGGCCTGATCCACGACTCGCGCCACCTGGGCGTGGTCTACGAGACGCTGCGCTTCGACACGACCAGCCGGCGCGGGCGGCAGCGCGCGATCGACGCCCGCAAGCGCCACTGGCGCCACGTGCTCGAGCGCCTGGCCGGGGGTGCGGAGCCGGGCGACGAGAGCGAGCGCGCGGTGCGCCACATGCTCGAGCTGGAGCTGGGCCACCCGCCCGGGGCCGCCGACCTGCGCGCGGCCGCGCGCCGGCTGCGCTTCCAGCTCGGACAGCGCGACAAGTTCCGCGAGGGCCTGATCCGCTCGGGGCGCTACGAGGAGGAGATGCGCGCGGTCTTCCGCGATCACGGCCTGCCCGAGGACCTCGCGTACCTGCCCCACGTCGAGTCGTCGTTCAACGTGCGCGCCTACTCCAAGTACGGTGCCGCCGGCGTCTGGCAGTTCATGCGCAGCACGGGGCGGCGCTACATGAAGGTCGACTACGTGGTCGACGAGCGCCTCGACCCGATGCGCGCGACCGACGCCGCAGCCCGGCTGCTGCGCGACAACTACCAGAGCCTCGACAGCTGGCCGCTGGCGATCACCGCGTACAACCACGGCGCGGCGGGCATGCGGCGGGCCAAGGCGCGCCTGGGTACGGACCGGATCGACGAGATCGTGCGCCGGTACGAGAGCCGCAGCTTTGGCTTCGCGTCACGCAACTTCTACGCCCAGTTCCTGGCAGCGCGGCGCATCGTGCGGACCTCCGAGTCGTACTTCGGGCCGCTCGAGCGCGACCTGCCCGAGACGGTGGACGAGGTCGAGCTGCCTTTCTACGCCGACGTGGAGGACGTGGAGCACTTCCTCGGCGTGGCGGCGAGCGTGGTCCGCGAGCTGAACCCCGCACTGCGCCCTCCCGTGTTCCGCGCCAAGAAGCGCATCCCGCAGGGCTACGTGCTGCGCCTGCCTGCCGGCACCGTCGGTGCCGAGCCCCGCCAGTGGCTGGCGAGCATCCCCGCGGTGCGCCGCCACGAGGAGCAGCACCGCAGCAACTACCACGTGGTGCAGCGCGGCGACGCGCTGAGCACGATCGCGCGCCGCTACCGCACGCGGGTCAGCACGCTGGTGGCGCTGAACAACCTGCCGAGCCGGCACCGCATCTACCCGGGACAGGTGCTGCAGCTCCCCGACGGCACCGAGGGCTCGGCGCCCCCGCGCCGCGGCATCGTGAGCAGCGCACGGGCGGCGGCCCCGCCGCCGGCGCCCGTGGCGAGGCCGGAGGCCGCGAAGCCCGCCGCGGCGCCGACCGTCGATCCCGCGCGGGTGCGCCCCGCCGGGACCACGCCGGCGTCGCTGGGACCCGCCTCTCCCTTCCGGCGCGTGCAGGGCGACCGCATCGTCGTGGATGCCGACGAGACGCTGGGCCACTACGCGGAGTGGCTCGAGGTCCCCACGCAGCGCCTGCGCGACCTGAACGGGCTGCGCTACGGGCGAGCGCTGCACCTCGGACAGCGGCTGCGCCTCGACTTCTCACGCGTCACCGCCGAGGAATTCCTGCAGCGTCGCGTGGAGCACCACAAGGCGATCGAGGAGGACTTCTTCGGGAGCTTCCGCGTCACCGGAACCGTCGACCACGAGCTCGGCCGCGGCGAGAGCCTGTGGGTGCTCGCGCACCGGGTCTACTCGGTGCCGGCATGGCTGATCCAGCGCTACAACCCGGGCGTCGATCTGACCCGGCTGACGCCGGGCACGCGCCTGGTGATCCCGGTGACCGAGCGCACCAGCTGACGCCGCGATGACGGCGCGGAACCTCGCGCTGCTGGGGCTGGCCGCCGCGCTCGTGGCCTGCACGGCGACGGGACGGCGCGGCGACACCAGCGATCGCGGCTGGCACGCTGGCCCGGCCCCCGCGCTCACGCATGCGGGCTGGGTGCGAGAGTCGCGCTACCTGACCATGCGCGACGGCGTGCGCATCGCCATCGACGCGTACCTGCCCGGCGGCCTCGAGGCCGGAGAGCGCGTGCCTGCCATGCTGCGCCAGACGCGCTACTGGCGCCGGACCCGGCTGCGCTGGCCGCTGGGACGCCTGATGGACGACCCGGTTCCGCTCGCGCGGGAGTTCCTGGGCCGGGGCTACGCCTGGATCGACGTCGACGTGCGCGGGTCCGGTGCCTCGGGCGGCTGGCGCCCCCACCCCTGGAGCCCCGACGAGGTCGCCGACGGCGCCGAGATCCTCGACTGGATCGTCGCGCAGCCCTGGTCGAACGGCCGGGTCGGCGCCATGGGCGAGTCCTACGACGGGACCGCGGCCGAGATGCTGGCGAGCACGGGGCATCCCGCACTGCGCGCGATCGCGCCGCGCTACGCGCTCTTCGACGTCTACACCGACATCGCCATGCCGGGCGGCGTGCACCTGAGCTGGTTCACCCGCACGTGGGGGGCCGTCAACGCCGCGCTCGACGCGCACGACCTCGGCCCCGTGGCGGGCCGGCTGCGCAGCTGGCTCGTCGTGGGTCCCCGCGAGGTCGACGCCGACCCCGACCGGCGCGAGCTCGAGGCGCTGGCGCGGGAGCACCGCTGGAACTACGACGTGCACCGCGCCGCGCTGGAGCTCGTCTTCCGCGACGACCGGGCCCTGAGCCAGGGAGGGCTGGCCGTGGACGCGTTCAGCCCGCACGCCCGGATCGCCCGCCTGCGCGCCGGCGACGCCGCCGTCTACTCCTGGAGTGGCTGGCTCGACGGCGCCTACCCGCACGCCGCGATCAAGCGCTGGCGCAGCCTGGCGCGGCCCGGCGACCGGCTGCTGCTCGGACCGTGGAACCACGGCGGCGACCAGAACGTGGACCCGCGGCGCCGCCGCCTCGCCCCGGACTTCGATGCCGCCTCGGAGCTCCTGGGATTCTTCGACCATCACCTGCGAGATGCCCCGCAGACCCTCGACGAACATCCGGTCCACTGGTACACGCAGGTCGAGGGTCGCTGGAAGCACGGAGACACCTGGCCGCCTCCCGCTCGCACGCGGCGCCTCCACCTCGGCGCCTCGGGGCGCCTCGCCGCCTCCCGAGCCGACGCCGGGGCCGACCCCCACCGCGTCGACCCCGGCACGGGCACGGGTCCGCACGCGCGCTGGAACTCGCTGATGGGCGACCCCGAGCTGCCCGTCGAGTACCCCGACCGCGCACGGCGCGATGCCCGCCTGCGCGTCTACGAGAGCGCGCCGCTCGACGCGCCCACCGAGGTCACGGGGCACCCGGTGGTGGTGCTGCACCTGCGGCCCGGGGCGCGCGACGTCAGCGTCTTCGCCTACCTCGAGGACGTCGCCCCCGACGGCACGGTCACCTACGTGACCGAGGGTCAGCTCCGAGCGCTGCACCGCCGCCGGCTCCCGGCCAGCAGCGCCCCGTACGCGACCGCCCTGCCCTGGTGGCGCAGCTTCGAGCGCGCGGACGCGCAGCCGCTCGAGCCCGGGGCGGTGACCGAGCTGGTCATCGACCTGCTGCCGACCTCCTACCTCTTCCTGCCCGGACACCGCGTCCGCCTCGCGCTGGCGGGTGCCGACGTCGACCACTTCGCCCCCGCACCCGGCCCCCCACCCGTCTGGCACATCCTCCGAGGCCCCGAGCACCCCTCCCGCCTCGAGCTGCCCGTGGTGGATCGCGAGCCGTCGACCCCGACCAGGACACGGAGCGCACCCGCTCGCACCTCCCCGACGCCCCCACACCCTCCGCACCCGAGGGCAGGAGACCGGCAGTAGCCAGCCACAGGCGGAGCGGAGGCCGGGCGAGTTCCGTC
>JAJDAJ010000054.1 GCA_029261925.1 Deltaproteobacteria bacterium | reverse complement strand
ACCAGGGACTGCGCGGGGTTCCGCTGGCCTCGCTTTCGGCCTGCGTGTCAGATGCCGATGAGGATCGGTGGAAGCGGCGCGTGCTGGCTGCCGTGGGGTCGCGCGAGACCTGCAGCAGCGCGGCCGGCCGCTACCGCTTCGTGGAGACCAAGAACCTGAATGCGTTCCTGATGTGGATCGAGCGTGCCGGGAGCCGCCCCGAGGCGGACCGCTGCGAGGAGCTGGCGCACGCACTCGACTGCCTGGAACGCGGCGTGGACGGGAAGGGGCGATGAGAGGAAGAGCTGCTCTGCTCGGAGCGCTGTGGATGGGTCTGGCCGGGGGTCTGGGCGCGGCCGAGCCGCCGCAGGAGACCGGCCCCGCGGGTCTCTCGACGACGTCGGCCTCGCCGACCTGGTCGTCGTACCTCGACTACGCCTACGTGTACGTCTCCGCGGATGCCCCGGCCCTCCAGGCTCGCCTGAAGGAGTACGCGAGCGAGGCCGGGATCCCGCTGCGGCGCTACATCGAGGAATACTTCGAGACCCTGGCGCCGCTCGAGGCGCACAGCGACGAGGCGGAGACGCGGCGCAAGGCGGTCGCGTACCTGCTCGACTACCTGGCCACGCGCCGGCCGGAGTCGCTCGAGACCGCGGCGCTGGTCATCCGCGAGCTCCGCCCGCGCCTGGAGCGGCCCGAGAACCGCTTCTGGTACCACTACATCCACGCGAACCTGGCGCTCGAGAAGGGCTACGCCCAGGATTTCACCGACGAGATCCTGGAGATGTGGCTCCAGGTGGTCGTGCCGCTGGAGTCGCTGTACGGCACGCTCGATGCGCTGTCGCTGTCCGATGCGCCCAACTCCGGTTTCGCGGCGGCGCTGCCGTACCTGTACGAGAACATCGCGCGGCTGATCCTGATCCGCAGCCAGCTGCGCGGTCTCGATCGCGAGATGGATCCGCTGGGCGCCGTGATCCGTCTGCTGGCCGACGGCCGCATCGGCGGCCAGCCCGATGTGATCCCGCGCGAGGCCTCCTCCCGGGCTTACCTCGATCGCATCGTCACGCGTCTCGCCGGGCCGGAGTCCGACGACGGCAGCCTGACGTTCACGCTCGCGCTCTTCGAGGCGGCGCGGCGCCACGAGCAGGCCCGCGCGCTGCTGGCCGAGCAGGGGCTCGGCGACGAGACGATCCGCGCCATGCGCAGCTCCGCGAGCGCCTACGAGTCGGCCATCAAGCGGGCGATCACGGTGCAGGGATCGTGCGCCGTCTATACGCGAGTGCTGCGCCAGATCGGCGAGCTGTACGCCGCCCGGCAGCGTCTGGGCGTGGACCCCGAGATCGAGATGCCCTTCTCGATCGAGGGCGCCATCGACGTCTACGCGCACATGCACGCCTCGCTCGACGGCGAGTGGCAGCGCCTGGGCTACCGCACACGGCCGCGCTCGGAGTACGTCGACGCCATGCACGGGCTCTGGGAAGAGATCCAGGAGGCCAGCCTGAACGCCGCCGACTTCTTCCTGACGCGCGCCGTGGAGCAGCCGCACCGCGCCGATGAGTACAGCCGCAACGCGGCCACACTGTACACGCGCTACCTGTCCTTCTTCGAGCGCTTCGCCACCGACGCGGGCAAGGAGGGCATTCCCGACTCCGCCTACTTCGCGGCCTTCGAGGCGGCGCGAGGCGTGGGCGATGCATACCTGTCGTACGCACGCCGCCCCTCGGGCTCCGAGGTGGAGCTGGGCACGCAGCGCTATCACACCGCGCTGTACCTGTTCCCCTTCGACCGCGAGGTCTGGCCGGCGCTGACCGCGGCGCTCGGTCGCCACGGCCGCGAGGCGCGCTACGGGGAGCTGGTTCGGCCGATCGCGGACCGCATCGCGCACTCGCGCGCGGTGCAGGGCTGGATCGAGAGTCGCGAGCCGCACGCTGCCGAGATCGCGGTGCTCCGCCGCGCGCTGTCCGACACCCTGGTCCTGATGTACCTCGGCTTCGCGGACTCGCGCGGCCTCGACGAGCTCGAGACCGAGCTCGAGGAGCTGATCGAGCGCCAGGTGCGGCTGCGCGAGGAGGTCGCCGAGCTCACGCGCAGGCGCGACGGTCTGCGCTACCAGCCCGCCGGCGAGGAGCCCGATCCGGCGTCACCCGCCGAGGGCGAGCTCCAGGGTCCTGCGCTCGAGCGCGATCTGGCCAGCGTCGCCCGCGAGCTCTCCGATCGCACCGCGGTGCTCGAGCGCGTCGAGCAGCAGATCAGCGCGCGCTCCCGCGCCCTGCCGATCTACCGGGAGACGCTGGGGACCGAGGACCTGGTCGCCGCGCTGCGCACACAGCGCGATCACGCACTGCACGCGCTGCTGCGCCGCATGTATCACGAGGCCCGCTTCTGATGTCGCCAGGAGACCTGCCGATGCTCGCGTTCCGATCCCTGCAGCCCGCACTGCTGGCCGGCCTGGCCGCCGTCGCTCTCTCGGGCTGCTTCAGCACCCCCGAGCCCGAGCCGCTGGGCTGGATCAACAGCATGCCCGTGGCCGAGGAGACCGCACCGCTGGCGGGCACCGCGCTCGAGCAGCGCAAGGAGCGCCTGACCCGCGCCCAGCACGATCTGGCGCACTTCCACACCACGCTCGAGAGCCTCTACTACCGCGACGACCGCGACGGCATGCACCGCATGCGTCGCTTCACGGACGCGTATCTGAGCATGCACGTCGATCGGCTTCTGCTGCACGAGTGGCAGAGCCGCCACCCGGAGGTCGCCGTGCTCGACGCGAGCCTGCGCCTGGCCAAGGCCGACGTGCTGCTGCGCATGCGTCAGTTCGAGCGCGCCGGCGAGGTCTTCGGGCAGCTCGAGCGACGCTTCGAGGGGCGCGACAACCTGCTGGTCGAGTACCCGATCGGCACACGCCGCCCGCTGGGCGAGGCGCTGCGCATCCTGCGCGACGGGAAGCGAGGGTAGCCCGGTGCTCGAGACGCTCGCCCCGGACCGTATCCTGATCAGCCTGCTGACGGCGGCGTCGATCTGCGCCGTGTGCATCCCGCTCTGGCGCGGCTTCCGCGTCTGCATGCGTGCGCGTGGCGCCACCCGGCGGGTGCAGGCCTCGGAGCTGCGCAGCCGGCTCAAGGAGGAGCCGCGAAGCGGCGAGCCGCTCGCGGTGCTCATGGCCCGCGTGTACCAGCGCGCGCTGCGCGAGAGCCGCGAGCACGGGCAGCCCGTCGACTTCGTGCTCGACGCCAGTCGCCAGTACGCGACCGGCGAGTACGAGGCGCATTACGCCAGCATGATCTCGATGTACGCGAACCTGCTGCCGCCGATCGGCTTCATCGGCACCACCGTGGGCATGCTCGTGCTCTTCGTCTCGATGAACCTGCAGGACGCGGGGCTCGAGCTGGGTGCGCTGGCGGTGGCGCTGCTCTCGAGCATCTTCGCGCTCATGGGATTCGCGACGCTGGAGAGCTTCAAGATCCTGATGCACAGCCGCCTGCTGCGCGCGCTGGACGTGGTCTCCCAGCTGCCCGTGGCACAGCCGCCCCGCGGCGGCGGCGGCGTGCCCGCGGGCGCTCCGGCCAGCCCCGAGCGCTGAGCGCGTCGGCGGGAGCGGGCTCTCGGCAGCCTGCTAGAGCAGGGCCTGCAGGCGCGGCGAGAGCGCCGGATCGAGCCGGGCGAGCTGCCTGAAGGGGCGTCGGTCGCTGCCGAAGTCGAAGTACTCGGTCAGCGAGCCGACCCGTACCTGGCGCCGGGCGAAGGCCCGCTTGAAGTAGAGCTCGAGCGAGCCGCGGCGGGGCCAGTGTCCCTCGACCGCGAGCTCCAGCGTGTCGAAGTGTGCCTCGAGGTCCTTGCGGATCTCCGGCAGGCGCTCTGCCACGGGCCGCGCGGTGACCCCGATCTTGTGCAGCAGCGTCCGGTCTGCGCGTACCCGGAGCAGGTACAGGTCGAGCGAGAACAGTCGCGCGAGCTGTGCGCGATACAGACGCAGATCCACTGACGGTCGCTCGTCGCCCTCGCCGTCGCGGGCGCGGTCCTCGAGGCGGTCGAGCTTCCGCAGCGCCGCGCGCTCCTGCACGCGGACGAGATCGTCGAGGGCCAGACGGTAGCGCGTGGCCGCGACGATCTGCTCTCCCCAGGCGGTGTGGCGGTGTGAGCCGACCCCGTTCACCCAGCGCTCGCCGCGGGGCACCTCCTCGATCAGCTCCGCCTCGACCAGGCGCCGGAGCGACGAGCGGCGCCAGCCCCGCAGTGAGGTGTGGTTGATCTCGCGCCGGAGCAGCTGCGCGCAGAGGCGCAGGTCGGCACGACCGAGCGGCTCCAGGGTCGCGAAGTCGTCGTGGAGGGGGACCCGCGCCGCGGCGCCCTCGTGAGCCTCGCGGCAGGTGGGCCCGTCGTGCGCGAAGTGCGGCGCGAGGATCCGACCCTTCTTCGCGATCAGCCCCGTGGCGCAGTACGGACAGGCGAGCGCCGTGCGGCCGCGCTCGACCGCGTCGATGGCGACCAGCGCCCCGGCGGCATCCACGCCGTGGTGCAGGAAGCTGCGCGGGATGTCCCGGCTGCGTGCCATGCGGTCCCTCCTCTCCATACAGAGGAGTAGCCGCCTGCACCCGGAGTGCTCCAGTCCCCGGTGCTCCCGGGCCCCGCGCCGGCCAGCGGCGCGCGCACGGCGCCCGGGCCGCCCGCCGACGTTCGCGCGCCGGCCGGCGACCCGGGATCAGGGTCTGGAGGGTCGGGCCCCGCTCAGCGGATGGGCGCGAAGGCGATCAGCGCGTCGAGGTCGGCGGGCGTGTTGCCCAGGCCGTGGCCGGGCAGGACGGTCGAGAAGTTACCGACGTCGTTGTGCAGGGCCATGTAGTTGAGCACGATGGCCTCGGCGAGCAGCGGCACGTTGTTGCTGATCCGCGTGGCGGCCGTCTCGATCGAGGCGTCGGGCCGGAAGTACCCGATCTGGGCGCCCGGTCCCACGAGCGCGGGCCGTCCCGCCGGGTCGTGCACGAAGATGATCCCGGCCGAGGTCGAGCTGTTGTCGCCGCGCCAGACGCCCTTGTCCCGGCCCTCGGGCGAGGTGTCGATGGTGCCGTCGCTGGCCACCGACCCGTCCGAGAACACGTAGATCATGAGCTGCTGCGAGCGCAGGGCCGCGAACTCCAGCGCCGCGCCGATCATCTGGCCGGCCAGGAAGTCCCGGATCTCGCCGGTGGCGCGCGTGCTGTCGTGGTAGTCGTAGCCACCGTTCTCGATCGTGCCCGCGCCGGCGAAGCCCTCCACGACCAGCTTCATGACGGCCGCCGTCTTCTGGAAGCGGCCCTGATCCAGCTCCGCGGCATCGAAGATCCCGCCGTTGATGTCGGGGTCGTTGAGCGGGTCCAGCAGCGTCGGGTCACCGAACGTCGAGACCAGGTCCGTCGCCTCCACGTAGCCGCAGTGGATCAGGTCCTCCAGCGAGGCGTCCTCGGTGATGCGGTTCAGCTTCATGTCGCTGATCTGCTCGATCGAGTTCATCACCGCGGCCGCGTCGTTCTGGTCGAGCAGCTCGACCAGCTTGCCGGTGTCGACCAGCCCGGTCGCGTCCCGCCCCGACGACACCTTCGTGGGTCGCGCAGCCGGATCGAACATCGACATCGGCTGGATCGACCGCCCGCCCGAGTCGGAGTTCGAGGTTCCGATCAGCGCCACCAGGTTGCCGTCCGCGCCCGCCTTGTTGATCCCGTACATGGGATTGTGCGGGTTGTTCTGGGTGTCGTTCTCCGAGCGCGTGCACAGCACGGTGCCGTTGGTGCTGTCGCGGGTGGTCTGCGACGTCTTGGACATGATCCCGGCGAGCAGGGCGCTGTCCGAGTGGAACAGCAGCCCGAGCTCGGCGCTGACCTGGCCGGCGCGATCCGGGGTCATGGCAGCCGGCAATCCCAGCTTCTCGTAGCCACCCACGGACAGGAAGTCGAGCTGCCCGCCCGGGCCCCCGACCAGCGCGTTCGACCCGGCGATGTTCAGGCCACCGGCGAGGTCGTAGCACAGGAAGGGGATCTTGCCCCCGCCGCCGCCCACCCCGCAGTCCGCGAACTGCGCCAGGGCGCGGGGCGAGACCAGCAGGTTGAGCAGGCTCGGGGCCGTGACCATGGCCGCGCCCGAGATGAGTCCCCGCGACAGGAAGTCGCGGCGGCTCACGGGTCGGCCGTGGCCCTCCAGCTGGAGGGGTGCGTCGGGGTTCAGGTTCGCCTTGCGTCTCATCTCATTGCTCCACAGGCTCTCACTGGAGGTGAACGGCCGCGCTGCCGAGGACGGCCGCACAGGCCCCCTTGACCACGGTCCGCGTGCGCTCTGCCGGACAGGTCGCCGGTGTGCAGCCAGCGATCAGGTCGTCGATCAGCATCTCGAGCACCGAGGCGATCTCGGCCGCGGTCGGCTGATTGGCGAGACCCTGTCCGATCCCGTGCGGGATCAGCGCGTTGATGATCAGGTCGCGATCGGCCTGGGCCGTGAACGCCGTGACGGCGTCACGGTCGAACACGAAGGGCCCGAAGAAGGCCGTCCTCAGGGTGGGCGACTCGACCAGCTCGTTGCAGTACTCGAGTGCGAGCTTCGCGATGCCCACCTGCTGCGCGGTCACGAAGGAGCGCACGTCCGTGTTCATCGGCAGCTGCTCCCGCACCGCGTCGAAGGTGAGCAGCACCGAGGACGTGTTCGGATCGACGCCCGTGATCTCCGCCAGGGTGTTGTTGATCTGGTCGAAGTCGCGGATGCCCGTGAGGGGCAGCGGGTCCAGCACCGAGTTGTCCACGATCGGCTCGGGCGGATCCTCGGGCGCGCGCAGGTCCGTGCTCGCGATCAGGTCGAACCAGATCGAGAACTGGTCCAGGGCCACCCCCAGATCCTTGGGGACCACCGAGCAGAGCCCGGAGAGCAGCTCGACCGGCTGGGTCACCATGGAATCCACGTTCTTGAAGCTCTGGCTCGCGACCGGTGCGGTGCCGTTGACCGCCACCCGCAGGCCCTCGATGCCGAAGGAGCCGCCCATCGCCGAGTGCACGGTCGGGAAGCAGAACAGGTAGCTGTAGGCGTCGAAGTCGCTGACCTCGAACTCGATGAAGTCGCCGGCGGTCAGGTAGTCGTCCAGGCCGAAGCGCAGGATGAACTTGTCGCTGGCACCCGCCAGGTAGTTCTGCGCGATCTGGGACTCGGGCAGCGCCCGGTCATAGACCGCCACCAGCTTGAGCTGGCCGAACCAGCGCCGGTTGCCGCTGACCTCGTTGCCCAGGGCGAACTGGTAGCCCGGGTTCCAGTTGAGCATCATGTCGGGCGCGACCGCGTCGGCGTCGTCCGTGTAGATGCCGTTCACGTAGATGCGGCGGCCGTTGACCTGGTCGTAGGTCGCGACCACGTGCTGCAGGGTGGCCTGCAGGTCCTCGTCGTCGTCCGACGTCTGGAGCTCGGGGGTCCCGTTCGGGGAAACCGCGGGGTTGCTGGAGCGGTTCCGGAACACGTAGGTGTACTGGACCTGGCCGAGCGTGAAGTTGCGGTTCTGGGTGTCATCCGAGTAGGTGACGATCCGCGCCGGGCCCTCCTGATCCGTGTTCGCGGGGATCACCCAGGCCTCGATGGAGTACTCCTGGCTGCCGCGCCCGCTGGCGATGCGGTTGAACAGCTTCTGGCTGTCCGTGCTCGTGGCCACGGCGCGGCCGCCGCTCATCTCGAGGCCACCTCCGGGCAGCCAGGTGTAGCCGCCCGACAGGTCGAGATGCATCGAAGGCGGCACGCCCGACACGTCGAGCGTGGAGTCGCCCGACTCCTCCTTGAAGGTGTACAGGGCGATCAGGTTGGACTGGTCGCGCTGGCTCTCGGCCGCCGTGGCGTTCGCGAACACGTTCGAGTAGCTCGCCGCGACGCCGGCGACCTGGCCGCCGCCGTTGCCCGTGTTGCCGTTGCCGCCGGCCGCGCCGGTGTAGCCGATCAGGTTGGCCCAGTCGGTGATCGCCGTTGCCATCGTCTGGCCGTCCGCGGCGCAGGAGCTCCAGCAGTAGTGCTGGTCCACGGAGAGCCGCAGCACGAGGCGCGAGGCATCCGGGTTGGCGAAGTTGGCCTTCTGGTTGTCGATCACCGCGCGGTACGCGGTCCCCTGATCGGGATGCGCCAGGTGCGGGAATCCCGGACCGGCGCCGGCATGGCAGCCGGTGCAGTACTGGCTGGTGAGCGGGTAGACGGTCTGGGCGAACGCCGACTCTCCGTCGATGCCGTTGCCGGTGGGAATGAAGGCGCTGCCGCTGCTGCCCCCGGACGTGCCGGTGCTGGTCGCCTGGGCGCTGGCGTCGTCGCCGCCACCACCGCCGCCACCGCCGCCGCCGCAGGCGGCGAGGAAGGCGACGGCGAGCAGCAGGGCGCCGGTCGCGTGCAGGGAAGGATGGATGAAGCTGGGGGCTCGCATGGATGCCTCCGATGAAGTCAGGGGTCCGACGGCGCGCGCCGTCAGTCCGCCGTGCAGTACACCGCGACCTCTGCGAAGACGCGCTGCATGCTGTAGTTCTGGGCCTCGAACACGTCGGCGATGCGCTGGATCTCGGCGCGCTCCGTCGGGTCGAGCGGAGGCCGCTGGCAGATCTGCTCGAACGCCTTGAGGACCTGGCACTCGGAGAATGCGCGGCTCATGGCCACCTCCTCGCCGAGGCCCTTGGGCCCGTTGCCGCTCGAGGCCGCGGCGCGCCAGCCGAGCAGGGCGTTCGGTCCACTGCGCCAGTAATTCTCCCAGCTGTCGTCCGTGGTGACGTAGCCGAACGGGAACGAGGTCGAGTTGATCAGGTGCTTGGCCTGGACCTGGCCGGGCGTGTAGATGACGCGCATCTGGTCGGCATCCCACTCGAAGTACGCGAAGGCGCCGGAGAGCGGGTCCATGCCGCTGTGGCAGCCCACGCAGGTGTTGTGGAAGATGCGGCTGTCGCCACCCGGGCTGCGGGTGACGTCCTGGCGGATCCAGTCCGAGGGCCGCGTGATGTCGTTGAGCTGCTCCATGTCGCGGCACAGGTAGTTCATGGCCGTGTAGCGCCACATGCGGCGATTGGTGCCGGCCGAGAAGTAGGCCTCGCCGGCGGCGCGGGTCGTGATCACGCCCGCGGTGTCCGCGGGGCTCAGCATCGAGCCGGGAAGGCCGGACTGGGTGACCGGGATCAGGTTGGCCGGGTTCGAGAGATCGACCCGCTGGTCCTCGAGCTGCTGGTAGTGCGCGTTGTCGGTGTGGGAGTAGGGCGTGCTCGTGACGCTCCCGGAGCCCACGTAGACCAGGTCCGCGGTGAGCACCTCGGTGAAGGGCCGGTCGTCCCGGATGATCCCGATGACCGTGGCGGTGTAGTCGTTCAGCGGCACGAAGACCGTCTGCTCGACGTTGGTCCACGGCGCGACCCAGTTCTTCAGCACGGAGCTGTAGAACAGGGGATGGGACATCGCCTGGTTGGCGGCGCCGATCTCGTCGCCGGCGTTGATCAACGCCTCCATGGCGTCGAGGACGGCCGGAGTGGGGGGTACGCCCGCGAGGCGGTCGTGCATGCGCCTCGCCTGCTCCCGGGGCCCGGCCGCCGCCGGGATCGAGAACGCGAGGACGGCGGTGGCAACGAGGCACCAGCAGGTGTGGCGCCGCATCTGGCCTGGGGTGTTCATCACGCTCCTCTGGTCAGTCTTCCCGAGCAGCGCTCCCCTCTGCTGCTGACTCGCAGATCTCTTCGGCGCTGCCGGGGGCCGACCTTGTGACAGTGATCACCACTGTCGCCAGAAGCCTCGCGATCGGCGATCCGCGTTCGGGCGCGCGGGCCCGGACCGGGAAGCTGCAGGCGCCTTGCGGGTCTACATCCCCGGCAGCGCGGGACCGATAGGAGCCCGAGAACTCGATCCACGCGCTCCCGTGCGCAGGTGAGATGCATCACGGGGCGGTGGCCCGAGCGGTCGATCCGTTCCTCGTGGAGACACAGCGATGATCCGAAGAAGCACATCCCTGGCCCTCGCGACGCTCGCCATACTGGTTACCAGCGGCTGCTCCCTGACCGGCCCGCCGAAGTACTACGAGCGCACGAAAGAGTTCACGAGCGAGAAGGTGGATCAGTCGCGGAGCCTGATCGCCAGGCTCCTCGAGCGCGAGGAGCTCGTGCGCGTACAGCCGTGGGAGCGTGATCTGCTCTCCAAGACCGAGATGCAGTGGACGCCGGATCCGATCGAGACGGCGCGCCGCAACCACATCTTCTTCAGCAAGGAGTCGTCGCTGGGCGGTGGAGGCGCCGGCGGCGGCGGCTGCGGCTGCAACTGATCCCGATCCAGCTCGACCAGGCCTTGATTCTCCGGGGGGTAGACGATGGCCAGACCAGCAAGGAATCGCCACCAGCGGCGGCGTGACCAGAGACTCGACCGGCGGCGTAACGGCCCGCTGAGCCAGACGCTGCACGCGCTCTGGGGCAGTGCGTTCGCGCTCTCATCGCTGCCGCAGGCGGCCCGGGCCGACACTCCGGTCGATCGCTACACCGCGGAGTACAGCTTCAGCAGCTACACCGAGGACGAGATCGACAGCTCGAAGGTCTTCGTGGGCGAGACCGAGCGCTACGAGATCGAGATGCACCAGTTCACGGTGCGGGCGCCGCTCACGTCGAGCTCGGATCTCTCGATCGAGCTCGTGCACGAGACCATGTCGGGTGCGAGCCCCTGGTACACCATCCCGGACATCCCCGGGCCGGGCTCCGAGCCCCTGCAGTTCATGACGGGTGCGACCATCGAGGACACCCGCGACGACGTCCTCGTGCAGTACAACCGATACTCGGACACCGGACGACTGGGCTTCGCGGCCGGCTACTCGAGCGAGAACGACTACAGCGCGATCAACCTCGGGATCAACGGGGACACCAGCTTCAACGAGGGCAACACGACCCTCTCGCTCGGGCTGGACGTCTCGCTCGACGAGATCGAGCCGACCGATGCCGAGCTCTTCTCGACGCGGCCGACCAGCGAGGAGAAGAAGACCTACACGCTGATGCTGGGTCTCTCGCAGCTGCTCAACCGGGCCTCGCTGATCCAGTCCAACGTCACGTACAAGTTCTCCGACGGCTACCTCTCCGATCCCTACAAGGCGGTCTGGCACCAGGACGGGGGCGTGATCGTCGCCGAGAACCGGCCCGACTCGCGCCACCAGCTCGCCTGGACCACGAGCGTGCGCGGCCACGTGCGCGAGCTGGACGGTACGCTGCAGGGCGAGTATCGCCTGCACCTCGATACCTGGGGCGTGACCTCGCACACCGTTGCGCTGGCCTGGCACCAGCAGCTCGGGCGGCGCCTCGCGATCATCCCGTCGTTCCGGTACTACTCGCAGAGCGAGGCGGACTTCTACCGGCCGTACTTCGATCTCGGCGAGAGCGTGAGCAAGGAGCGCTCGAGCGACTACCGGCTCTCGGCCTACGGCTCGATGCTCTTCGGCGTCAAGGCGCAGTACCGCTTCCGCACGCCCTGGACCGGCAAGCACGACTTCATGTTGACGGCCGCCTGGGACAACTACTTCTCGAGCGAGGATCTCAGCTTCGACGACGATGCGCGCGAGTCCCCGGGTCTGGTGGACTACGACGTCGTCACGATCGGGCTGACCTTCCTGTGGTGAGGCACGCGGCGGCGTGAACGAGGGCCGCTACACGTTCCGGGCCATGGGGAGCCCCTGCGAGCTGCGGCTCTACGGCCCCGACCGCGACCGGCTCGATGGCGCGGCGCGGACGGCGCGCGCCGAGATCGCTCGCATCGAGCGCAAGTACTCGCGCTACCGCGACGACAGCCTGCTCGGGGCGATCAATCGCAGCGCCGGCGACGCCAAGGGCGTCGACCTCGATCCCGAGACCGCGCACCTGCTCGACTACGCGCAGACCTGCTGGGAGCAGAGCGACGGGCTCTTCGACATCACCTCCGGCGTGCTGCGCCGGGTCTGGGACTTCCACTCCGGCTGCGTGCCCGCGGCCGGGGAGGTGGCGGCCGTGCTGGAGCGGGTGGGCTGGTCTCGCCTGACCTGGGCCCCCCCGCGGCTGGTCCTGCCGCTCGCCGGCATGGAGCTCGACCTCGGGGGCATCGGCAAGGAGTACGCCGTGGATCGCGCCGCGGCCTGCTGCCGCGAGGCGGGGGTCGAGCACGGCATGGTGGATCTCGGCGGAGACCTCGCCGTGATCGGGCCGCGACCCGACGGGCAGGGCTGGAGCGTGGGCGTGCGCCACCCGCGGCAGGCGGGGGCGGCCATGGCCTCGATCCGCCTGTCGAGCGGGGGGCTGGCCTCGAGCGGGGACTACGAGCGCTGCATGCTCGTGGACGGCATTCGCTACGGGCACATCCTGGACCCGCGCACCGGCTGGCCCGCGGACGGCGGCCTGACCTGCGTCAGCGTGCAGGCCCCGAGCTGCCTGATCGCGGGCAGCGCGTCGACCATCGCCATGCTGCGCGGCGCGCCGGAGGGCCCCGCGTGGCTCGACGCGCTCGGCCTGCCGAGCGTGCGCATGACCCGCGACGGCGAGATCTCGGGCGCGATCGCGGCCTGAGCGCCGCTCAGGTTGACGCTCCGCGGGCGCTGTGCAAGCCTGCGTCCCCCATGAGGAACGGCCCATGGCTCCCCGCGATCACGCCCGTCCGGACGCTCTCCGGGGGGCATCCGTGTATCCCGATCGCGAGCGGTTCCGCGTCCTGGCGCGCGGTGCCCGCGCCGTCCCCGTGGTTCGCGAGGTGCTCGCGGATCTAGACACGCCCCTGGCGATCTTCCTGAAGGTCGACGACGGGCGTACCTCGTTTCTCTTCGAGTCGGTCGAGGGGGGGCGCGACTGGGGGCGCTTCAGCTTCATCGGTGTGGGAGCGCGGGCCCGTTTCGTGGCGCGCGAGTCGGGCATTCGCGTCGAGCGGGGCGACGCCGTCGAGACGCACCCGCTGGCGGCCGATCACGACGAGGATCCGCTGACCCACCTGCGCGAGCTGCTCCGCGAGCTGGCGCCCGCGCAGCTCGAGGGGCTCCCGCGCTTCGCGGGCGGCGCCGTCGGCTACCTCGGCTACGACTGGGTGCGCTACGTGGAGCGGCTCCCCGGCGACAATCCCGACGCCCTGGACCTGCCGCAGGCGCTGTTCGTCTTCCCGGAGACGCTGCTGGTCCACGACCGCGAGCGCCAGGTCCTGCAGCTGATCCACACGGCCGAGGTGCCCGACGCCGGGTCCGCCGACGCCGCCTTCGACGCCGCCGTCGAGGCGCTGGATGCGATCGTCGAGCGCCTCTCGCGCGCAGCGCCCGCGCCCGTGCCCCCACCCTCGGACGGCGCGGAGGTCGCGTGGACCTCGAACATGACCCGGGAGCGCTACCTCGAGGTGGTCAAGCGCTGCAAGGAGTACATCGAGGCCGGCGACATCTTCCAGGTCGTGCCGAGCCAGCGGCTCACCGTCGAGAGCGACATCGATCCCTTCGAGGTCTACCGGCAGCTGCGCGTGCTCAACCCATCGCCCTACCTGTTCTTCGTGCGCTGCGGCGATCACGTGGTGCTCGGATCGTCTCCCGAGATCCTGGTCCGGCTGGAGGGCCGGCGCATCACGCTGCGGCCGATCGCCGGGACGGCCCCGCGCGGGGACACGTCGGAGGAGGACCGCGCGATCGAGCGGCAGCTCCTCGCCGATCCCAAGGAGCTGGCCGAGCACCTGATGCTGGTGGACCTGGGCCGCAACGACGTGGGCAGGGTCGCGGAGATCGGTAGTGTGGCCGTGGACGAGTTCCAGGTGATCGAGCGCTACTCCCACGTGATGCACATCGTGTCCAGTGTGCGCGGCGACCTGCGCGAGGACAGCGACGCCATCGATCTGCTGCGGGCCTCGTTCCCGGCGGGCACGCTGACGGGCGCCCCGAAGGTCCGGGCCATGGAGATCATCGAGGAGATGGAGCCGGAGCGCCGCGGGCTCTACGGCGGCGCGGTCGGGTACATCGACTACCACGGCAACATGGACATGTGCATCGCCATCCGCACGCTGGTCGCGCGCGACGGGCGCTTCTATCTCCAGGCGGGAGGGGGCGTGGTCGCGGACTCCGACCCGGACCTCGAGTACCAGGAGACGCTGAACAAGCTCGGCGCGCCGCTGCGGGCGATCGCCCTGGCCTCGGGAGATCGCTCGTGAAGCTGCTGGTGATCGACAACTACGACTCGTTCACGTTCAACCTGGTGCAGTACCTGGGGGAGCTGGGGGCCGGCTGCGACGTGGTTCGCAACGACGCCATTGGCGTCGAGGAGATCGGCACGCGCGGCGTGGAGGCCATCGTGATCTCACCCGGGCCGTGCACGCCCCGCGAGGCCGGCATCAGCGTGGACGTGATCCGGCGCTACGCCGGGGAGCTGCCGATCCTGGGCGTCTGCCTGGGGCACCAGTCGATCGGCGCGGCGTTCGGGGGGCGCGTGATCGCCGCCCGCAGCCTCATGCACGGCAAGACCTCGCTGATCCATCACGATGCTCGGGGCATCTTCGAGGGACTGCCGCAGCCGTTCGAGGCCACGCGCTATCACTCGCTGGCGCTGGAGCGCTCGAGCCTGCCGGGGACCCTCGAGGTCACCGCGTGGACCGACGACGGCGAGATCATGGGCGTGCGCCATCGCACGCACGCCGTCGTGGGCGTCCAGTTCCACCCGGAGTCGATCCTGACCGGGCAGGGCAAGCAGCTGCTCGGCGGCTTCCTGCGCCTGGCGGGGGCGGCATGATCCGGGCGGCGCTCGAGCGGGTGGTCGCGGGCGAGACGCTGACGCGCTCCGAGGCGCGCGAGCTGGTGCGTGCCCTGATGAGCGGCGATGCCGACGACGTGGAGATCGCCGCGCTGCTCGCGGCGCTGCGCACGCGCGGCGAGACCGTGGACGAGGTCGCGGGG
Organism: Deltaproteobacteria bacterium; assembly: GCA_029261925.1. Classification (GTDB taxonomy): domain Bacteria; phylum Myxococcota_A; class UBA9160; order SZUA-336; family SZUA-336; genus JAGWBS01. The sequence goes on along the minus strand of JAJDAJ010000054.1, from coordinate 55,754 downwards.
GCAGCGGAGGCCATGCGCGAGCTCGCCGTGGAGCTCCCGGCCGCGCCGGCGGGCGCGATCGACACCTGCGGGACCGGGGGCGACGGCTCGGACAGCTTCAACATCTCGACCGTCTCGGCGCTGGTCTGCGCGGGCGCCGGCGTGCCGGTGGCCAAGCACGGCAATCGCGCGGCGAGCAGCAAGTGCGGCAGCGCCGAGGTGCTCGAGGCGCTCGGCGTGAACCTCGACGCGCCCCCCGCACGCATGGCGGCCGCGGTGCGCGAGGTGGGGATGGGCTTCCTGTACGCGCGCGCCTGCCACCCTGCCATGGCGCGCGTGGCCCCGATCCGCACGCGACTCGGGATCCGCACGATCTTCAACCGCCTGGGCCCGCTGACCAATCCGATGCGGGTGCGCCGTCAGCTGATCGGCGTGGCCGACGCGCGGCTCGTGGAGCCCACGCTGCGGGCCCTGGTCGAGCTCGGCGTCGAGCGCGCCTGGGTGGTGCACGGTACCGACGGACTCGACGAGCTCTCGATCGAGGCGCCCACCCTGGTGCACGCCTGGGAGGAGGGCCGCGAGCGCCGCTTCGAGCTCGCGGCCGGCAGCGTGGTCCCGGTCGGGCGCAAGGGCGATCTGACCGGCGGCGACGCCGCACAGAACGCCGGGATCGCGCGCGCCGTGCTCTCCGGGGAGCGCGGTCCGCGGCGCGACGTGGTGCTGCTCAACGCGGCGGCCTGCCTCTGCGTGGCCGGTCGGGTCGAGACCCCGGAGGAGGGGGCGGCCGTCGCCGCGGACGCGATCGACTCGGGGGCCGCCACGAGCCTGCTCGAGCGATTCGCGGCGTTCACGCAGGAGCCCGCGGCGTGACGATCCTCGACGAGGTCCTGGAGCGCAAGGCGCAGGAGGTTGCCCGGCTGCGCCGCGACCCGGGCGAGGCGCGGCTGCGCGAGGCCCTCGCGGCGGCCAGCCCGGTGCGCGGCTTCGCGCGCGCGCTGCGCGACGGACCGCGGCCGCGCGTGATCGCCGAGTTCAAGCGCGCATCGCCGTCGAAGGGCGAGATCCGGCCGGGTGCGAAGCCCGCGGGGATCGCGCGCGCCTACGCCGCGGCCGGCGCCGCCGCGCTCTCGGTGCTCACCGACCGCGACTTCTTCCGCGGCGCGCTCGAGGATCTGCGCGCCGCGCGCGACGCCGTGAGCCTGCCCGTGCTGCGCAAGGACTTCACCATCGATCCGCTCCAGCTGCTCGAGGCACGCGCGGCCGGCGCCGACGCCGTGCTGCTGATCGTGGCCGCGCTCGACGACGCGCGCCTGCGCGACCTGCTCGCGGCGGCCCGCGGCCTGGAGCTCGACGTGCTGGTCGAGGTGCACGACGAGGCCGAGATGGAGCGCGCGCTCGCGAGCGGCGCGGACCTGGTGGGGATCAACAATCGCGATCTCCGCAGCTTCGCGACCGACGTCGCGGTGACGCGCCGGCTCGCGCCGCTGGCCGGCGGCGTCACCCTGGTCAGCGAGAGCGGGCTGGACTCGGCCGCCGTGCTCCGGGACCTGGATGCGCTGGGGGTGGGCGCCTTCCTGGTCGGCGAGGCGCTGATGCGCGCGGCCGAGCCCGGCGAGGCGCTGCGCGAGCTGAGGGGAGCGAGATGAGCCTGGTCAAGGTCTGCGGGATCACCTGCGTCGAGGACGCGCGCGTGGCGCTGGAGGCCGGGGCCGACGCCATCGGTCTGGTCCTGGTGGCCGGCACGCCGCGCTTCGTCCACCGCGAGCAGGCGTGCCAGATCAGCGCCGAGGTCGCGGGGCGCGCCGTGCGCGTGGGCGTCTTCCAGGACGCAGCGCTCGAGGAGGTGCACGCCGCGGTCCGCGAGATCGGGCTCGACGTGGTGCAGCTGCACGGCGACGAGGACCCCGACTACGTGGCGGCCCTGCCGTACCCGGTCATGAAGGCGATCCCGGCCGACGCGGACCTGCACGCCGCCGCCGCCCGCTACCCCGACGTGGACCTGCTGCTCGATCACCCGTCGGGCGGCGGCAGCGGCCGCGCCTGGGACTTCGCGCGGGCGCGCGACCTGGTGGCCAGCGGTCGGCGCGTCTGGCTCGCCGGAGGGCTCGATCCCGGCAGCGTGGCCGCCGCGGTGCGTGCGGCGGTTCCCCACGGCGTCGACGCGTCGTCGTGCCTGGAGTCCGAGCCCGGGCGCAAGGACCCGGCACGCGTGCGCGCATTCGTACGGGCGGCCCACGGCGCGCTCCCCGACCGGACCCGGCCGGACCGCGACGGCTACTACGGGCGCTACGGCGGACGCTTCGTGCCCGAGACGCTGGTGCCCGCGGTCAGCGAGCTGACCAGTGCCTACGAGGCCGTGCGCGAGGACCCGGCCTTCTGGGAGGAGCTGCGGGAGGAGCGCCGCGAGTACGTCGGGCGTCCCACGCCGCTGTACCACGCCGCGCGGCTCAGCGAGGCGCTGGGGTTCCGCGTCTATCTCAAGCGAGAGGACCTGGCCCACACGGGAGCCCACAAGATCAACAACGCGATCGGGCAGGCCCTGATCGCGCACCGCATGGGCAAGAAGCGCATCATCGCCGAGACCGGCGCCGGCCAGCACGGCGTGGCCACGGCCACGGCCTGTGCGCGCTACGGCCTCGACTGCGAGGTGTACATGGGCGCCGAGGACGTGCGCCGCCAGTCGCTCAATGTGTTCCGCATGGAGCTGCTGGGCGCGCAGGTGCACGCGGTGGAGTCCGGCAGCCGCACGCTCAAGGACGCCATGAACGAGGCGCTGCGCGACTGGGCGACCCACGTGCGCACCACCTACTACCTGATCGGCTCCACCGCCGGACCGCACCCGTATCCGATGCTGGTTCGCGACCTGCAGTCGGTGATCGGCCAGGAGGCGCGCGAGCAGGTGCTGGCGGCCGAGGGGCGTCTGCCCGACGTGCTGGTGGCCTGCGTGGGCGGCGGCAGCAACGCGCTGGGCCTGTTCAGTCCCTTCCACGACGACGCCGGGGTGCGCATGCTCGGCGTCGAGGCGGCGGGCGAGGGCATCGAGGCGGGGCGCCACGGGGCGCCACTGAATGCCGGCACGCCCGGGGCCCTGCACGGGTCGCTTTCCTACGTACTCCAGGATGACTGCGGGCAGATCTTCGAGGCACACTCGATCTCTGCCGGCCTCGACTATCCCGGCGTGGGGCCGGAGCACTCGCTCTTCAAGGACACGGGCCGCGCCAGCTACGCCGCCGTGACCGACGCCGAGGCGCTCGACGCCTTCGTCTGGCTCTCGCGCCTGGAGGGGATCATCCCGGCCTTCGAGAGCGCCCACGCGATCGCCGAGCTGCGTCGCCACCGCGGCGAGTGGGGCCCGGACACGCTCGTCGTGGTCAACCTCTCGGGGCGCGGGGACAAGGACGTCAGCGAGGCGCGCACGCTGCTGGGAGGGATGTCGTGAGCGCCGCGCCGGCGAGCGCCGGCTCGAACCGGATCGACGCCTGCTTCGAGCGCCTGCGCCACGAGGGGCGCGCCGCGCTCGTGGTCTTCGTGACCGCCGGGGACCCCGACCTGGAGACCACGGCCGAGCTGGTCTTCGAGCTGGAGCGCGCCGGTGCCGACATCGTGGAGCTCGGGGTGCCGCACAGTGATCCGATCGGGGAGGGACCGACCATCCAGCTCTCCTCGCTGCGCTCGCTCCAGCATCGCACGCGGCTGGACCAGGTGATCGCCACGGTGCAGGCGGTGCGCCAGGTCTCGCAGGTCCCGCTGCTGCTCATGGGCTACCTGAACAACGTGCTGAGCCACGGGGAGGAGCGGCTGGCGCGCGACTGCGCCCGGGTGGGCGTGGACGGCCTGATCCTGGCCGATACGCCGTTCGAGGAGAGGCCGCTGCTCTCGCAGGCCTGCGCCGCGGCCGGGGTCCACCGGATCCCGCTGTGCGCGCCGACCAGCACCCCGGAGCGCGTGGTGCGGATCGCGCACGGCGCGCGCGGCTTCGTCTACTGCGTCAGCGTGACGGGCGTGACCGGCGCGCGCACCGAGCTCGCCGACGATCTCTCGGAGCTGGTGGGCCGCCTCCAGCGCGTGACCTCCACGCCGGTGTGCGTGGGCTTCGGCATCTCGACCCCCGCACATGCGGCGCGGGTCGCGCGGATTGCCGACGGTGTGATCGTGGGCAGCGCGCTGGTCGAACGCATCGGTCGGGCGGACAGCCCGTCGACGGCGATCGCCGCCGCCGGGTCGTTCGTGCGCGAGCTCGCCGCCGCCGTGCGCGACGCCCGGGCCGGCTGAGCGTCGCTCAGCGCGCGCCGGCCTCCGCGACCCAGCGCGCGTGCAGCTCGCGCACCTGCTTCTCGGTGACCGACCAGTCGCCGGTGTTGTCGACCACGATCACGCCCGGGAACGCGCGCTTGTCCTCGATCGACATCTGCGCCGCAACACGCGCGCGGGCGGCGTCGGCGTCGAGGCCGTCGCGCGCCATCACGCGCTCGATCTGCTGGGTCTCGCTCGCGTAGACCACCACGATCTCGTCGAAGGGCAGCACCGCGCCCGCGCCGGTCCCCGAGCGCCGTCCCTCGAGCAGCAGGGGGATGTCGACGACGACCACGGGCACGCCGGCGTCCTGCTGGCGCTCGGCGCGCCGGCGCAGCTCGTCGGTGACCAGCGGGTGCATCAGGGCGTTGAGCCGGCCGCGCGCCTCGGCATCGCCGAAGACCAGGGCGCCGAGCTTCGGCCGGTCGAGCTCGCCACCCGCGGTGATGTACTCCGTCCCGAACTCCGCCCGGATGGCCTCGAGCGCCGGCGCTCCGGGAGCCTGCAGCTCGCGCACGATCAGATCGGAGCACTCGACCGCGGCGCCCAGCTCCGTGAGCAGGTCGGCGACCCGCGACTTGCCCGTGCCGATGCCCCCGGTGAGGCCGATGAGGACCGATCCCATGGCGCGCGAGTGTACACGCGCGGCCCGGCGCCGGGGCCGCGCCCCGGCGGTTCCCGGGGTACGCCCCAAGTGCGCGACCTAGAAGGGGAATCTATTGGCGTGCCGGAAAGGCTGGGGTATGCTTGCGCGCCGTGAGCGACCCGCGCGACGAGATCAAGGCCTGGCGCGAGAAGATCGACGCCCTCGATGACCGGCTCCTGGAGCTGCTCAACGAGCGGGCGAGGTGCAACGCGGAGATCGGCCAGCTCAAGCGGCAGATCGCGGCCGACACGCCGTTCGTGCCCGGACGCGAGCTCGAGATCTTCGAGCGGCTCGAGCGTCGCAACCCCGGGCCGTTCCCGACGCCGGCGATCCGGAAGGTCTTCCGCGAGATCATCTCGGCGTCGATCGCGCTGCAGCGCGGGGTGCGCGTGGCCTACCTGGGACCGCGGGCCACGTACACGCACCAGGCCGCGATCCAGCAGTTCGGGCAGATGGCCGAGCTGGGGCCGACCGGCACCACCGACGAGATCTTCGAGCGGGTCGAGGCGGGCAGCGCCGAGTTCGGCGTGGTGCCCGTCGAGAACAGCAACGAGGGCGTGGTCAGCCACACCCTCGACCTCCTGGTCGACTCCCCGCTGGTCATCTGCGCCGAGATCCACGTGGCGATCCATCACGATCTGCTGGCCAGCGACCCGGGCCTGGAGGCGATCCGCGACGTCTACTCGCACCCGCAGGGGCTCGCGCAGTGCCGCGGCTGGCTCGAGCTGAACCTGCCGTCGGCGCAGCAGCACACCACCGCGTCGACGGCGGCGGCCGCGGAGCGGGTCGTCGGCCAGGCCGGAGCCGCGGCGATCGCGAGCCCGGCCGCGGCCGAGATCTACGGCCTCGAGATCGTGCGCTCGGGCATCGAGGACAACCCCGACAACACGACCCGCTTCCTGGTGATCAGCCGCAGCGCTCCGCCGCCCAGCGATCGCGACATCACCTCGATCCTGTTCTCGATCAAGCGCGACCAGAGCGGTGCCCTGTACCGCGCGCTCGAGCCGTTCGCGCACAACGGCGTGAACCTGACGCGGATCGAGTCGCGGCCGACGCGGGTGCGCGCCTGGGAGTACGTCTTCTTCTGCGACTTCGAGGGCCACGCCCAGGATCCGGTGGTGGCGCGCGCGATCGACGAGCTGCGGCCGCGCTGCGAGTTCGTGAAGGTCCTCGGCAGCTACCCGCAGGCGTCGTCGTGAAGCTCGCCGACCTCGTCAACGCGCACGTCCGCGAGCTGCGGCCCTACCAGCCGGGCAAGCCGATCGAGCAGCTGGAGCGGGAGCTGGGCATCCGGGGCTCGATCAAGCTGGCGAGCAACGAGGCCCCGCTGGGGCCGTCGGAGCGCGTGATCGAGGCCCTGCGCGCGGAGCTCGGGGGCCTGCACCGCTACCCCGAGGACGACGCGCCGTACCTCAAGCAGGACCTCGCCGCGGCGCTCGGGGTGGAGCCCGGGCAGCTGCTCTGCGGTGCGGGCTCCGACGAGGTCCTCGACCTGCTGGGACGCTGCTTCCTCGCGTCGGGCGACGAGTGCCTGTTCGCCTGGCCGAGCTTCGCCATGTACCCGATCCTCGCGGCGGCCTCGAACGCGCGCGCCGTGCAGGTGCCCCTCGACGCGGAGCTGCGCGCCGACGTGGACGCCCTGATCGCGGCCGTGGGCGAGCGCACGCGCGTGCTCTTCCTGGCCAATCCCAACAATCCGACGGGGATCTCGATCGGTGCCGCTGACTTCGAGCGGCTGCTCGACGGCATCCCCGAGCGCGTGATCGTCGTGGCCGACGAGGCCTACTTCGAGTACGTGCGCCGGACCGACTTTCCCGACGCGATCGGCGCGCTCGAGCGCCGCCGCACGCTCGTGGTGCTGCGCACCTTCTCGAAGATCCACGGGCTGGCCGGGCTGCGGGTGGGCTACGGCGTGGGGGACGCGGAGCTGATCGGGTTCCTGGCGCGCGCGCGCCACCCGTTCAATGTGAACAGCCTGGCGCAGGTCGCGGCGCGCGCGGCGCTGGCCGACGCTGCGCACGTGGAGCGCGTGCGCAAGCTCACGCACGCGGGTCTGGAGCAGCTCGAGGCCGGAGCGCGTGCGCTGGGCCTGGGCTACGCCCCCAGCGACGCGAACTTCCTGCTGATCGAGGTCGGTCCCGGGGCGGCGGAGATCTATGACGGGCTGCTCCGACGCGGCGTCATCACCCGGCCGATGGCCGGCTTCGGGCTGGAGCGGCACCTGCGCGTGACGGTCGGGGTCCCGGAGGAGAACGAGCGCTTCCTGGAGGCGCTGCGCCTGGAGCTGGGACGTTGATCGGGCGGCTGGCGGTGGTCGGGCTCGGGCTGCTCGGCGGCTCGGTGGCGCTGGCCGCGCGCAAGCACGGCGCGGCGGCCGAGATCCGCGGAGTCGATCCCTACCTGGAGAGCGCCGGGGACATCCCGCTGATCGAGCTGGCCGAGGCGGCCCGCTGGGCCGACCTGGTCGTGCTGGCGGTCCCGGTCGACGCCATGGAGGGCGTACTGACCGGTCTGGCGCCTCACCTGGGCCCGGAGACGCTCCTGACCGACGTGGCCAGCGTGAAGGGCCCGATGGCGGAGCTGGCCCGGCGTTGCCTCTCGCATCCGGAGAGATGTGTGGGGGCGCATCCGATGGCGGGCGGCCACGCCTCGGGGCTGGGGGCTGCCCGGGCGGACCTGTTCGAGGGCCGGACCTGCTTCGTCACGCCGGCGGGCACCGAGAGCCCGTCGGTGGTGGACCGGATCGAACAATTCTGGCAGTGTCTCGGCGCACTTACGGTCCGACGTACGCCCGAGGATCACGATGCCATCACGGCTGCGCTGTCACACGCGCCTCACGTGATAGCCTTCGCCTTCGCCCGGGGCCTGCCCGGCGAGGAGGTGCTCGCGTGGGCCGGGCCGGGATTGCATGATTTCATCCGCATCGCCCGCGGCAACCCCAAGCTGTGGTGCGAGATTCTGCTCATGAACCGGGAGCGCGTCGCCGAAGAGATGGCGCGCTTCCAGTCCAGTTTGAAGGGGATTCTCGGGGCTCTGGAGCGAGGAGATCGCGTGGCGCTGGAGCAGGCGCTCGAAGAGGCCCGAGAGCGCTCGGAGAAACTGCCGTGATCCCCCGCGGCGAGACACCAGGGAAACCGGCCGGGCCGACGGGAAGTCGGTCGCGGCGAGACCGGAAGCAAGAGGAAGCATGACCGAACAAGTCCAGCCACCCGCCGCGGAGGAGAGCTTCGCGGATCTGTTCGAGAAGACGAGCCACCTGGTCAAGGAAGGCGAGGTCGTCGCCGGCAAGGTCCTGAGCGTGGACCCCGAGCAGGTCCTCGTGGACGTCGGCACCAAGTCCGAGGGCGTGATCCCCACATGGGAGTTCGCCGACTCCCGGGGCATCGCCCACATCAAGCCGGGCGACCAGGTCGAGGTGCTCGTCGAGCAGGCCGAGAACGAGGACGGCCAGGTCGTGCTCTCCAAGGAGAAGGCCGACAAGCTCCGCGTCTGGGACCAGCTGTCGGGGGCCTACGACGACTCGCAGGTGGTCGAGGGCGTCATCACGGGTCGGGTCAAGGGCGGCCTCTCGGTCAACATCAAGGGCGTCAAGGCGTTCCTCCCCGGTAGCCAGGTCGACCTGCGCCCCGTGCGCAACCTGGACCGGATGATCGGCGAGCTGCACAAGTTCAAGATCATCAAGTTCAACAAGCGCCGCGGCAACATCGTGCTCTCGCGGCGTGCGCTGCTCGAGACCGAGCGCCAGTCGCTGCGCGAGAAGACGCTCGAGATCCTCCAGGAGGGTCTGGTCGTCGAGGGCATCATCAAGAACATCACCGACTACGGTGCGTTCGTGGACCTGGGCGGCATCGACGGCCTGCTGCACATCACGGACATGTCGTGGGGCCGGATCGCGCACCCGTCGGAGCTCTTCCAGGTCGGCGACACGGTGCGCGTGCGCGTGCTGAAGTTCGACGCCGAGAGCGAGCGGGTCAGCCTGGGTCTGAAGCAGACGCAGCCCGATCCGTGGGGCGAGGTCGGCATGCACTACCCGATCGGCAAGCGGATCACCGGCAAGGTGGTCTCGCTGGCCGATTATGGTGCGTTCATCGAGCTGCAGCCGGGCATCGAGGGCCTGATCCACATCTCGGAGATGAGCTGGACCAAGCGCGTCAAGCACCCCTCGAAGGTGGTGGCGATCGGCGACGAGACCGACGTGATCGTGCTGGACGTCGATGAGGTCAACCGGAAGATCTCGCTGGGTATGAAGCAGATCGAGCCGAACCCGTGGTCGATGCTCGAGGAGCGCTATCCGCCCGGCACCCGGGTCAAGGGCACGGTCCGCAACGTGACCAACTTCGGCGTCTTCGTCGGTATCGAGGACGGAATCGACGGCCTGATCCACGTGTCCGACATCTCCTGGACGCAGAAGATCCGCGACCCGAAGGACCACTTCAACAAGGGTGACGAGCTCGAGGCCGTGGTGCTCAAGGTCGACATCGAGAACGAGAAGTTCTCGCTGGGCGTCAAGCAGCTCGAGCGCAATCCCTGGGAGCAGATCCCGGCCAAGTACCCGATCGGCACCAAGCTCAAGGGCAAGGTCACCAGCATCGTCGATTTCGGCGTCTTCGTGGAGATCGAGGAGGGGATCGAGGGCCTGGTCTACTCGTCCGAGGTCGGCAAGAACATCGACGACCACCGCACGGTGGTGAAGGTGGGTGAGGAGGTCGAGGCGCTGATCGTGCGCATCGACGCGTCCGAGCAGAAGATCGCCCTGTCGATGCGAGCGATCGAGGAGCGCGAGGAGCGCTCCGCGATCCAGCGGGTGGCCCGCCAGGCCGGGACCGAGAAGGCCACGCTGGGCGACCTGCTGTCGCAGGACGCGCTCAGCCAGCTGCGGCGCGCTGACGACGACGACGACGACTAGGCGGGATCCTGAACGGCCGCGAGACGGAACGCGAGTGGGGGCGCTTCGTAGATGACCAAGAGCGATCTGATCGAGCGTGTGGCGCTGCGCGTCCCGCACATCTCCAAGAAGGACACGGAGACCGTGGTCAACACGATCTTCGACAGCATGACCGAGTCGCTCAAGGAGGGCGATCGGATCGAGATCCGCGGCTTCGGCAGCTTCCAGGTCAAGATTCGCGAGGCCCGCGAGGGTCGCAATCCGAAGACGGGCGAGGAGGTCAAGATCCCCGCCAAGCGCACGCCGTTCTTCAAGGTGGGCAAGGAGCTCAAGGAGCGGATCGAGGAGCGCCGGGGGCCCGACGGCGAGCCCGGCGCCGGCAGCTGAGCCGGACGCCGTGCGCGTCTGGCTGGTCGTGCTGATCGTGATCGCCGCCTGCGCGGGACTGGTCTACATCGGCTCGCTCAACAGCCTGAACATCGCGGTCATCGACCTGTACCTGACCCGCTTCGACGACGTGCCGCTCTGGGCCGCACTGGCGGTCTCGACGCTCCTGGGCGCGGGCCTGTCTGCGCTGGTCGTCTCGCTGCCGATGATGCGCCTGAAGCTGCGGCTGCGCCGCAGCAAGAAGCGCATCTCGCAGCTCGAGCAGGAGGTCCATGCGCTGCGCACGGTGCCGCTCGACGAGACGACCAAGACCCGCGTGAACACGGGCTAGCGGACGCGTGCGCTGGCGGCGCGGCAGGTCGGAGCCGGATCCCGAGACGGTCGTCTCCCAGCTGCGCGCGGCCCTCAGCCACGTGCTCTCGGGCGACCTGGCCGGTGCCGAGGTGGCGCTGGCCGAGGCCGCGCGCCTGGACTCCTCGTCGTCCGACGCCTACCTGGCGCTCGCCAATGTGTACCGGGCCCGCGGCGAGATCGGCCGGGCGATCCAGATCCACCAGAACCTGCTGCTGCGCCAGGACCTTCCGGCGGACCTCCAGACCGAGGCCCTGCTGGGGCTCGCACTGGATTTCCGCGTGGGCGGCTTCCTGGGGCGAGCCGAGGCCTCGTTCCAGGAGCTGCTGGAGCAGCGGCCGCGCCACCCCGAGGCGCTGCGTGCCCTGGAGGAGATCGCCCTGGAGCAGGGCGACTGGGAGCAGGCCATCCGCCTGCGGCGCCGGCTCGGGTCGCGTGACCCCGACACGCGCCGGGTGCTGGCGCACCTCTGGGTCGGCCTGGGCAACACGCACGTGCGAGACGGCGATGAGGCCCAGGCGCGGCGCGCGTTCAGGCGCGCCCTGGCCCAGGACCGCGGCTGCGCCGAGGCGCACGTGGCGCTCGGAGACCAGCAGCTGCGCGCCGGCCGCGCGGATCGGGCGATCGCGCACTTCCGGAGCACGCTGGACCTGCATCCGGAGATCGGCCGCCTGATCCTGCCGCGCCTGCTCGAGGCACACCGGGCGGCCGACGATCTCGGCGGGCTCGCGACCCTGCTGCACGAGCGGCTCGACGCGAACCGCGACGATCTCGAGGCCGCGGGCTGGCTGGCGCGCGTGCTGCTGGAGCGGGGCGAGCTCGGCGAGGCGATCGAGCTGCTCGAGCGCCTGGTCGCGCGCGCACCGGAGCACCTGGCGGCGCGCGCGGAGCTGGCCCGCGCCCTGGTCCGGGCCGGCCGCGAGGACGGCGGGCGCAAGGCCTACGAGGAGCTCGTCGAGCGCCTGCCCCCCGGCGAGCGCCGCCTGCAGTGCGGGGCCTGCGGGGCGCCCAGCGCCGAGCTGCACTGGCGCTGCCCGACCTGCGGCGGCTGGGATACGCTGACCTGAGCGCTTGACCCGGGACCGCCGGCCGGCTGGAATGGACGCCGGAGGTCTCGTGAACCGACTGCCCGTCGACGCCGACAACCACTACTACGAGCCGCGCGACTTCGGCACGCGCTGCATCGAGCCCGCGTACCGCGCCGGCGCCGTGCGGGTGGACGAGCAGGACCGGATCTGGGTCGGCGAGCGTCTGTTCACGTTCCTGCACGGCTGGGACTTCGACGCGCACAGCCGGCCCGGCGCGCTGCGCGAGATGCTGCGCCGCAAGCGCTACGACGAGACCGGCGGCTCGGTCCACGAGCCCATGCAGCCGGCGTACCGCGACCGCGCGGCGCGTCTGAAGCTGATGGACGAGCAGGGTCTCGAGGCGGCGCTCCTGTTCCCGACGGTCGGTGTCTGCCTCGAGCACTTCATGCGCGACGGCACCGAGCAGCTCTACGCCAACCTGCGCGCGTTCAACCGCTGGCTCGACGAGGACTGGGGCTTCGCGCACGCCGGGCGGATCTTCGGCGTACCGATGCTCTCGCTGGTCGACGTGGATCTCGCGGTCGAGGAGCTCGGCTTCGTGATGGCGCGCGGCGCGCGCGTGATCTCGCTTCGCCCGGGCCCGGTGGCCGGCCGATCCCCCGCCGACCCGCACTTCGATCCGTTCTGGGCCCGCATCGACGAGGCCGGGATCGGGGTGGCCTTCCACATCGGGGAGTCGGGCTACAACGAGCTGATGAGCGTGCACTTCGGGCAGGAGCCGAACCCGTCGTCGCAGCTGCAGTCGGCCTTCCAGTGGTCGTGCTTCTACGGCGACCGGCCGATCATGGACACGATCGCCGCGCTGATCTTCGGCAACCTCTTCGGGCGCTTCCCGGGCGTGCGCGTGCTCTCGGTCGAGAACGGGTCGCTCTTCGTCCCGTACCTGATGCGGGTGATGGACAAGATGGGAGGCATGGGACGCAACGGCCCCTGGCCCGGCGGCCGCATCACCGAGCGCCCGAGCGCCATCCTGCGCCGCCACCTCTTCGTGTCGCCTTACCACGAGGAGGACATCGTCGCGCTCGTCGGAGAGATCGGAGCCTCGCAGGTGCTCTTCGGCTCGGACTTCCCGCATCCCGAGGGTCTGGCGAGCCCGGTGGAGTTCCGGGAGACCCTCGCGGGCCTGCCGGTGGGGCAGCAGGAGCGCGTGATGGGCGAGAACCTGCGCGAGATCCTGGCGCTCGACTGAGGGGCCCGCCGCTCAGCCCGGTGCGTTGGCGGTGGTCTCGCGGATCACCAGCTCCGTGCGCAGCTCCACGCAGGTGCCGGCGATGGCCTCCCCGCGCAGCGCGCGCAGCGCCAGCCCCGCAGCGGCCGCGCCCATGTCGGCGAGCGGCTGGCGCACCGTGCTCAGGGCGGGCCAGGTGCGGCCCGCCAGGGGCACGTCGCCGTGGCCGGCGATCGACACATCGGTCGGCACGCTGAGCCCGAGCTGGTGCGCGGCGGCCAGCACGCCCGCCGCCACCTCGTCGAGCCAGCACAGGATCGCCGTGGGCGGGTCGGAGCGGTCGAGCAGCAGCCGCCCCGACGAGAGGCCGGAGCGGAAGCTGGTGCTGCCCTGCACGATCAGCCCCGGGTCCGGCTCGCTGCCGGCCTCGCGCAGGCTCGAGATGAAGCCGTCGAGTCGCTCGCGGCGGGCCGCGGTTCCCGGCGGCCCGGTCACGAACGCGATCCGCCGGTGACCGAGAGAGTGCAGGTAGCGCGTCATGTCGCGCGTACCCCGGCGCTCGGTGCAGACCACCTGCGGCGAGTCGCCGGCGTCCTCGGACGGCGAGATCAGCACGTGGGGCAGATCCAGCTCGCGCAGTCCGCCGAGCAGCTCGGGCGTGTCGGCGGGGGGCGTCACGATCAGCGCATCCACGCTGCGCTGCTCGATCAGCCGCAGCGCCGACTCGACGTCGAGGGGTCCGCCGTCGATCCACGGGTGCAGCAGTATGCCAAGGCCCTCGGCGCGGCAGCGCGCGAGCGCGCCGCGCTGCAGCTCGGCCGTCGCGCCCACGCCCGCGTCGCCGTGCGGATCGACGAACGAGACGAGACCCAGCAGACCCGCGCGGCCGCCGGCGAGGCGGCGCGCCGGCGCGTTGGGCACGTAGCCCAGCTCGGCGATCGCGGCCTCGACCCGCTCGCGCGTGGCGTCGCTGACGCCCGCCTCGGAGTTGACCACGCGCGAGACCGTCTTGAGGGCCACGCCCGCGGCCGTCGCCACGTCCTGCATGGTGGCGCTGCGCCGGGACACGCTCGATCCTCCGCCGCGCGGGCTACTTCTCGACGAGCTCCCGGAGCCCCCGGATCGCGCCGCCGTAGGCGCCCCTCATGTCCTCGCCGCCGAAGTCGGCCAGCACGGGCCAGACCTGACCCGCCGGTGCCTGGATCTCCTCGTCGATCGTGAACTCGGGCATGGGCTCCTCCGTCTCGCGAGCGGGAGCCTAGCCGCACGGGCCCGGGCTGTCAGGCAGACCCGGCCGTCTGCGCTCTGCGTCCGCTTGAGCCGGGGAGTGAAACGTGTTGCAATTCGCGCCGCCGGCGCGACGGAGGACCCGTGGACTACACCTGGCCCCAGGAGCTGCTCGACTTCCGCGGCGAGCTCACCGAGTTCATCCAGAAGTGGCGCACGCCCGAGCTGCTCGACGAGTACCGCCAGAACCATGGTGGCGGCGGCCCCCTGGTGCGCCGCTTCCAGGACGAGATCAACGAGCGGGGCTGGAGCCGCATGTGCTGGCCCGAGGCCTACGGCGGCCGGGATCTGAACCCGCTGTACCAGTTCGTCTACGTCGAGGTCATGGAGTACTGGGGCATGCCGTACGGCAGCCTCACCTACACCTCGGTGGCCCCCGCGCTGCTGCAGTTCGGCAGCGAGGCGCAGAAGGCGGAGCTGCTGCCGCCGATCTGGAGCGGCGATCACCGCTACGCGATCGGCTACAGCGAGCCCAATGCGGGCTCGGACCTGGCCAGCCTGCGGACGCGCGCCGTCCTCGACGGCGACCACTGGCAGATCCAGGGCCAGAAGATCTGGACGTCGGGCGCGGAGTCGGCGACGCACATCTGGCTGGCGTGCCGTACCGATCCCGATGCGCCGCGACACCAGGGCATCTCGATGATCATCGTGCCGATCGACACCCCCGGCGTGAGCGTGCGGCCGCTGTGGACGATGTCGAACGTGCGCACGAACGAGACGTTCTACGACAACGTCCGCGTGCCCAGGGAGAACCTCGTCGGTCCGCTCAACGGCGGCTGGACGATCATCATGCACGCGCTGAACCACGAGCGCGTCGGGCTGTCGAGCACGGGGAACCTCGCGGTGCTCTTCGACAGCCTGATCGCGCACCTGCGCGAGGAGCGCCCCGGCAAGCTCGGCGACGCGCGCGTGCGCCACGAGCTGGCGCGGCTCAAGGTCAAGCTGCTCAAGCACCGGGCGCTGGCGGTGCGCAACGCGGTCACGATCGCCAGCGGTGAGATCCGCCCGCACGAGGCGTCGATGACCAAGATCCACGGCAGCGAGCTGCGCTACGAGCTGAGCAACGCCGCGATGGACCTGCTCGGGCGCTACGGCGGCCTCGACCGCGAGGCGGGGGCGCTGGCGCCCCTGGAGGGCCGCGCCGAGAGCACCTGGCGCTCCTCGCCGATCCTGCGCTTCGGCGGCGGGGCCAACGAGCTGCAGCGCACGATCATCGCCACCCGCGGCCTCGGCATGCCGCGCTGAGTCACGAGGAACGATCGAGATGGAGCTGGATCTCAACGACACCCAGGTGCTGCTCCGCGACACCTGGCGCGAGTTCCTCCAGAAGGAGGTGGACCTGGACCAGGTGCGCGCCTGCGAGAAGGGGGGCCGGGCCGACGAGAAGCTCTGGGGGCAGCTCCGCGAGCTCGGCTGGCTGGCGACGCCGTTCCCGGCCGACCTGGGCGGGGGCGACGGGGGCCTGATCGCCGCCGGTCTGCTGGTGGAGGAGATCGCCCGGCGCGCGGCCTGCGTGCCGGTGGTCGAGGCGCTGGCCTGCGGAGCCACGCTGCAGCGCTGCGGCGCGGGGGAGCGGGCGCGCGAGCTCGTGCGGCAGATCGCCGCGGCCCGGATCGTCGTCGTGCCGGCGCTGCTCGAGGCGGGCGATCGCCTCGACGAGGTTCTTGCCGAGGTCGCCGGCGACGGCAGCCTGCGCGGCGAGAAGTACTTCGTCGACTACGCCCGGTTCGCCACGCACCACCTGGTGGCGGCGCGTCGCGGCGGGGAGGTCGGGCTGTATCTGGTCGACGCGCGCGATCCTGCGGTCCAGTGCGATCCACGGCCCACGATCGGGCGCACGCCGCAGGCGATCGTTCGCTACGACGGCGTGGCCGGCGAGCGCCTGTGCGGACCCGAGGGGCTGGCCTGCCTGACCGACGTGGCGCGGGCGCTCACCTCGGTACAGATCGTGAGCTGCATGCAGGTCTCGCTCGAGCAGACCGTGGCCTACACCTCGATCCGTGAGCAGTTCGGTCGCGCCATAGGCACCTTCCAGGCCGTGCAGCACCACGCGGCCAACATGGCCATCGAGGTCGAGAGCTGCCGCTTCCTCGCGTACGAGGCGCTCGACGCGCTCGAGCGCGGTGTCGCCACGCGGGCACAGGTCGCGGCCTGCAAGGCCGCGGCGTCGGCGGCGGTCCCCGAGGTCACCATGCTCGGCCACCAGCTGCACGGCGGGCAGGGGTACATCGAGGAGAACGACCTGTACTTCTTCACGATCCGCGGCAAGGACCGCGCCCTGGCGTGGGGCACCGTCGACGAGTGCCTCGAGATCGTGGGCGACGCGATCGAGGCGCCGCAGGACTGGATGTAGCCGCGCCGCGGGTCCGGCGTCAGGCTCCCTCGGGCTTGCCCGGGGCCGGGGTACCGGGCCCCGCCGGCCGCTCCCAGGCTCGCCGGGCGGCGGCGATCTCGCGGCGCCGCATGCGCAGCCCGTCCCAGATCGCCCAGGCGATCAGCACCGGTCCCGCGATCTGGTTGAACAGCCGGTGCTCGATGTCCGGGTTGAACCAGCCGTCGCGAATGCACCACGCGCCGAGCCCGAGCAGGATCAGCGTGAGCAGGTACTGACGCGCCTCGAGCGGGGGCGGGCTGAACTGCGCGGGTGCGTCCATCGCGCGGAGTATAAGAATGCCGGCGAGCGCCGTCACCGCTGCCGACGGTCAGCGGGTGTATCCGCGGCGCACGAGTCCGGCAGCGACGTACACGGCGTCGATGACGCGCTGGTTCGCGACCGCGTCCTCGGCGTCGGTCGGCAGGGCAGGGCCGCCGCGCAGCCGGCCGACGAATGCGCGCAGCTGTGCGGTGTAGGTGGACTCACCGTGGACCCGCTCGGTCCGGCGCCCGTCGCGCGTGCGCACGCGCAGCCGGTGCCAGACGTGGGGCGCGATCGGATTGATCACGGCCATCTGACCGCGACTCCCGCGCACGCGCGCGCTCACGCGCAGCAGGCGAGCCGAGAGCAGCGAGCAGCTGATCCGTCCCTCGCGACCGTCGGCGAAGCGCAGCTCCGCCGAGGCACAGCGGTCCACCTGCGGGGACGCCAGCCTGACCCGGGCCGAGGTCACCTCGGGCTCGGCGCCGGCCAGGTGGCGCACGACCGAGACGGCGTAGCAGCCCGCGTCCATCAGCGCGCCCCCGGCGAGGTCGAGCCGGTAGCGGATGTCGCCGCGCGAGAGCAGCGGGAAGCAGACATGCGCCTCGACACTGCGGATCTCGCCGAGCTCCCCGCTCGCCACGATCTCGCGCATCCGGCTGGCCAGCGCGTGGTAGCGCCAGTGGAAGGCCTCGACGGCCTCGAGCCCGGTCCGCTCCGCCACCAGCGCGACGCTGGCGGCCTGCTCGGCATTGGACGCGAACGGCTTCTCGCAGAGCACGTGCTTGCCCGCCTCGAGGGCGCGGATCGACCAGTGCGCGTGCAGCGCGTTGGGCAGCGGCACGTAGACCGCCTCGACGTCGGGATCCGCCAGCAGGGCGTCGTAGGACGCGTGGACCCGAGGGACCCCGTGGTCGGCGGCGAACGCCTGCGCTCGCGCGGGATCCCGTGCCGCAATGGCGAACGCCTGCGCCTCCGGGATCTCGAGGGCGGGTCGGATGACGGCCGCCGGGGCGATGCGCGCCGCGCCGAGGATCCCGAGGCGAACGGGGCCGTCCAGCTCAGAGCTCCAGCGCCGCCTCGATGTCCGGATCGAGGCGCGGCGGGGGCGACATCAGCGAGATCCCCAGGAACAGGACCAGCGAGACGATCAGTGCGGGGATCCCGCCGTGGATGCCGTAAGGCAGGGTCACGTCGGCGATCTCGATGCCCAGGTTGATCACGACGCTGGCCCCGATCGAGACGCTCGCGGCGGTCCCCGTGGCGCGGCGCCAGTTGAAGCCGATCGCGACCGCGGGGACGATCGCCGCCGTGAAGGTCGCTGCACCGAAGACGCCGAGCAGCGCGAGCAGCCGCTCGTTCGCGTAGTGCGAGTAGAGCGCGAAGGCCGCTGCCAGGACGCCGATCAGCACGGTCGCGATGCGCGCGGCCGGAAGCGCCGGCTCCAGGGGGCGCCCGCGCAGCGCGCGGGGCAGGTCGTTGACGAGCGCGGCCGCGCCGATGTTGAGGAAGGCATCGGCGGTGGACATGATCGCGGCCAGCAGCCCCGCGAATACCAGGCCGGCCAGCAGCGGATGGGCGAAGGCCTGCAGGAATGCCGGAGACGCCAGGTCGGGGTTGCCCAGCTCGTCGTGGCCGCCCTGGAGCACCAGGGCCCGCATCGAGAGCCCGACGAGCATCCACAGCAGCGCGGAGAGCGTATAGGCGATCACGGCCAGCGGCAGCACGCGTCGGATGTCGGAGACCCGCCGCATCATCATGAACTTGGTGATGACCTGGGGCTGTCCCGCGTTGCCCAGCAGGAACAGGAAGAACATCGACATGCTGGCGAGCATCCCCAGCGTGCCCCAGGGCCCGATCGCCTCTGGATCGTCCGCGAGGATCGTCGCGGACATGCCGCTGAATCCGCCGTCCACGGCCTGCTGCGCTGCGAGCACGACCAGCAGGGCGGCCACGATCATCATGGCGCCCTGAACCAGATCCGTGTAGACGCCGGCGATGACTCCGCCGGTCACACAGTAGAACAGGAGCACCGCCGTCGAGATCGCGACGCAGGTGACCAGGTGCAGCTCTCCGATGGCCGGGACCGCCGCCAGGACGTCCTGGAGCACGCGGGCCATCGCCAGCATCTGCGTGGCCAGGTAGCCCATCACGCCGACCAGCAGCGCCACGGCCATCAGTGCACCCGCGCTCCGGCTGCCGTAGCGCGCCGCGACGACGTCGGGCAGGGAGACGCTGTCCCGGAGCTCCGAGATGACGCGCAGACGCCGCGCCAGCAGCGCGAAGGCGAGCGTGTATCCCGTCATCGCGGACAGGATCATCCACACCGAGCTCATGCCCATGCTGTACGTGAGACCCGGCCCACCCACGAACCCGAAGCCGCTGAGCGTGCTCGAGAAGATGGCGATCCCGCTGACCCACACGCCGAGGCTCCGGCCGGCCACGAAGAAGTCCCGGCTCGAGTGCGTGCGCCGCATCGCCCAGACGCCGGTCCCCAGGCAGAACACCAGGTAGACCAGCACGCAGACCAGCGTGATCAGGCCGCGGTCGCTCAAGCGCGGTCCCCCGGTCCCGTGCGGTGGCGCTCCAGCAGCTCGGCCAGGCGCCGCTCATCGTCGGGCGTGTGGATCTGCTCGGTGAACCGCCAGAGGTACAGTCCGGTGAACAGCAGGGGCAGCGGCCAGACCACGTACACCATCACCGCGGTCGGCACCGGGAACGCGCCGACCAGCGCCGTGGCCTCCGGATCGCGCGCGTACACCGCATACGCGTAGACCAGCCACGCCCAGCCGGCCTGGTAGGCCAGGAACGCGAGCCAGGTTCCGCGTCGCAGGCGCCCCAGCCCACCGGCCCGGCGCACCGCCAGCACCCAGCAGAGCCCGAAGAACGCGATCTGCAGCGCACCGTAGAGCCACCCGCCCCAGAGCAGGTCCGGCCGCCTCCCGAGCCCACCCTCGGCGCCGTGCATCATCGACCCGTACGTCGGATGCACCCGACCCCCGACGCCCGCCGGCACGTCCCCCAGCCCGAGCGCCAGGAGCAGCACTCCGATCGCGACGGTCACCCCCAGCAGCCCCGCCGCCAGGCGATCCGCCACACTCCACCGCCCCCGATCCATCGCGCGCGATCCTAGCCCGGATGGGGTGGTGAGATCTCCTGGCAACTTGTCCGTCAATGGGCCCTGCTGGCAGCGGGTTCTCGCATTTGGCCAAGAGGGAGGAATGCCCGGAGTCGGCGGCGGGAGCGCGACCCGTGATTCATAGGGACCGCTTCTTCGTTCCTTGGTACCCTGTGGATGGCAGGTTGAGGAGGGCAGGGCATGTACCGGACGCTGGGCGCTTTTTTGATGGCTTGGGCTACGAGTCTATCTGTTGCGGCAAGAGCCGAGCCTCTCGTCGTCCTCGATTTCTCGTCCGACATCATGGTCGAGTTGTCGGGCGTCAACTTGCGGGATGACCAGATTGGCGTAGACGACCTGGTGAATCCGATCCTGGTCGGCGATCTGCCGGATGTGACCCATTTTGCAGACGTCGACGCACACTCTTTCGATGCCGATGGCAACGATGTGATCTCGCTCGATATCGCGGTGGACCTTCCGGCGGTGGGTGGCGGGATGATGTTCGTCCGGGACGATGACGTGGTTCGGCGCCAGGGTGCGGCATACGAGAAGATCTTTGATGGGCTGGCGGCCGGCGTTCCGACGCAGGCGGATGTCGACGCTGTCTTCGTGCACGGGAGTGACATCTTCCTGTCGTTCGACATCTCGATTGCCGTGAATGGCCAGATCATCGCGGACGAGGATGTGGCTCGCTGGGACGGGCAGGAGCTGACGCTGTACACCGACACGTCTGCGCTCGGCATCGACTTCATGAACGACCTCGATGCGCTGCACTTCATGTCGACCACGGGCGCTCTGGTGGCCTCCTTCGGCACCGGCGGGAGCGTCGGGGGCATCACGTACGCCGACGATGATCTGCTCTTCTACGATCCGGCGACGGGGGTCTGGAGCAAGAGCTACGACGGGACGGCGACGCACGCCAACTGGCTCTTCGCGGATCTCGATGCCGCCACGCCGGCGTTCGACACGGACGGGGACGGAGAGGTGGACCGGGAGGACCTCTGCCCGCAGTTCGGGGGCAACAGCCTGCTGGATGCCGACGGGAACGGGATCGGGAACGACTGCGAGTGTGGGGATCAGACGGGCGACGGGTTCGTGAACGTCAACGACATCCTGGCGATCAACCGGGTGATCTTCGAGCTCGAGGCGGAGACGCCGCTCTGCGACACCAACGACGACGGGCTCTGCAACGTCGCGGACATCCTCGGCGTCAACGCGAAGATCTTCGGCGCCCCGGCCTACTGCGCGCGGAATCCCACGCCCGTCTTCCCCTGACCGTCCTCTAGGGCAGGGGGCAGTCGGGGACCTCGGGGTTGTCGAGCGACACGATGCTGGCCTTGATGTAGAGCTGCAGGTCATACAGCTCATCGCTGGGGTCGTCGCTCTGCCAGCACGCATCGGTGACGGCGGCGAAGGAGGTCTCCATGTCCTCCGTGGTGAGGGCGTCTTCGAGCTGGGTGATGATCGCCAGCCACGGCTCCCGGCACTCGGCCACCGACGCTCCGGTCTCGCACGCGCCGGCGCCGCTGCCGTCGGGTGGGTCGAAGTACTCGGGGCGGGTCGGTAGCTCGATGGTGCGATAGGCCAGGGTGCCGGGCACGAGCTGGCCGTCGCGCAGGCGCTCGAGAAGGCTGACGCGCACCTCCACGACCTCGGGGAGCTGGTCGCTCTGCTGGACGCTCGTGGAGTCCCAGTCGCCCCCGCTGCTGCCGGCGTAGGCGAGATCGAAGCTGTGGACGTCGCGGGCGACGACCTGGGCGTCGTTCACGTCGATTGCCTTCTCGAGCTGGTCGGGCAGGGGCTCCTCGCGCCGCAGGAGCACCCGTCGTCCCTCGGTGTCGAGGTCGAGCGCGTAGGTGACCAGGCGCACACCTCGCCCGAAGCGCTCTCCGGGCCCGCGGAGCGGGGTCTGCGTGACGAAGCGGAGCTGGTCGGCGTCGTCGCCGTCGATCGTGCTGTCCACCCCGTAGAAGAGCCAGGGATGGGCGAGGGGGTCGGAGCCCTCCGCGCGGCGCACCAGCATGGCGCCGGTGAGCTCCTGCTCGAGGCGGTCCAGGACGATCCGCGCGGCGCGCTCGCGGTGGCGCCCGCCGTCGATGCGCTCGGCGGAATCCTGCAGGAAGCGGAACAGGGCGAGCACCATGACCAGCAGGACGCTCATGAGCACCACGGCGACCAGCAGCTCCACCATGGTGAAGCCGGCCTTGGAGCCGACGGGCTGGGCTGCGCGTTGCGGGCGATCCGGGGCCATCGTCTGGAGCGACGCATCGGGCGCCGCCGGAATTCGCTTGACGGTAGCTCCGGGATCGCCGGTGGCTAGCCCTCGATGACCCCGCGCCGCTGGAGGACCCGGACGATGGCGTCCACGCAGGCATCCACCGGCTGCTGGTCGGTCGCGAGACGCAGGTCCGGCTCTCCGGGTGCCTCGTAGGGCCCGCTCAGGCCGGGCAGCGAGGCGATCTCGCCGGCGTCGGCGCGGGCGTAGATCTCCGGCGCCCGGGCCCGGCAGACCTCCAGCGGCGCGTCGAGGTGGATCTCGATCCAGCGCTCCGCGCCCACGCGCTCGCGCGCCAGGCCGCGCACCCCCGCGTCGGGGGCGGTCATCGCGCAAATGCAGATCGCTCCGGACTCGTTGAGGACGCGCGCCAGCTCCGCGGCGCGGCGCATGTTCTCGGAGCGCTCCCGGCCGCTGAAGCCCAGGTCACGGCTGATGCCCCGGCGCAGGTTCTCGCCGTCGAGCACGGTGACGTGCCGGCCCGCGTCGAAGAGCCGGCGCTCGAGCTGGTGAGCGATCGTGGTCTTGCCGGCGCCCGTCAGGCCCGTCAGCAGCACGGTGGCGGCGCGCTGGCCGTAGCGCTCCTCGCGCTCCGCCTGGCTGACCGGGCTGAAGTGCTCGGCCAGCTCGCCCGCCGGCTCGGCGTCCCAGCCGCTCACGTCGGCGCCCCGGTCCACGATCATCCCGGCGCCCACGGTCCCGTTGGTGACGCGGTCGATGACGATGAACGCCCCGGTGACGCGATTCTTGCGGTACGGGTCGTACGCGATCGCGCGGCTCAGGGCGACCCGCACGCGGCCGACCTCGTTGAGCTGGAGCTCCTGGGCCGGCTCGCGGTGGAGCGTGTTCACGTCGACGCGGTAGCGCAGCTCGCTGATGCTGCCGCCGATCATGCTCGTGGCGTGCTTGATGAAGTAGGGGTGCCCGGGCTTCATGGGCTCCTGGCCCATCCAGACCAGCATGGCCTCGATGTCGCGGCCCACGCGCGGCTGGTTGCCGGGATGCACGAGCATGTCGCCGCGACTCACGTCGATCTCGTCCTCGAGCGTGACCGCCACCGCCAGCGGCGGGAAGGCCTCGTCGAGGGGACCGTCGAAGGTGTGGACCCCCTTGACCCGGCTGCGCACGCCGCTGGGCAGCGCCTGGATCTCGTCTCCCGGGCGAACGATGCCCGAGGCGACCGTGCCGGCGTACCCGCGGAAGTTCAGGTCGGGGCGGATCACGTACTGCACGGGCAGCCGGAGGTCGATCATGTTCCGGTCGGAGCCGATGTGCACGGTCTCCAGGTAGGACAGCAGCGGGCCCTGCTTGTACCAGTCCATCTTCGTGCTGGGCTCGACAACGTTGTCGCCCTCGAGTGCGGAGATCGGAAAGAAGCGCACGTCGGGGATCTCGAGGCGCGCCGCGAACTCCAGGTAGTCCCGGCGGATGCGGTCGTAGACCTCCTCGTCGTGGCCCACCAGGTCCATCTTGTTGATCGCGACGACCACGTGACGGATCCCGAGCAGCGACACGATGAAGCTGTGCCGCTTGGTCTGCGGCAGCACGCCGTGCCGCGCGTCGATCAGGATGATCGCCAGGTCGCAGGTGGAGGCCCCCGTGGCCATGTTGCGCGTGTACTGCTCGTGGCCCGGGGTGTCCGCGATGATGAACTTGCGCTTCTCGGTCGAGAAGTAGCGGTAGGCCACGTCGATCGTGATGCCCTGCTCGCGCTCGGCCTGCAGGCCGTCCACCAGCAGGGCCAGGTCGACCTCGCCGCCCGAGGACCCCTCGCGCGCACTGTCGCGCTGGATCGCGGCCAGCTGGTCCTCGTAGATCAGCTTCGTGTCGTGCAGCAGGCGCCCGATCAGGGTGCTCTTGCCGTCGTCGACGCTCCCGCAGGTCAGGAAGCGCAGCAGCTCCTTGTGCTCGTGCCGCGACAGGTACGCCTCGATGTCGCGCTCGATCAGCTCCTGCTCCACGATCTCCACTAGAAGTACCCCTCGCGCTTCTTGCGCTCCATCGAGGCCACCTCGTCGTAGTCGATGACTCGACCCTGGCGCTCGGAGACCTTGGTCAGCAGCATCTCCTGGATGATCTTCGGCAGCGTATCGGCTTCGGACTCGATCGCGCCCGAGAGCGGGTAGCAGCCCAGCGTGCGGAAGCGGACCTTGCGCATCTGCGGCTTCTCGCCGGGGTGCAGCGGCAGGCGGTCGTCGTCCACCATGATCAGGTTGCCCTCGCGCTCGACCACGGGTCGCTCGGCCGCCAGGTACAGCGGCACGATCGGGATGTCCTCCAGGTAGATGTACTGCCAGACGTCGAGCTCGGTCCAGTTCGACATCGGGAAGACCCGGATCGACTCGCCCTTCTTGACGCGGCCGTTGTACAGGCTCCAGAGCTCGGGGCGCTGGTTCTTCGGGTCCCACTGGTGGTTGGAGTCGCGGAAGGAGTACACGCGCTCCTTGGCGCGGGACTTCTCCTCGTCGCGTCGCGCGCCCCCGAACGCCGCGTCGTAGGCGCCCTGTCCGAGCGCCTGGAGCAGCGCCTGCGTCTTCATGATGTTCGTGTACGCACTCGAGCCATGGTCGAACGGGTTGATGCCGTCCTTCACGCCCTGCTGGTTGGTGTGCACGATCAGCTTGAGGTCGTGCTCCTTCGCGTAGCTGTCCCGGAACCGGTACATGTCCTGGAACTTGAACGTCGTGTCGACGTGGAGCAGCGGGAACGGCGGCGGAGCCGGGTGGAAGGCCTTGCGGGCCAGGTGGGCGAGAACCGAGGAGTCCTTGCCGATCGAGTACAGCATCACCGGGTTGCTGAACTCGGCGACGACCTCACGCATGATGTGGATCGACTCCGCCTCGAGCTGCTTGAGGTGGGTCAGGTTGTAGCTGCTCATTTGCTCTCTCCGGCGGGCTCGTCGAGCCCGAGCTCCGCGATGGCTCCGATCAGCGGTCCGTGCAGCGCTGGCGCCGCGCAGACCACACCCAGGTTCTTCTCGAGGCCCCGCCCCTGCCCGAAGTCGAGCCGGCGTCCGCGGATGTCCGTCACCGTGGCGCCGGCTTCCTGCGCGACCAGGGAGCCCGCGGCGTGGTCCCAGATTCGCTCGATGTACCCGGGGCTCGACGGCATGCGCATGTAGGCATCCGCCTGACGCCGGGCGACGACGGCGTACTTGGCCTGGCTGTCGAGCCGGGCGGGAGTGGTCTCGATTCCGAGGTGGTCGAGTACCTGCTGCGTGGAGCTCCGGTTGGTGTGCGCCTTCTCCACGCTCTGGCAGATGCGCGCGGCGTCGCCGTCGATGCGCTCGAGGCGCCGCAGCGGCACCGGGTCGGCCTCCGGCCGGTCGGCAGGGACCTCGACCACGCCGGTGTCGTGGACGGCGGAGAAGATCAGCCCGTGCGCATCGGGATCGTCGAAGGGTCGTGCGAAGTCGGGCGACAGGTTCGGGCAGCCGAGCGCGCCGACGCGCGGCTGGCCGTCCTCGATCCAGCCCAGGCTCACGGCGTACTGCTCGCCGCGCAGGAAGCCCTTGGTGCCGTCGATCGGATCCAGCGTCCAGAAGGCGCGCGATCCGGCCTCGTCGGAGGTCGGACCGGCCCAGCCGATCGCGTCGAGCACCTCGTCGAGCCCGGCGTCGGGCCGCACCAGGCGCACGCTCTCGAGCACGTGCTCGCGCAGACCGCTGGCGCGGTCGTCGCGCAGCGCGCTGGCGTCCTCCTCGCCGATCACGACCTCGTCGCCGAGCAGCTCGCGCAGGCGCATCACCACCACGGCCTGGCTGGCCCAGTCGGCGACGGTCACGGGACTGCGATCGTCCTTGAGCTCGGCGCGCAGCTCCGCGATCTCGCCCTGGACGTGGCGGCAGACGCGACACGCGTCGGACACGGCCTGCTGCGCGGCACGCAGGCGGGGGTCGGTCATGCGATCCTCCGGCAGGATGCTGGCCCGGCGGGGACCGGCGAGGCGGATCGTAAAGATGCTGACAGCGCTGTCAAGCCCGCTGTCGGCCGCATTCATGGAGGACCGGACATGCCCGGCGGGCTCGAGGATCGGGTGTTCCTGGTGACCGGCGCGGGGGCGGGGATCGGTCGGGCCACGGCGCTGCGGCTGGCGGGTGCGGGAGCCCGGGTGGAGGTCACCGATGTCGACCCGGAGGCTGCGCGGGCCACCGCGACGGCTGCGGGGGCGGCCGCCCGCGCCGGCGTGCTCGACATCCGCGACCCCGGGGCCTTCGACCGAGCGGTGGATGCAGCGCTGGCGCGCCACGGCCGGCTCGATGGCCTGGTCAACAATGCCGCCATCGTGGGGGGCGGAGCGCTGGCCGACGTGGACGACGAGGGCTGGCGGGAGGTCATGAGCGGCACGCTCGACGGCACCTTCCGCGGGCTGCGGGCGGCGCTGCGGGTGATGCGCCCGGCGGGCCGCGGGGTGATCGTGAACGTGTCGTCGGGTGCCGCGCTCGGCGGCGAGGTCGGGCTCGGCGCGTACGGCGCGGCCAAGGCGGCCGTGGTCAACCTGACCCGCACCGCCGCCGTCGAGAACGCCGCGGCGGGCATCCGCGTGTGCTGCGTGCTGCCGGGGCCCATCGAGACCGACTCCCTGCGCGGCTGGCTGGACACGATCGCGAGCCGCGAGACCTTCGAGCGCCAGATCCCGCAGGGTCGGCTGGGGCGTCCGGACGAGATCGCCGCGGTGATCGCGTTCCTCTGCTCCGACGACGCCAGCTATGTCAACGGCGCGGCGTGGTGCGTGGACGGCGCCGTGTCGGCGCGCACCTCGTCGCCGCGCCCGGAGTTCCGCAGCATCGAGTTCGCCGACCGGGACTAGGCCGCCGGTCCGCTAGCAGCACTCTCCCGGAGCGCAGCTGGCGGCGTCCTGGACCACGCTGGCGCCGGTGCCGCCCTTGGTCTCTCGAGGGTCCCGCGCCGCGGTGCGGGAGCAGTCGAACGGTGCGCGCGCCTCGACCGGGATCGCCTCGGCCGGCTCGAGGCCGATGATCTGGTCGGCGTAGGGCTCGCGCGTCATCAGCTCGAAGGTCTTGGCGCAGACCGCGGCGCGCTCGCCGCGCTCGAAGACGTGTCCGTCGTCGTCCTCGACCCGGCGCCACGGGCCCCCGTACATCACCGCCTGGTTGGCCTCGAAGCAGGGGCCCTGCTTGCCCTTGTGCGCGGTGACCGTGACCGAGCGGAACTCGATGCCCTCGACCACCGCGAAGGGCTCGCCCGCGAGCTGGTCGATGGCGATGCCGTGGAAGCCGGCGTCCTCGAGGCTGCGCAGCAGCTCGCGCTCCTGGAACGCGCCCGAGATGCAGCCGCTCCAGAGCTCGGGGTCCTGCTTGAGGTGCTCGGGAACCGCCTCGTCGCTGACGATGTCGGAGACGGCGATGCGCCCGCCGCGCCGCAGCACGCGGAACATCTCGCGTACCAGCTCGGTCTTGTCGGCCTCGCGCACCAGGTTGAGCACGCAGTTGGAGACGATGATGTCGATCGAGCCGTCGGCGATCATGGGCTCGCTGGCGCGCAGGCGCTCGGTCTCCTCGCCGAGCTGCGCCCAGGCGGCGGCGCTGGTGACCGGCTGCTGCGCCAGGCGTGCGTCGAGGCGGTCGAGGTCGAGCGCCAGGTCCTGGATGCGGGCGCGCCGGAACTCCACGTTGGCGTGACCCACGCGCTCGGCGACCCGGGGCGCGGCCGCGCGTGCCAGCGCGAGCATCTCGTCATTCATGTCGACGCCGATCACGTGGCCCTTCGGGCCCACGATCTGCGACGCGATGAAGCAGATCTTGCCGCCGCCGCTGCCCAGGTCGAGCACCACGTCGCCCTCGCGCACGTGGCGCGACGGGTCGCCGCAGCCGTAGTCGCGCTCGATCACCTCGTCGGGGATCGCCGCCAGGTAGCGCGCGTCGTACTGGACCGGACAGCACAGGGCGGGCTCGGGGGCGCTCGCGGCCGCGCTGTAGCGCTCGCGCACGGCCTCCTCGGACGGGGTCGGGATGGACATGGCTTCTCCTGCGTGAAGGCTCACGGTCGTTCTACGGGGCCGCTGCTGTCAAGGTTTCAGGGCGGCGTCGGGCTCGTCGAGCACGCGGACGCTGTCCGGGCGGACCGCGATCGTGACGGCGTCGCCCGGGCGCAGGGTCCGCGCCAGGCCGCGGCCGGACACCAGGTGCGTGTGCAGCTCGAAGCCCGCCCAGCTCAGGCGCACGATCGTCACCACGCCGTCGGACTCCAGGGCGAGCACCCGCGCCTTGCCCACCGGATCGCTGGCACCGCGACCGGCGTCGAGCTTGAGGTGCTCGGCGCGGATCCCTGCCACCACCGGCGTGCCTTCGGGCCGGGCGTCGTGCACGCGAAGCCGGTGCTCGGCGTCGATCTCGAGCGCGCGCGGCGCGTCTCCGATTGCCGCGGGGCCGAGCCTCCCGCGCAGCAGGTTGGTCATGCCCACGCGGCGGGCGACGGCAACGCTGGCGGGCCGCTCGAGCAGCTCCTGCGTGGGGCCGGTCTGGAGCAGCCGGCCGGCCTCCAGCACGGCCAGCCGGTCCGAGACCGCGACCGCGCGACGCAGGTCGTGCGTGACCAGGGCCACGGCCAGCGAGGTCTCGGCCGCGACGCGCCGCAGGTCGCGGGCGAGGGCGTCCTGCGCGGAGGCGTCGAGGTCCTCGAAGGGCTCGTCGAGCAGCAGCGCCGCCGGGCGAGCCGCGAAGGCGCGCGCCAGGGCCAGCCGGCGCAGCTCGCCGCCCGACAGGCTCCGCGCTCGCCGGCTGGCCAGGCCGCCGATCCCGAAGCGCTCGAGCGCCCCGCGGACGCGGCCGGCGCCCTCGCCCCGCGAGAGTCCCTGTCCCAGCAGCGCGACGCGCACGTTGTGCTCGACGCTGCCGTCGAAGGCCAGCGGATGCTGGAAGACCAGCGTGGCGCGTCCGCTGCCGGGCCCCTCGATGCGGCCGGCGCGGATCGGGTCGAGCCCGGCCAGCGCCCGCAGCAGGGTCGTCTTGCCCGCGCCGTTGGGTCCGAGCACGACCAGGACCTCGCCCGCGTACAGGGGAAGCGAGCCGATGCTCAGCTCGAACTGGCTGCGCCGCGAGCGGCGCTCGACGTGCAGCTCCCACGCCTGCAGCACCACGCTCACCGCCGGCCCCCGAGCTGTACCGCGGTGAGCCCGGCGGCGAGCAGCAGCATCAGTCCCAGCAGCACCGCCGCGAGCCCGAGCGCGACCTCGAACTGGCCGGTCTGCGTGTACATCATGATCGAGGTGGTGAGCACGCGGGTCTCGCCGGCGATGTTGCCGCCGACCATCTGCACCGCACCCACCTCGGAGAGGATCCCGCCCAGGCCCGCGATGACGGCCGCGAGCACTCCGGTGCGGATCTCGCGCAGCAGCAGCCACCAGCGCCAGCGCGGGGGCACGCGCAGCGTCGCGAGCTGCGCCTCCCAGTCGTCGTCGAGCGACGCGACGGCGGCCAGCGTGATGCCCACGATCAGGGGCAGGGCGATCAGTACCTGGGCGAGCACCATGCCGCGCGGCGTGTACGCCCACTGGAGGCCGCCGAGCGGACCGGAGCGCCAGAGCAGCAGCACGACCGCCAGGCCGACGACCACCGGGGGCGCGCCCATGCCCGCGTTGACCAGGCTGACCAGGACCTCGCGTCCCGCGAATGCGCGCCGTCCCAGCCAGATCCCGAGCGGCAGACCCAGGAGCAGCGCCAGGCCGAGCGCGCTGCCGCACACCGCCAGGGTGCGGGCGGTGATCTCGATGATCTCTGCGAGGCGGGGCTCAGCCATCCCCGCCCAGGGGCTCGAAGAGCGATCTGCCGTGGCGCTCGACGCCGAAGCGACCGATGCGCTCGAGGGTCCGGGGGTGCAGCCAGAAGGCCTCGAAGGCGAGAGCGGCCTCCGGATGCGGGGTGCCGGCGACGCGCAGCACCGCGTACACGTTCTCGAGCTCCGGATCGCGCTCCGAGAGCACGGCCAGCCCGGTGCGCTGCTCGAAGGCGAGGAAGGTCGCGAGGTCGGAAAGGATGTAGGCCTGTCTCTCACCTGCGACCTGAAGAGATGCGCCCATGCCCGTGCCGGTCCGGATGATCCCGGGCCAGCCCTCGGATGGATCGATGCCCGCAGCGCGCATCAACGCCGTCTCGCGGAGGTGGGTGCCGGACTCGTCGGCCCGGCTGACCAGCGGGGCTCCCTGCTCGCGCAGCCGGGCGATGGCCGCGACCGCGGACCGCCGGCGGATCCCGGCCGGGTCCTCGTGGGGACCGGCGATCACGAACCAGTTGCGCATGAACGGGGTGCGTGCCGACAGCACGCCCGCATCGAGCAGCTCCCGCTCCGCGGCGGGTGCATGGGTGATCAGCACGTCGGCTTCGCCCTCGCGCGCCATCCGCAGTGCCGCCCCGGTGCCCACGGCGATCAGCTTCGGATCGAGCCCCGTCTCGCGCCGGAGGTCGGGCAGGAGTGCGTCGAGCAGGCCCGAGTCGCGCACGCTGGTGGTGGTGGCGACCACGAGCGCGCTCGACTCCGGCACCGGTGAGCAGCCCGGCGTGGGGGCGAGCGCCGCCAGCAGGCCGGCGAGCAGCAGCGTCAGCCGCTGCCGGAGTTCAGGCGTCCGCGCGCGCATGCCGCCGGGGACGCTCACGCCTCGAGCGCGCGATACGCCTCGATCACGTCGGCCGGGGCCTGCACCAGCTCGATCAGCACACCCTCGCCCCCGCGCGGCGTCGCGTCGTTGCCCTTGGGGTGGATGAAGCACACGTCGTGCCCCGCAGCGCCCTTGCGGATGCCCCCCGGCGTGAAGCGCACGCCCTGCTGGCCCAGCCACTCGACCGCGGCCGCCAGGTCGTCGACCCACAGCCCGACGTGATTGAGCGCCGGGTCGTTCACCCGGGGCCGCCCCGTGGGGTCGACGGGCTGCATCAGGTCGACCTCGACCCGGAAGGCGCCGGCGCCCGCGGTCGCGATGTCCTCGTCGACGTTCTCGGACTCGCTGCGGTAGCTGCCGGCCGGCGTCAGGCCGAGCAGGTCGACCCAGAGGGCCCGCAGGCGCGACTTGTCGTCGGCGCCCACGGCGATCTGCTGCAATCCGAGAATGCGAAAGGGTCGGTCCGGCACTCCGGGGCCTCCGGGCTCGGGTGGGGGCGCAGCATACCCGATCGGCCCCGGCTGCCGCGGAGGAGCGGGGCGGTCCGCAGCGCCGCCCGCCGCGGCGCGCGGAATACGGGCTAGACTCGCGCCGGGATGGGTGGGAAGCGGCGCGGCGACACTCCGATGATGCGCCAGTACCGCGCGCTCCGGCGCGAGGCGGGCGAGGCGCTGCTGCTGTTCCGCATGGGCGATTTCTACGAGCTGTTCGAGGGCGACGCCGAGATCGCCGCACCGGCCCTCGACCTGGTGCTCACCACGCGCGATCGCGACACGCCCGATCCGATCCCGATGTGCGGCGTGCCGTACCACGCCGCCGAGGGCTACATCCGCAAGCTGCTGGCCGCGGGCTTCTCGGTCGCGATCGCCGAGCAGACCGAGGACCCCAAGCAGGCACGCGGCCTGGTGCGGCGCGAGATCGTCGAGGTGGTCACCCCCGGCCTGGTCGCGAACGCGGAGCGGCTCGAGGGTGCGCAGGCGAACTACAGCGCGGCCGTCCTGCACGACGGGGAGCGCTGGGGCCTGGCGTTTGCCGACGTGTCGACCGGGGAGCTGCGCTGCACCGAGTCCGAGCAGCGCGCCGTGATCGAGGCCGAGCTCGACCGCATCGCGCCGCGCGAGCTGATCGCGCGCGACGCCGACAAGCAGATCGCCACGACCCGGGTGCCCCTCTGCGTGCCCGATGCGGACTTCGACCCCGCGGGCGTGGCGGCGCGCGTCGGCCGCCTGCCCCCGGGGCTGGAGGGAACGGGCGCGGGGGCGCGCGCGGCCGCGGGGCTCTGGGCGCGCATCGCGGCGCTGCAGCCGCTGGCCCTCGAGCAGATCGAGCGCGTGCGGCCGTACAGCGCGGCCGCGCACCTGCTGATCGACGCCTCGACGCGCCGCCACCTGGAGCTCTTCCGTGCCCAGGGCGACGGCGGAGCCGAGGGCACGCTGCTGGCGTGGCTCGACGACACGCGCACGCCCATGGGCCGGCGCGCGCTGACGCGCTGGCTCGGCGAGCCGCTGCTCGACCCGCAGGCGATCCGCGACCGGCAGGCGGAGATCGGGGCCTGGGTCGAGGCCGATCGACGGCGCGACGCGCTCGGGCAGGCGCTGCGCGGGGTCGGCGACCTCGAGCGCCTGATCACCCGCGTGTGCCTGCCGGCGGGCGGCCCGCGCGAGCTCGCCGCCCTGCGCGCGAGCCTGCGGGCCGTGGAGACGGTGGACTCGATCGAATCCCTGGGCGACCGGGTGGACGCGCTGCGCGAGGAGCTGGAGCGCGCGCTCGTGGACGACCCGCCGCAGCCGCCCCGGGGCGAGGCCTACGTGGGCTACGTGCGCGACGGCGTGGATGCGGAGGTCGACGAGCTGCGCCGCGGGGCCGTGGACGGCGACCGCTTCTTCGCCGAGCTCGAGGCGCGGGAGCGGGAGCGCACCGGGATCGGCACGCTGCGCGTCAAGTACAACCGGGTCTTCGGCTACAGCATCGAGGTCAGCAAGGCTCGCAGCGGCGACGTCCCCGGCGAGTACCGGCGCAAGCAGACCACGGCGAACGCCGAGCGCTACGTGACCGACGAGCTCGAGCGCTGGGAAGGCCTGGTGCTGCGGGGGCGCGAGACCGCCGCGGCGGCCGAGGCACGCGTGCTCGAGGCGCTGCGCGGCCGGGTGCGCGAGCAGGCGGGCCGCCTGCGGGAGCTCGGCGCTCGCATCGCGAGGCTCGACGTGGTGCGCTCCCTGGCCGCCGTGGCGCGCGAGCGCGACTGCGTCGCGCCCGAGATCGACGCTGGCACGCGTCTCGAGATCGAGCAGGGCCGCCACCCGGTGGTCGAGGGCCTGGTCCGCGACGGCTTCGTGCCCAATGACGTGGTCGTGGATCGCGACGACGGCGCGCTGCTGATCCTGACCGGCCCGAACATGGCCGGGAAGTCCACGCTGCTGCGTCAGGTGGGGCTGACGACGGTGCTCGCGCAGATGGGCGCGTGGGTTCCGGCCCGGCGCGCGCGTATCGGCACGGTCGACCGGATCTTCACGCGGGTGGGTGCGTCGGACTCGCAGGCGACGGGCGAGAGCACGTTCATGGTGGAGATGCGCGAGACCGCCACGATCCTGTGCGAGGCCACACCCCGCAGCCTGGTGCTGCTCGACGAGATCGGGCGCGGCACCTCGACTTTCGACGGACTTTCGCTCGCCTGGGCGGTCGCGGAGCACCTGCACGACGCCCCGGGGTTGCGGCCGCGCACCTTGTTCGCGACCCACTATCACGAGCTGGCGGACCTGGCGGGAACCAAGGCCGCTGTCCGCAACTTCCACTTCACCTGCGCGGAGCGCGACGGCGACGTCGTCTTCCTGCGCCGCATGGAGCCGGGAGCCGCCAGCCGGAGCTACGGAATCGACGTCGCGCGCCACGCGGGCCTGCCCGCGGCCGTCATCCGCCGGGCGCGCGAGGTGCTGGCGAACCTGGAAGGGGGCGAGTTCGATGAGCGCGGGAGGCCGCGACTGGCGCGGGGCGCGGGGCAGGGCCCCCCGTCCCAGCTCGATCTCTTCGACGGCGGGCCGGACCCGCTGCTGGAGCGGATCCGGGCCCTGGAGCCCGAGCGCATGACGCCGCTCGAGGCGCTGGTCGAGCTCGAGCGCCTGAAGCGCGAGCTGCTGGAGCGCGGGTGAGGCGGCCGCTGCTGCTCGTGGGGCTACTGCTGGCCCTGGTCGCCGCGGATCGTCCGCCGGGCCTGGGCGACGTGGCCGACATCCGCGTGTTCGATCACGACACCCATACCCGGGTGGTGATCGAGCTCTCGCGCGAGGTCGACTACGAGGTCAACCAGCTGGCGCAGCCGCCGCGGCTGTACGTGGACATCGATGGCGTCTGGCTCGACGGCCCGCTGGCCGCGGTCCGGGAGCGGGGCGGCGCGACGCCCGTTCGCCGCGTGCGCGGCGGTCAGAACACGCTGACCCGGGCGCGGGTCGTGCTCGAGCTCGACGGCCCGGAGCGCGGCTACCGCGTGTTCCACCTCCGGGATCCCTTCCGGATCGTCGCCGACATCTACCGGCAGGGCGCCTCGGCGCCGCCGCGGCGCGAGAAGCCGCCGGGCGTCGATGCCTTCGACACTCGGCCGGTGCAGCGCATCGTGGTCGACGCGGGCCACGGCGGGAAGGATCCGGGCGCGCTCGGCGTCGACCGGCTGCGCGAGAAGGACGTGGTGCTGCGCATCTCGCGCGAGCTGGCGGCGCAGCTGCGTCGCGACGGCTTCGAGGCCGTGCTCACGCGCGACCGCGACGAGTTCCTGACGCTCCAGCAGCGCACGCAGCGGGCCAACCAGCTCGATGCCGATCTGTTCATCTCGGTCCACGCCAATGCCTCTCCCAACCGCCGCACCTCGGGGGTCGAGACCTACCTGCTCGACACGCGCTACGACCGCCAGACCGCGCGCGTGGCCGCCCGCGAGAACGGCACCAGCGTGGGGGAGCTGAGCGAGCTCCAGAAGATCCTGGCCTCGCTGCGGCTGGGCTACAACGAGCGCTTCGCGGCCCGGGTCGCCGGGAGCGTCCACGACGCGCTCGTCAGCGGCCTCCGCAAGCGCTACGGCAGCGTCGAGGACCTCGGCGTCAAGCGGGGACCCTTCCTGGTACTCTTCCAGGCCGACATGCCGGCCATTCTCGTGGAAGTCGGGTTCGTCTCCAACCGAGCCGAGGGCAAGCGCCTGGCGAGCCGCGACTTCGCGCGGACCGCGGCGCACTCCATCGCGCGCGGTGTCCGGGCGTATCGCGACCAGCACGCGAGGAGCCTGGTCGCTGGACGGTGAGCGCGTGCAGCCGGTCTGCGAGGATTTCTTCCCCGACGAGCGGGCCGGCGCGCCGGTCAGCCGGGCGCTGAACGAGGCGACGGCCGCCTATCTGGAGGCCATGCGGGCGCACGTTCTCGCCCTGCACGACGGCGGCGCCCGCGGCAGCGTGGTCAACGACGCGCACGCCGAGGGCATCGATCGGCTGATCCGGCGCCTGTTCCGGGTCGCGGAGAACGCGTTCTTCGAGGAGCACCCGCGTCTGGCGAGCTTCGGCATGGCCGTGGTCGCCGTCGGGGGCTACGGGCGCCGTGAGCTCTCGCTCGGCTCGGACATCGACCTGCTGTTCATCTACCGCGGCAAGGTCAACGCCTACGTCGAGACCCTGGCCGAGACGATCACGCACCGGCTCTGGGACGCGGGCCTGACGGTGGGCCACGCCACCCGCACGATCACCGAGTGCATGCGCTTCGGGCGCCAGGACCTGCCCACGCTCACCTCGTACCTGGACGCGCGCTTCCTGATCGGGGACCTGGCTCTGTTCGCCGAGCTGGAGCGCGACGTGCGTGGCTACATCCGCAAGAACGCGCTTGCCTTCGTCGAGGGCAAGCTCGAGGAGCAGGCACAGCGCCACGCGAAGATGGGCGAGTCGCTCTTCCTGCTGCAGCCGAACATCAAGGAGAGTGTCGGGGGCCTGCGCGATCACCACACCGCCATGTGGACCGCCCGCGCCGCGCAGTGGGCGGTGCGGACGCCGGAGGACCTGCGCAAGCACGCGTTCGTGGAGGAGGGCGAGGTCGCGGAGCTGGTCGAGGCGCTGGAGTTCGTGTGGCGCATCCGCAACGAGCTGCAGCGCGCCGCGCGCAAGGGCGACCGCCTGCACTACGAGGCGCAGGAGCGCCTGGTCGCCCTGTTCGGTCTCGAGGACACGCCCGAGCAGACCGCGCCCGAGCAGCTGATGCGGGACTACTACCTGCACGCCAAGGCCATCCACCGCGTGAGCACCGGCGTACAGGAGCGGGCCCTGCAGCTCGTGGATCGGCGCCGGACCCGCCTGGCGCGCAGCGCGTACCTGGTCTCGGACGGCTTCGCGATCGTCGACGGCAAGCTCGAGATCCCGCGCGCGTCGCTGCTCCAGGAGCGGCCCCAGCGCCTGCTCTCGGCGTTCGCGGTGGCGCAGCATCACGACGTGGATCTCTCTCCGCGCGCCCAGGCGCTGGTGCACGAGCACGTGCCGCTGATCGACGATGCGTTCCGCTGTGACCCGGAGGCCGCGCGCATCTTCCGTCAGATCCTGAGCTCCCCGATACGGGTATACAGGACCCTGCGCGCGATCAACGAGGCCGGCCTGCTGGGGGCCTACATCCCGGAGTGGGAGCACCTCTTCGGGCTGTGGCAGCAGGACATGTACCACACGTACACGGTGGACGTTCACTCGCTCTTCCTCGTCGAGCAGCTGCGCCGGATCCGCAAGGGCAACCATGCCGACGACCTGCCCCTCGCGACGGAGCTCATGCGCGACCTCGAGCAGCCGTTCGCCGTTTACCTCGGCTGCCTGCTCCACGACATCGGCAAGGGCTACGGGGGCGGGCACTGCGTCAAGGGCGCGAAGATGATCCCGCCGGTGGCGGAGCGGCTGCATCTCGACGAGGAGGAGGCGGAGATCGTCGACTTCATCGTGCTGCACCATCTGACCATGAGCGGCATGGCGGACCGGCGCGACGTCAACGACCCGCGGACGATCCAGAACCTGGCCACGCTCTGCCTGACGCGCGAGCGGCTCCGGGTCCTGTACCTCTCGACGGTCGCCGACATCCGCAGCGTGTCCCCCGAGGCGTGGACCACCTGGAAGCACAGCCAGCTCACCGTGCTGTACCGCAACACTGCGGAGTGGCTCGAGGCGAGCGAGGGGGACGCCTCGCAGTTCTTCCTGGAGCGCGCGATGACGCGTGCCGAGGAGAACCAGGCCGGTGCGCTGGAGCTGCTGGGCGCGGCCGGCGGAGATCCGGAGCAGGCGCGGGCGCTGCTCGAGGCCATGCCCCGGCGCTACGTGCTCGACCACAACGCGCAGGAGATCGCCCAGCACCTGAGCATGGCGCTCGACTTCATGCGCAGCGGCCGGGATGTCGGCGTGTACAGCTTCCGGCCCGGAGAGACACCCGAGGGCTTCTGGGGCGTCGTGGTCCTGGGACGCGACCGCCCGGGGCTGTTCTCGCGGGTCGCGGGGGTGCTGACGGCCTGCGGGCACGACGTGCTCCGGGCCTCGGTCTACACCACGCGGGGCGGGCTGGCGCTCGAGATCTACCAGGTGGCGCCGATCGCCGGCGGGGAGCCCGAGGAAGCCTCGGAGCGGCAGCGGATCGGACGACGACTGGACTCCGCGCTCGAGGGCGACGAGCGGCCGCCCGTGCGGCGCGTCCGCACGGAGGTGCCCGACGGGGCCGTCCGGGTGCGGGCGCCGCGGGTCCTGATCTCGAACGGCGCCTCGGACTTCTACACCGTGATCGACGTCTCGACCAACGACCGGCCCGGCCTGCTGCACGAGGTGACGACGGCGCTGAGCGAGCTGGGACTGGACATCGAGATGTCGCGGGCGTCGACGCGCGCACGGCGCGCGATCGATGCGTTCTACGTGTCGCAGCACGGCCAGAAGGTCACCGACGAGCGGCGCTGCAAGGAGATCGAGACCGCGCTGCTCGAGGTGCTCGCGCGGAGCGAGGGCGCTTGAAGGTCGAGGTCGCGATCGACGCCTTCCTGGACCACCTGGCCGTCGAGCGCGGCCTCGCAGCGGCCACGATCGAGGCCTACGCGCGCGACCTGGCCGGACTCGCCGATGCGATCGGCGGGGGCGATGCCGCCCGCATCGATGCGGCCGACGTGCGCCGCTTCGTCGACCGCCTGGCGCGGCGGGGCTGCGCCGCCTCGACGCGCGGCCGGGCGCTCTCGGCGGTCTCGCGACTCCTGGCGTTCTGCCGGGCGCAGGGCTGGCTGCACAGCGATCCGCTCGCCGACGTGGCGCGTCCGCGGCGCGGCCGCCGCGTGCCGCGCGTGCTGGCCGCCGTGGAGGTGGAGGCGCTGCTCGCGGCCCCCGACGATTCGCCGGTAGGCCGTCGCGACCGGGCCATGTTCGAGCTGCTCTATGCCGCGGGTCTGCGCGTGTCGGAGCTGGTGGGCCTGCGCCTGCCCGACCTGCACCTGGCCTCGCGGACCTGCACCGTCTACGGCAAGGGCCGCAGGGAACGGCTCGGGCTGATCGGCGAGCCCGCGGTCGAGGCCCTGCAGGAGTACCTGGACGGCGTGCGGCCAGGCTGGCTGCGCGACCCGGCCGAGGAGGCGGTCTTCCTCTCGGCACGCGGCCACGGGCTGAGCCGCCAGGCGGTGTGGTACCGGGTGCGCCACTACGCGACGCCGCTGGGCCTGCGGGAGCGCCTCACGCCGCACGTGCTGCGCCACAGCTTCGCGACGCACCTGCTCGAGGGCGGCGCCGACCTGCGCAGCGTGCAGGAGCTCCTCGGCCACGCCGACATCGAGACCACCGAGATCTACACGCACGTCACGCGCCAGCGTCTGCGCGAGCTGGTCGAGCAGCGCCATCCGCGCGGCGCGCCGGGCTGAGCCGCTGGCGCGGCGGCGGCGCTGGGGTACTCTGGCCGTGGCCCGCCCCGCGCGGGCAGGCGTAGCCCCCGCCAGATCGCCGTGACCCAGCCTGTCATCGACTCCAGTCCGCCCGGCGAGGGCATCGCACGCGCAGCCACCTGCGCCGTGCGCCTCCCCGTATTCGATGGTCCGCTCGACCTCCTGCTGCATCTGTGCCGCGCGAACGAGGTCGACATCACGAACATCCCGATCGCCCTGCTGTCGGAGCAGTACCTCGAGTACCTCGAGCTGATGCGCCAGCTCGACATCGACGTGGCGGCCGAGTACCTGCTGATGGCGGCGACCCTCGCGCACATCAAGTCGCGGATGCTCCTGCCGGTGGATCCCGACGGGGACGACGACCCCGGCCTCGACCCCCGGGCGGAGCTGGCCCGGCGCCTGGCCGAGTACGCGATCTTCCAGGAGGCCGCGCAGGCGCTCGGGGAGCGGCCCCGGCTGGGTCGCGACGTCTTCGAGGGGCAGGCCGATGCGTCGCAGATCCCGGAGCGGGAGGCCGAGCTCGCGGTCAGCCTGTTCGCGCTGGTCGAGGCCATGCAGCGCGTGCTGGCGCGCATCCCGGCCGAGGAGCGCCATCACCAGGTGCAGCTCGAGCGCTTCACGCTGCGCGACCGGATGGTCTACGTGATGGACCGCCTGCGCCGCCTCGAAGGTGCTCCGATGCTCTTCGAGGACCTGCTGGCCGATGGCGTGCTGAACCGGGGGCGCGTGGTCGTCACGTTCCTGGCGCTGCTCGAGCTGGCCAAGATCCAGGCCCTGCTGCTCTTCCAGAACACGGGCAGCGAGGGCGCCCCCGTCGGGCCCGTCCGGGTGCGGCTCGCAGTGCAGGGCGCGCCCGATGACTCGCAGATCGCCGCGGCGGCCGACCGCGCCGAGGCGGAGCTCGCCGAGCGCACGACCCTCGAGGATGGCGATGGCGAGGCCGCGACCGCGGGCCCGGACGCACAGGAGGAGACGTGAGCGAGACCGAGCGACTCCAGGAGCTCGAGGCGCTGATCTTCGCGGCCGACACGCCGCTGTCCGTGGCTGCCGTGCGCAAGGTCATGCGCGACATGACGCCGGCGCGCGTGGCGGAGGCGGTCGAGCAGATCAACGAGCAGCTGCGCGAGACCGGGCGTCCCTACGAGATCGCGTCGATCGCGGGCGGCTACCAGTTCCGCACGCGCGCGGAGCACGGCGACCTGCTGCTGCGCGCCCAGCCCGAGCGCCGCGTGCGGCTGTCGAAGGCCGCACTCGAGACCCTGGCGGTGATTGCCTACCGCCAGCCCGTCACCCGCGCCGAGATCGAGGACGTGCGCTGCGTGGACTGCGGCGCGGTGATCCGCAGCCTGCTCGAGCGAGACCTGCTGCGCATCGTCGGGCGCCGCGACGCCCCGGGCCGGCCCGCGCTCTACGGCACGACCTCGGCCTTCCTGGAGACCTTCGGCCTCGCCTCGCTGCGCGACATGCCCTCGCTGCGCGAGCTCGAGCCGCTGGAGGAGGCGAGCGGCGGGACGCCGGGTGCCCCCGCGAGCGAGGGCGACCCCGAGCCGGGGGAGCCGGAGCACGACGCGGCAGCCGAGGACGGTCAGGATGGGCCGCCGACCGGACCGGCGCTCCAGACCGCGGGCTGACCGGCCCCGCGGGGAGCGGCTCCAGAAGGTCATCGCCGCGGCGGGACTGGCGTCGCGGCGCGCGGCCGAGGAGCTGATCGCCGAGGGTCGCGTCAGCGTCAACGGGCGCGTGGTCACGCGGCCCGGAACGCGCATCGATCCGGCGCGCGATCGCGTGCGGGTGGACGGTCGCCGGCTGCCGGCACGCACGCCCCCGCGCTACTACATCGTCCACAAGCCCCGCGGCGTGGTCACCACCACCGACGACCCGCAGGCGCGGCGCACCGTGGTCGAGCTGGTGCGAGCGCGGGAGCGACTGTTCCCGGTCGGCCGCCTCGACGCCGCGAGCGAGGGGCTGGTGCTGCTGACCAACGACGGTCTGCTGGCGCAGGCCATGCTGCATCCCTCGTTCGAGGTCCCGCGGGTCTACCTGGTCACGGTGGACGGCGTGGTCGACGCCGGGGTGATGTCGAGCCTCGCCGCCGGGGTGGAGATCGGCCCCGGGGAGCACACGCGTCCGTGCGAGATCTCGCTGGTGTCGCGGGACGAGTCGCGCACCAAGCTCCAGGTGCAGCTCGTGGAGGGCCAGCGGCGTCAGCTGCGGCGCATGTTCGAGTCCGCCGGCCACCCGGTTCGCCGCCTGGTGCGCGTGCAGTTCGGGCCGCTGAAGCTCCGGGGTCTGCGGCCCGGCGAGTGGCGACGCCTGCGCCCCGACGAGGCGGCCGCGGTCGGGCGCATGGCGGAGCAGGCGCGCCACCGTCCCGGCAGCGAGCGACCCGCGTGACGCTGGGGGCGGATGCGGCCACGGCACGCGCGGGCTCGTCGGCGAGCTGCGGGACGGTCCGGCATCCGGGCTACGCGATCAGCCAGCGAGCCCACCTCGGTCGATTTTCAGCAGCCTGCTAGCCGACGACGAGCACGCAGAGGCTCGCGCCGCGGGCGTCGGTCGCGAGTGCGAGCGCAGCGTGACGCGCGCGGATGTCCAGCAGCACGTGCCTCCCACCCGGGCTCTCACTCCAGGTTGCACCCGCGTGGGCGCTGCACGGGAGCTCGGCGTCCGCGGCCCGCAGCGCCAGGACACGGGGGGCAGCTGCGCCTTTCCAGCCGCGCTCGCGGGCGACGCGCTCGAGGATCCCGGGCGGAGAGGGCGGCGTCCCGGCGGGCTCTCCGGCCAGGCGTTGCAGCTCCCAGCGCGCCGCGCGCCCGAGTGCGGGGCTGGCCGTCAGCGGCGCGAGGTCGCCGGCGACGCGAAGCGCGTTCAGCTCCGCGAGCAGCCGGGTACGCGGGCTGCCCAGCTGATCGAGCCCCGCCGCGCCCGACCAGACCATCGCCCCGAAGCCGAGCACGAACGCGACGCTGACGCGGATCACTCGACCGAGATCGATCACGGCTCGCCCTCGATCCAGACCTCGTCCGCGAAGCCGTCGGCATCGCGATCGGCGGCGTGGCGCAGGCGTCCGTCGGAGAGGCGACGGATCCACAGATCGGGCAGCCCGTCGGCGTCGGTGTCGCGCTGTCCCGAGACCACGCGCCCGGCCTCGAGCCGGGTCACGTTCTCGGCGCGGCCGTCGCCGTCGACGTCCTCGGTGATGCGGGCAGGCAGTCCGTCGGCCCCGTACTCGACGCGGACATCGACGCGTCCGTCGGCGTCGAGATCCCGGGACTCGATCGTGCGCTCGAGGTCATCGAGGGACAGCCAGCGCGTCCCCTCGGGGGTCACCTGCGCGCGTGCATGCGGCGCAGCGGTCGTGTCCGGATGCGGGGCCAGCGGGAGAACCGCGGGGCCGGCGCAGGCGAGCGCGCTCGCGAGGGACAGTGGCAGGAGGATCGATCGCACGTGGACCGGTGATGCAAGCGCGGCGCCCGCGCGCGCCGGCGGCGCTGCGCGGCGCACGCGCACGCGCCTGCCGGTGCGCTGCCGGCGGGTGTGAAGTCTGCTTCACACCGGGGGAAGCCCACGTCCGTCGGCTGCACCTCGCGGAAGGTCCGGGCGGGTTTTCCGGACCGATCCCGGAACGGCTCAGGGCTGGTTCCGTGATCTCCCGGGGCCCTTAACGCGCTTGCTCCGCCGGGCCCGGAGGCCCGACGGAGCGTGGGCGTGACACTTGTCTGCTTGTCTCTTGGAGGGAGACGGCGAGATTGTAAGCAGGTGTCCACGGTCGTGCAAATGTGTCTTTTTCTCAACGGATTCGGGACGTTCTTGCATGCCGTCAGCGACTGTCTTGAACGCCGTCCAGCCACTCGAGGAGGTCGTTCTCAACCTCCTGTCGGTTCAGCTCATTGAGCATCTCGTGGCGACCCTCCGGATAGAGCCGGGCGCTCAGCCGCTCCAGCCCAGCGCGGCCATACGCCCGCACCAGGGCCTCGAAGCCGCGCGTCCCCGAGACGGGATCCCGGGAGCCCGAGAACACGTACAGCGGCAGATCCCGGGGCAGCGCCCGGAGCGCTGCGGGGCGCTGGAAGCGCCCGATCGCCGAGAGCATCGCGGCGACGCCGCCGCTGGCCACCACGAACCCGCAGGCCGGGTCGCTCGCGTAGCGGTCCACCTGCTCCGGGTCGCGCGAGAGCCAGTCGTACGCCGTGCGCGCGGGCTCGAACGCGCGGTTCGAGCGCCCGAAGAGCGCGCGTTGCAGCACCGGGCTGTGCACGTCGGGGCCCAGGCGCCAGCTCTCCAGACGCGCCAGCCAGAGCGCCACGAGGCGTGCGCCGCTCGACATCCACGTCGAGCCCGATAGCACGAGTCCGGTCAGCGCGGGCCGCCGCTCGATGGCGATCTGCTGCGCGGCGAACGAGCCCATGCTGTGTCCCATCAGCACGCAGGGAGGGTCGCCCGCGGCTCGCCTCTCCTCCTCGAGGATGCGCACGGCATCGTCGACCAGCCCCTCCCAGCCGCCCGGGCCGAGCTTGCCGAGCTGGTCGGGCGCCAGCGCCGCACCGTGGCCGCGCAGGTCGGGGGCGACCAGCGCATGGCCGGCCTCGCAGAGGCGCGCTCCCAGCGGCGCGTAGCGCGCGGCGTGCTCGCCCATCCCGTGCACGAGCAGCACCAGCAGCCGCGGCTCGCCGTCCGGAAGCCAGCGATGCACCTGCAGCGTCGCGCCATCGGGGGCGCGGTGGTCACGCGCCTCGGTCCTCACGTCTCGCTCACGTGTCGAGCCAGTCGCGGGGCGTGAGGAAGCGCTCGTACAGCTCGGCCTCGGGCGAGCCCGGCTCCGGCTGCCAGTCGTAACGCCAGGCGGCCAGCGGCGGCATCGATGCCAGCACCGACTCGATGCGGCGGCCCGACTGCAGTCCGTAGCGCGTGCCGCGATCGTGGATCAGGTTGAACTCGGCGTAGCGCCCGCGCCGGTAGAGCTGGAAGTCGCGCTCGCGCTCCCCCCACGGCTGGCGGCCGCGCCGCTCGAGGATCGGCAGGTAGGCGGGCAGGTAGTGGTCTCCGATGCTGCGCACCAGACCGAAGGCGCGCTCGAACCCGCCCTCGTCCAGGTCGTCGAAGAACAGGCCGCCGATGCCGCGCGGCTCGCCGCGATGCGGCAGGTAGAAGTAGTCGTCGCAGGCCTTCTTGAGCCGCGGGTAGAGCGCGTCGCCGAACGGCGCGCAGGCATCGCGTGCGCTGCGGTGCCAGTGCACCGCGTCGTCGCTGAAGCCGTAGTAGGGCGTCAGGTCGAAGCCGCCGCCGAACCACCAGGCCCCGGGCACGTCGGCGTCGACGCTGAAGAAGCGCAGGTTGCAGTGGCTGGTGGGCGCGTACGGACTGCGCGGGTGGACGATCAGCGACAGCGACGCGGCCTCGAACGGCCAGCCCGCGAGCTCCGGCCGGCGCTCGCTCGCCGCCGGCGGGAGCCGGGCACCGTGGGTGTTCGAGAAGTTGACGGCGGCCTTCTCGATCACCGCCCCGCCCTCGAGCACCCGGGGGCGCGCCAGGCCGCCGCCGGGAGGCTCGATGCGCTGCTCCGCAAAGCCGGGGCCCTCATCCACGCGCTCCAGCGCGGCGCAGATGCGGTCCTGTAGCTCGAGCAGGTACGCGCGGACGGCAGCGGGGTCGACGGTGCTCAGGGCGGCCAAGCTCGCCCATCCCTCGCGGGCGGGCAACCCGTCGTCGCGCCCTAGGCCAGGACCTGCCAGCCCTCGGCTACCAGCTCGCTGCGCTGGCGCCCCCGCGCGGGCGGCCGCGCCCCGTCGCGGTGATTGAGCCGCGCGAGCAGCTTCTCGGCCAGCTTCTGGGCCCGCTCCGCGGAGTGCACCACCGGAGTGAACAGCGTGTAGGCCCCGGTGCGACCCAGCACGCTGGAGTCCGTGGCCACTGCCACGGACGGGTAGCTGCGCTCGCGGGCGTCGTAGCCGTAGAACACCCGCACCTCGCTGAAGGTGAGTGA
The DNA here is from genome assembly GCA_029261925.1 of Deltaproteobacteria bacterium. GTDB lineage: Bacteria > Myxococcota_A > UBA9160 > SZUA-336 > SZUA-336 > JAGWBS01. Next base: position 11,149 of record JAJDAJ010000054.1, on the reverse strand, counting down.
CGTGCCGACGCTGGCGCCGAACTCCGGCTCGACGTGGCCCAGCTCTCCGCACTGGCCGCAGACGAATCCGGCGTGGTAGGGCTCGATCAGCCGCAGGTGAGCGTACCCGCGGCAGCCGGAGCGCATGCAGAAGCCGGCGCCGCGCTTGATCTCGGACATGAGAGTTCCCCTCGCGGGTGTGAGTTCGATGCGCGCAGGTCCATCAAGATCCGTGCCGCACCGGCCGGCGCCGCGTGATTGTCCGCGCCGGCTCTGGGTGCCGGGGCCGCGCATGCGCACCGCCTGCCGCAGGCGCCCGCCCGGAGGGTGTGTCGTCGGCTACTCTCGAGCGACCTTCCGGGGTCACTCCACGTAGCCGAGTGCCTCCAGGTGCTCCACCGCGGCGGCGTCGGCACGGGCTGCCGCGCCGCGGGTGTGCGACGCGCGTGCCGCCGCCGCGAGCGAGTCGAGCAGCGCATCGGGGCCGCCGGCGGGCAGGGGTCTCAGCTCGTCCGGATCCGTCTCGAGGTCGAACGCGAGCCGCCGATCCTCGATCCACAGCGACTTGCGCGTGCCCGACCAGCTCGCGACCGCCAGCTCGTGGCCCAGCCGGCCCACGTGCTCGATCATGTTCGGGCTCGGGAACCCGACCGAGACCAGGGGCGCGGGGACCGGGGGCAGGGCGCCGTCCCGCGCCAGGTGGAAGGCGTGCAGTGCGCTGACCGGGCCCGGCAGCTGCGGGGATCCGCTGCTGTCCAGCACCAGCAGGGGCACGCGCGTGACCGCCTCGTAGGGGTAGCAGCAGTGGCCCGTGAGGCCGTGCTCGCCGAGGAACTCGCCGTGGTCCGAGGTGATCACGATGCGGTGGTCGCCCGCGAGGCGGCCACGCCTGCGCAGCACCTCCAGCGCTCCGGCCAGCGTGCGGTCCGCGCGGCGCACGCCCCAGTCGTACAGGTCCGTGCTGTGCTCGCGCAGCTCCGCGGCCTCCTCCTCGGCCATCTCGCCGGCCATGTAGCGGCGCCAGGGGCTGTCGGGCTGCTTGATGCCGTAGGTCATGCCCGCACGCTCCGGCACCCAGTCGAGACCCTGCGGGATCGCGGGCCACGGATGGTGGGCGTCGGCGACGTTGAGGAACAGGAACAGCGGCTCGTCCTCCGCGACCTGGTCGAGGGTCTGCTCCAGCGCGCGTTCCAGGCGCTCGCCGTACAGCTCGCCGAAGCTCCCCGCCCGGCGCACGATCTCGAACCCCCGCGTCAGGCCGGTCTCGGACGACACGACCGGGTTGGCCGAGACGGCCGCGGTGCGGTAGCCCGCAGCCGCCATCTGCTCGGCAAGCGTCGGTGCGCGCGCGTCGAGCGGGAAGACCGTCACGTCCCAGAGCATGCGCCTGCCGCCCGGGCCGAAGTGCGCGCCGTGCTCCACGACGGGCAGGCCGGTGAAGTAGCTGGCGTGGCTGGGCAGGGTCCAGGTGCCGGGCGCCTGTGCGTCGCAGCGCACGCTCGCGCCCGCTGCTGCAATCGCCTCGAGCGCCGGCGACGTGGGCCGCGAGTGCCCGCAGAGCGACAGGTGATCCGCGCGGATCGTGTCGAGCACGACCAGCACGACCAGATCGCGGTCGGGCGCGGGCCGCGACTCGACCACACAGCCGAGCGCGCACGCGCCCACGAGCGACAGCCAGGCGACGGTGTTTCGGACGCACATGCCCGTTCAGATCGGCGACCCGGCTCCGGCCTGTAGCGGGGCAGCAGTTCGGGAACCCGGCGGACGATAGGGAGCCTGCGGCCCGATCCTGCGGCCCGCTGAGCCCTGAAAATCCGTGTCTCATACGCTCGCGAACATCTGGTACCGACTACGCTGGGGGCCCGACGTGGTGGTCGTCTCTGGACTGCCCCGCTCGGGGACGTCGATGATGATGCGCATGCTCGCCGCCGGCGGCGTGCCGCTGCTCAGCGACGGCGAGCGTGAGGCCGACCGGGACAATCCTCATGGCTACTTCGAGCTCGAGCGCGTCAAGCGACTGGAGCGCGATCCCGACCGCCGCTGGGTGCGCCAGGCGCGCGGCCAGGCGGTCAAGGTCGTGTCCCCGCTGCTGCGCTGGCTGCCGCCCGGCAACGGCTACCGCATCGTGTTCATGCTGCGTGACCTCGACGAGGTGATCACCTCGCAGAACCGGATGCTCGAGCGCCTGGGCGAGCCCAACCCGGTCGACGACGCCCGTGCGCGGGAGCTGTACGTGCGGCACCTCGATGACGTGCGGCGCCTGATGCAGCGCCGGCCGGGCGTGCGCTGGCTCGACGTGCGCTACGACGAGGCCGTGCTGGCGCCCGAGCGGGTGGCCGGGCACGTGCAGCGCTTCCTGGGCCTGACCGGAGAGGTCGCGCCGATGGCGCGGGCGATCGACGGCGAGCTGTACCGCAACCGCAAGGAGCAGCCGTGATCTCGCGTCGCCGTCTCGTCCCGGCAGTGGTGCTGGGCCTGCTGCTCGCGGCCCCCGCACTGGCCGAGGCCTACATCGGACCCGGGGCGGGCTTCGCCTTCCTGGGCTCGTTCGCCATGCTCCTGGTCGCGTTCCTCGCGGCCGCGTTCTCCTTCGCGACCTGGCCCGCGCGCTGGGTACTGCGCCGCTGGCGCCGGCGCCGCGCGCTGGCCCGGGCACGCGTGCGGCGCATGGTGATCCTGGGACTCGACGGGCTCGACCCCGACCTGGTCGATCGCTGGATGGCCGAGGGACACCTCCCGAACCTCCAGGAGCTGGCGCGGCGCGGCAGCTATCAGCGTCTGAGCACCACGTACCCCTCGATCTCTCCGGTCGCCTGGTCCTCGTTCATGACCGGCGTGGGACCCGCGCGCCACAACGTCTTCGACTTCATCACGCGCGATCCGCGCACCTACGGGCCCTCGCTGTCCGGCTCCGAGATCCGAGGACCGCGGCGCACGCTGCGCGTGGGCGACTGGGTGATCCCGCTCGGGAAGCCGCTGGTACGCAGCCTGCGCCGCTCGCGCGCGTTCTGGTCGATCCTGGGCGAGCACGGCGTGCCCTGTCACATCCTCCGCGTGCCCCTGACGTTCCCCGCCGAGAAGTTCGCCGGCGCGCTGCTCTCGGCCATGTGCGTGCCGGATCTGCGCGGCACGCAGGGCTCGTTCACCTACTACACGACCGATCCGGCCGAGGCCTCGGGCCCCGGCAGTGGCCCGGAGTCGAACGGCGGCGAGCGCCGGCTGCTCGAGCTGCGCGACGGCCGGGCCGAGGCGATGCTGCCCGGGCCGGGCAACTTCCTGCGCTCGGACGAGCCCACGCTCGAGGTCGGATTCGAGCTCCGGGTCGACGCGCCGGGCAAGCGCGTGCGCCTGAAGCTCGGCGGCCGCAGCTGGTGGCTCCGCGAGCGCGAGTACTCGCCGTGGATCCGGCTGCGCTTCCGCGCCGGACCCGGCGTGACGGTCCACGGCATCGCGCGCTTCTACGTGACCCGGATCGAGCCGCATCTGGGCGTGTACGTGACGCCGATCAACATCGACCCCGCGCGACCGGCGCTGCCGATCTCGTATCCGTCGTACTACGCGCTGTACCTCCAGAAGCTCATCGGGGACTTCGCGACCCTGGGCCTGGCCGAGGACACCTGGGCACTGAACGAGGGCGTGATCGACGAGGACGCGTTCCTCCAGCAGACCTGGGATCTGCACGCGGAGCGCGAGGCCATGTTCTTCAATGCCCTCGACAAGGCTCGCGAGGGCGTCGTGGCCTGCGTCTTCGACGGCACCGATCGCCTGCAGCACATGTTCTTCCGCTACCTCGAGGACGACCATCCCGCCACCCGGGGCTCGGACGTCGAGCGCTATCGCCACACGATCCGCGAGATGTACTCGCGCGCCGACGCCATGGTCGGACGCATCCTCGAGCGGCTGGAGCCCGATGAGCAGCTCGTCGTGCTCTCGGACCACGGCTTCAAGAGCTTCCGGCGCGGCGTCAACCTGAACAGCTGGCTGCGCGAGCGCGGCTGGCTGGTGCTCCGCGACGATGCGGAGGATGCGGCGTCGTGGCTCGAAGGCGTGGACTGGAGCCGGACGCGCGCCTACGCGCTGGGCCTGGGCGGCATCTACCTGAACGTCCGCGGTCGCGAGGCGCAGGGCATCGTGGAGCCGGGTGCCGAGGCCGATGCACTTCGCAGCGCGATCGCCGCTGCGCTCGAGGGCCTGCCCGACCCGGCCACCGGCGAGGTGGCGATCAATCGCGCCTACGCTGCGAGCGAGGCCTACGGCTCTGGCCCCTACGCGGGCAACGGCCCCGACCTGATCGTGGGCTACAACGCCGGCTACCGTGCATCGTGGGAGGGCGCGGTCGGCCAGCTCACCGACGAGGTGTTCAGCGACAACACGCGCTGCTGGAGCGGCGATCACTGCATCGATCCCGAGCTGGTGCCCGGTGTGCTGTTCTCGAGCCGGCCGATCGACACCGAGAGCCCGGCCATCACCGACCTGGCGCCCACCGTCCTCGAGCAGTTCGGCGTGGACGTGCCTGAGCACATGACCGGCCGCGCGCTCCGCGTGCGCACCGGAGCCGGGGACGAGGCCGGCTGATGCGGGGGCTGCTCGCCGGGCTCCTGGTCCTGGCCCTGACGGCGCCGGCCGCCGCGACGGAGCGGCGCCTGGTGGTGCTGGGCATCGACGGCCTCGATCCCGGGCTGCTGGGGCAGCTGATGGACCAGGGCCGCCTGCCCGCGTTCCGCGCGCTCTCGCAGCGGGGCGGGCTTTCCCCCCTGCAGACCAGCGTTCCGCCCCAGAGTCCCGTGGCCTGGTCGGACTTCATCACCGGCACCAATCCCGGCGAGCACGGGATCTTCGACTTCATCGCGCTGGAGCGCGACACGCTGCAGCCGCGCATGTCCACCACGCGGGTCCGCGACGCCGCGTTCTGGTCGGTCGGCGAGTGGCGGGTGCCCCTGCGCGGCGGCGGCACGGAGCTGCTGCGCCGGGGGCGTGCGTTCTGGGAGCTGCTCGAGGAGAAGGGCATCCCGACCACGATCTTTCGCGTGCCCGCGAACTACCCGCCGGTGGAGACCGCCGGCCGCGCGCTCAGCGGCATGGGGACCCCGGACCTGCAGGGCAGCCCCGGCACGTTCAGCTTCTACACCGATGCTCTCGAGTGGAGCCCGGGCCGGGTGCCGGGGGGCGTCGTGCACCGGGTGCACGTGCTCCGGGGCACGGCGCGCGCGCGCCTCGAGGGTCCGCCCAACGCATTCCGCCGCGATGCGCCCCGCACCGGCGTGGACTTCGAGGTCCACGTGGACGCGGAGAACCCGGTCGCGGAGATCCGCATCGGAGACGCGCGCGTGCTGCTCCGCGAGGGGGAGTGGAGCGACTGGGTGCGGGTGCGCTTCGAGCTGGTGCCGGTCGTCGCCAGCGTTCCGGGCCTGGTGCGCTTCTATCTCAAGAGCGTCCGGCCGGGCTTCCGCCTGTACGCCAGCCCCGTCAACATCGACCCCGCCGAGCCCGCGCAGCCGATCGCGGCCCCGGCGTCGTACGCCCGCGAGCTCTCGGAGGCCGTCGGGCCCTTCTACACCCAGGAGATGCCCGAGGACACCAAGGCGCTGTCGGCGCACGTGCTCGAGCCGGCCGAGTTCCTGGCGCAGTCGGAGCTGGTGCTCGACGAGCGCCGCCGGCTGCTGCGCCACGAGCTCGGTCGCTTCCTCGAGCAGGGCCCCGGCGGGCTGCTCTTCTTCTACTTCTCCAGCATCGACCAGCGCAGCCACATGCTCTGGCGCCACATGGACACCGCTCACCCGCTGCACGCACCGGACACGCCCAGCTCGCTGGTCGAGGCCGTGCGCGAGTCCTACGTGCAGCTCGACGCCATCCTCGCCGACGTGCTCGAGCGCGTGGGCGACGCCGCCGAGGTGGTGGTCATGTCGGACCACGGCTTCGCGCCGTTTCGCCACCAGGTGCACCTGAATGCCTGGCTGGAGCGCGAGGGCTACCTGCACCTGCGGCACGGGGCGGACCGCGGCGCGCGCTGGCTGGGTGCCATCGACTGGAGCCGCACGCGCGCCTTCGCGGTGGGGCTGAACTCCCTGTACCTCAACGTGCGCGGCCGCGAGCGCCACGGCGTGGTCGACCCCGCAGAGCGCGAGGCGCTGGCGGAGGAGATCGCGGGGCGCCTGGCCGCCTGGACGGATCCGCGCAGCGGTGCGCACGTGGTCACGCAGCCGCTGACCCGCGAGCGCGCCTACAGCGGCCCCGCCGTGGGCGATGCGCCCGACGTGCTGGTCGGCTACGCGCACGGCTACCGCGCGTCGTGGGCGACGACCCGTGGCGAGGTTCCCGGGGAGCTCTTCGAGGACAACGATCGCGAGTGGAGCGGCGACCACTGCATGGACGCGCGCGCCGTGCCCGGAACCCTGGTCTCGAGCATCCCGCTCGACGAGCCGGCGGGCGCGGGTCTGCGCGACCTGACGGTCAGCATCCTGGAGTGGTTCGGCGTCGAGCCGCTCGAGGGGATGCGCGGCCGGTCGGTCTTCTGAACCCGGGTAGTGCGGAGGCGAGATGTTCGGACGGCACAGGATCACGATCCAGTCGGAGCTCTGGGAGCGCATCGAGCGCTGTGCGCGCGTGGCCGGATACGCCTCGCCACAGGAGTTCGTCGAGCACGTCCTCGAGCGTGAGCTCGCGCCCCTCGAGGACGCGGGCTCGGACGAGGACCTGAAGAAGAAGCTCCGCGGCCTCGGCTACATCGAGTAGCGCCGTGTGGCCGCTGTTCAACCGCGCGCTCAACGCGCTCTTCGACGTGTGGCTGTGGCCGGTGGCCACAGCCCCGCTGGTGCTGCAGCTGGCGTGGCTGGCGCTCCCGGGCGCGCTGCTGGCCCTGGGTGCCTATCGCCTGACCACCGACCCGCAGCGCATCGAGCGGGCCAAGGACCGCATGAAGGCCTGTGTCCTGGAGCTGCGGATCTTCCGCGACGATCCGCTGGTGATGCTGCGGGCCCAGGGGCGGCTGCTGCGGCACAACCTGACGTACCTGCGCCTGTCGCTCGCCCCGCTCGCCCTGATGCTGCTGCCGTTCGCCGCCATGCTGGTGCAGGTCGAGACGCGCTTCGGTCACCGCCCGCTGGCGCCCGGCGAGTCCGCGCTGCTGACCGCGCGCGTCGATCGCGAGGGGCCCCTGACCGAGCTGTCCGCGCGCCTGGCGCTGCCCGAGGGCCTGGCGCAGGAGACACCGCCGCTGCGCATCGAGAGCACCCGCGAGCTGGTGTGGCGGGTCGGTGCCCGCCGCGAGGGAGACTGGGCGCTGTCGCTCGATCTCGGGGGTACGGCGGTGCCGCTGCGCGCTCGCGTGGGCTCCGGGCCGGCCTCGGTCTCGCCCGCCGCCCGGCGCGCGAGCGCGCCGGCGATCCTGGGATCGCCCGCCGCCGTGCCGCTGCCCGCCAACGGGCCGGTGCGCGTGGTGCACCTGGCGTATCCGCGGCGCGGCGGGGAGTGGGCGGGCCTCTCCGGCGCGACCTGGGGCTTCGTGGGCCTCACGCTGCTGCTGGGGCTGGTCCTGCGCCGGCCGCTCGGGGTGAGCTTCTAGGCGCGAGCAGAACGCCGCCCCATCCCGGGGCCTCGACGCCGAAAGATGGTGCCGGCGCACGTCGATAAGCCACCGCAGATGCCGGGACGTCGGCCGTGCGCCGCGCGGCCCGCTGCGTCAGGGAGGCCCCTTGGAGACCATTCTCGTCACCGGCGGTGCCGGGTACGTGGGCAGCGTGCTGGTGCCGCGGCTGCTCGCGCTGGGACACCGCGTCCGCGTGCTGGACCTGTATCTCTTTGGCGACGACGTGCTCCAGCCGCACCCGCGGCTCGAGCAGATCCGCGGGGACCTGCGCGACACCGGGCTGGTGACCAAGGCGGTCGCGGACTGCAGCTGCGTGATCCACCTGGCCTGCATCTCCAACGACCCGAGCTTCGAGCTCGACCCGGACCTGGGTCGGTCGATCAACTACGACGCGTTCGAGCCGCTGGTCCGGGCCGCCGTGGATACGGGGGCAGGGCGCTTCATCTACGCCTCGTCCTCGAGCGTCTACGGCGTCAAGCCGCATTCCGACGTCAGCGAGGAGGACTCGCTCGAGCCCCTCACCGATTACTCGAAGTACAAGGCGCTCTGCGAGGAGGTCCTGCACGATCTGCGGCATCCCGGGCTCGCCTCGGTGATCGTGCGGCCGGCGACGGTCTGCGGCTACGCGCCACGCCAGAGGCTCGACGTCGTGGTGAACATCCTGACCAACCACGCCGTGTCGACCGGCCAGATCCAGGTCTTCGGGGGCGCGCAGATGCGCCCCAACATCCACATCGACGACATGGCGGACCTGTACGCGCGGCTGGTGGAGCTGCCCGCGGAGCGCATCGACGGCGGCGTGTACAACGCCGGCGGGCCGAACCACACGGTCGACGAGCTGGCGGAGATCGTGCGCGCCACGGTCTCGCGCCGGGATGTCGACGTGCGGCGCGTCCCGACCGACGACCCCCGCTCGTACCACATCTCGTCGGAGCGGCTGGCCCGCGAGCTCGACTTCCGCGCGCGGCGCGGGATCGCCGACGCCGTGCGCGAGCTCGAGGCTGCGCTGCTGGACGGGCGGCTGCCCGGCTCCCTGGAGGCGTCTCGCTACTTCAACGTCAAGCGCCTCCAGGAGGTCGACCTGCGATGAGCGGCGTGCCCTACGTGCAGCTCGGCGTCCGCGAGCCCGGGCTGCGCGACGCCCTGCTGGCGGCCGCGGCCGACGTGCTCGCCGACGGCGGCTTCATCGGGGGCGAGCGCGTCGAGCGCTTCGAGGCTCGCTTCGCCGGGCTCTGCGGGGTGGCCCACGGGATCGGCGTGGGCAGCGGCACCGACGCGCTGGTGCTGGCGCTGCGCGCGCTCGGCATCGGTCCGGGGGACGAGGTGATCACCGCGCCCAACTCCTTCCTGGCCAGCGCCTCGGCCATCGCGCTCTGCGGCGCGCGCCCGGTGCTCGCGGACGTGGGCGACGACTTCAACCTGGATCCCGCGTGCGTCGAGGCGGCCATCGGCGAGCGCACCCGCGCGATCCTGGCCGTGCACCTGACCGGCAGGCCCGCGCGCCTCGACGCCCTGGGCGATCTGGCGCGGCACCACGGTCTCGAGCTGATCGAGGACGCTGCCCAGGCGGTGGGCGCGCGCCTCGGGGACCGACCCGTCGGCAGCTTCGGCCGCCTCGGCTGCTTCAGCCTGCACCCGCTGAAGAACCTGGGAGCGGCCGGCGACGCCGGCATCGTCGTGACGGATGACGCACGCCTCGCCGACTGGCTGCGCCGCGCGCGCAATCACGGCCTGCGCTCGCGCGATGAGGCCGAGTTCTGGAGCCTCAACTCGCGGCTCGATGCACTGCAGGCGGCGCTGCTCGAAGTGAAGCTCGAGCGGCTCGAGGCCTGGACCGCGGCGCGGCGCTGGAACGCGCGCTTCTACCGCGAGGCCCTGGTCGACGTGGTGCAGGTGCCCGATGAGCCGGCGGGGCTGCACTGCGTGTACCACACGTTCGTGATCCAGTCCGGGCGCCGCGATGCGCTGCGCGCGCACCTCGACGAGCGCGGCATCGAGACGCGCGTGCACTACCCGGTGCCGATCCACCTGCAGCCCGCGGCGTCCGGCCTCGGCTACGCCAAGGGCGACTTCCCGGTGGCGGAGGCGCAGGCCGCGCGCATCGTCAGCCTGCCGGTGTGGCCGGGACTGACGCGCGCGGACCTCGAGCAGGTGGTCGAGGGGATCCGCAGCTTTCACGTAGGAGGTCACTGATGTCTCGCTGCATCGTCACGGGGGGTGCCGGCTTCATCGGCTCGCACCTGACCGAGCGCCTGCTGGGCGACGGCCACGAGGTGCTGGTGATCGACGACTGCTCCACCGGTCGCCTGCAGAACCTGGCGCACCTCTGGGAGAAGAACGACCTGGAGATCGTCCAGGCCGACGTCGCCGACACGGCCGCGATCGCGGGGCACTTCGGGGCCGGGGACCGGGTCTTCCACCTGGCGGCCCTCGCCGACATCGTGCCCTCGATCGAGCGACCGCTGGAGTACCACCGCGCCAACGTGCAGGGCACGATCTCGGTGCTCGAGGCGTCGCGCGCCGCAGGGGTCGGCCGGCTGGTCTACGCCGCATCGTCGTCGTGCTACGGACTGCCCGACACCTTCCCCACGCCCGAGGACGCACCGGTGCGGCCCCAGTATCCCTACGCGCTCACCAAGCGCCTGGGCGAGGAGTACGTGCTGGGCTGGTCGGAGATCTACGGCCTGCCGGCGGTCTCCCTGCGGCTGTTCAACGTGTACGGTCCGCGCTCCCGGACCTCGGGCACCTACGGCGCGGTCTTCGGCGTGTTCCTGGCGCAGAAGCTCGCAGGCGAGCCGTTCACCGTGGTCGGCGACGGCACGCAGACGCGCGACTTCACCTTCGTGACCGATGTCGTCGACGCCATGGCGCGGGCGGCGGACTCGGAGCTCAGCGGCGAGGTGCTCAACGTGGGCACGGGCCGGCCGCAGAGCGTGAACCGCCTGGTCGAGCTGCTCGGCGGTGAGGGGGTGCACATCCCCCGCCGCCCGGGCGAGCCCGACTGCACCTGCGCGGACGTCTCGCGCATCGGCAGGCTGCTGGGCTGGGAAGCCCGGGTGCCCTTCGACGAGGGCGTCGGGATCATGCTCGAGCACATCGGGGACTGGCGCGACGCCCCCGTGTGGAGCCCGCAGGGCATCGAGGACGCCACGCGCGACTGGTTCGCCTACCTGGGCGATGACTGACGTCGGGACCAAGATCCTCTCGCTCGAGGCGCTCGCGGAGCAGCTCGCCAAGCTCCGCGACGCCGGCGAGCAGGTCGTCCACGCCCACGGCGTGTTCGACCTGCTCAGCCCGGGGCAGATCCGGGGCCTGGAGCTGGCGGCCGAGCTCGGCGATCGCCTGGTCGTGACCGTGGTCGGCGATGCCCACGCGGCGCGCGGCAGGGGCTCGGCGGTCTTCGACGCGGCCCTGCGCGCGCGCACGCTGGCCGCGCTGGACTGCGTGGACCACGTGGCGATCGACCCGGGCGGCTCGGCGGCGCGGGCGATCGAGCTGCTGCGACCGGCCGTGTACGTGCAGGGCGGCGGGGCGCCGCCCGGCGATGCGCGAGCACCGGAGCGCCTGGCCGGCGAGCGCGAGGCC
>JAJDAJ010000053.1 GCA_029261925.1 Deltaproteobacteria bacterium | reverse complement strand
CTTCATCCCGCTGCCGGTCTCTCCGCTGTGGGATCCGGACTTCGCCGCCGCGGAAGTCCGCCGTGTCGCGCGCAAGGGCTGCACCGCCATCACGTTCTCCGAAGATCCCGTGGGCGCCGGTTTCGCGAGCTACCACAACGGCGACTGGGACCCCTTCTTCGCGGCCTGCGTCGACGAGGGCGTGGTCGTGGCGATCCACATCGCCTCCGGCGCCGGCGGTCTGGTCGGCCATCCCGACACACCGATGGACGTCATGCTCACCATGCCCACCTGGAACGCCCTGCCCACCACGGCGAACTTCCTGTGGAGCGGCGTCTTCAACCGTTTCCGCGATCTCAAGATCGCCCTGTCCGAGGGTGGCACGTCCTGGATTCCGGGCTTCCTGGACCGCATGGAGCGCCACTACTCGAAGCAGAAGTGGACCGGTGCGGACCTCGGAGGCCGCACGCCCACGGAAGTGTTCCGGGATCATTTTCTCGCGTGTTTCATCTGTGATCCGTCGGGGCTGTTGCTGCGCGATCGCATCGGGATCGACAACATCGCCTACGAGGTCGACTACCCGCACTCCGACTGCACCTTCCCGGGCTCCCCCGAGGAGCTCTGGGAGCACTTCGAGCTGGCGCGCTGCAGCGACACCGAGATCGAGAAGATCTGTCACGGCAACGCGCTGCGCTGGCTGCGCTTCGATCCCTTCGCGCACGTGGCGCGGGATCAGGCCAGCGTCGGCGCGCTGCGCGCCCGTGCCCGCGACGTGGACCTGAGCACGCGCTCGAAGACGGTCTACCGCGAGGCCTGGGAGGCCGAGCGCGGCGCGATCGCCTGAGCCGGGCGAGCCGTACCGGAGAACCGCGCCGGCCCGGCGGCCGGCGCGGCGGTCTCAGCGGCCCAGGGAGCTCAGGTCGAGCTGGATCGCCCCCAGCATCATGCCGTTGCAGGCGCCGCCGTCGGTGTACAGGTTCTCGCCCGACACGTAGCTCGCGGCGTCGCTGTTCAGGAAGACCAGCGGCCAGCCCTGCTCCTCCGACGTGGAGTTCCGGTTGTCGATCGGCTTGGGATAGGCGTCGAAGAAGGCCTGGCCCGACTGCTCGACGAACGAGGGCATCATCGGCGTGTCGGTCGGTCCGGGACTCGTGCAGTTGAGGCGCACGCCCGTCTCCGGCGTGAGCGTGGCGGCTCGCCGGATCGTCCAGGTGATCGTGCACATCTTCGAGAACGAGTAGGCCTCCAGCCATTCCTCGTCCTGGTGCTTGACCACCCAGTCCCGCGCGGCGGCGGGGTCGTCGAGCTCGAGCAGCGCGCCGACCTTCTCCTGCATGCCCATGTAGCCCATGCCCGCGCCCGACGAGATGCTGACCGCCGCGCCGCCGGGCTGCATGTGGGGCACCGCGTGCTCGATCAGATGCCGCAGGCCGATGAAGTTGACCAGCATGACGTCGACCTTGGGCCGGGTGCCGGGCAGCCCGGCGCAGTAGAACACGCGATCGATCGGGCCGCTCGCCGCGGTCTCCGACACGAGCTGCTCGATCGCCGCGGCGTCGCGCAGGTCGATCTCGTGGTAGCTCTCGTAGTCGAAGCCCGAAGGCTTGCGGATGTCGGCCGCGACCACGCTGCCTCCCAGCTCGCGGACGATCCGCGCGGCGGCCTCGCCCATTCCCGAGAAGCAGCCCGCGAACAGGCAGCGCTTGCCCTCGTAGCTGAACAGGTTTCTCACCGTGCGTCCTTCTCGTCGAAGGCCGTCGAGATCGCGCCCGACATCTGACGCATGATGTCGCCGATGGTCGCGTAGCCGCGCTCGTAGTCCGAGGGCGTCTTGCCGCCGCCGCCGGCCTTGGGGCTCAGGTCGACGTGCTTGGCCCTCGCGCGCAGGGCGGCGACCGTCGCCTGCTCGCGCGGGAGGTGCGCGAAGGGGTCGTAGCTGAACTCCCGCATCGCGTTGAGGTGCGTGATCCTGTCGATGTCCTCGTCGGAAACGCCCTTCAGCGACTCCCAGAGGACCTCGGGCGCCCGGGGCCAGGTGGTGTCGGAGTGCGGGTAGTCGCACTCCCAGGTGATGTTCTCGACCCCGATCAGATCGCGCGTCTGGATGCCGACGGCGTCGTCGATAAAGCAGGTGAAGATGTGCTCGCGGAAGACGTCGCTCGGCTTCTTGCCGCCCGGGAAGGTGTGGTGCGTCCAGCGGTGATGGTGCTCGTGGACGTAGTCCATCCGCTCCAGGAAGTACGGGACCCAGCCCGTCCCTCCCTCGGACAGGGCGATGCGCAGGTCGGGGAACTTCTGGAGTGCATCGCTGAAGACCAGCTCCGTCGCGCAGCCGAACAGGCTGATCGGCGTGGACGAGATCATGATCTCGACCGGCGCCCCCGGGTCCTGCAGGTTCATCCCGGTACCCGAGCCGATGTGGATGCACACCACCGTGCCCTCGTCGGCGCAGGCCTTCCAGAACGGATCCCAGTGGTCGCTGTGCAGGCTGGGGTAGCCCAGCCCGCCGGGCGTGTCGGGGAAGGTGATCGCGTGACAGCCCTTGCGCGCCACGCGGCGTACCTCGTCGGCCATCAGCTCGGGGTCCCACATCGTGGGAATCGCGAGCGGGATGAAGCGGCCCGGAGCGCCGCCGCACCAGCCGTCGATGTGCCAGTCGTTGTAGGCGCGGACCATGGCCTCGGCGAGCTCCTTCTCGCCGTGCTCCTTGACCTGGCGGGCGAAGAGCTCGCCGACGAAGCCCGGCACCGACGGGAAGCAGAGCGAGCCGAGCACGCCGTTCACGTTCATGTCGTCGATGCGCGCCTCGAGGTCGTAGCAGCCCTTGCGCAGCTGGTGCAGCGCCGTGGGCTCCATCCCGTACTCCTCGGGCGGCCGGCCGGCGACGGCGTTGAGGCCCACGTTCTTGATCTCGTTGCCCTCGAAGACCCAGACGTCCGTGTCGTCTTCCTTGTGGACGAGCTTCGGCGCGCGGTCCTTCCACTTGGCGGGGACGCGGCCCTCCCACATGTCGGGCGGCTCGCAGACGTGGTCGTCGACGCTGACCAGGATCATGTCTTCCATGCGCATGGCGCTCTCCTTCCGGGCGGGGCCCGATTCTATCAGTGGCGCGGCAGGTCCGCGGACCGCCGCGCCATGTTTCTGCGGATTCCCGGTGCGCCCGCCTGCCGGCCTCAGGCCCGGTGCGCGGCTCGCGCGACGCCCGGCGCCGGGTCGCGGATCCCCAGCACCATGTGCGCCACGCGGAGCATGGCGGCCTTGTGGAGCTCGAGGGCCTGGCGCGTCGGCGGGTCGAGCGAGGCGCCCGGCGTCAGCGAGGGCATGGCGGCGGTGTGGAAGACCGTTGCCGCGCCCATGAGGCTGATGAACTGCTCGGGGTCGGCCGTGCCGTCGAGCTCGCCGCTGCGCACGCCCTGGGCGACCAGCTCGCGGAACCAGCCGACCAGCGGGCCGGCGATGGGGGCGAGGCCGGACTGCTGCCCCGGACGTGCGTCGGCCGCCTCGCGCAGGATCAGCCGCGCCACCGTTGGCCGTCGCCCCACGAAGTCGACCCAGGCGCCGATCGCCGCCTCCAGGCGCTCGCCGGCCGGGCCCACGGCCGGCAGCTCCGGCTCGAAGGCGCCGAAGGCCGCGCGCAGCACCGCCTCGTACAGCGCGCGCTTGTCGGCGAAGTGATAGAAGATCGCGGCCCGGCGCACGCCCACGTCGCTCGCGATGTCCTCGAGCCGGGCGGCGTCGAAGCCGCGCCCGGCGAAGTGGCTCTCCGCCGCCGCGAGGATGCTCTGGCGGGTGCGCTCGCCGCCGCCGCGACGGGCTCCGCCGGGCCTGCGCTGGCTGGGGGGCTGGGGAGAGGGCAGGGGACCTCCTTGGACGCGGGGAGGTCTATTACTTACTCGCCAGTAAGGGTCCAGGTCAAGCCCGAAACGGCCTTCTCTTCCAGTAGAATCGGCGTGTGCTCGAGGGTTCGCGTCAGTGGCCCGGGCGGCGGGTCCGGAAGGCTCGCTGAACGCCGGAGAGCACGACCCCGAAATTCCAGGCGGGCGGCTCGGATTCGATGACTCCCGGATCGAGCGGCCCGTCACCAGCGAGGTGGCCGTCCGGCGCGAGTCGCGACGGCGCCGAGGAGAGCCCATGTCCCTGCCCGACGACCAGAAGCTGATCTCTGCCGACGATCACATGGACATCCACGCCATGCCCCCCGGCGTGTGGGAGGAGCGTCTGCCGAAGCGCTGGCGTGACCGGGGTCCGCGGGTAGAGCAGACCGACGACGGCCCCTGGTGGATCGTGGACGGGCACAAGCTGACGCCCAGCGGACGCAAGCCCGGCGGGCTGATCGAGACGCGCCAGCACGGCCTGCGGCCCGGCCAGCCCGAGGCGCGCCTGGAGGACATGGACGAGGACGGCGTGCTCGCGCACGTGATCTACGGCCCCACGACGACCCAGCTTCAGCTCAACGACGCCGAGCTGCACGCCGAGTGCGCCAAGGCCTACAACGACTGGGCCGCGGAGTTCCAGCGCGCGGCCCCCAACCGGCTGGTGCTGCTGCCTGACCTTCCCTCCTACGACCCGGCCGTCGCACGCGAAGAGCTGCTGCGCTGCGCGAAGCTGGGCCACAAGGGCGCGATCGTCAGCGACACCATCGGTCGCGGCGATCCGATCTTCGAGGACAGCTGGCGGCCGTTCTGGGACGCCGCCGAGGAGGCGGGACTGCCGATCCACGTGCACCTCAGCGGCGGCACGCACAGCCTGAAGATGAGGCCGGGCTCGTGGCGCTCGCCCGCGTTCGTCGCGGTGGTGCCGATGCAGCTCGACGAGACGCTCTCGGGCATCGTCTTCTCCGGGATCCTGGAGCAGCGCCCGGGCGTGAAGTTCGTGATGGGCGAGGCCGGGCTCGGCTGGATCCCCTACGTGGTGGAGCGCATGGACCACGAGCTGCACAAGTATGGCCCGAAGATCACAGAGGACCACAAGCTCTCGATGCTGCCCAGCGAGATCTTCGCGCGCCAGATCTACACCACCTACGAGGACGAGCAGGTCGGCGTCGAGATGATCCCGCGCATCGGCTTCGACAACGTCATGTGGGCCTCGGACTACCCGCACGGCGACAGCACCTTCCCCCACTCGCGCAAGGCCGTGGCCGAGTCGCCGCTCTCGCAGCACGGCCCCGAGGTGCTGCGCAAGATCACCTGCGAGAACGCGGCGCGGGTCTACGGCATCGAGTACTGAGGAGATCGCGATGCCCGGAATACCGCTCGATGGCATCAAGGTGGTCGAGGTGGCCGAGCAGGGCTTCGTGCCCGCATGCGCGGCGACCCTGGCCGACTGGGGTGCTGACGTGATCAAGGTCGAGAGGCCCGAGGGCGACGCGCTGCGCCAGATCGCGCGCCAGGGGCTGATCGACTCCGCGGGAGAGTTCAACTACCCCGTCGAGATCACCAACCGGAACAAGCGCGGCATCGCGATCGATCTGAAGACCGCGGAGGGGCGTGCTCTGCTCGACCGGCTGATCGCACGCTCGGACGTGTTCATCACCAACCAGCTGCCCAAGGTGCTGCGCAAGCTGCACCTCGAGCCCGAGGACGTGTTCCGCGTCAACCCGCGCATCGTCTACGCGCGCGGCCACGGGCAGGGGCAGCGCGGCCCCGACGCGGAGGCCGGAGGGTTCGACGGCGTGTCGTACTGGGCGCGCGCCGGGCTCGCCCACATGCTCACGCCCGAGGGATCCGACAGCGTGACCATGCAGCGGCCCGCACTGGGCGATCATCCCTCGGGAGCGCTGCTGGCCGGGGGCATCGCGGCCGCGCTGGTCAAGGCGCTGCGCGGGGGGGAGGGCGTGAAGGTGGACCTCTCGCTGCTGGCCAGTGGGGTCTGGGCGCTGGGTCCGGACCTCGCCTACACGTCCTTCGTCGGCCATCACCCTCCCAAGTCGAAGGAGCGCGCGTCGAGCCCGCTGGTGGGTACCTACCCGACGTCGGACGGCCGCTTCCTGATGCTGGTCATGCTCAACGACGAGCAGTACTGGCCGGGCATGTGTCGCGCGCTGGACCGGGCGGTGCTGATCGACGACCCCCGCTACGACACCCCGGCGAAGCGCATCGAGAACGGGGCCGAGCTGCGCGCGCACTTCCAGCAGGTCTTCGGCTCGAAGCAGCTGGCCCACTGGGAGCAGCGCCTCGCCGCCGAGGGCTGCGTCTTCTCGAAGTTCGCGACTCCCGAGGAGGTCCTGCAGGACCCGCAGGTGCTCGCCAACGGCTACATGCCCGAGCACCCGACCATCGCCGGCGCGCGCCTGCCGGCCACGCCGGTGCAGTTCGACGACGAGCCCGTTGCCGTGCGCCGGCCCGCGCCGGCGATCGGCGAGCACACCGAGGAGGTGCTGCTCGAGGTCGGCCTCTCCGGCGCGGAGATCGCCAAGCTCCGCGAGCTGGGTGCGGTGGCAGGATGAGCATCCGGCTGAGCGAGGACGAGGCCTGGTCGTTCCTGGAGGAGGGCCACACGGGCATCTTCACCAGCCTGCGGCGCGACGGCCGGCCGGTGACGCTGCCGGTGTGGTACGTCGCCCTGGATCGCCGCATCTACCTCGGGGGGCCGGCGCAGACGAAGAAGTTCCAGCGCGTGCGCCACGACGAGCGCGTCGCCTTCCTGGTCGAGTCGGGCCTGGCCTGGAAGGATCTCAAGGCGGTGCACGTGAGCGGGCGCGCCCGCATCCTCGACGACGCCGGCGAGATCGAGCGCGTACAGGCCGAGCTCGACCGCAAGTACGCCGCGTTCCGCACGCAGAGCAGCGCCATGCCCGACGCCACCCGCAGCCACTACAGCAGCCGGGCGGTGCTCCGCATCGAGCCCGAGGGCCGGATGCTCACCTGGGACAACGCGCGGATCCGCCTCGGCGGCTGAGCGCTCGCCCGAGCGAGCCTGCTAGGCGCGACGCCTGCGCAGGGCGTATCCGCCGCCGATCGCCAGCGCGATCAGCAGACCGGTGCCCGGCTCCGGCACGTCGCCGCCGCCGTCGTCACCGCCCTTGGCCGGCTTGCCGTCCTTGAGCTTGTGCAGCAGCAGGCGCAGGGCGCGGAGCTCGCGGAGCAGCTGCTGCACGATGACGAGCTGCCGGCGGATCAGCTGGTGCTTGTCGCCCTTGGGGTCGTCGGAGAAGAAGTCGCCGGGCTCGAAGTCGAACTTGCCGTCACCGTAGTACCCGGGGAGGCCCTTGCCGCCGAAGCGCATGCCCTCGCCGTCGAGATCGAAGTTGCCCCAGTCGTGGTCGACGGAGCCGGCCTTGACGTCGTCCTCGCCCCAGTCGTAGTCGAGCGGCTGATTCTTGGCGAGTGCGGGGGTCGCGAGCAGCAGTGCGAGACCGGCACCCAGCAGCGAAACACGGATCGACATCTTCACGGGGAGGAACCTCCAAGATCGAGCGGTAGCAGACAGGTGGCAGTCTAACCGGGCGCGGGGCGAAAAGTAACGCCCTAAATGAGGGGGGCATCGACAAAATTCGCGCCCGGCCCCGGGAGAAGGGAAGGCGAACCCGGGGATCCCCTAGGCGCCCTCGCGGTCGGGCCGGCCCGCCTGCCCGGCCTCGAAGAGCTGCCGGATCCCGGGCTGGCTCACCTTGAGCGACGGGGTCCGCGGCAGGCGCTCGACCACCCGGATCCGGGCGGGGACCTGGTAGGCCGCGAGGCGCTCGCGGGCGAAGGCCTGGAGCTCTCCGGCGTTCACGGCGGCGCCCTCGACCAGCTCGACCGCGGCGACCGGGACCTGGCCCAGGCGCTCGTCGGGCAGCCCGATCACGGCGGCCTCGCGCACCGCGGGGTGCTGCTCGAGCACCCCCGCGACCTCCGGCGGCAGGACCTTGAAGCCGCCGCGGATGATCGCGCTGTCGGCGCGCCCCCGGATCCACAGGAAGCCGTCGCCGTCGAGCGCGGCCACGTCGGTCGTGCGCGTCCACTCGCTGCCGGGCCCGAGCTGCGCCGAGCGGACCTCGAGCAGGCCCTCCTCGCCGGCGGGGCGGGGCTCGCCCGAGTCGGGATCGACCACGCGCAGCTCGCAGCCGGGATGCGCGCGCCCCACGCTGCCGCGCTTGCGCTCGCCCCACTCCCGCCAGTCGGCGAGCGACCAGCCGGCCACGCCGCCGGCGAACTCGGTCGCCCCGTAGGTCGTGAGCACGGGGATGCCGTATCTCTTCTCGAACGCCTCGCCGTGCTCCGGGGGGAGAGGCGCGGTACCCGACACGACGGCCTTGAGGCTCGAGAGCTGCGCCGGGTCCACGTCGGCGTCGAGCAGCATCTTGACCGCCGCGGGCACCAGGCTCACGGTCGCGGGCCGGTGTCGCCCGATCAGCTCGAGCCACGGCTCGACGCGGAAGCGCTCGAGCAGGGCGATCGGACGGCCGCCGGCGATCGAGAGCAGCGTGCGGAAGATCCCGCTCACGTGGACCAGCGGGGCGTTCACGATCGACACGCCGCGGCGCAGCGTCGGCCTCGCGCCGTCCTTGCCGCGCTCGTAGTGCGCGGCGGATCCGCCGATCGAGTGCGCCAGGGCGGCGTACGACAGGCGCACGCGCTTGGGGCGACCGGTCGTGCCGCTGGTCAGCATCTCGATCGCGACGCCGGGCATGGTCTCGCGGTGCGGCCCGGGTCCGGGCCTCCCGAGGCCGCTCACGATCTCGACCGGGCGGCTCGCGTCCCCGGTCAGGCACAGTCCGAGACTGCCGGCTGCCGACGTACGCACCTCCGGCCGCTCCCAGTCCTGGCCGACACCCACGAGGGCCGGCAGCGCCAGCTCGCGCAGGTCCGCCGCGAGCCGCTCGGCGCCCTCGTGCGGATTGAGGGTCACCGCGCAGCGGTCGCTGGTCAGCAGCCCCAGGAGAGCCCCGATCAGCGGCGGGGCGTTGCGCAGCAGCAGCCCGACCGGCGTGCCGGGGCCGAGCCCCGCGTCGTCGAGGGCGGTGGCCAGGGCATCGGCGGTCGCGCGCAGCTCGCCCCAGCCATGCCAGCGGCCCTCGAACTCGACGGCGCCCGCGGCCGGGTCGATGTCGAGGACGGCGCGCAGTCGTTCTGCGAGGTCCATGGGCGCGCATCCTGGCGGCCCGGGGACGCGGGTGCAAATTCGCTCCCCGCGGCCCGGCGCTCAGTTCGCGATCGGCGCGGTCTCCAGCGGTGCCGAGAGCGCGGGCGGCGGGGGCTCGGGCAGGCCGGGCGCGGTCCAGTGGCCGTCCCCGTCGGCGTCGACGCGGATCGGGTTGGTGAAGGCCAGGGGCGTGAAGCCGGGAGCGATCGCGGCGTAGGTCTCGCCGGGCGCCCCGAAGACCTCGATCCAGATCAGCGCGTCGGCCTCGAGCTCGAGCGGTAGCTCGACGCGCTGGTCCCGGGCGATCGGCCGCTCGAGAAGCACCTCCGCGTTCCTCCAGACACGCAGCGTCGAGACCGGGACCCAGGGCGCCGCCCGCACCTCCACCGTCAGCGTGCCGCGCGGACCCCGGAAGATGCCGCCGGGCCCCACGCCCTCGAGGCGCGCATCCACGAACGGCCCCGTGCTGCCGATCGCGGCGCCCTCGCGCAGCGCCGCCACGAAGGCGCCGGCGTCGAGCGCCGCCACGCGGTCGTCGGCCACGCGCACCCAGGTGCGCGGCAGCGCGACCACCGTGCCCAGGCGGTGCGAGTCGCTGTTCGCGGTCGCGGTGCGCGGCTCGCCCTGCAGCCAGAGCGAGAGCCAGTCGGCACGCGTGCGCAGGTAGCGCGGGAGCGACGGGCCGTTGAGCAGCTCGACGGCGTCGAAGTCCACGTCGCGCAGGCCGCTGCGCGCGTCGCGCTCCAGCAACGCCGCGTTGGGCTCGTGGTCCAGGGGCAGCGCGGGCACGTAGCTCGCGCCGATCGAGAGGTGCTCGAGGAAGCTGCCGTCGCCGCCGCCACCGTGCTCCGAGCGCGGGTGGTTCAGCTGCACCAGCGTGCCCTCGCCGCGGGCGCGTACCTCGGCGATCGCCTCGCGGAGCCGCTGTCCGTTGAAGCGCGGCGCACCGTCGCGGAAGGCGCCGGGTACCGGCGCCAGGGGGAAGGCGTTCGCGTGGCCCGCGCTGCGCGGCGCCGCGGCGCTGCGCCCGGTGCTGGTGATCTCGACCCCGGCCATGCCGTGGAGCTGGTCGCCGAGGCCGAGTGCGGCGATCGCGGCCGCCGGGTCGAAGCTGCGGTTGTGCTCGCTGGCGACGAGCACCTCGCCGGCCTCGGCCGCGAAGCTGCGCAGACGCGTGTCGACCGGGATCGAGGAGTCGAAGCTGATCGCGCTGTGCACGTGCAGGTCGGCGCCGATCCAGCCGGGCGTGTCGAGCGCGCGCCGGGGCGTCTCGATCTCGAGCGCGACCGTCTCGCCCGCGACCGCGGTGATACGCGTGCTGCGCACGTCGAACTCGGGTCCGCGCGTCGCGTACACGCGGTAGTGACCGGGTGCCAGCACGACCTCGTGCGGATCTCCCGGGCGTCCCGCCAGCGCCACGTCGTGCCCCAGCAGGGCGGACCCGGCCTCGTTCTCGCCGAAGCGTCGCCCGAGCAGGTCGTCGCCCAGGCGCGGGTCGGGCGTGCCGTCGGCGCCGCGGAAGACCAGGCGCATGGCGGCGCCGCGCGGCAGGCGCACGCGCGCCGGCGCTCCCACGGCCAGCGTGCCCAGCTCGAGGTCCGCGTCGCCGACCTCGAGCTCGCGCTCCCGCCTGCGCGCGCCCGGCGCGCGCAGACGCAGGAGGTAGCGGCCGGGCGGCGCGCGGAAGGCGAACGCCCCGTCGGCGTCGGGCCGGACCTGCGTGAAGGCGCGTCCCCGTCCGTCGTCGACGTGCAGTCGCGCTCGCGGGTCGTCCACGCGGCCCCGGACGCGCGGCGCGTCGGCGTGGAGCCGGTCGGTGATCGAGGCGACGTCGCCGCGCGCGCCGATGATCACGTCGCGCTCGACCACCAGGCGGTCGCCCGCGCGCAGCTCCATCCAGCGCATCTGCGCCAGCTGCAGCAGGCCGATCGAGGCGCCGCTGCCCAGCCAGAAGGGCCGCGGCAGGACCGCGAACAGGCTGAAGTCCTCGCCCGTGGTGGTCATGAAGGGCAGCGCCCGGGTCGACCCGTTGGCCCGCTCCAGGCGCGCCTCGCGCAGGTGCCAGCCGTAGGCGATCGGGGGATCGATCGCCGGGTCGGAGACCAGCACGTGCAGGTCGGTCGGCAGGAACGCGGTGTCGAAGGCCGAGCGGGCACCGGTGCTGCCGGGCTGCGCGAAGCCGCGGCTCGCGTCCGGCCAGCGCAGGCCGCGGGTGAACAGCGCCATCGAGCCGCTGGGGTGCAGCAGCATCTCGCCCAGCGCCCAGAGGCGCTCGCCGGCAGCGACGCGCGAGACCCGTGTGACGATCTGCAGCGCGTGAGGCGTGGCCCGCGAGACCGAGAAGCGGCGCTCGAGCTCGACGCCGCCCTCGGTGGTGATCACGACCACGCTGGCCACCGGGTCGCCGGGCTCGGCGCGGATCGAGTCCACGCCGACGCTGGCCCGGCCCAGGTTGCGCATCGGGGAGATCACCGCGAGCTGGTCGTCGTCCTGGCCGCAGTGGCCCAGGTCCACCAGCGCGCCGCCTCCCGCCGACATCCCGCTCTGGTGGTCCACGTCGGAGATCGCGGCGCAGAGGGTCCCGTTCCCGAGCGCCCAGTCCCCGTACCCGGCGATCGCGTCGCTGCCGCCGACGCGCTGCTCGCGGGGCGTGGACGCGTCGATGCGCACGGCGAAGGCGTTCGCGAGCGCCGCAGCGGGCAGGCAGAGCAGGGCGGCGGCGAGCAGGGTGTGGTGCATCGGCGCAGCATACCTCCGGGCCACAGGCCTGCGCGGTTCGGATACCCTGCCGCCGATGGACCTGCGCTACTCGGAGAGCGACGAGGCATTCCGTCGCGAGCTGCGCGCGTGGCTCGAGGATGCGGTGCCCGCGCACGGGCCGCCGCCCGCGGCCGACGACTGGCCGGCGCGACGCGCCTACGACTGCGGCTGGCAGCGCAAGCTGTTCGACGCCGGCTATGCGGGCATCCACTGGCCCGCGGAGTACGGCGGGCGCGGCGCGACGCCGTTCGAGCAGCTGGTGTACTACGAGGAGACCGAGCGCGCCGGTGCGCCCTACGTCGGGGCCGGCTTCATCGGCCAGATGCACGGCGGCCCCACGCTGATGGCGGAGGGAACAGAGGCGCAGAAGGCCTTCCACCTGCCGGCCATCCTGCGCGGCGAGCACGTCTGGGCGCAGTGCTTCTCCGAGCCGGGCGCCGGCTCCGACCTCGCAGGTCTGCAGACGCGCGCCGTCCGCGACGGCGACGAGTACGTGGTGAACGGCCAGAAGATCTGGAGCACGCGCGCCCACATCGCGGACTACGCCGAGCTCCTGGTTCGCACCGATCCCGACGCGCCGAAGCACCGGGGCATCACCTGGCTGATCCTCCCCGTGGACCAGCCAGGCGTCGTGGTGCGGCCGCTGAAGACCCTGATGGGAGACAGCCACTTCTGCGAGGTGTTCTTCGAGGACGCCCGGGTCCCCGTGAGCAGCCGGATCGGCGAGGAGAACGACGGCTGGCGCGTGGCCAACGTGACCCTGCGCTTCGAGCGCGGCACCGGCTTCGCCAACCAGGTGATCGACCTGCGCCGGCAGTCGCGCACCCTGGCCGGGCTGGCGCGCAGCGTCATGCGCGGCGGGGCGCCCGCCTGGGATGATCCCGCCGTGCGCCGCGAGATCGGGCACATCGAGGCCGAGTCCGACGCGATCTGGAACCTGCTGCGGATGGTCATCTCGGAGTCGGCACGCAGCGGCGCGCCCTCGCTGGTCGGCTCCGCCGTCAAGCTCGGCTTCAGCGAGCTCTACCAGCGCATCGCCGAGGCCGGCATCCGGCTGCTGGGCCGGGCCGGGCTCTCGCGCGAGGACGTCGCCGGTCTGCCGGCGGGTCAGCTGCTGTACGACGGGCTCTGGTCGCTCCAGTTCACCATCTCGGGCGGCACGTCCCAGATCCAGCGCAACATCATCGCCGAGCGCGTGCTCGGCCAGCCGAAGGATCGCTGATGCACCCGTCGATTCACGCCGCCAAGCGGCCCGACCACCTGGCCGTCGTGATGGCTGCCTCGGGCGAGACCCTCACGTACGGTCAGCTCGACCGGGACTCGAACCGCCTGGCGCAGCTGCTGCGCGCGCGCGGTCTCGGGCACGGCGACCACATCGCGATCTTCACCGAGAATCGCCCGGAGTTCTTCGTCGCGATGTGGGCGGCGTACCGCTCGGGGCTGTACTGGACGCCGATCAACTGGCACCTGACCGCAGACGAGGCCGCATACATCGCGGACGACTGCGAGGCCCGGGCCATCGTGACCTCGGCCAGCCTCAACGAGGTCGCCGCGGAGATGGTCGCGCTGACGCCGCGCATCACCACCCGCCTGGTCTGCGACTCGCCCGGGGCCCCGCCGCTGCCGGCGGGCCACGAGCGCTACTCCGACGCACTCGCGGAGCACCCCGCCGAGCCCGTGCCCGACGAGCTCGAGGGCATGCAGATGATGTACTCCTCCGGCACCACGGGGCGTCCGAAGGGCATCCTGCCCCCGCTCCTGGGGATCCGGCCCGGCGATCCGCACCCGCTGACCAACAGCACGACCAATCTCTGGGGCTTCGACGAGGAGACGGTGTATCTCTCGCCGGCGCCGCTGTACCACGCCGCGCCCAGCGTCACCTCGTCGATCGTCCAGCGCTACGGGGGCACGGTGGTCTGCATGGAGCGCTTCGAGGCGGAGGCCTGCCTGGCGGCGATCGAGCGCCACCGGGTCACCAGCGGGCAGTTCGTGCCGACCATGTTCGTGCGGATGCTCAAGCTGCCGCCGGAGGTCCGTGCCCGCCACGACCTCTCGTCACTGCGCCTGGTGCAGCACGCCGCCGCGCCGTGTCCCGTCGAGATCAAGCGCCAGATGATCGAGTGGTGGGGCCCGATCATCGGTGAGTACTACGCCGGCTCCGAGAACGTGGGCCGCACGTCGATCGAGTCCGAGGAATGGCTCCAGCACCCCGGCTCCGTCGGTCAGGCCAAGGACTGCACGATCCACATCCTCGACGACGAGGGCCGGGAGCTCCCGACCGGGGAGATCGGCGCCATCTGGTTCGAGTCGGCCAACCCGCGCTTCGTCTACCACGGCGACCCGGGCAAGACCTCCCAGACGTACAACGAGCGCGGCTGGGCCACCCTCGGCGACGTCGGCTACCTCGACGAGGAGGGCTACCTGTTCCTGACCGATCGCCGGGCCTTCATGATCATTTCGGGGGGCGTCAACATCTACCCCCAGGAATGCGAGAATTTGCTGATCACCCATCCCAAGGTGCTGGATGCCGCCGTCTTCGGCGTGCCCAACGAGGAGATGGGCGAGGAGGTCAAGGCGGTGGTGCAGCCCCTGGATCCCGGATCTGCCGGTCCCGAGCTGGAGGCCGAGCTACTGGAGTGGATTCGCGAACGCCTCGCGCACTACAAGTGCCCGCGCTCGATCGACTTCGATCCCGAGCTGCCGCGCCTCGAGAACGGCAAGCTGTACAAGCGCCTGATCAAGGATCGCTACTGGGCCGACCGCGACACCAGGATCGTCTAGCAGCGTTCTGGCGGGCACATCGAGAGCATCGCTCGTGCAGCGCTCGAGGTTTTCGCGACGCCTGGCGTGTACGATGGCGCGATGACGGGCGTCTCGTTCTGGAGCGCGCTGGTCTGCGGGCTGGTGCTGGCGACCGCGGTCCGCGCGGGCGAGGGTGGTGCCTGGCTCGCGCGTCCGGCGCTGGAGATCCCCCGCCAGGAGACCGGCGCGGCGCTGCTCGACGGGCGCGTCTGGGTCAGCGGGGGCCTGCTTGCCGGCTTCCCGCTGCGGGCCACCGCCTCGGTCGAGATCCTGGAGCCTGGAGCCGCGGGCTGGGTGCCCGGGCCGCCACTGCCCGAGCCCCGCGATCACCACGCCATGGTCGCGCTCGGCGGCGAGGTCTGGATCATCGGCGGCTTCTCGGCCGACTTCCGGGCGCGCTCCGAGGTCTGGCGCCACGACCCGGACGGGCCGGCCGGCTGGAGCCCCGGCCCCGCGCTTCCCGCCGCGCGCGGCGCCGCCTGGGCCGTCGTGCTGGACGGCCGCATCTGGCTGTTCGGGGGCACGGACGCCGCCGGGGCCGCGACCGACACCACGTGGAGGCTCGATCCACAGGCCGGCGGCTGGGAGGCGCGCGCGCCCCTGCCCACGCCCCGCGAGCACCTCAACGCGGTCGCGCTGGGGGGCTTCGTGCACGTGATCGGTGGGCGCGACGGGTCATCCACCGCCGCGCACGAGCGCTACGACCCCGCGACCGACAGCTGGCTCGCGCGCGCGCCGCTGCCCACGCCGCGCAGCGCCGCGGCCGTCGCCGCGCTGGACGGGCGCATCCACGTGGCGGGCGGCGAGGTCCCGCAGCTCTTCGCCGCGCACGAGGTCTACGATCCGACGACCGACTCCTGGGATTCCCGGGGTCCGATGCCCGTGCCGCGCCACGGCGTCGCCGCGGTGGCGCTCGGCGGGGGCATGCTCGTGCCCGGTGGCGGCGTGGTCCAGGGCCTGCTGCCGACCGCGCACGTGGATCTCTACGTGCCGGAGCGGCGGGTGCCCCTGCTCGGGGGCGGTGGCGTGCTGCTGCTCGCGCTCCTGCTCAGCGCGACGGCGGCGCGAAGCCGCTCTCCATCAGTCCGAAGGCCTCGCGCATCAGCTCCGTGATGTCGAGCCGGCCCTTCGAGATCGCCCAGGTCACGAAGGTGGCACGGATCGCCTGGGTCGCCGCGCCGGCGAGCAGGTTCGGGAAGATGTCGCGCACGGGGTGCAGGCCGGTGCGCCGCGCCACGCCCTCGGCCAGGACCTGGATCCACTCGGTGTGGACGTGCCAGACGTACGCCTCGACCGTGCGCGACTCCGAGATCAGGCGGAAGCGCAGCAGGTGGAACTCCGGATCCTCCTGGTAGCGGCTGACGTACGAGACCACGGCCTCGCGCACCGAGTGCAGCACCGGCTCGTCGTCCGGCCGCTTCGCCAGGGCGCCCTCGAGGTGGGCGAGATCGTCCTCCCGCCGGTGGAAGAGCACCTCTTCCTTGTTGGCGAAGTAGCGGAAGAAGGTACGCGGCGAGACGTTCGCGGCCGCGGCGATGTCCTCGACCGTGGTGGCGTCGAAGCCCTGCCGGGTGAAGAGCTCCACCGCGGCGTCGACCAGCTCCTGGCGGGTCCGGGCCTTCTTGAGCTCGCGACGATCGGTGGGTCTCGGCTCGGGATCGATGACGTACGGCCGTGTGGGCGGCATGATGCCATTCTACTCCCGGGGATGGCCGCGCGTGTCAACCGTGTGGGAACGTGTCGTAGAAGGCCGGGGGATAGGGTCGGTGCGGCTCGCCCGGTGCCTCCAGGCGGCGCAGCTCCGCCGGCTCCAGCTCGATGGCAGCGCTGTCCAGGTTCCGGGTCAGCTGATCCATACTGGTTGCGCCCACGATGATCGACGTCACGAAGGGGCGTGAGAGCAGCCAGGCTAGCGCGATCTGGGCCGGGGTGGCGCCGTGCGCCTCCGCGACCTCGCGCAGCCTCTCCAGCAGCGGCGCCCCGCGCAGCGGATCCACGGGCGGATACTCGAAGCGGTCCCGGCGGCGCTCGGCGCCGGCGTCGTCGCGGGCTCCCGCTGCGTACTTGCCGGTCAGGTAGCCGCCCGCCAGCGGGCTGTAGACGAGCAGCGCCAGCCGCAGCTGCTCGAGCATGGGAACGAAGTCGGGCTCGATGTCGCGCCCGAGCAGCGAGTAGTACATCTGGGCGCTGACGAAGGGGGTCAGGCCGCGCTCGCGCTGCAGCGTCACGGCCCGGGCAGCCTCCCACGACAGCAGATTCGAGAAGCCCACGTAGCGGACCAGGCCGCGGCGCACGAGATCGTCGAGCGCTCGCGCCGTCTCCTCGATCGGCGTCTCGCGATCGTGCTTGTGGATCTGCAGCAGGTCGATCCAGTCGGTTCCCAGGCGCTCCAGGCTCTCCTCGGCGCAGCGGGTCACGCGGCCGCGCGACAGGCCGCGATCGCCGGGATCCCCGCCGGCGGGGAAGCCGACCTTGGTGGCGATCAGCACCTCGTGACGCCGTGCCCCGAGGGCCCGGCCCAGAATGCGCTCCGACTCGCCGCCGCCGTACACGTCGGCCGTGTCGAGCAGGTTGACGCCGCGCTCGAGCGCGGTGCCGACCATGCGGTCGGCGAGCGCTGCGTCGACCTTCGCGATCGGGCCGCGCCGCGCGTCGAAGGTCATCGCACCGAGGCTCAGCTCGGAGACGCGCACGCCGGTGTCGCCGAGCGGGCGGTAGCGCACGCGCGTATCAGCGCCCGGCGCTCGAGCGTGGGGCGCGCGGAGCCGCTGCCGCGGCGCGGCATGCGTGCGGGCGTCGGAGCATGCGGCATCAGACCGCGCCTTGCGGGGAGCGTCAAGGGCACCGGCGATCCGCGTGGCTGGCGGCCCGGTTGACAGGGCCGCCGGCCCGCGCCGAAGATCGCGCCGGCATGGGGTACGCCTGGACCGACGAGCAGCAGGACCTGCGCGAGATCGTGCGGCGCTTCCTCGAGGAGCAGTCGCCGATGAGCGAGGTTCGCCGGCTCATGCAGACCGAGGCCGGTCATGACCCCGCGGTCTGGTCGCGCATGGCCGGCGAGCTCGGCCTGCAGGCGGTCGCGATCCCGGAGGACTGCGGCGGCGCCGGTCTCGGGGCGGTCGAGCTCGGGCTGGTCCTGTCGGAGCTGGGGCGTTCCCTGGCCTGCGTCCCCTACCTGTCGAGCGTGGTGCTCGCCGGCGGTGCGATCGCGCACGTGGCCACGGGCGCGCAGCGCAGCGGGCTGCTGGGCGGGATCGCCGCGGGCGAGACCGCCGCGCTGGCCCTGCGCGAGCCGGGTGGGGGACCGGATCCCGCCGATGTGGCGCTGGTCGCGCGCCCCGACGGCAGCGGCTTCCGGCTCGACGGCACCAAGACCCTGGTCGTCGACGGTCACGTCGCGGCGCGCATCGTCTGCGTGGCGCGCCTGGAGGGCAGCACGGGCCGCGACGGCCTGGGCCTCTTCCTGCTCGATGGCGACGCGCCCGGTCTCGAACGCCGGCGCCTGCAGACCCTCGACCCGACCCGCCGCCTGGCGCGGCTCGAGCTCGCCGGCGTGCGCGCCGAGCCGCTGGGCACACCGGGTCGCTCCGCGGACGCGCTCGAGCGCGCGCTCGACGAGGCGCGCGTGGCGCTGGCCTGCGAGATGGTCGGCGGCATGGAGCGCGTGGTGGAGACCGCCGTGGACTACGCCCGGAGCCGCGTGCAGTTCGGCCGGCCGATCGGGTCGTTTCAGGCGATCAAGCACCGCTGCGCCGACATGCACATCGCGCTCGAGGCCGCGCGGACGCTGGCGCGCTTCGCCGCGGCGGCGATCGCCGAGGGCGATCCCGAGCTCCCGCTGCTCGCGGCCGCCGCCCAGTCCCGGGCCGCCGACGCCTATCGCAGGCTGACCACCGACAACGTGCAGATCCACGGGGGCGTCGGCTTCACCTTCGAGTACGACGCTCACCTGTTCTACCGGCGCGCGCACGGTAGCGACCTGCTGCTGGGCGACGCGCGGCATCACCGCGAGCGCCTCGCGCGTCGTCTCGCCGTGGCGGCCAGGGCCGCCTGAGACCGAGAGGAGCCGGAGTGCCGCGGCGACCGGACACCCCCGATGAGGCGGCCTTCCGGGCCGAGGTGCGCGCCTGGCTCGGCGCTCGCGCCGAGCTCCGCGATCCCTCGCGTCCCCACCGCCTGGAGACCGAGGAGCAGCACATGGCGCGCTGCCGCGCCTGGCAGCGCACGCGCTTCGAGGGCGGCTACGCGGCGATCACCTGGCCCTCGCGCTACGGCGGCCGCGACGGCACGGCGGTCCAGGAGCTGATCTATCGCGAGGAGGAGTCGCGCTTCGACGTGAGCACGGGCTTCCTGTACGCCTCGATCGCGCTGCTCGGTCCGGCGCTGCTGATGCACGGCACCGAGGAGCAGCGCGAGCGCGTGATCCCGCCGATGCTGCGCGGCGACGTGGTCTGGTGCCAGCTCTTCAGCGAGCCCGACGCGGGCTCCGATCTCGCGCGCCTGGCCACGCGCGCCGAGCGCGACGGCGACGAGCTGGTGGTCAACGGCCAGAAGGTCTGGACCACCGGCGCGCAGTTCTCCGACCGGGGCTTCCTGCTGGCGCGCACCGATCCCGACGCCAAGAAGCACGCCGGCATCAGCTTCATGCTCGTGGACATGCACGACCCCGGGGTGGACGTGCGCCCGCTGCCGACCGCCTCGCGCGAGCACCAGTTCAATGAGGTCTTCTTCACCGACGTCCGCGTCCACATCGACGACGTGGTGGGCGGGATCGGCTCCGGCTGGACCGTGGCGCGCACCACGCTGGCCAACGAGTCGGTGATGATCGGCACCGGCGGTCCGCAGGGCGAGGGCGTGGCCGACATCGCGCGCATGGCGCGCGACCGGGACCGGCTCGACGACCCGCTGCTGCTCCAGGACCTCGCCGAGGCCTGGATCGACGAGCGCGTGGTGGCGCTCTTCGGCGAGCGCATGACCGAGGCCACGCTCGCAGGGCGACGTCCGGACCTGGATGGCTCGGTGATGAAGGTGTTCTGGTCGGACACCCGGCACCGTCGCATGGAGCTCGGCGCACGCGTGCTCGGCGCCGAGGCGCTGCTCGACGCCGAGGACGCCCACGCGCACGGCGCCTGGCAGCAGCGCCTGCTCAGCTTCCCGCTGGGCTCGATCGGCGGCGGCACCGTCGAGGTGCATCGCAACGGCATCGGAGAGCGCGTGCTCGGCCTGCCGCGCGAGCCGCGCGCCGATCGCGACATGACCTTCCGCGAGGTCCAGGCGCACGACGCGAAGCTGACCGGCGCCCGGGACTGACGCCCTCGGTGTCCGGGGCGCAGGCGATCGGGGGCGCGCGTCGCGCGCTGGTCTTCGCCGGTGCGGCCCTCGGGCTCTTCCTGGCGGCGCTCGACCAGCTGGTGATCGCCTCGGCCATGGCCACGATCGCCGGCGAGCTCGGTCACCTGGGGCAGAGCCCGTGGCTGTTCACCTCGTACCTGCTCGGCTCGACCTGCTCGATGCTCCTCTGGGGTCGCCTCGGCGATCTGTACGGCCGGCGCAGCGTCTTCCAGTGGGCGGTGGCGCTCTTCGTCGCGGCGTCGGTGGTCGCGGGGCTGTCGTCGAGCATGTCCCAGCTGGTGATCGGGCGCACCCTCCAGGGGCTGGCCGCGGGCGCGCTGTACACGCTGCCCCACGCGATCGCCGCCGACCTGGTCCCGGCGCGCCGGCGCGGCCGCACGCTCGCCCTGTTCAGCGGCACCTGGGCGATCAGTGCACTGATCGGGCCCTGGATCAGCGGCTGGCTGGTCGAGGGCCCGGGCTGGCGCTGGATCTTCTACGTGAACCTGCCGACCGGTCTGCTGGCGATCGCGCTGATCTCGGCCCTGCGGCTGCCGCAGCAGCGCGTCGAGCACCGCCTGGACCTGGCCGGTGCCGGGCTGCTGGCGGCCGGGGTGGCCGCGCTGCTGCTCGCCGTCTCGCTGGGAGGGGAGGCCTGGCCCTGGCTCTCGACGCCGGGTGTGCTGCTGGTGGCCGCGGCGCTCGCCCTGCTGCCGCTCTTCGTGCTGCAGGAGCGTCGCGCCGCCGAGCCCGTGCTGCCCGTGTACATGCTGCGCCACCCGCTGGTGCGCGGCACCGCCCTGGCGAATCTCGTCTTCGGGCTGGCCAACTTCGCGGTCGCGGTCTTCGTGCCCCTGTTCGCGGTGGTGGTGCAGGGCGCGGGCGCGACCCGCGCCGGCCTGATGCTCGCGCCGCTCCCACTCGGTCTGTTCCTGACCAACCTGCTGGTCGGCCAGCGCATCGCCGCGACGGGTCGCTACCGCTGGTACCCGGTCGGCGGGCTGCTGGTTTACAGCGCGAGCCTGGTCGGTCTGGGCTGGATGCCCGCCGACACCCCGGCGTGGCTCTTCATGACCTACTCGCTGGTGGCGGGGCTCGGCTCGGGCGCGGTCACGCCCGTGGTGGTGATCGCGCTGCAGAACGCGGTCGACCACCGGCACGTCGGCGCCGCCACCGCGACGGCGGCCTTCTCGCGGCAGATCGGGCAGTCGGTCGGGACCGCGGCGCTGGGTGCGCTGATGGTGGCGCGTCTGGGCCTGCACCTGGCGGAGCTGGTGCCAGCGGGCGCGTCGGGCGGGCTGGACCCGGCGGACCTGCGCGATGGCCCCGACGCGCTGGCGGCGCTGCCCGACGCGCTCCGCGTCCGGGTGGGCGAGGCCTTCCGCCGCGCCATCCGCGATGCCTACGCGGTGATGATCGGCCTGAGCCTGCTGTCGACGCTGCTCTTCGCGCGCCTCGCCGAGATGCGGCTGGGCGAGGCCGTCGGGGAGGCCGGCGCGGCCGCACCGACGGGCGGGACGAGATCCGCCGTGCGCGCGAGCACGGCGCCCCCGCGTCGCCCCGGGTCCGCCTAGTCGCCCGCCCCGGGCGCGGCGCCGAGCGCACGCACCGCCTCGATCAGCCGGTCGGGCGAGGGGCGCTCGCGGACGTCGCGCTCGAAGAGCTTCGCGCGCACGACTCCGTCGGGGTCGAGCACGAAGAGGCCCGGGACCGGGATGCCCGCGGTTCGCCCGCTGGCTCGCGCGTTGCGCACGCCCCAGGCGTCAATGGTCGCGCTACCGGGATCCGAGAGCAGGGTGAAGTCGATCCCGCGCTTGAGCGCGAAGCGGCGCTGCACCTCGGAGGTGTCGTAGCTGATCGCCACCAGGTCGATGCCCGCGGCGTCGAGATCGCTCCGTCGTTCCTGCAGCTCGACCAGCTGCCTCTGGCAGTGGGGTCACCAGTCGGCCGAGCGGAAGAAGAGCACCACCAGCCGGCGACCGGGCCGCAGCAGCGACGCGAGCGTGTGCGTCTCGCCGCGCGTGTCGGCCAGGGCGAAGCCCGGCGTCCGCTCGCCGACCGCCGGGCCCGGCGGGAAGGCGTCGGCCGCCCCGGACGGCGCCGCGCCGGAGCTCGCGGCGATGCCCGCGAGCAGGGCCGCCAGCAGCGGGAGCGCGAGCCGAAGTCGCCGCATCAGAGTCGCTCCCCGGTGCGGAGCTTCCCGGGGATCGGCGTGCTCAGTGCGTTGCGTGAGCACGGCCGGTTCAGGTCGTGGATCTCGGGCAAGGCGGGCTCCACAAAACGTTGCAAGACCCGGGTATCATAGCCGCTCGGTGAGGGACGCCCGGAGGCCCCGCCGTGGGCGCGCTCGCCCGGCCCCCGTGGGTCCTGGCGGCGCGCCTCGATCCAACCGCCCCGGCGAGGGGCCTCGACAGGGGAAGCAGATGGCATTGCTCGACGGTAAGGCGGGAGTCGTCACCGGAGGAGGCCGCGGCATCGGGCGCGGGCACTGCGAGGAGCTGGCCAGCCACGGCATGGCGGTGGTGGTCAACGACGTGGACCCCGAGGTCGCCGAGGAGGTCGTCAAGGCCATCACGGGCGCGGGCGGCACCGCGGTCGCGAGCTCCGACAGCGTGGGCACGCGCGAGGGCTGCCAGGCGCTGATCGACCTCTGCGCCAAGGAGTTCGGGCGCGTGGACGCGGTCGTGAACAACGCCGGGATCGTGCGCGATCGCTCGCTGCTCAAGATGACCGACGAGGAGTTCGAGGCGGTCTACACGATCCACGTCAAGGGCACGTTCTGGTGCGGGCAGATCGGCGCGCAGCGAATGCGCGAGCAGGGCGGCGGGGTGATCATCAACACTACGTCCGGCGCGCAGATGGGCAACTTCGGCCAGACCAACTACGCCGGCGCCAAGGGCGCGATCGCCGCGATGACCTACACCTGGGCCGGCGAGCTGGCGCGCTACGGGATCCGCGTGAACGCGGTCGCGCCGATGGCCACCACGCGCATGACCGAGAACCTGCCCGGCCAGAAGCCGGACCCCTCGAACTTCCTCGACCCGCGGCTCAACTCGCCGATGGTCGCGTACCTGTGCAGCGACGAGGCCGCCTGGATCACCGGGCAGGTCCTCGCCGTCGGTGGCAATCGCGTCGGCATCACGGTCCAGCCGCGCTACGGCGACACCATGTACCGCGACGGCGGCTGGTCGGTCGACGCGATCCGCGAGCTCTTCCCGCGCACTCTCGGCGGCAAGCTCGAGGACTTCGGCCTGACCAAGCAGCCGTACCCGTTCCGGCCCGACAGGCCCGTCGGCTCCAAGGACTGACCGGGTGGCCGTGCAGGAGATCCGCTTCGACGACGTGGCCGCTCTCGACGCCCTGAAGACCGATGAGTGGGGCGAGTGGAGCGACCCTTTCGAGATCACGCAGGACGTGATCCAGGCGTTCGCCGAGCTCAGCGGTGACCACCAGTGGATCCACGTCGACGTCGAGCGCGCGAAGAAGGAGAGCCCCTTCGGCGGCCCGATCGCGCACGGCTTCCTGACGCTCGCGATCCTGCCGCGGCTCGCGCGCAAGGAGCGCGCGCTCCAGATCACCGGCTACCGCAACGCGGTCAACTACGGCTCCGACGGCCTGCGCTTCCTGGCGCCGGTGCC
>JAJDAJ010000052.1 GCA_029261925.1 Deltaproteobacteria bacterium | reverse complement strand
CCGGCGCCGGCACCAGCGGCGCAGGCGAGCCAGAGCGAGCCGCTGGCGCTCCCGGCCGCCCAGGCCGCGAAGGCACCGGCCAGCAGCATGCCCTCGATGCCGATGTTGAGCACGCCCGCGCGCTCCGCGACCAGCTCGCCCATGGCGGCGAGGACCAGCGGTGTGGCGAGCCGCAGGGTGGCCAGGAAGAACGCGATCGTGCCGGGATCCATCAGCCCCGCCGCCCCGGCAGCGCGAAGCCGACCGAGAAGAAGATCACCAGCGCCTCGACGATCTGCACCGCAACGCGCGGCACGTCGGCGGCGCGCTGCATCGCGCCGCTGCCCGTGGCCAGCACCGCGAAGAAGAGCGCCGCGGGCACCACGGCCACGGGGTGCAGGCGCGCCAGGAGCGCGACCGCGATCGCCGTGAAGCCATAGCCGCTCGACAGGTTCTCGAACAGCCGCCCGGTCACCCCCGCCACCTCGATGGCGCCGGCCAGGCCTGCCAGACCTCCGGAGAGCAGCAGCACGCGCACCGTCTCGCGCTCGGGCGAGATGCCGGCGTAGCGCGCGGCCTCGGGCGACAGGCCCACCGCGCGCAGGCGCAGCCCGGCGGCGCTGCGGAACAGCAGCAGCCAGAGCAGCGGGGGGAGCAGCAGCGCCACGCCCAGGCCGGTGTGCAGCCGCCGCAGCCCCGGCAGCGGCGCGAGGCGCAGGGCATCGGGAAAGGCGTCGCTCTGCGGGTAGGCGCCCCCCGCCTCCTGCAGCGGTCCCTGCACCGCCCAGGCGACCGCGAGCACCCCGATGAAGTTGAGCAGGATGGTCGAGAGCACCTCCGACACGTTCCTGTGTACCTTCAGCCAGGCCGCGATGCCCGCCCAGGCGGCACCGCAGGCGGCACCCGCCAGGAGCAGCGCCAGCACGCCGGCGACCCCGCCGTCCGCGGCGAGCCAGCGCGTCGCCAGCGCCGTGGCGACCAGCGCCCCGACCTGGATCTGGCCCTCGCCACCGATGTTCCAGATCCCGCAGCGGAACGCGACCGAGACCCCGAGCCCGACGAGCACCAGCGGGATCGCGCGCAGCAGCGTGCTCTCGACGGCGTACGCGCTCCCCAGCGCGCCGTCGAGAAGTGCCGCCAGGGCGGCGGTCGGGCTCGACCCGAGCCCGGCGAGGATCAGCGCCGCGAGCGCGAGCGCACCCAGCACGGCCAGGACGGGCTGCAGCAGCGCCCTCACGCGGGCGTCTCCGCGCCGGCGTCCGCACCGCCGAGCATCAGCTCGCCGATGCGCGCGCGGCTGCGGCGCCCGGCCTCGACGGGCAGCAACCGGCCGCGGAAGAGCACGCAGACTCGATCGCCGAGCTCGAGCACCTCGTCGAGCTCGGTCGAGATCAGCAGCACGGCCGTACCGGCGCGGGCCTGCGCGCGCAGCTCCTCGCGGACCGCCGCCGTGGCCGTCACGTCGAGACCGCGCGTGGGATTCACGGCCACGAGCACGCCGGGTTCCGCGCGCAGGGCCCGCGCGATGCAGAGCTTCTGCTGGTTGCCCCCGGACAGGGCGCGCGCGGAGGGCGCCCCGGCGCCGCGCACGCCGACCCGCCGCGTCGCCTCGTCCACCGCGGCGCGAAGCGCGTCGGGGCGCAGCAGCCCGTGGCGGAACGCGGTACCGCCGCGCTGCCCGGAGGCCTCGGCGAGCACCAGGTTCTCGCCCGGCGACAGGTCGAGAACGAGCCCCACCCGCTGGCGGTCGCCCGGGACCAGCGCCAGCGGCGGCCGACCGATCTCGATCTCGCCCGACTCCGGCAGCTCGACACCCGCCAGCACGCGCTCGAGCGGCCCCTGACCGTTGCCGTCGATCCCGGCGATCGCGACGATCTCGCCGGCGCGCAGCCGGAGGTCGACGCCCGCCAGGCCCGGCGCCCGCAGCCCGCGCAGCTCGAGCGCGACGGCCTCGCCCGCGGCGCCCGGCGGCTCGCCCGGAGGAGGCAGCGCGTCGCCCACCATCCACGCGCCGAGCTCGGCCGCGGTCACGCCGGCCACCGGCCGGCTGGCGACGCTGCGACCCGCGCGCAGCACGGTCACGCGGTCGGCAACGCGTGCGATCTCCTCGAGCTTGTGCGAGATCAGCACGACCGTGTGCCCCGCGTCGCGCAGCCGCGCCAGCATCTCGAGCAGCGCCTCGACCTCGGGCGGCGCCAGCACGGCGCTGGGCTCGTCGAGCACGAGCACGCGGGCGCCGCGCTCCAGGGCGCGCACGATCTCGATGCGCTGCTGCTGCGCGACCGGCAGCTCCCCGGCGGTCGCGTCGGGATCCAGCTCGAGTCCGTGGCGCGCCAGCATCTCGCGCGCCCGGCGCCGCAGCGCGTCGCGTCCGAGCCAGGGCGCGCCGGGCTCGCCCAGCGCCAGGTTCTCCGCCACGCTCAGCGCCGGCACGCCCATGAAGTGCTGGTGCACCAGCCCGATGCCGAGCGCGAGCGCGTGGCGCGGGCTGCGGACCCGCACGCGCTCCCCGTCGAGCTCGATCGCGCCCGCGTCCGGCTGCAGCATGCCGTAGAGCACGCGCACCAGGGTCGTCTTGCCGGCGCCGTTCTCGCCCAGCAGCGCGTGGACCTCGCCCCGTTCCAGCTCCAGGGTCGCGCCCGCCAGGGCCACGCTCGACCCGAAGCGCCGGTACACGTCGCGCAGGGCGACCGCGGGCACGGCTCAGAAGTCGCCGCGCGGCACCTGGAAGCCACCGCTGGAGATCTCGCGGATGAGCCCGTCGATCTCCTGGCGATCGCGCTCGCGGATCACGGACTCGAGCGCGTCGTTCCACACGATGCGGATCACCCCGCTGTCGAAGCCGAAGCGGATCGAGCGCGCGTAGAACTGGCCCGTCCGCACATCCCGCGCGACCAGCTCCATGGCGAGCGGGATGTCGATCGTCGCCGAGGCGATCACCGAGTCGGGCGCCATGTCGTTCTGGTCTCGATTCGTGCCGAAGCCGTAGACGCGCCCGTCCCCGCCCAGCGCCTGGAAGAAGCCGCGGGCCGACTCGTTGGCGTTGTGGATCAGCACGTCGGCGCCCTCGGCGATCTGTGCCAGCGTGGCCTCGCGCGCCGCCGCCACGTCGGTCCAGCTGCCCGTGTAGCTGGTCGAGACGCGCACCTGCCGGCGGGCATCGCGCGCGCCCGCCGCGAACGCGTCGAAGGTGCTGGCCACCGAGGGAACGCGCACGCCCCCGATCATGCCGACGTGCGAGCGACGCGAGACCCGGGCCGCCACGAAGCCGAGCACGTAGGTCGCCTGCTCCAGCTCGAAGACGATCGGCGCCAGGTTGGCGCGAACCGTCGAGCCGCTCGTGGTCACGAACACGGTCGAGGGGAACTCGGTGGCCACCTTCGCGGCGGCGTCCTGGAACTCGAAGCCGTGACCGAAGATCAGGTCGTACCCGCGCCGTGCGAAGTCCCGGAAGCCCTCCTCGAAGTCCTGCGGCGTCTGCGTCTGCTGGTGCGCGACGCGCGCCTGGAGCGCGTCGCGGATCCGCTCCAGACCCTCGTGCGCGCTCTGGTTCCAGCCGCCGTCGCGGATCGAGCCGGGCGTGAGCAGGCCGACCCGGAACGCCGCCTCGTCGGTCTCGCGCCCTGCATCGCACCCCAGCAAGAGGACGGCGCACAGCAGCGCGCGTGCCAGCCGGCCTGTGGCGCTGTCCCCGGACATCGGGCGCAGGATAGCCGCGTCTGGGCCGGGCGCGACCGTACTCACGCGGCGGCGTCGATCGCGCCGGCGAGCTCGAGCACGTGCAGGATGCGCTCGTCGCCGACGTAGGGCCCCGCGCTGCCCTCGATGCGCGAGATGAAGTGCTCGAGGTCGCGCTCGAACAGGC
The DNA here is from genome assembly GCA_029261925.1 of Deltaproteobacteria bacterium. Taxonomy (GTDB): domain Bacteria; phylum Myxococcota_A; class UBA9160; order SZUA-336; family SZUA-336; genus JAGWBS01. The sequence goes on along the minus strand of JAJDAJ010000052.1, from coordinate 75,975 downwards.
CGGACGGCTTCGAGGGCGGCGGGGGCTCGACCACCCCACCCTCGCAGACCACGTCCCAGTGCGTACCGCGCCCCAGGCCCGGCCCGCGCTCCTCGACCAGCGTGAGCTCGCCGCCTCGCTCGAAGGCCAGCTCGACCTGGAGCCGGTAGGCCCCGCCCTGGCCCGGCTCGACGCGCGCCTCGCGCAGGCGAGCCGGGCCGAAGAGGTCCACCGCGCGGTGCAGGCGCGCCACGGCGCGCAGGCCCGGTCCGCCGGCGAGCCGCGGCTCTCCGATCCAGCCGTCGCTCCCGCCGCGAAAGCCGAGCAGCCCGCCGACGGGCGGGCCGAGCCCGCGCACGGCCTCGCGCAGGTGCTGCTGGGAGGCCGAGAGCAGCTCGATGTGCTCCACGTGGAGCACGCGACCGGCCCGGCGAGCCCGGTCCAGGAGCGAGCGCGCCGCGCGGGCAGTGCCCGCCAGCGGGAACTCCACCGCGACGTGCTTGCCGGCGTCCAGCGCTGCGGCCACGGCGGCCTCGTGAAGCAGGTTCGGCGTGCAGACGATCACCGCGTCGACCCGGGGATCCCCTAGCACCTCATCGAGCGGCGGCGAGCCACTGCGCCGCACCACGGCGACGAGCCGGGCCCGGGCGTGCGTGCCGATCGCCCGCACGCGAGCGGTCCCGGCGCGGCCCGCCCCGACCACGACGAGCTCGTGAACGCGCTCCGCCATCGACCGCAGAGGTACGAAAACCTGTGCAAGACGGCCACACCGCGGTAGCATCTGCGTGTCGAGGGCGGCAACGGAGGGCCAGATGGCGGGGCGCAAGAAGAGCACCCGGAAGAAGGCCACCACGAAGAAGACCGCACCGGCGCGCAAGGGGGGCCGCAAGAAGGCGACCCGCGCCGGGGGCGCGCCCGCCCGCGCCAAGAAGGCCCCGGCGCGCAAGCCCGCCGCCGCGGCGCGCAAGCCGGCGTCGGCAGCCGCGGCCAAGCAGCCGGCTCCCCCGCTGACGGCCGAGCAGGTCGCACGAAGGATCGTGCGCATGACGGTCCACCCCGAGACCCTGGACCTGCAGGCGCTCTACGCTCCGTCGTGTACCTCGCGGGAGGCGAGCGGCGACGTGGCCGAGGGCATCGAGGCGATCGAGCAGAAGTTCGCGGCCTTCGAGTCGATGGTCCGCGACCAGCGCTGGAAGGCGCGGAACACCTGGGTCCGCGGCTCGCGCATCTGCATCGAGTGGCAGGGGGAGATCGAGACCACCGACGGGCGTTCGATCCAGCTCGACGAGGTCGCGGTCCACGAGCTCAAGGGCGGCAAGATCGTCGCGGAGCGCTTCTACTACGACCCCGCGCTGCTCGAGCCCCCGGGCACGGGCCGGCGCCCCGGGGCATCACCCGGCGCGGCCCCCGGCCCGCCGCCCGTGATGCCCGACCTGGACGGACCCTCGCCGATCGACCCGCTGGACCTCTGAGCGCCGGTCAGCGCGGTCGCCCGATTCCCGCGGCCTCGCGCACGGCCGCCATCAGCGGGTCCGCCGTCTCCCGCGCGCGGCGCAGGCCGTCCCGCAGCACGTCCTCGACCACGTCGGGATCGCGCGCCAGCTCCTCGCGGCGCTCGCGTGCCGGGCCGAAGTGCTCGAGCACCTTGGCGAGCAGCTCCTTCTTGGCGTCGCCGTAGCCGAGGCCACCGGCGCGAAAGCGCCGCGCCATCTCGGCCTGCTCGTCGGGCGAGGCGAACAGGCAGTACAGGCGGTACACGTGGCTGGCGTCGGGATCCTTCGGCTCGTCGACCCCGAGCGAGTCGGTCACGACCCCCATGACCTGCTTGCGCAGCTGCTTCGACGGCGTGAACACCCCGATGGTGTTGCCGTACGTCTTGCTCATCTTCTGTCCATCGGTCCCGGGGACGTGCGCGACCTCGTCGACAATGAACGGCTCGGGCAGCGCGAGCACATCGCCGTACGTCGCGTTGAACTTCACGGCGATGTCGCGCGTGACCTCGAGGTGCTGCTTCTGATCGCCGCCCACGGGAACGACGTCGGCGCGGTGGATCAGGATGTCGGCCGCCATCAGCACCGGGTAGGCGAACAGGCCGTGGTCGGGCTTCTGGCCATGCGAGACCTTGTCCTTGTAGGAGTGGCAGCGCTCGAGCAGGCCCATCGGCGTGAGCGTGGTCAGGATCCACGCCAGCTCCGTGGTCTCGATCAGGTCGCTCTGCCGGTACAGGACCGAGCGCGCGGGATCGAGTCCGAGCGCCAGGTAGTCCATGGCCAGACCGACCGTGAACGCCCGGCGCTCGGCAGCGTCGCGGATCGAGTTGAGCGAGTGCAGATCCGCGATGAAGTACGTGCCGCGGTTCTGCTCCTGCAGGGCGATGTACTGGCGGATCGCGCCGAACCAGTTGCCGATGTGGATCGCACCCGAGGGCTGCGTGCCGGAGAGCACGCGCTTGCCGCTCGGCGGCTTCCTGCTGCTGGTCTCGCTCACGGCGCAGCAGGGTGCGCAATCCGCGCGGGCCGCGCTACGCGACCTGGAGCGGCTGGAGCCAGCGCGACGAGAGCGGGTCGCCGCCGGCGATCATGCGCTCGTAGCGGCCGCGCAGCCGGGCGGTCAGCGGCCCCGGGGCCTCGAAGGCCCGCTCGCCGACCGCGGCGACCGGGCGCAGCTCCGTCGCGGTCCCGGTCAGGAACGCCTCCGTGGCGCGCTCCAGCCAGCTCGCCGGCATCGGGGCCACGCGCACCTCGAGCCCCTCGTCGCGGGCCAGGTCGATCACGGCGCGACGCGTCACGCCGGCGAGCACGGTGTCGAGTGGACCGCTGCAGATCGCATCGTCGACCACCAGGAAGAAGCTCGCGGTGGACGACTCGGCCACGTTGCCCGCCGCGTCGAGGAAGAGCACGTCATCGAAGCCCGCGCGCACGGCCCGTCGCTTGGCGATCACGGCGTGGGTGTAGCTCGCGGCGATCTTGACCTGGGGCGAGAGCACGCTGGCAGGCATCTTCGGAGAGTCCGAGATCCGCAGGCGCGCCGGCGGCCGCACGCCTCCCGCACCTGGATGGATCTCGGCGGTCGCCAGCGCCGCGATCGCGACCGACGCCTGCGCGTCGACTGGCAGCAGGTCGAGCGAGGGACCGGGGTAGTAGGCGCTGATCTTGACCACGTCGCATCCCGGATTGGCCCGCACCGTCTCGCCGATCGCGGCCAGCGCAGCGCCGGGATCCACGCGCAGCTCCATCTCGTTGAGCGCCGCGGAGCCGAAGAAGCGTTCGACGTGCTCGCGCAGACCCAGGATGCACGGCCCGTCCGCTGTCTCGTGGACCGACATGACGTCGAAGACCAGGGTCCCGCGCTGCACCGACTGCGCGAGCAGGTGGACGCGGGCCTCCGCGAAGGGGACCAGCGCGCCATCGATCCAGAGCCTGCGTTCGGCGAGCGGCACGCGCGGAATCTAGCCGACCCCTCGACGTTCGCTTAGTGTTCCGGGCGGATTCTTGCTGCGGAGGCCCGAATGCCGGGCGCCATCGTCAACCTGCATGCTGGCTGCGTGCGCCGCGATCCGGCGCTACCGGAGCAGCTCGAGGCGCGGCTCGGGCCCAGGCGCGTCGAGCGCACGGGCAGCGAGGAAGGGATCGGCCCCGCCCTGGAGCGCCTGCGCGAGGCCGGGACCCGACGCCTGGTGCTGGTGGGCGGCGACGGCACGCTCACCACGACCCTGACGCAGCTGCTGCGCAGCGGCTGGGCCGCGACCGGGCTGCCCGCGATCGTGGTGTCGCGCGGGGGCACGGTGAACACGATCGCCACGGCGCTGGGCGCGCGCGGCACGCCGCTGGACACGGTCGACGCGCTGCTCGATGGCGACACGCCCCACGAGACCCTGCGCGAGCTGCTCGGCGTGCGGGCCGACGGCAGCCCGGCGCGCTGCGGCTTCATCTTCGGGCTCGGCGCGCCCACGCGCTGGCTCGACGCCTATTACGACGCGCCCGAGCAGGGGGCCCTCCACGCCGCGCGGCTGGTGGCCCAGACGCTGGCCTCGGGCGCCGTCGGCGGGCCCCTGGCGCGGGAGATCTTCGAGCCCTTCGAGGGGAAGCTGCGCCTCGACGGCGTGGCGGTCGCGGCGAGCCGCTTCACGCTCCTGGGCGCGTCGGCGATCCGCGACGTGGGTCTGGGCTTCCAGCCCTTCCTCACGGCCGGGAGCGAGCCGGGCCGCTTCCACGTGCTCCACACCGACGTGGACGCCGCGCGCCTGGCGCTGGAGCTGCCGCCGGCCGCGCTGGGCACGACCCTGCCCGGCTCACGGCTCGAGCACCACAGCGCCGCGCGCCTGGACCTGGAGCTGCCCGCCGCTCAGCGCTGGATGCTCGACGCCGACGTGCAGACGCCGGCGCGGAGCATCACCATCACGCCCACGCGACCGCTGCTGTTCCTGGGGCTCTAGCAGGCTGCTGAAACCCGCTCGCCCCGGCGCGGATCCCGGCGTGGCAGCCCCGGGGGTGTGCGCCTAACATGCGCCGACCGGGCCGACGTAGCTCAGGGGTAGAGCAGCTCACTCGTAATGAGCAGGTCGTCCGTTCAAATCGGACCGTCGGCTCCAGGCGTCACTTCCTCCGCGGAGTCCGCGACGGCGCCCCGCCCCGTGCTGGGCGCGGTCGGGTGCCTCACTCGACCTCACCTTCGGATGCGAGCAGGTCGGGCTCCTCGCCCGCGCGCTCGGCCTGGATTTCCTGATCGAGGTGTCGCTCGGGCGCGGTGCCGACGGGCGCACCCGCCTCGCTGGCCGGGAGCGCGGGCCCGGGGCGCGACGCGACCGCCCCGGTGTTCTCGAGGCGAACGCGCGAGATGGGCTCGGGCATCTCCAGGCCCGCCTCCTCGAAGGCCAGCTTCACCCGACGGATCGCCTCGCTGCGCATGCGGCCCCAGTCCGACCGCGTCTGGTCGATCCAGGCGAGAACGCGGATGACGACGTTGGAGTCGCCCAGGGTCTCGACGAGCGCCAGCGGCTCCGGGTCCGTCAGGATCCCGTCGAGCCCACGCAGCGCGTCGGCGGCCACTCGCTGCGCGCTGGCCGGATCGGGCTCCGACGCCACCCCCACTGCGAAGTCGAGGCGACGCTCGGGCTTGCGCGAGAAGTTCACGATCGTCGACTTGAACACCGTCGCGTTGGGGATCCGGATGTGATTCCCGTCGAAGCCGAGCAGCAGGGTCGCGCGCGAGGTGAGACGCACGACCTTGCCCTCGTGCCCCTCGATCCTGACGTGGTCGCTGGGAGAGAAGGGCCGGCGCAGGCTGAGCAGAACGCTGGCGATGTAGTTCTCGACCAGGTCGCGGAACGCGAAGCCGATCGCGAGCCCGACCACGCCGGCGGTGCCCAGAACGGCGCCCACCAGCGTCGTGGCCCCCACGATCTCGAGCGCGAGCAGGACCCCCATCAGGACGACCGCGGCGCGGGCGACCTGGCGCAGGAGGTCGCGCAGGAACACGTTCGCCGTCATCCACGAGAAGGGACGCTTCGCCCGCCCGACGAGCCGCGCCGCCAGGACGAACGCGGCGAGCACCAGGATCGAGACCGCGATCAGCGGCAGCAGCAGCAGCAGGCGACCGGCCCGCGCCTCGAGATCGTCGACCACGGCGCCCAGCCGGGAGTCCAGCGCCAGCGACTCCTGCAGGTCGTTCTGCACGGCGACGACCCCCTCGACCTGCTTCGCCAGCGTCCCGGCCAGCGCGCGATCCGGCAGCGACGGGACCTCGCCGCTGAGCCTCACCACGCCCGAGCGGACCTCCACCTTCACCGCCGCGAGCGGCTCGAGGCTCTCGAAGGTGGCCGAGAGGCGCTCGGCGATGCGCCGGTCGGTCGCCGCATCGGTCCGCGTGGCGATCTTCTCGTCGGAGGCCTCGATCTCCTGCGCATCGCAGGCCGGCGGCGCCAGGAGCAGAGCGGCAGCCGCGCAGAGCAGCAGCGCCCGCATCGACACCGGGAGAAGGACACGCACGGCCCCGGCCCGCGGGCTCCCGACCGCCCGGGCCGCCGGCGCCCCCTGGTTCAGAACGCATCGCATACTCTCACCTCCCTGCCCGGCCTCGCGCTCGGCGCCGGACCCGTTCTCTATACTCCCACGAGCCCTCGCGCGGGGGAGCGGCCGTCGGCATCAGCTCGATCCCAGAAGAAGACAGGCCTCCTCGAGCTTCGCGAGGCATCGACCCCGGGAGACGCGCCCGAGGTCACGCTCTACGTCAAGGGCTTCCTGGGACGCGGCGAGGCTCCCGATCGCTTCGGGCACTGGCTCGACGCCCACGTCTCTCTCCAGGAGCGCGACGGCTGGGGTGAGCGAGCGCTGGGCTACCGCTGGCCCGCGGGCAAGCTGCTGCCGCGCTCCGCGATCGCGCTGCGCGCGGTCAAGGGCGCCTGGGACGCCTTCCGGATCGTGCGCAGCGTGCGTCGCACGGTGCGCGTCGCGTGGGGCGCCATGCTCGCCGAGGAGGCCGCCCTGGTCACCTCCCACTTCGTCTACCAGTACCTGAGCGCCTCGCGCATGGCGCGGGCGCGCGCGGAGGAGCTGGCGGGCGCGCTGCGCGAGCTGTCGGAGCAGCACGCGCGCGTGCGCGTGGTGTCGCACTCGCTGGGCTGCCGCCACGTGATCGAGGCTACCGCCCTGCTCGACCTGCGGCACCGGCCCCACGAGATCCACCTCTGCGCGCCGGCCTGCCGCGAGCAGGACGTCGCCGCGAGCCTGCAGGGCCTCGCCCGCGAGCGCACCTGGCTGTACTACACGCCGCGCGACCGCGTGCTCGACCTGGCCTTCCCCGCGCTGGCCCGGGGGCGCGCGCTGGGCTGCGTCGGCCCCGGCCGGGACTACGAGGGCCTGACCGCGCTCGACGTCGGAGATGCCTTCGACTTCTGGGTGCACAACGAGTATCCGCGCCGCTTCGCACAGCTGGTGCCACCACCGGCGTAGCGATCGCTCAGGCCGGCGGCAGCAGGCGGAAGCTCTGCGCCCCCTCCGCGAGCGGCAGGCCGCCGGCCGACCAGATCCGGACCCGCCCGTGCCCCAGGCCGTCGGCGAGCGCCGAGAGCCTCACGTCGAGCAGCAGCGCCTCGCCGGGCGGCAGCGCCGCGAGCACGTCGCGGGCGGCGAGCACGCGCAGCTCGCCGTCGAGGCTGATCGCGGCGGCATCCGGTGCGAGCGCCTCGCGGGCCACGAACGGAACGTGGTCGGCCAGCAGCGCGAGGCCCGCGGGGCAGGCCGGCAGCGGCTGCCGCACGCGCGCCCAGAGCAGGCAGCGCCCCGTGCGCGCCGCGGCCCGGGGATCGCTGGCCACGCGCACGTCGAGCGCGCCGTTGATCGAGTCCGGATCGAGGTCGGCGTAGCGCCGCTCCGGGCAGTCCCCGGGCTGCGGCGCGTCGGGTCGCCGGCCCCAGTGCCGCCGCTCGCCGCGCGCTCCGACCGGGTCGCGCGCGGCCAGCAGCGCGCGCGCCACCGGGGTGCCGGCGACGCTCGCGCTCGCCGCGAGGTACGCGATGCGCCGGCCGCCGCCGCACGGCTCGACCTCGATCCGCAGCACGGCCGGCGCCACCACCGTGCGCTCGAGGCTTGCGTGTGCCCAGACCGTGGTGCGATCCGAGGCGCGCTCGGCGGCGGAGATCAGCGCGGCCAGGGCCGCACCTCCGAACAGCGGTCCCCGGGGCCCGCAGAGGTGCGGCGCGAGCGGCAGCTCGAAGGCCCCGTCCGCGGTCCGGGACAGGCCGAGCCAGGCCTCGACTCCCTGCGGTGCGCCGCGTGTGGTCTCCACCCCCGGGAGTCTCGCACGCCGTCGCGCACGCGCGCTGCGTATGATGGCGCCGGCGCGCGGCCCCGCGCAGGAGAGCTCCCGATGGCGACTTCCCCGCTCCCGTTCACGGGTGACACGACGTCCGCCCGGTGAGCGCGGCGAGCCAGGAGCGGGGCGGCTTCTCGCCGGGCTACTCGAACTACGTGCTCGGCGTGCTCTTCGTCGCCTACGTCTTCAACTTCATCGACCGCCAGATCCCGTCGATCCTGCTCGACCCGATCAAGCGCGATCTGGGGCTGAGCGACACGCAGATGGGCGTGCTCACCGGGACCGCCTTCGCGCTCTTCTACGCCACGCTCGGGCTGCCCATCGCACGCCTCGCCGACGTCTGGGTGCGGCGCAACATCATCGCCATCGGCCTCACGCTCTGGAGCCTGATGACGGCGCTGTCCGGGCTCGTGACCAGCTTCGGCCAGATGCTCGCGGCGCGCATCGGCGTGGGCGTCGGCGAGGCCGCCCTCTCGCCGCCGGCACACTCCATGCTCGCGGACTACTTCCCGGTCGAGCGGCGCGCCACCGCGCTGTCGATCTACGCGATCGGGATCCACGTCGGCGTGCTCTTCGGCGTCTTCGCCGGCGGCTACCTCGAGGAGTCGCTCGGCTGGCGCATGACGTTCGTGGTGGTCGGTCTGCCCGGCATCGCGATCGCGATCCTGCTGCAGCTGACCGTGCGCGAGCCGCCGCGCGCCGGCCCGCAGGAGCTGCCGTCCCTTGCCGGCGTCTTCCGGTACCTCTGGAGCCTGCGCTCGTTCCGGCACGTGGCGCTGGCCGCGGGGCTCACGGCGTTCGGGGGCTACTCCTTCACGAGCTGGGCGCCGGCCTTCCTCGGCCGCGTCCACGACGTGACCGGCAGCGAGCTCGCCAACAAGTACGGAGTGGTGCTCGGGCTGGCCGGCGTCATCGGCTCGGTGATCGCGGGGCTGCTCGCCGACCGCCTCGGCCGGCGCGATCCGCGCTGGTGGCTGCGCGTCGCGTCGCTGGCCACGCTGGGACCGGTGCCCTTCCTGATCGTGTTCTTCCTGCACCCGGCCAAGAACGTGGCGCTGGCCTTCCTGCTCCCGGGCCTGATCCTCGGCGCCATGTACCAGGGCCCGGTCTTCGCCACCGTGCAGACGCTGGCAAGGCCGCGCATGCGCTCGGTGGCCTCGGGGCTGCTGCTGTTCATCGCGAATCTGATCGGTCTGGCCTGCGGCCCGCCGGCCGTGGGGCTGCTCAATGACCACGTCTTCGCGGCTCACGGCGACGCCGCGGTACGCTACTCGCTGATCTGGGTGCTGGCGATCTCCGGTGCCTGGGCGCTGGTGCACTTCCTGTGGGCCACGCAAACGCTGGCCGCCGACCTGGAGCGCACGCGGATGGAGGACGGGATGGGAGAATCGACGTGAGGGTGCGCAGCGCCGCGGCCGGGATCGCCTGCGTGCTCGCCCTGCTCGGAGTGCGCGCGGGGGCGCAGGAGTCGCCGGGCGAGAGGATCTACCAGCAGAACTGCGCTGGCTGTCACGGCATCGACCTCCGCGGCGGGCAGGCCCGGAGCCTGGTGGACGCCGTCTGGCAGTTCGGCTCGCAGCGCAGCCACATCGCGCGGAACATCCGCCACGGCGTCGCCGACTTCGCCATGCCCGCATTCGGCGAGGTGCTCTCCGACGCGCAGATCGAGCAGGTGCTCGACTTCATCCTGGCGGCCGAGAAGCGGGCGGGCGCGCGGCGCCCCGAGCCACCGCGCCAGATCCAGACCCTGGACTACGAGATCGACCTGGAGGTCGTGGCCCGCGGGCTCGACCTGCCCTGGTCGATCGCCTTCCCCGACGCCCGCACGGCGCTGGTGACCGAGCGGCCGGGGCGCCTGCGGCGGATCGTCGACGGCGAGCTCCTGCCCGGGGCCGTGAAGGGCACGCCCGAGGTGCTCGCCGAGGGACAGGGGGGCCTGCTCGACGTGGCGGTGGATCCCGCGCACGCCGACGAGGGCTGGATCTACCTGGCGTACAGCCACCTGCGGCGCGGGGCCGGCACGGCCATGACGCGCCTGGTGCGCGGGCGCCTGCGCGGCGACCGCTGGACCGACGAGCAGGTCGTGTACGAGGCGCCGCCCGGGACCTACGTCGGCCGGCGCCCCGCGGTCCACTTCGGCAGCCGCATCGTCTTCGATCCCGCGGGCCGGCTGTACTTCTCGATCGGCGAGCGCGGCCGCGCGGAGCAGGCCCAGGACCCCGCACGCCCGAACGGCAAGGTGCACCGCATCGAGCGCGACGGCTCGATCCCGCCCGACAACCCGCTGCTCGGACACCAGGGAGCGCTGCCCACCCTGTTCACGCTGGGCAATCGCAACGCCCAGGGCCTGGCCGTGCACCCGGTCACGGGGCGCATCTGGGCCGCGGAGCACGGTCCGATGGGCGGCGACGAGCTCAACCTGCTGGCCCCCGGGCGCAACTACGGCTGGCCCACGATCACCTACGGGCTGAACTACGACGGCAGCCCGGTCTCGGCACGGACGCACGCACCCGGCATGGAGCAGCCGGTGCTTTACTGGAGGCCGTCGATCGCGGTCTCCGGGATCGACTTCGTCCGCGGCGACCTGTTCGCGCGCTGGCGCGACCGCCTGCTCGTCGGTGCGCTCAAGTACGAGGAGCTGCGCCTGCTGCGCATCCACGACCAGCGCGTGCTGCACCAGGAGATCATCCTCAAGGGTGCCGGGCGCGTGCGCGACGTGGCCAGCGGGCCCGACGGGGCGATCTGGGTCGTGACCAACGGCCCGGGCACGGTGCTGCGGCTGACGCCCGTGCGGGAGCGCAGCGGCGGCTGAGCGGACGTCAGCCCTTCCCGCGCGAGCGGCGCGAGCCAGAGCCCCCGCCGAGCCAGCCCCGGTGGCGGAAGTAGACCACCATGCCGACGGCCACGGACCCCATCAGCGTGAGCACGAAGAAGTAGGAGTTGGGCTGCTGGAGCTCCGGCATGTTCTCGAAGTTCATGCCGTAGATGCCGGCGATGAACGTCAGCGGGATGAAGATGCTCGCCATCAGCGTGAGCACCTTCATGATCTCGTTGGTCTTCTGCCCGATGTTCGAGATGTACAGATCGATCAGGCCCGACGTCGTGTCGCGTGCCGCGTCCACGGCCTCCATGAGCTGGATCATGTGCTGCTCGGTGCTGCGCAGGTAGGGCATCGCGTCCTCGGTGACGAACGCGCTCGGCTCCACCAGCAGGGCCCGCAGCGCCTCGCGCTGCGGCCAGCCGACCCGGCGCACCACCACCAGGTCGCGTCGGATGCGCTGCAGGTCCTCGAGCACGTCGGGCGAGGGATTGTCGTGGATGTACTCCTCGAGGTCCTCGAGCTGCTCCGAGAGCGCCAGCGCCACCGGGAAGTAGTAGTCGATCAGGATGTCGAGCAGCGCGTAGAGCAGGTAGTCCGGGCCCTGCTGGCGGATCGGACCCAGCCCCTCGCGGATCCGCTCGCGGACGGGATCGAAGAAGCCGAAGTAGCGGTCCTGGAAGGTGATCAGGTAGTTCCGCCCCAGGATGAAGGCGACCTGCGGCACCTCGACCTGCTCGGCGTGCGGGTCGGGCGCGCGCGCGATGATCAGCTGGTGGTCGGGGTGAATCTCGCTCTTGGCTCGCTGCGGGACGTTGGTCAGATCCTCCAGCGTGAGCGGGTGCAGCCCGAAGAGCTCGGCGATGGCCCGCAGCTGCGCCTCGTCGCCGAAGCCCTGCACGTCGACCCAGGTGATGCGCGTCGACTCGACGTAGGGCTCCAGCTGCGTCACGTCCTGCACGTCCACCTCGGTGCACACGTCACCCTGGTAGTCGAACAGGTGGATCCTCGGCGGAGGCGAGTCCGGGGGGATGGCGAGGGTACCCGGGCGGGCCCCGATCGGGGGAAGTCGCTTCTTGAACGTCACGGCCAGCTCAGACCTCCTCGCCGGGATCCCGGCGCATGTCGACCAGCTGGATGGGCAGCGGAGCCGTCGCATCCAGATGCACGTCGCGCTGGGGGAACGCGATGACCAGGTCCGATTCCCGGAACAGGTCGTCGATACGATAACGCAGGTCGCTCTCGACCCGGAGGCGGTCGAGGATGCTGCGCACCCGCACCCAGAAGCGCGCCTCGAAGTTCAGCGAGTTGTCGCCGAACTCGGTGAAGAGCACCAGCGGCTCGGGCGCCTTCAGCACCCGCTCGTGCTCGTGGAGCGCCTGGAGGATCAGCCGCTCGACGTCCCGCGTCGGCGAGCCGTAGATCACCCCGACGCCGAGCCTGAGGCGCACCTGTGCGTCGTTGTGGGTCCAGTTGACGACCTTGTTCTCGAGGAACGCGGCGTTCGGAACGATCACGTGGATGTTGTCACCCGTCCGGATGCGCGTGCTGCGCAGCCCGATCTTCTCGACGTTGCCGTACGTCCCGTCCACGTCGACCAGATCGCCGCGCTTGATCGGCCGCTCTGCCAGCAGGATCACGCCGCTGATGAAGTTGTTCACGACGTTCTGGCTGCCGAAGCCCACGCCGATGGCCAGGGCGCCGCCGACGACCGCGAAGGCCGTCAGCGGGATGTCCACGAAGCGAAGCGCGATCAGGAAGGCGATCGCGACCAGTACGTAGTAGCTGAGGGACTGGTAGGCGTGCGCGGCCCCCTCGTCGACGCCGACGCGCGCCATCAGCCGCGCGAACGCCAGGCGCGTGACCACCCCCGCCAGGAATACCCCGATCACGAAGGTCAGCAGGGCGATGACGATCTTGCCCACGGTGACCGAGCGGTCCTCCGACGACCCGAGCTCGAACGACCAGAGGTCGGACACCGCCGAGCCCAGCCGGCGCAGCTGCTCCGTGAGGCCCGGGGGACCGAGGCGTGCCTTCAGAGCGAGCTGCAGTGCGCGTTCCTCGCCGATCGCGACCTCGAGACTCTCGAGGTTCCCGGCGTAGCTCTCGAGGGTGCGCCGGTGCGCGGCGACCTCCTGCTCGCGCCAGGGGCCCGGGGCGCCGCTCGTGCTCGCCACTTCCCGGGACAGGGCCGCCAGCTCGGCCCGGTCGAGCTGCGCCTCGCGCGACAGTGCGGCGACGACGGCGCGGCTCTCCTCTCGCCACGCATCGATGGTGGCGCGGTCCGGGGGATCGGCCGAGAAGAGCGCGAAGCGGCTCTCGGTCCGCTTCCGCGCGCGATCCAGCCGGTCCAGTCGCCCGGCCAGCAGGGCCACTGACCGGCGCAGACCGGAGACCTCGGCGCGTCGCGCCGCGAGCTCGCCCTCGGCCGCCGCGCCGGCCTCGACCCGCTCGAGCTGCCGCCGCGCCGCGGCGAGCTGCTGCTCGAGCCGGTCGCGCTGGCGGCCCAGCTCGACGGCGCGGCGGTCGACCGCCTCGAGTGCAGCATCGCGCTCGCCGGGTCGGGCGCGCACGTCCGCGGCGATCCGCTCGAGGGCCTGGCGCTGCCTCTCGAGGTCGACCTCCTGCAGGCTGACCGCGCGCCGGGCGTTCGCGAGCTGTACCCGGCGCAGCTGCACCAGCCTGGATGCCACCTCGAGGCGGACCGGCGCGTCGGGCCCGTGCGTGCCCGCGGCGCGGGCCTCGCGCTCGAGCTCCTCGAGCTCCGCGCTGGCCGTCTCCAGCGAGGTCGTCGCCACGCGCGCGGCGTCCTCGGACTGCTCGAGCACGCGCTCCGCCGCGCTGACCGCGGAGAGCGCGGCGTCGTACGCGGCGACCGGGTAAGGCGGACCCTCCGCGGGCAGCACGTCGGCCAGCGATGCCGGGCGCGCGGACTCGAGCTCCACCGCGAGCTCCTGCCCGTGCCGCGTGGCCTCGATCAGCTGCGCGAGCGCCCGCTCCAGGCGCTGCAGGGCCCCGCGGAGCTCGGCGCCGGAGCCCGCCTCGCGCAGCGCCTCGAGCTCGGCCGCGACCTCCCCCCGGCGCGCCTCGAGCGCCGCGACGTCGACATCCGACCCCGGCGCCTCCTGGGCAGCCGTATGGCCGGGCGCGAGCAGCAGCCCGATCAGCAGCGCGGTCCGTGCGGAGTGCAGCAAGCGCGGTGATCCCCCCGCTCGCAGGATATACCGATACGGCCGGGCCGAGCACCCCGGCGCGGTCGGGCATGCGATCCTGCGCCCGACAACGGGCGGAGGTCGAGGTGCGAGAGCTCGAGGGCAGGACCGCGGTGGTGACCGGCGGCGCGAGCGGCATGGGCCAGGCGATGGCGGCGGCGTTCGCCCGCGAGGGCATGAACGTGGTGATCGCGGACGTCGAGGAGGACCGGCTGCGCGACGCCGCCGCGGAGGTCGCCGCGCTCGGCGCCGACGTGCTGCCGGTGCCCACCGACGTGGGCAGCGCGGCCGAGATGGACCACCTGGGCGAGGCGACGCGCGAGCGCTTCGGCGCCGCACACGTCCTCTGCCTGAACGCCGGCGTGGGCGGCGGAGGCGGGCCCATGGAGGGTCTGAGCGTCGCCGACTGGAAGTGGGCGCTCGACGTCAACCTCTGGGGCGTGATCCACGGCATCCGCGTCTTCCTGGCACAGCTCAAGGCGCAGGACGAGGGCCACGTGGTCATCACCTCGTCGGTGGCGGGCCTGACCTCGTATCCGGGCAGCGGCCCTTACAACGCCTCGAAGCACGCCGCGGCGACGATCGCCGAGACGCTCCACGCCGAGCTGGCCGACGCCGGCTCGAACGTCGGGGTCAGCTGCCTCTGCCCGGGTCTGGTGGCCACGCGGATCCACGAGTCGGAGCGCAACCGGCCCAAGGAGCTGCGCAACGAGGGGCCCGCGCCCGGCGAGCCCCACGCGCGTGCGCTGCGCACGGCCATGCAGGAGCTCTTCTCCCGTGGACGGGCGCCGGCGGAGGTCGCCGAGCTGGTGCTGGAGGCGGTCGTCGAGGGCCGCTTCTGGATCTACACCGACGACCGGTACCGCGAGCCGATCCGGGCGCGGCACCGCGCGATCGAGACCGGCGCCGACCCGCCCGCGCGCGGCATGATCCTGGCCAGCTACGCCGACTGACGGCGTGCGCCCGGGTGACCCACCGGTGGTAGGATCGGCGGCGATGAACCTCGAGGGGCTGCTGCAGGGCAGGGTCGCGATCGTCGCCGGAGGTGGCGGCGGCGGCATCGGTGCCGAGACCTCGCGCACGCTGGCGCGGGCCGGCGCGCCGGTCGCGGTGGTCGACCTGGACGCGGCGAGCGCGAAGTCCATCCGCGACGAGATCGAGGCCGCGGGCGGCCGCGCCGTCGCGATCACCGCCGACGTGCGCTCCAGCGACGGCGTGGCAGCGATCGTCGCGGAGACGCGCGATGCGTTCGGGCGCATCGACGTGCTGGTCAACGTCGCCGGAGGCATGCACCGGCACGCGAGCTGGCGGCCCCTGGCCGATTGGGACGAGGCGTCCTGGGACCGCATCCTCGAGATCAACCTGCGCTACATCTTCCTGCTGACGCGGGCGGTGATCCCGGTGATGATCGCGCAGGGCGACGGCGGGGCGATCGTGAACATCACCTCGATCAGCGGCGTCTTCGGCGCGCCGAACCACGCCGCCTACGGAGCCGCCAAAGCGGGACTGATCCACCTGACCAAGTCGCTCTGCCTCGAGTACGGCGAGAAGGGCATCCGGTGCAACGCGGTGTCGCCCGGAGCCGTGGAGACGGCGGCCGTCGCGGACGCGCTCGGAGGTGACCGCGAGATGTCGCGCACGATCCCGCTGGGGCGGGCGGGCAGGCCGGCCGACATCGCCCGGGCCGTCCTGTTCCTGGCCTCCCCGCTGTCGGACTACGTCAGCGGGCAGATGCTCCTGGTCGACGGCGGCGTGAGCGCGCGCTTCCCGCTCGGCATTCCCGGCGGCTGAGATCGCCGGCGCGCCTCCGGGCGCGCTCGGCCCTAGGCGATCGCGCCGCCGGCCAGCAGCTGCGCGATGCGCTCGTCGTCGAGCCCGAGCAGGTCGTGCAGCACCTCGTAGCTGTCGCCCCCGAGCGTCGGCGCCGCCCCGCGCGGCCCGCCGGGCTGGCCATCGATCCGGAACTGGCGGCCGCTGTACGGGATGCGGCCCATCTCCGCGTGGTCGAGCTCCACGTGGAAGCCTCGCTGCGCCAGCTGCGGGTCGCGCAGCAGGTCACTGCTGCGCTGCACCACGCCCGCCGGCACGCCGGCGGCCGCGAGCGTCTCCATCACCTGCGCCGCGGCGCGCGTCCGGGTCCAGTCGGCGAGCGCAGCGTCGAGCTCGTCGTGGCGCGCCAGCCGGGCCTCGACCGCGTCCAGCGCCGGATCGCGGGCCCAGTCGGGCTCGCCCAGGGCCGCGCGCAGCGCGCGCCACTGCGCATCGCTGTCGATCGCGATGGCGCACCACTGGTCGTCGCCGGCGCACGGGTACACGCCCTGCGGCGCCGCGAAGCGCGAGCGGTTGCCGATGCGCCGGGGGCAGGTGCCGCTCACCTGGCACTCGATCAGCTCGGGCGCCAGGAGCTGGAGCGCGGCCTCCATCTGCCCCACGTCGATGTGCTGTCCCTCCCCCGTGCGGCGGCGATGGTCGAGGGCGGCCAGCAGCGTCGCGGTCAGCAGGCGCGGCGCGATCGTGTCGGTGTAGGCCTGCCACGGGCCGACCGGAGCGCGGTCGGGCCAGCCGGTCAGCTCGTAGAAGCCCGCCACCGCGGCGGCGTGGTAGCCGTAGCCCGCCATCGCCGCGATCGGTCCGGTCTGACCCATCAGACAGGTGCTGACCATGACGATCGACGGGTTGAGCTCGCGTGCGCGCTCGTACCCCAGCCCGAGCCGGTCCACGGTGCCCGGCGTGAAGCTCTCCAGGTACACGTCGGCCCAGCGCAGCAGGTCCTCGGCGACGCCGGAGCTGTCCGGGTGGCGCAGGTCGAGCGCGAGGCTCTTCTTCGAGGTGTTGAACTCGCCGTAGTAGTGCGAGCGATTCCAGCCGGGCTTCTCGTCCTTGAAGGGCCCCGCCGAGCGCAGCGCGTCGGCGCGACTCGCCGACTCCACGCGCACGACCGTGGCGCCGTGGTCGGCCAGGTAGCGCCCCGAGATCGGTCCCACGCCGACCCAGCTGAAGTCCGCCACGCGCAGCCCGGACAGCGGCAGCTCGCCGCCCGTGCGGGGCCCCGGATCGGCACCGCCGCGCCAGGCCCCCGCGCCGAGCTCGCGCAGGATCTCGTCGCGATGCTCGTCGAGGCGCGGCGCGGGCCGGGGCCGCCGCAGCGGGGTCCGCGCGGGCCGCGCGAAGGCACCGGGCGCGCGCACGCGGGTGCCGTCGGGAAGCTCGAGCGGCGCGAAGAAGTCGCGCGACTCGAGCTGCGGGAACTCGATCAGGTCGGCCACGGTCTGCACCGGGGCGAGCGTCGCGCCCAGCGCGAGGCCGCGCTCCAGCAGCTCGCGCTTGGTGTGGGTCGCGAAGAACGCGGCGAGCACGTCGCTCAGCTCCGCGGGCGTGATGCGGTACGCCTCGCCGCGAAAGACGCGGTGACGGTGCGTGCTCCAGTCCTCGCGGGCGACCCAGTCCGGATCGACGGCGCCCTCCTCGAGCATCCAGGGCAGGAGTGCGATCAGCGTGTCGCCCGTGGGCAGCACGACCACGTGGCCGTCGCGGCAGGGGTAGACGAGCCGGAAGCGCACGTTGCCGAGCTGCAGGTCCGAGCCGTCCCGCTCGAAATCGTGACCCTGGATCGCCGACGCCGTCATCCCGTTGAGCATCGTCCAGGTCATCACGGTCTGCGCCGAGACGTCGATGCGGCAGGCCTCGCCCGTGGCGCGCACCTGGGCGTGACCGATCAGCGCCGCGACCGCGGCCTCGGCGCCGGCCTGGCGCCAGGCCTGCGGCACGCTGATGCGAAGCGGCGGCCGGTCGCGCTCGCCCTGCAGCGACATCGGCCCCCCCAGCGCCGCCAGCGTCAGGTCGCTCGCCGGCTGCCGCGACCGCGGTCCGTCGGAGCCGAAGGCCGTCACCTGCACGCAGACCACGCGCGGGCTCACCCGGCGCAGCTGCTCGAAGTCGATGCCGTGCTCCTCGAGCCAGGTCGGCGCGCCGGACTCCAGCACGAAGTCGGCCCCGGCGACGAGTCCGAGCAGCACCTCCCGGTCGGCAACCACGGCCGGGTCCAGGGCGATCGAGCGCTTGCCGCGGCTGTAGGCGGCGAAGCCCAGGCCACGCGCGTCCGCGGGCCCGCTCTCCAGACGCGGCACCGCGAAGCGGCTCGCGCAGCCACCCGGCGGCTCCACGCGCACGACGTCGGCGCCGAGGTCCGCCAGCACCATCCCGGCCATCTCGCCACGCTCGTCGGTGAGATCGAGAACTCGGTAGGGGCTGAGCATGGACGGATCGGGACCTCGCGATGTGGCCGTCGCGGGCATCATAGCCCGGGGCGCGCGCCCGTCGGCTATGATCGTCGGGCGCAGCGCGGAGGTCTCGCCATGCCCGAGTTCGACGTGGTCATCCGGGGCGGCACGGTGATCGATGGCACGCGCGTGGCACCCTACCGCGCCGACGTCGGCATCGTCGGCGGGCGGATCGCCCGGGTGAGCGGGCGCCTGGCCGGCGACGCGCGCCGCGAGCTCGACGCCAGCGGCTGCTACGTGGCACCTGGCGCCGTGGACCTGCACTGCCACTACGACGCGCAGGTCAACTGGGACCCGTACTGCACGCTGTCGGGCTGGCACGGGATCACCTCGCTGACCATCGGGCAGTGCGGCTTCGGCTTCGCCCCCACCCGACCGGAGGACCGCGAGGCCAACATGGAGATGATGTGCCGCATCGAGGCCATCCCCATGGATGCGATGCGCGCGGGCCTGCGCTGGGACTGGATCAGCTTCCCGGAGTATCTCGACAGCCTCGCGAACAACCAGCAGCTCGGCGTGAACGTGGGCTCGCTGGTGCCCTACTCCCCGCTGCGCGCGTACGTGATGGGCGTGGAGGCCTCGCGCGAGCGCACCGAGCTGACCGACGACGAGCGCGCGCAGATCCAGAACCTCTTCCGGGAGAGCATGCGCGCCGGGGCGTTCGGCTTCTCGGCCGACAAGAGCCTCGAGGACCGACCCGAGGACGGCAGCTTCCTGCCCACACACGTGGCAGCGGACGAGGAGTTCTACGCGCTCGCAGAGATCCTGCGCGAGTTCGGCGTGGGTCACATCGGCTGGACGCGCGGCATCCCCGACCGCATGGGCGAGAACCAGGACCGCGAGATGCTCATGCGGCTGATGGAGCTGAGCGGGCGGCCCCTGCAGTGGGGCCTGGTGATGCAGGTCCCCGGCGAGCCCGGGATCCACCGCGAGCAGCTCGACTGGATCGCCGGCGTGCAGCGCGCGGGCTGGCCGATGTACGCGCAGTCGATGGCCGTCTGGGTGTCGCAGACGTTCACGCTCGAGGACTGGAACGGCATGGACACCAGCCCGCACTGGCTCGAGGCGACCGTGGGCGACATCGCCCAGCGCCTCGCCCGGCTCTCGGATCCCGTCCGCCGCCCGGGGCTGCGCGCCGACATGGACGCGAGCGGCCGGGGGAACCCGGAGGCGTGGGACAAGGTCTCCGTGCTCGAGGTCGCCGAGTCGCGCAACTACGCCCGCGAGGGTCGCAGTGTCGGGCAGATCGCGCGCGAGCGCGGCTGCCACCCGGTCGACGCCTTCCTCGACCTGAGCGTCGACGAGGGCCTGCGCACGCGCTTCTCCTGGGAGGACCAGCACGTGCCCTCGCCCGAGATCCTGACGCACCCGGGCACGCACGTGTCGCTGTCCGACGGCGGCGCGCACACGCGCTACCAGACATCGGGCGCGTGGCCCACCGTCTTCCTCGCGGAGTGGGTGCGCGACCGCGAGCTGATGCCGATCGAGGAGGCGGCCTGGAAGATGAGCGCGCTCCCCGCCTGGATCGCGGGATTCCACGATCGCGGCACGCTGCGTGAGGGACAGGCCGCCGACGTGATCGTGTACGACCTCGAGGCACTCGGCCTCGACGAGCCTCACTACGCCCACGACTTCCCGGGCAACGAGCGCCGCCTGGTCCAGAAGGCCACCGGCTACCGCTACACGCTGATCAACGGGGCCATCACGCTCGAGGACAGCGAGCCCACCGGCGAGCTCTCCGGTCGCCTGCTGCGCAGCACCGAGATGCACGGATGACCGGCGTCGTGCAGAGCGGGTCGGGAACCGACCGCGCGACTCCGGCGACCGGGCCAGCCCACCCGGACGCCCTTTCACCTCCCCGCGTTTAGTGCCATCCTGGGCAGCCCCGGATGCACCAGAGGCGGGGAGCGGAGGAAGCATGTCCCGAGAAGTCGTCGTCGTCGATAGCGTGCGCACCGGCCTGACCAAGGCGGTCCGCGGCTCGTTCAACCGCACCGTGCCGCTGGACTACCTGAGCCACACCCTCGCCTCGGTGGTGGAGCGCGTCCCGGCGCTCGATCCGACCGAGATCGAGGACGTGGTCGTCGGCTGCGGGTTCCCCGAGGGCTGCCAGGGCTTCAACATGGCGCGCATCGCCTCGATGAAGGCGGGCCTGCCCAAGCAGGTCGCCGCGACCACGGTCAACCGCTTCTGCTCGTCGGGCTCGCAGGCGATCATGATGGCGGCGCACGCCATCCACGAGGGTGGCGAGGTCGCGATCGGCGCGGGCGTCGAGACCATCACGATGATGCAGGACGGCACCCGCAACGACAATCGTCTGTTCAATCCGGAGGTGAAGGAGCGCTTCCCCGGGCTGTACATGCCCATGGGCATCACGGCCGAGATCGTCGCCGAGCGCTATGGCGTGACGCGCGAGGCGCAGGATCGCTACGCGCTGATGAGCCAGCAGCGCTACGCCAACGCCGCCGAGAAGGGCTGGGTCGCCGAGGAGATCGTCCCCATGAAGGTGCGGCGCGCGATCCTCAAGAAGGACCAGGAGCCCTACGAGGAGGACGCGGTCGTCGATCACGACGAGTGCAACCGGGCAAGCACGACCCTGGAAGGCCTCCAGAAGCTCAAGCCCGTCTTCAAGGAGGACGGCACGGTCACGCCCGGCAACGCCTCGCAGCTGTCCGACGGCGCGTCGGCGACGCTGCTGATGTCGGCGGAGAAGGCGCGCGACCTCGGTGTGGAGCCCCTGGGCTACTACCGCGGCAGCGCCGTCGCCGGCTGCGGTGCCGAGGAGATGGGCATCGGCCCGGTATTCGCGGTGCCCAAGCTGCTGCAGCGCCACGGCCTGTCGATGGACGACATCGACATCGTCGAGCTCAACGAGGCCTTCGCCGCGCAGGTGCTGTACTGCCAGCGCGAGCTCAAGATCCCCGACGAGAAGATCAACCCCTCGGGCGGCTCGATCGCGATCGGCCACCCGTTCGGGATGACCGGCTCGCGCATGACCGGCCTGCTGCTGCGCCAGCTGCGGCGACAGGGCGGGCGCTACGGGATCGTCACCATGTGCGTCGGCGGCGGCCAGGGCTTCGCGTCGCTGTTCGAGGCAGCCTGATCCCCGGAATCTAGAGCGTCAGGCCGGCGCGCCCGGCCTGGCGCTTGAACTCGATGCGCGCGATCGAGCGGCGGTGCACCTCGTCGGGCCCGTCGGCGAGTCGCAGCGCGCGCACCGACGCCCAGGAGCGCGCCAGGCCGAAGTCGTCGGACACGCCGCCCCCGCCGTGCGCCTGGATGGCGTGGTCGATGATCCGCAGCGCCATCAGCGGCGCCTTGACCTTGATCATGGCGATCTCGCCGCGCGCGGTCTTGTTGCCGACCGTGTCCATCATGTGCGCGGTCTTCAGGGTCAGCAGGCGCGCGCACTCGATGTCGATGCGCGCGTCGGCCACGCGCTCCTCCCAGACGGAGTGCTCGTAGATCTTCTTGCCGAAGGCCGTGCGCGTCAGGATGCGCTGGCAGAGCTTCTCGAGCGCCCGCTCGGCCACGCCGATGATGCGCATGCAGTGGTGGATGCGGCCCGGACCGAGCCGTCCCTGCGCGATCTCGAAGCCGCGCCCCTCACCCAGGAGCATGTTCGAGGCGGGCACGCGCACGTCCTCGAAGAGGACCTCGCCGTGCCCGTGGGGCGCGTCGTCGTAGCCGAGTACGGGCAGCGGCCGCACGACCGTGACGCCCGGTGTGTCGCGCGGTACCAGGATCATGCTCTGCTGCTGGTGCCGCGCCGCGTTCTCACGGGTCCGGCCCATCACGATCAACAGCTTGCAGCGCGGGTCGAGGATGCCCGACGTCCACCACTTGCGGCCGTTGATCACGTAGTCGTCGCCGTCGCGGCGAATCTCGGTGCAGATGTTGGTCGCGTCCGACGACGCCACTGCCGGCTCGGTCATCGCGAACGCGGAGCGGATCTCACCATCGAGCAGGGGCTCGAGCCACTCCTTCTTCTGTGCCTCGCTGCCGTAGAGCTCCAGCGTCTCCATGTTCCCGGTGTCCGGCGCCGAGCAGTTGAAGACCTCGGGCGCGAAGCGCACACGGCCCATGATCTCGCACAGCGGCGCGTACTCCAGGTTCGTCAGCCCCGCCCCGCGCTCGCTGCGCGCGAGGAAGAGGTTCCAGAGCCCCGCCTCGCGGGCCTCACCCTTGAGCTCCTCGAGCATCGGGGCGACCTGCCAGCGGTCGGGCAGCTCGTTCTGCTGGCGCTCGAAGGCCTCCTCGTTCGGGTAGACGTGCGCGTCCATGAATTCCTGCAGGCGCGCCTGCAGGAGCCGGGTCCGATCGCTGTAGTCGAAGTTCATGCTCTGCGTAGCTCCTCGAGACATCCCGCGCGCTCGAGCACCGCGTCGATCGCCGACCTGTCGTCGATCGAAGCGTACTTCGCGCGCAGCGCGCGCAGGGAGCGCGCGTGGTACTTCTGCGGCTTCTGGGTCCAGGTGCGGCCGTCCAGCTCCACGCGGAGCTCGTCGGCCCCCGACTCGAGCGCCGCCGCGTTCGCCGCGCTCCAGGGCAGGAAGAGCCGGCCGACCTGCTCGAGCAGCGGCATCAGCCCGGGCTCGAGCGCGCTCCACCCCTCGAAGGGCCCCTCGGCACGCGGCCAGAGCATGCGCTGGATCCAGTCCAGGACGTTCGGGTGCCGGCCCTCGATCAGGGCGCCCGGCGTCGGGTCGGTCCAGGCCTCGTAGAGCTGGCACCAGAGTCCGAGGTCGGCCAGCGCCGGGCGGCCGCCGAGCAGGTAGGGTCGCCGGGCCAGGTGAGGCTCGAGCGCCGCGATCGCTTCGCGGAACGAGCTCTCGATCTGCGGCGCGGTCTGCTCGCTCGAGCCCACGAACCCCAGGCGCCCGTGGCCGCGCTCGCCCAGGGCCCGCGCGCTGGCCGCGTGCTCCTCGCCTTCCTGGGCCGGGAGCATGGTGCGCGCCAGGCGCCCGCCCGCGGCCACGCGGTCGACCTCGCGCACCCAGCGGTAGAGGAACATCCACTTGTTGCCCCACTCGTCGGCGAACTCCTCGAGCAGGATCGAGACGAACGCCGCCACGGGGTCGTCCGGGTGGATCGACGGCTCGGGGTGCGCGGTCTCGAGCCGCTCGAGGATCGGCGTCGAATCCTGCAGGCCCTCGTCGTCGGGGGTGACGACCAGCGGGATCAGCGGCAGGCGTGCGTATTTCTCGAACTCCGCCTGGCGCTCGGCGCTGCGGACGATCCAGCGGTGCGCCACGCCCTTGTAGCGGAACCAGGCGCGCACCTTCACGGAGTACGGCGACATCTCGGCGCCGTAGATCCGGTACTGCTGCGACATCGACCCCTCCCGCGCCCCCGGCGCCGGCCGAGGGTCCTACGCGGGTGTCGCGACTGTCAATCGCGCCGCACGACCCGTCTGAACGCAGAGCGGGGACGGTGGCCTGACCACCGTCCCCGCCGTTTCGTGGTGACGCGCGCCTACGGACCCAGCAGCTGGGCGCAGGTCGTCGTCAGCGGATTGAAGATGGCGAAATTCACACCCAGGATATCCCCGATATTGCAGGCGCCGTCGTTGTTGGCATCGCACAGGGGCGCGACGGGCTGTAGTCCAAAGATCGCCGAGTTGATCTCGAGGATGTCGGTGATGTTGAGGAAGCCGTCCCCGCTCTGGTCACCGCACTCACACGCGTTTCCGCGGCCGTCACTGCTCGCATCTTCCTGACCGGGATTCGGCGCGAAGATGCAGTTGTCGTTCACGTCGAGGATCCCGTCACAATCGGTGTCCGCCATGATGAACGAGCCGAAGTCGTCCCCGATGCAGCCATCGGCGGGCGTCACGTTCATCGCGCGGAAGAACACCTGGGAGCAGCCCGTCGAGAAGCTCGTTCCGTTGACCACCTGGTCCACCGCCTGGCCGTGCAGATCACCGGAAACGTGGTTGCACACGGCGTCGTTGGGGAAGCCCTCCGGCCCCGCGATGAGGTCGTTGTCGCTCACGCGAAATCCCAGATCGCGCTTGTCGCACGCGACACTGCCCGGGCAGTCGGTGTCGGCGGCGCATGGGGTGAAGTTCGAGAGGTCACCGCGGAACTCATCGTCGCAGATGCCCTGGATCTGTCCCGGCACCACGTAATCCGGATCCGAGCTGAACGAGCTGCCCTTGTTGCCATTGAAGATCAGATCGGGCGTCGCGGAGCGTACGTCCGGGCCCAGAGAGAACGGAATCGTGAGGCCCCCGATGTCGAGGTCGGAGTCGCCCAGCTGGATCTCGCAGATGAAGTCCGGCGTGGAGTCGCAGCACAGCGTGTCGCCCGTGGGGTTCACGGGGTCGTTCGGGTTCCCGTGTGTGTTGAGCCGCGTACTCAACGAGTCAGGGGTCAGCGGATTCAGGTCGGCGTCCCAGTGGACCACGGTGCCTCCTCCCGACGCGCCCAGAGCCTCGCGCACGCCGAGCGTGTCCCCGAAGCGGAGGTGCGCCTTGGCGTTGATGATGATGGCGCCCCCGGCCAGGAACGAGAACTGCTCGAGGAAGGCGAAGGAGACCAGGTCCAGCGGTGTGCCGTCGGGGTCCGGCGGGCTGTACACGGGGCAGCGGTTGCCGGGCGCGGTGTCCGTGTCGCACACCGCATCGACCGGCTCGACCAGGATGAGCTGACCGGCAGCCTGCGCGGGCTCCTCGGCGCCACAGAGCTGCGGGGCGGTGAAGGGATCCGCGGAGAACCGGAATATCAGCTCGGTACTGTCACCATCGCTGCCCGGCCCGAGGCCGTAGCGCCAGTACTGGCAGTCGCTGGGACCCTCACCGATTCCAGCCGGCTGGCCGCCAAGCGCGGGATCCTGAAGCCAGTCGGTGATCGCCGAGGGGCAGGAGCCCGTCATGAACTGCGCGTTCGCGGGTCCCGCGAACCCGATGGCCAGCAGAGTGGCCAGACTGATTCTCGCTGATCGAGGCATCTCTCCCTCCTTCCGGCCGGAGCAGATCTCCGGCTTCAGTATCTGTATGCGATTCGAACGCCCCAGGTTCGCGGGGGCCCATACCACGCGAAATAGGGCGCACCTGCCAGACGCGTCCCGACGAGGACGTTCTGGTAGACGGAGTCATCCTCGATGTTGTTGAGAAACACCTCGGCGAGCCAGGTCTCCTCGGGGCTGCGCCAGGTCACCCTCACGTCCGTGAGGTGGTACTTCTCCTGGAGGTCGAGGTCCTGATTGAAGGCCCGGTAGAAAGTCTCGTCCTGCCAGAAGTACTGAACCCGCGGCGTGAGCGTGCCCCAGTCCCCGAGCGGGATGTCGTACTCGGCTGAGAGGTTGACCTTCCACTTCGGCGAGCGGGACAGCTCGTTGCCCGAGAAGTCCGTCGAGTTCCCGCAGTTCTGGAAGACCTGCGGCGCGATCCGGCACTGCAGGGCCAGCCTCGAGTTCAGGAAGTCCGTCGGGTCGATGGACTGGTAGTCCTTGAGACGCGTGTCCATGAAGCTCACCTGGGCCTTGAGGAGCAGGCCCAGGATCGGACTGATCTCGGCCTCCAGGTCGACACCCCAGACGCGCGCGTCGGCAGTCTCGGTCCGCAGCTCTATGCCGTCGACGACGACCAGCTGCAGATCCTTGTAGTCGTAGAAGAACGCCTCGACGTTCGCCCGCACCCGCGAGTCGAAGAACTCGCTCTTGGCGCCGAGTTTGTACGAGTAGATGAACTCGGGTCTGTACGTGCCGAAGCCCAGATTGGCGAATCCGCCGGCCTTGTAGCCATGCTCCGCGCCCGCGTAGATCAGGCTCGCGTCCGTCGGGCGCCACTCGAGACGAGCTCCGCCCGTGACGTGCCGGAACTTTCGCTCGCACCGGGGCACGGCCACGGCCCGGATGCCAAAAGGAGGAAACGGATTGGCGCGTTCGTCGGGCAGACCGTCGTCGTCGCGATCCTCCGCGCCCCCCTCGCAGGTCGTCAGCTCCGCGGACGGGATCCCCGCGTCCACGCTGTCCCGGAGTAGCCGAAGCCTCTTGACGTCCTTGGAGTAGCGAGCGCCGAGCGCGAGGGTGACCGAGGAGCTGAAGTCGAACTCGGTGTGCAGCGCCACCCCGAAGCTCTCATTCTCGACGTCCTGGTCCCCGTCGATGTCGAGGTAGGTGATCGCACCGGCGAGGCTCTCGAACGCGTACTCCTGGAGCAGCAGGCTACTGGTGGCCCGCTCGCGCATGAAGAAGCCTGAGAGCTGCCAGCGGAAGCGCTCGCCGTAGCTGGAAAGCCACTGAATCTCGGCGGAGTGCTGCCGGCTGTCATCACCGATGGCCAGCCGGCTCTTGGGAACGTCGGTCCCGTCGAAGTCCTCGGCGCTGAAGCTCTCGGTGCGCTGGAAACCGAAGATGCCCTTGAGCTCGGTCTCGCCGAGCACGGGGATTTCCGGCACCTGCCAGGTCGCGTGGTAGCCGAGGCCCCAGAACGTGTTGTCCCGCTTGGGCGGGAAGTCGACCTGGATCTTCGTGGGATCGCCGGCGACCGACTCGTCGGGCGGGTCGGAAACGAAGGGGGATCTAGGAAATCGCCGCGTGAAGCAGTGGAGATCGCTCGGGAAGACCGAGGTGGCCTGACCAGCGTCGGGTCGAACGCTGCACACCGGGATGGGATTGAACGGGAGCAACTTCACCTGCGTCCCGTTGCCCTGCTGCCTGTAGTAGTTGTACGAGAGCAGGATGTCGAGCGCGTCGGAGGGCGCCAGGCGCAGATGGTAGCGCAGGCCGTGGTCGTCAATATCAAACGCGTCACGGTCGTCATCGTTCAGGAGCACGTTGTCCTGGTAGCCGTCCCGCTCGTCGAAGATGGCCGCGAGCCGCATCTGGGAGAATTCGTTGATCGGTGCATTGATCGCGCCGCGAATCCGGCGCTGGCCGAAGGAGCCCACCTGGACGTCGGCGCTCACCTCGTACTCGTCGTGGGGCTTGTTGGTGACGACGTTGATCCAACCCGACGTGGAGTTCTTGCCGCCGGTCAGGCCCTGGGGTCCGCGCTCCACGCGCACGGTCTCGAGGTCGAAGAAGGCGACCTGGGCAGCCGCCGGTCGCGCGAAGTACACACCATCGACGTGGAACGCGACGCCGGTCTCCCCGGTGACCGACGCGTTTTCGGTCCCGATCCCGCGCAGTGTCACGATCACACTGTTGCCAGCCTGACCGACGTGCAGGCCCGGAACGCTGAACGCGAGGTTCTCGACGTTGACGATGTTCGCCTTGTCGAGGTCCTCCATGTTGAAGGCGGTGACGGCCTCTGCCTCGTCCTGAACGTCGGCGGCGTTGATCTGCTCCCCGGTGATGGTGATCGCCTCGACGCCCTCGGGCGAGACCTGCTCGGGCCGCTGGAGTTCGAGCGGGGGCTGCACGACGGGATCGGCGTCCTCCTGGGCGGACGCGGGCGCCGCGGCGAGCACGAGCACGAGCACGACGCGCGTTCCAGCCGCCTGCAGGGCGGCGCGGTCACGGTTCCTCAAAGCGGCTCTGCCTCCTGTCGACACCGGTCGCGGGTGGATCCGATGGTCAACATTGATGACTAGAGCTCTCTCCTGTGTATTGTGGACAGCCAGGACTGGCCGGGTCAATCCGAATCCGCGTCCAGGTGAACCTCGCGGGTGGCGCGGTTCAGGGCCGGGTCGCGCACCGAGACCACGGGCAGCTCGACCTCGAGCTCGGCCGCCAGGCCGCGCACCAGGCGCAGCAGCCGCGTGCGCAGCTCGGCCGGCGCGTCGAGCGCGCTGCGCAGCTCCTCGAGGGCCGCCCGGCTCCGGGGATCGGTGGCCAGCGGCTCGAGGTGGTCGAGCGCGGCCCGGCGCCGCCGGTCGCGCTCGAGCTCCTGGCGCGAGATCTCCGCGGTCGGGGACTCCAGGCCGCAGTAGGCTTCGAGCGTGGCCCGCACCCGCTCGAGCGACTCCTGCAGCGCGCGCGCCCGCTCCCTGCGCTGGCGCTCGACGGGATCGAGGATCAGCGCCAGCTCGCGCCGCGTGCCCGCGTCGAGCAGGTGGGCCGGCGCGCGCCCGATGAAGCGCTCGAAGAACTGCTCGGTGTGGTGGTCGACGCGGTGCTGGTAGCGCAGCTCGAGCCACTGCCGGTAGTAGCGGGCGACGGCGCGGCACTCCTCGTACACGAACTGCGCCGCGGCCGGGTAGGTCAGGCGCTCGCGGGGGTCTTCCGAGCGCGCGACCTCCTCGAGGTCCGACATGAAAACCTGCAGCCGCTCCCAGAGCCGCTCCCAGAGCTGGGCCGCCTCGAGGTCGCGGGCCAGCATGCGCGCGTTGCCCACCGAGCGCCGCATGAAGGCGAGGACCTCGCGCTCCGGGCCGGAGAGGGGGGTGGCGGCGACGCCCCCGGCCGGGCCGGGCTCGACCCGGGCAAGCGGCTCGCTCCACATCTCGCCCTTCCCGTCGAGCAGGAACTCCGCGCGGAAGCCCCAGAGCTTCTCGATCAGCACGGCGAGCGCACCGCTGGGCTTCCGCGCGCCGCTGAGGATCGAGTACAGGCTGCGCGCCCCGATCGCACCGTCCACGGCCTCGACGAAGCGCTCACGGTCGAGGCCCGTCGCGTCGAGGAAATAGCGGAAGCGACCGGCGACCTCGGCGTGCGGGGCGGGGACAGGCCGGTCCTTCAACGTCCCGCTTCCTGGAGCAGCTGTCGCAACAATGAGGACTCCCGAAAAGAATCACCATTGTACACAGGCACGCCCCTGGCCGGGGCGAGCGGCGGGCCAGCTCAGCGCCTGTTCTGCTGCTCCTGGATCGCCTTCATCGAGCGCCAGTCGCTCAGGCCCACGATGGTCTTGCCGTCCTCGGCGTAGAAGGCGATGGGGCCCTGCGCGTTGGCCAGGTACACCGTCTCCTCGGGGTGGTGCGTGGCCTCGTGCACGGCCCCGTTGGGCTCGTAGATCCAGTCGCCGGCGCGCGCCACACCGCCGCGGTACTCGAGCACGCCCGAGACCATGTAGAAGTCCGCCGCGGCCAGGTGGATGTGCGGCGCGTTGGTCGTGCCCTTCGCCGCGCGCAGCAGCGCCGACCAGGCGCCGGTCTCCTCGCTCACGCGCAGCACCTTCATGGCGTTGCCGCCCGGGGTCTCGACCCAGTCGAGCTCCTCGGGCCGGACCAGCAGGCCGAAGTCGGGAATCTCCATCGGGCAGCCTCCTGCGTCAGAGCGACGCCAGCTCGGCGTGCTTGACCACGCGCGTGTGGACCGGGGGGTGCTCGTCTGCGTGCACCCAGCGGAAGAGCATGCCGCCCTCGCGGTGCCCCGTGGTCTCGAGCCAGTTCGGCCAGCGCGCCCCGGGGTCGTCGTGGGCGATGACGATGCGCACCGAGCCGTCGGGCTCGTACTGCGCGGTGTGCTTGTTGACGTGGATCCGGTGGTGCCGGTGGTCCAGCGACTCCATCCAGTAGTTGCTCAGCTGCAGGTTCCAGTAGGGGCAGCGCGGGATCCGCGCGGGCTCGACCACGAGCGCCTCGTCGGGCTCCAGACGCCAGTAGCTCTGCAGGTAGAAGATGTTCGCGTCGCCGCCGGCGCGCTGGCACTCCGCCTGGTCGTCGGCGGGCAGCTCGTTGAGGTGCGCCGAGTATCGCTCCATCCAGTCCACGAACTTGTTCGCGGTGCCGGTCACGAAGGAGATCGTGCGCCGCAGTGATTGCTCGAAGGTCTCCGGATCGATGCCGTCGGGCGCTCCGGGATCGAGGCACTCGATCCGCATCGGCCAGGGTTCCTCCTTCTCCCTGTCCAGGTAGTTCTGGCGGATGACCATCTGCGTGGTCCCGGGCTGCATCGGCAGCCAGTTCCGCGGCTGCGGCTCGCAGCTCACGCGGATCTCGAAGCTTCCGTCGGGCTCGAACTCGATGTCGTCGCCGTCGAGCTGCCCGGTCGGGCGCATGTCGCCGTCGCTATCGTAGCCGCCGGCCTTGGTCCCCAGCGTGACGTAGCGGATCGTTCCGCGGCGCCCCGTGATCCGGTACTCGTGGCTCCCGCTGATCGTGGTGTTCAGGTAGTGGCTGTCGGGATTGTCGTTGCCGATCTTCTTGGTCTCGTTCGACAGCTGGTACAGGCCCGGGTAGCGCGGGTCGCCGAACTCCACCTGCGCCTCGAGCCCGGCGCGCAGCAGGCGCGTCAGGTAGCGCCAGCCCTCGGCGCGGTCGAGGGGTGTGGCGGGAGTTCCGGCGCGCAGCACGGTCTCTCCCGCGGCCTTGAGCCCGTCGCAGAAGTCGCTCCACGCGCGCCCGTCCACGATCCGCTGCTCCGCCTCGCTCCGACCCATGACGTGCCTCCCGCTCGCGCCCATGGTGGTGCCGGCGCGCGGCGGGTGCAAGCGCGGCGGGTCAGCGTCCGCGGGCGAGCAGCTCGCGCAGCGCGGCGGGATCGACGGGCTTGGTCATGTGCTCGTCGAAGCCGGCGTCGAGCGCGCGCCGCCGGTCCTCCTCCTGGCCCCAGCCCGTGACCGCGACCAGCAGCGCGTCGCGCGCGCCCGGGTCTGCGCGGAGCCGGCGGCAGGTCTCGTAGCCGTCCAGATCGGGCAGACCGATGTCGAGCAGGATCACCTCGGGCCCGAAGCCGGTCGCCGCCTCGAGCGCGCCACGCGAGTCGAACGTGCAGCGCACCTCGTGACCCGCGCGCGACAGCAGCATCTCGAGGCTCACCGCGGCGTCCTCGTTGTCATCCACGATCAGCACGCGCCGTGAGGGCACCGTCTCGCGCGCTCTCCCGGCCGCGGCGCGCGCCGTGCCGTCGTCCACCGCGACCGGCACCCGCACCTCGAACTCGCTCCCCTTGCCGGGGCCGTCGCTGCGCGCCGAGACGCGCCCGCCGTGCATCTCGACCAGCGAGCGCACCAGGCTGAGCCCGATGCCGAGCCCGCCCTGATCGCTGCTGCGCTCCCCCTGTACGAACATCTCGAACAGGTCGGGAAGCCTCTCGGCCGGGATGCCCTGCCCGTCGTCGCGAACGCGGATCATGACCTCGTCGCCGCTCCGCTCCGCCACCAGCTCGATGTGGCTGCCGGCGTCGCTGTAGCGAGCGGCATTGCTCAGGAGGTTCAGCAGCACCTGGGAGAGCCGGACCATGTCGCCGTCGAGGGTCACCGGCTCGGCAGGCAGGCGGATCGCCAGCTCGTGCCCGGCCGCGTCGATCAGAGGCCGCGCCGTCTCCACGGCGGTCCGGACCACCTCCTCCAGCGCGACGCGCTCGCGCCGCAGCTGGAGCTTGCCGCGCGCGATGCGAGCCACGTCGAGCAGGTCGTCGACCAGGCGAGACAGGTGGCCGACCTGGCGATCGATCAGCTCGGAGGCCTCGCGCAGGTCGGGCTGGGCGTCGGCGGACATGCGCACGTACTCCGCGGCGTTGCGGATCGGCGCCAGGGGATTGCGGAGCTCGTGGGCGAGCGTCGCCAGGAACTCGTTCTTGCGCCGATCGATCCGCCGCAGCCTGCGCTCCGCACGCTCCTTCTGTCGCTCGACACGCCGCCGCTCGGTCACGTCGACGAGCACGTTGACGGCGCCCAGCAGGCGATCGTTCTCGCCCAGGATCGGATTGGCGTAGGCGAGCACGTCGACGCGCTCCCCGTCCGGTCGCTCCACCGTGATCTCGCAGCCCTCGTAGGCGCGGTGGTCGCGGAGCGCCCGCGCCATCCAGCAGTCGGCGTGCGCCAGCGGGGTACCATCGGCGGCGAAGAGCGCGAACGAGCCGCAGAAGCGATCCGCCGGATCGTTGAGCCGCGGCGCACGGCCCCAGAGCTCGACGGCGTAGCGGTTGTAGTAGGTGATCAGGCCGTCGGCGTCGCAGACGTAGGCGCCCGCCGGCAGCTCGTCGAGCAGCATCCCGAAGACGAGCTCCCGGTCCAGCGGGGGCAGACCTGCGGCCCGGACAGGAGTCGCTGCATCGCCCTGGATCTCCATGCCCTGCCCTTCCACTGTGGGTCCGCAGGGTACCCCAGGCGCCCGCGTCGCTTCCAGAGCGCCGCGCGCTCAGGCCTGCGACGAGTCGCCACCCGGCAGCCGCTCGGGGTCGATTCGCTCGAGGAAAGCGCGCAGCGGCATCTCGCCGAGCTCCTCCCCGTCGCGCGCGCGCGGGTTCACCGTGCGGGCGTCGGCCTCGCGCTCGCCCACCACGATCACGTACGGGATCTTCTGCAGGCTGGCCTCGCGGATCTTGTATCCGACACGGTCGTCGCGCAGGTTGATCTCGGCGCGCAGCTCGGAGTCGAGCAGCGCGTCGTGCACCTCGCGCGCGTAGTCGAGGAACTTGGCGCTGACGGGGATCACCATCACCTGGACCGGGGCGAGCCAGAGCGGAAAGCGCGCGGCGAAGTGCTCGATCAGGATGCCCATGAAGCGCTCCACGCTGCCGTAGCAGGCCCGGTGGATCATGACCGGCGTGTGCTTCTGACCATCGGCGCCGATGTAGCTCAGGCCGAAGCGCTCGGGCATCGAGAAGTCGAGCTGGATCGTGCCGCACTGCCAGGAGCGGCGCAGCACGTCGCGGATGTGGAAGTCGATCTTCGGGCCGTAGAAGGCACCGTCGCCCTCGTTGAGCTCGTAGCCGATGCCGCTGTCGTCCAGCGCCTCGCGCAGGGCGCTCTCGGCCGTCTCCCACACTTCCTCGCTGCCGATGCTCTTCTCGGGCCGGGTCGAGAGCTCGATGCGCACATCGTCGAGGCCGAACAGGCCGTAGACCTCGCGGAAGAACTCGATCAGCATACGGATCTCGCCACCGATCTGCTCCGGCGTGCAGAAGTGATGCGCGTCGTCCTGCGTGAAGGCCTGCACGCGGAACAGCCCGTGGCGCACGCCCGAGAGCTCGCGCCGGTGCACCAGGCCCATCTCCGCGTAGCGCAGCGGAAGCTCGTTGTGGCTGTGCGTACGGTGGCCGTAGACCAGCAGGTGCCCCGGGCAGTTCATGGGCTTGACCGCCATCGGGCGCACCTCGTCCACGTTGTCGTGGATCTCGGCGGGCCGCTGCTCGTCGCGAAGCTTGAGCTTCGTGAAGAACATGTTCTCGAGGTAGTTCTCGTAGTGGCCCGACGTGTGCCAGAGCTTCTCCGAGAGCACCAGGGGCGTGCGCAGCTCGTGGTAGCCGCGTCGGCGCAGCAGCGAGCGCATGCGGTCGACCAGCAGCTGGTAGACCACCGCGCCCTTGGGATGGAAGAAGGGGAAGCCGGGCGCCTCTTCCTCGAAGTGGAAGAGGTCGAGCTGCTCCCCGAGCACGCGGTGGTCGCGCTTGCGCGCCTCCTCGATCAGGCGCAGGTGCTCCTTGAGGTCCTCCTTGCCGAAGAAGGCCGTCCCGTACACGCGCACGAGCTGCTCGCGCTCCGCATCGGCGCGCCAGTAGGCCCCCGAGACCGCCGTGAGCTTGGTGTGCTTGAGCCAGCCCGTGTGGGGCACGTGCGGCCCACGGCACAGGTCCACGAACTCGCCGTGCCGGTACAGCGTGATCGGCTCGCCGCGCTCCGTGATCTGGTCCACGAGCTCGGCCTTGAACGGATTGTGGCCGCCGTCGATGGCGCGGTAGCGCGCGAAGGACTCGTCGGCATCGCGGTCGCGGACCTCGCGGCGCTCGAAGGGGCAGGCCTCCCGGGCGATGCGCGCCATCTCCTTCTCGATCTCCGGGAAGTCGTCGGGCGTGATCGTGCCCTCGGGCATGTGGATGTCGTAGTAGAAGCCGTCCTCCACCACCGGCCCGATCGTGAGCTGCGCCTGCGGAAAGATGCGCAGGATGGCATCGGCCATCAGGTGCGCCGCGGAGTGGCGCAGCACCTCGAGGCCCTCGGGGTCCCGCTTCGTCAGCAGGGCCACCCGGGCGCCGTCGCCGAGGGGCCGCGCGAGATCCACGACATCGCCATCGACGCGGGCGGCCACGGCGGCCTTCGCCAGGCCCGGGCCGATGTCCTTCGCCAGGTCGGCCGCGCTCGCGCCGTCGGGCAGCGAGCGGCGGCTGCCATCGGGCAGCTGCACCTCGATCATCGCACTCTCCTCGGTCTCGCGGGACGGCCACGATCCGCCCTCGCTCCGGTCCGGCGGCAACCCCCGTCGGATCCGGCGAGTCCCGAGCATGCCAGATTCCGCCCCCGGGGGCCCGGTAAACCCGCTCCGGGCGCGGTATCTTCCGCGCATGCTGCAGCGACCCCGGCGCCTGCGGGCCAGCGAGGGCATCCGCCGGCTGGCGCGCGAGACGCGCCTGAGTACGGACGACCTGGTCCTGCCGCTCTTCGTGCGCGAGGGCGAGGGGCAGGCGGATCCGATCGAGTCGATGCCGGGCCACGCGCGCCTGTCGATCGACCGCCTGGTGGAGACCGCGCGCGGCGCGGCGAGCCTGGGGATCGGGGGCGTGGCGCTCTTCCCGGTCATCGACGAGGCCGACAAGGACCCGCGCGGCAGCGTCAGCAGCAAGCCCGACGGGCTGCTGCAGCGCGCGGTGCGCGCCCTGAAGCAGGCGCTGCCGCAGATGATCGTGATCACCGACGTCGCGCTCGACCCCTACTCCAGCGACGGCCACGACGGCGTGCTGCTCGACGGGCGGATCGACAACGACCAGACCCTGCCCATCCTGGCCGACATGGCCGTGGCCCAGGCGGAGGCGGGTGCCGACATCGTGGCGCCGTCGGACATGATGGACGGACGCGTGCGCGCCATCCGCGAGGCACTCGACGCTGCCGGCCACCTCGACGTGGCGATCGGCAGCTACTGCGCCAAGTACGCCTCGGCCTTCTACGGGCCGTTTCGCGAGGCGCTCGACTCGGCGCCGCGCGCGGGCGACAAGAAGACCTACCAGATGGACCCGGCCAACGCGCGCGAGGCCCTGCGCGAGCTGGCGCTCGACGAGGCCGAGGGTGCGGACTGGGTGATGGTCAAGCCCGGCCTGCCGTACCTGGACCTGATCCGCGCCTTCCGCGAGCACACGTCGCTGCCCGTGGCCGCGTACCACGTCAGCGGCGAGTACGCGATGCTCCGCGCCGCGGCCGAGCGCGGCTGGCTCGACTACGACGCCTGCCTGCTCGAGAGCCTGACCGCGCTGCGGCGCGCGGGCGCCGACGTGATCTTCAGCTACGGGGCGCTCGACGCTGCGCGTCTGCTCGCCGCCGGGTAGGCGGGGCATGCCGCGGACGGCTCGCAAGCGGGCGCTCGCGCCGGCCCTGCTGGCGGCGCTCCTGACTCCGCCGGGCGCCCTCGCCCAGGCGGAGAGGAACACCAGCACCTACGTCTTTCCCGTCCAGATGTGGGTCGAGCGCGACGTGATCGACCGCTGGGCACCGCCGCCCCGCGATCCGGAGCTGCGGCCGATGACGATGATCGACGGGGCCGTGGCCCGCGCGGCGGCGATCTACCGCGAAGACATCGATGGCTCCGGCACGAACGACGTGGCCTGCGACATCGCCATCGCGCGCGACTGGATCGCCCTGTACGCGGTGGGCGAGCGGGCTCCCTACGCGGCCGGCGCCTGCAGGCCCGCGGACGGGCGCTTCCAGGAGCCGCGGACGAGCGTCCGCCTGCCTCTCGAGTCCACCGGCCCCGGGTCCCCGTGCCTGCACGACGTCTTCGTGGTCCATGACAAGGGCACGGCGAACGTGCAGAGCTTCGCGCGGCGGGGCCAGTGGATGATCGAGCACGTCACGTACACGAGTCCGTCGGCGGCGAACGGGAGGTGGATGGCGCACGAGCACGGCCACCTGGTCGGGCAGAAGCACGCGGATCCCGGCTGCAACCACATGAAGTACCCCCGCTGTCCCGGCTGCGTGAGCCCTCACACCTGGGAGGCGTGCATCGAGGCGGGCCACACCCCCGGCGCCATGCGGCAGTCCCTGTCCCGCGTGCAGTGCGACCAGCTGCTGCGGGATCCGGCGGTCCGCTGCCGGCGCGACTGGGAGCTGGAGCGGCTCGACTGCAGCGGCGACCGGAGCGTCGATACCGGCGACGTGCTCTGCTGGAGCCAGGCGGTCCGGGGCGCGATCTTCGACGACGCCCTCGAGCGCAAGGAGCTCGACTGCAACTACGACGGGCGCGTGGGCGTCGAGGACCTCTGGTGCGCGAACGCGTGGATCCAGGAGATCGGGTCTCGCGCCGGCCCGCTGCCCTGCCCCTGCATCTCGCCCGGCCATCCCCGTGGATGCGCGCCCTGAGAACCCGGCCCTGCCGCCTCGACGGGCCGGCGGGGCGCTACCCTGGGGGCAGGAGGACCTCATGCCCCGGATGTACGCCCCGCCCCCCAGCTTCGACAGCCCCGAGGACGAGCGCCGCGATCTGAAGGGTCGGCTCGCGGTGGCCTTCCGCGTCTTCGCGCGGCTCGGATACGACGAGGGCGCCGCCGGCCACATCACGGTCCGCGATCCCGAGCAACCCGACCACTACTGGGTGAACCCCGCGGTCAAGGACTTCTCGAGCATGCGCGCCTCGGACCTGGTGCGCATCGACCACGAGGGCAAGCTGGTCGAGGGCGACTACGTCGTGAACAGCGCGGCCATCGCCATCCACTCCGCGGTGCACGCGGCGCGGCCCGACGTGAAGGCGGCAGCGCACTCGCACTCCGTGCACGGCAAGGCGTGGTCGTCGCTGCGGCGCCCGCTCGACCCGCTCACCCAGGACAGCTGCGCCTTCTATGAGGACCACGGCATCCACGAGCGCTTCGGCGGAGTGGTGCTGACCGAGGACGAGGGCGCCGCGATCGTGCGGGCGCTCGGCAGCGGCAAGGCGCTGATCCTCGCCAACCACGGCCTGCTCACGGTGGGCCAGTCGGTGGATGCCGCGGCCTACTGGTTCATCTCGATGGACCGCGCCTGCCAGGCGCAGCTCGCCGCCGAGGCCGCGGGCACGCCGCTGCCGATCCCCCACGACGTCGCCAAGCACACCCACGATCAGGTCGGCGCGGAGATCGTGGGCTGGCTCAGCTTCCAGCCCTGGTACCAGAGGATCGTGGCCGCCGAGCCCGAGGTGCTCGAGTAGGAGCTCAGCCGCCGCCCTGCGCCTCCTCGCGCAGCCGGATCTCACCGGCGAGGTCCGGGTGGCGCCCGCGCTTGTCGGCGTAGAAGGCGCGGATCCGCTCCATGTCGGCACCGATGTCGCCGCTGAGCTCGATGGCCGGGC
Source organism: Deltaproteobacteria bacterium (assembly GCA_029261925.1). GTDB lineage: Bacteria > Myxococcota_A > UBA9160 > SZUA-336 > SZUA-336 > JAGWBS01. The sequence continues at coordinate 38,795 of JAJDAJ010000052.1, read as the reverse complement.
CGAAGCCGCCGCGCCGGCGCGGGTAGTCCAGGAAGCCGAGCACCACGGGAACGCCGGCCCGGCGGGCGATGTGATAGAAGCCCGACTTCCAGTGTCCCGCGCGCCCGCGCGTGCCCTCGACGGCGATCGTCACCGCGGTGCCCGGGTGGCCCTGCAGCTCCGCGGCGACCTGCTCCACCACGTTGGCGCGCCGGTCGCGGCGGATCGAGATGCCACCCAGCGCTCGCAGCAGCCAGCCGAGGGGCGGGCGGAAGAGCGTGTGCTTGGCCATGAAGCGCGGCCGCACGCCGAGCGCCCGCGTGATCGCCAGGAAGTACGCCAGGTCCCAGTTCGAGGTGTGCGGCGCGGCCACCAGCACGTAGCTGCCGGCCCGCGGCGGCTCGCCCTCGATCTCCCAGCCGAGCCGGCGCAGGATCCAGCGGGCGACGCTCGAGATCACGCGCGCTCGCCCCGGGACGGCGCAGCGCACGGAGCGGGCGGCGCCCCCCGCGGGAGCGGGCGGCGCCGCCGGTCGATGCGCGGGTCGGGGCTCAGATGCCGCCGAACTCGTAGCTCAGCTCGAAGGCCAGGTGGCGCGGGTCGCCGTAGTTGTGACCGGCGCCGTAGAGCGCGGAGCTGAAGTTGATGCCGTTGGTGCGGTAGTCGCGGTCGGTCAGGTTCTGCCCGATCAGGGCCAGCGTCAGGCCCTCGTGGCCCAGGGCGTTCTCGAGCGCGACGCGTGCGCCGTAGGTCGTCCAGTGGCTCGCCTTGATCGCCCTGGCCTGGGCCTTGTTGGTCAGGAACGACAGCCGGTCCATGCGCTGGAACTTCCCGGTGACCACCAGGGTGCCGAGATCCGTGGCCGGGAAGGTGTACGTGGCGGCGCCCGCGTAGGTGCGCTTGGGCTGCGTCGCGAAGTCCTGCTGGTCGGCCAGGTTCTGGACGCCGGGCCCCGGGTTGGTCGGATCGACGCCGATGAACTCCGAGAAGTCCGCCCGCGTGAAGCCGTGCGTCAGGTACAGGGTCAGGCCATCGATGGGCACGGCGCGAACGTCGATCTCGTAGCCCCGGATGCGCGACTTGCCGGCGTTCAGGATGAACGTCGAGGTGCCCGACGAGGGCGTGAAGATGGCGATCTGCTGGTCGTCGTACTCGCTGTAGAAGCCCGACCAGTTGATCTGCAGGCGGTTGTCCAGCCAGCGCGTCTTCATGCCCGTCTCCCACTGGGAGACCGTCTCCTCCTTGAACGGGTCGAGCGAGCCGGCACTGGCGTCGCCCGGGCGGGCGTTGAAGCCACCCGAGCGGTAGCCGCGCGTCCAGCTCACCCAGCTCATGATGTCGTCGCTCCAGCTGTACTGGAGTCGCGCCATCGGCGACCAGTTGTCGAAGCGCGTGTCGCGCACGTCGTTCGAGAAGCTGAACGTCGGATTGAAGAACGGGTTCAGCGCGGCGCAGCGCTGCGGATCGACCAGGGCGCGGTTGCTGCCGCAGAGCGAGCGCTCGATCTCCTTGCGCTCCTTGGAGTACCGGAGCCCCAGCGACAGATCGAGCGCGTCGGTCAGGTGCATGGTGTTCTGCGTGTAGGCGCCCCAGGCCCAGGCATCCTGCTGCGTCTTCGCGGTGTTCGAGATGTCGAAGGGAAAGCCCGCGTCGGCGTCCATCTGGGCGTTGCCATCGCTGAGCAGGTCCGAGAAGTTGTCGGCGTCGGTCTCCTCCTCGAACCACGTCACACCCGTGGCAAAGTCCATGAACCCGTCCATCACGGAGCCCACGAGCTGCAGCTCCTGGTAGAAGGTGCGGTGGTTGATGTGCTGGCCGGAGTGGAAGATGCTGAACGGCGTGCCGTCGAGGTCGTTCTGGCCCGACATCTTGTACTTGCGCCAGCCCGAGATCGACTTGAGCTCGAGGTTCTCGGAGACGTCCAGCGTCAGGGTCAGCGAGTTCTGCCAGACGTCGAACTTGATGAACTGCTCGCCGTCGGTCGCGATCGGCCCGTGGTCGCGGCGCACGGAGCTGTCCACGGTGCCGGCCGGCAGACCCAGGCTCTGCTCGACGCAGTCCGCGCCGCTGATCGCGAAGGCGCCGGAGACACAGACCCCCGTGCCCTGGCGAAGGATCTCGCTGGCGTGGAACGACGGATTGTGGTTGTCGATCTTGATGCGGTCGAGCGCATAGTCGATCGTGAGCGCGCTGGTGGGCGTCCAGCGCAGCGCCAGCCGCCCGCCCATCTGGTCCACGTCGTCCTGGTCCTCGCCGGCCTTCGGCGAGTTCCAGGGATCGCGGTCCCGGCTGATGAACGACAGGCGCGAGAACAGGGTCTCGCTGAGCAGCGGCACGTTCAGCGAGCCGCGGTAGACCCGCTCGCCGTGCTGGCCGATGCGGACCCTCGCGCTGCCCCCGAACTCCGGCCCCGGCTTGATCGAGGTCACGTTGATCGCCCCGCCGATGGTGTTGCGCCCGAACAGCGTGCCCTGCGGACCCTTGAGCGTCTCGATGCGCTGGATGTCGAGCAGGTCGAACTGCGTGCCATTGCCGGTGCCGATGTACACGCCGTCCACGTAGAGCCCGACGGTCGAGGCGACGATCGGGTTGTTGTCGGTGCTCCCGGTGCCCCGGAACACGAACGCCATCTGGGCGTTGCCGTTGGTCGCCTGGAGGAAGTTGACCCCCGGCGTGAACCCCCCGACGTCGGCCGTGTTGATGACGTTGAAGGTCTCCAGGTCCTTGGCGCTGAGCGCCTGGATCGACAGTGCGGTGTCCTGGAGATCGGCCTCGGTCTTCTCGGCAGTGACCGTGATCGACTCGATGGTCGTCGGCTGCTGGCTGCCGCCCCCCTGGGCGGCGGCCGGGCTCGCGGCGACGGATACGGCGAGCACACAGATCGCGGACGCAAAGATGCGGATGCCGGGCATGGCCTTTCCCCTCCCCAAGGTGCCTCGAGCGTGCCGGCAGAATAGCGCGACGGCGCGGATCCGGACGCCGGGATGCGCAGAGTGTTACAGAAATACCCCTGCATGCGCCGGTCCCGTGCCCGCTTTCCGGGCAGTCCGCCCGGGCCGCGGGCGCGACTCGCGGGCATTGCCCCTCAGCCGGGATCGCGCTCCAGGTCCTGCGCCAGCTCGACCAGGTGACCGTCGGGGTCGGCGACGTACGCCGTGCGCTGGCCCCAGGCTCGCGTCGTCGGCGGCGCGATCGCGGCCGCGCCGCGTCCGACCAGCTCGCGGTAGACCGCGTCGCAGTCGTCGACCTTGAAGCCGAGCTCGAAGCCGGGCGCGTCGGGATCCGGCGCGCGCAGCTCGCGTCCCAGGGTCGCGCCCATGGCATCGCGCTCGTACAGCGCCACGCGCGTCGCGCCGGTGCGCAGCTGTGCGAATGCGCCCGAGCGGTGGCCGAGCTCCAGCCCGAGCACCTCCGTGTAGAAGGGCAGCGCGCGGTCGAGATCCTCGACGATCAGCACCACGTAGTCGGGGATCCGCAGCCTCACGCCGGCGCGGAAGCCGGCCGGATGAACACGCCCTCGGCCTCGGCGGTCAGCTCGTCGCCCGCGAACATGGCGCCGGAGGAGAAGACCTTGCGTCCGTCGACGCGCTCGGTGCGCGCCTCCATGCGGATCGGCACCCCGATCGGCGTCATGCGCACGTAGCGCACGCTCAGCGTGCCCGTGAACGCGCCACTCTGGTTGGCCACGTTCACGTAGCCGAGCAGCTCGTCGAACACGAGCGCGATCACGCCGCCGTGGACCGAGCCGGGTGGGCCGTTGTAGACGGGCCCGAAGACCACCTCGCCGCGGACCACGCCGTCGACCACCTCGAATGGCACCGGCGGCGCCAGCGGATTGCGCCGGCCGATCACCGGGCTGTACGGGAAGACCGCGTGCGGCGCCGAGTCCGGCCCCGCACCCTGCAAGCGGCGCGCGGGATCGATCCCGAGACCCGCCTGCATGAACGGGCCCGGGTGCCGGTGCGGCTCCAGCAGCCCGGCGGCCTCGTCGATCGCCGCCCGCGCCCGCTCGAGCAGCGCGGCCGGGGCGGTGGTCACGCGCGCGAGCGCGATCGCGCGCCGCAGCGCGCTCGCGAGCGCCTCGAGGGACGCGACGTCGGGGTCGTCGGAGCTCATCGGCCCAGACTAACCCGGCGCGGACGTGGGCCGCCGGCGCCGGTTCGGGTCGCGGCCTATGATCGGGCGGATGGGACGCTCCGCGAGGATCGCCGGCGCCATCGTGCTGGTGCTGGCCGCGAGCGCAGCGCTGCTGGCGTACCTCGGCTACCGCCAGGTCGTGGGCGGGGACCCGATCTTCGAGACCGACCCGCCGCCGCTGCCCGCCTGGATCGGGAGCGACGGGCGCCCGGCCGTGCTCGTCTTCTCCAAGACCAGCGGCTACCGGCACGTCGAGGCCATCCCCGCGTGCCGGGCGGCGCTCGAGGAGATCGCCGGCCGCCGCGGCTGGGCGCTGTTCGCGACCGAGAACGGCGCGACCTTCCGGCCGGACTACCTCGAGCGCTTCGACGCCGTCTTCTTCAACAACGTCAGCGGCGACGTCTTCACGCCCGAGCAGCGCGCGGCGCTGCGGGCCTGGGTCGAGGTGGGTGGCGGCTTCGTGGGCGTGCACGGCTCGGGCGGTGATTTCGCCTACGACTGGCGCTGGTACGTCGAGCAGCTGATCGGCGCGCAGTTCGCCGGCCATGTGATGACGCCGCAGTTCCAGACCGCGACCGTGCGCGTCGCCGACCGCGAGCACCCCGCCACGCGCGACCTGGCGCCGTCGTGGGAGCACCACGAGGAGTGGTACTCGTTCGAGGCCAGCCCGCGGCGACGCGGCGTGCGGGTGCTGGCCACGGTGGACGAGTCGACCTACGACCCGAGTGCCTGGTGGGGCTGGCAGGACCTGTCGATGGGTGACGACCACCCGGTGATCTGGAGCCACTGTGTCGGACGCGGGCGCTCGCTGTACTCGGCGCTGGGCCACCAGGCCGCCGCATACGCCTCGCCGGAGTACCGGCGCGTGCTCGAGGGCGCGATCGCCTGGGCCGCAGGGCTCGAGGGCGGCGCCTGCACGCACCCCATCGCCGCGCCCTGAGGGCCGCTGCGGTCGCGGGCCGGGGCCGGCGAATCACGGCCGGGACGGGTTAGGATGCGTCCGGCTCCCGACGCGAGCACGGAGGCACGGCATGCCGACACAGACGATCACCCTCGAGTACGACGGCCCGATCGCGATCATCAGCAACAACCGGCCCGACAAGCACAACGCGGCCAACGACGAGATGGACGCGGGCCTCTGGGAGATCCTCGAGGAGCTCGAGTCCAATCCCGACGTGCGCGCGATCATCTGGCGCGCCAACGGCAAGTCCTGGTCGTCGGGACGCGACGTCGGCCAGATCGGCGTGCGCACCGAGGACATCGACAACCTGAGCTTCATCGAGCGCGGCCAGCGCGGCATCAAGCGCGTGTTCTCGATCCAGGCACCGATCCTCTGCGCCCTGAAGGGGTGGGTGATCGGGGGCTCGTTCGAGCGCGCGCTCTGCTGCGACCTGCGCATCGCCGCCGAGGGCACGCGCTTCATGCTGCCCGAGGTCAAGCACGGCGTGATCACCGACTCGGGCGGGATGGCGCGCCTGTTCCAGATGTGCGGCCACGGCGTGACCATGGACCTGGCGCTGACCGGGCGCGTGATGGACGCCGAGGAGGCGCTGCAGCGGGGCGTGATCTCGCGCCTGGTGCCGGCCGAGGAGCTCGAGAAGACCGCGCGCGAGATGGCCGCGGGCATCGCCGCCTCGCCGGCGTTCACGGTGAAGATGGAGCGCCGCAACATGAGCCTGCTCGCCGACGACCAGGTGATCCGCTCGATCGACGAGGAGGCCACCACGCAGACGCTGGTCTTCGCGTCCGACGACTACGCCGAGATGAAGGCCGCGCGCGACCAGAGCCGCGAGCCGAAGTACCGGCGGCGCTAGCGGACCCCATGACCGACGTCCGGGTCGTCGACACGGGCTCGCCGCGCCTGCTGCTCGAGATCGAGGCGGGAGTCGCGACGGTCACGCTCAACGACCCGGAGAACCGCAACCCGCTCGGCGGCGACCTGCGCCCCGTGCTGCGGCGCACCATCGACCGCGTGGCCGGCGACGACGACGTGCGCTGCCTGCTGCTCACCGGCGCGGGCGCCGCGTTCTGCGCCGGCGGCAACGCCAAGGCCATGGCGACGCAGCGCCAGCCCACGCTCGAGGAGCGCATCCGCTCGATTCGCTGGGAGAGCGAGGTCAGCGCGGTGATCTGGGAGATGCCCAAGCCCAGCCTCGCCGCCCTGCCCGGCCCGGCCGCCGGCGCGGGCTTCTCGCTCGCGCTCGCGTGCGACCTGCGCATCGCGGCCGAGAGCGCCTTCATGACCACGGCGTTCGCGCGGCTCGCGCTGCCCGGCGACTTCGGTGGCAGCTGGCTGCTCACGCAGCTCGTCGGTCCCGCCAAGGCGCGGGAGCTGTACCTGGGCTCGCCGCGCGTCGACGCGCGCGAGTGCGAGCGCCTGGGCCTGGTCAACCGCGTGGTGCCCGACGCCGAGCTCCGCGACGCGGCCCTCGACTGGGCCCGACAGCTCGCGGCCGGGCCGCCGCTCGCCTTCCGCTACATGAAGGAGAATCTCAACCGCGCGCTCCACACCGACCTGCGCAGCTGCATCGCCGCCGAGGCCGAGCGCCAGTGCTGGGCGAGCGAGGCCGACGACTTCCGCGAGGCGACCACGGCCTTCGTCGAGCGCCGCGAGCCGCGCTTTCGCGGCCGCTGAGGCCGGGGCTACGGGCGCAGCGTGTAGCGCGGCCGCGGGTCGCGCCGGTTGATCTCCAGCACGTGCTGGACCTCGTCGAGCCAGGCGCCGAGCTGCGGCCGCGTCTCGCGCGGATCGATCAGCTCGTGCACGCCGAACTCCTCGGCGCGCGGGAAGACCGACTGCGCGCGCGCCAGCTCGTCCTCGAGCTCGCGGCGCCGCGCCTCGGGGTCAGGCGCGGCCGCGATCTCGCGGCCGTACGCGAGGGCCACGCCGCCCTCGATGGGCATGGCGCCGAACTCGGCCGACGGCCAGGCGAAGGTCATGGCGCCCGGGCCCAGGTGGATCCCCGCCGCGACCCCGAATGACTTGCGCACGATCACCGAGGCCCAGGGCACGCGCGACTGCATGGCGGCGAAGAGCGTCTCGACGCCGTAGCGGATCGTTCCGGTGCGCTCGCCCTCGGAGCCGATCAGGAAGCCCGGCTCGTCGACCAGCGCGACGATCGGCAGGTTGAACAGATCGCACATCTCGATGAAGCGCCGCACCTTGCGCGCGCTGTCCGCCGACATCGAGCCGCCCAGGTGGTAGGGATCGTTCGCGAAGACGCCGACCGTCTGGCCGTTCAGGCGCGCCAGACCGATGATCTGCGAGCGGCCGTACAGCGGCGACATCTCGAAGAAGGAGTCGCGGTCGAAGATCCACTCGATGACACGGCGCATCCTGTAGGCGCGCCGCCGCTCGCGCGGCACGATGCTCAGGAGCTTCTGCTCGCGGCGATCGCGCGGGTCGTCGCAGTCCACGACCGGCGCGGCCTCCCAGATGTTGGCCGGCAGGTAGCCCAGGAAGCGGCGCACCTGGCGCCACACGTCGTCCTCGTCCTCGGCCAGGTTGTCCACCACGCCACTGCGCAGGTGGACCTCGGGGCCGCCGAGCTCCTCCTTGGTCAGCGTCTCGCCGGTCGCGCGCTCCACCAGCGCTGGGCCGCCGATCAGCACCTGCGCGGTCCGCGTCATGATCGACAGGTGCGAGCCGACCAGGCGCGCCGCCGGGAAGCCGGCGACCGGCCCCAGGGCGGCGCAGACCACGGGAACGGAGCTGAGCGCCTCGGCCATCAGGAAGTTGCTCGGCGAGACGCTGGTCAGGTCGTAGCCGGAGCGACCCGGTGCGCCCAGCGCCCCGGAGATCTTGGCGCCGCCGCCCTCGAGCAGCCGCACCATCGGCAGGCGTCGGTTCACGGCGAGCTGGTCGCCGTAGCCGCCCTTGCGGATGCCCACCGCCGAGTAGGCCGCCCCGCCCACGGTGAAGTCGTCCCCGCAGATCACGACCTGCCGGCCGTCGAGCCGCGCGATTCCCGTCACCACGTTCGCCGGCCCGAAGCTCTTCAGGTTGCCGGCGTCGTCCTCCTCGCCCACCCCGGCCACGCTGGCGTGCTCGCGGAACGATCCGGGATCGGCCAGTGCGTCGATGCGCTCGCGCACGACCAGGCGGCCGCGCTCGTGCTGCTTGGCCACGGCCTCGGCGCCGCCGTGCTCCTTCGCCAGCTCGCGCCGCCGCTCGATCGCGTCGACCTCCTTCTCCCAGCTCATCGGCGTCCCCTCGCTCGCGACGGCCCGCTCACCGCGACAGCGCCGCGAGCAGTGCGCTGGACGCATAGCGGGTGAGGGCCTCGGGATCGTAGCTATGCGCCTCGTGACGGCGGTGCACGAACTCGTCGGCCAGGCCCACGATGGTCGACCAGATCAGGCGCATGCACAGCGGGCTCGCGTCGAGCCGCTGCCCGTCGCGATCCGCCGCCCGGCGCAGGCTGTCCTCGAGCTGCCCCATCATGCCCAGGTAGCTCGTCTCGAAGGGCTTCATGTACTCCGCCGAGCCGTCCGCGTCCTTCTGCCTGGAGCGCACCCAGGTCGAGAAGTGCTTGCCGAAGACGCCGTGAAAGTGGACCAGGTCCGGCAGCAGCGCCTCGAGCAGCCTCGTGAAGCCGGTGCCCGGCTCCGCGGAGAGCTTCTCGATGCGTCGGCGCAGACGGCCGAACTCCTCGGTCGCGAGGTCCGCGAAGATGTGCTCCTTGGTCTGGAAGTAGGAGTACAGCGTCCCGGCGCTCACGCCGGCCCCGCGCGCGATCTCGCGCATGTGGAAGCCGTCGTATCCCTCGGCCTCGAGCAGCTCCGAGGCCGCCCGCAGGATGTCCCTGCGGCGTCCCTCGCGATCCCCGCGGCGGGTCACCGGCTCGCTCAAGCTTCCTCCACGGCCCCGGATCCGCGGGCCGGCGGGCACCCTAGCACCGGGGACGAACGCCGTTCAACGCGGCACGGGATGGACACCACCCGGCCCGCCCGCCGACAATGCGCGGCCTCCGTGTCGAGATCCGCGTCCAAGTGGCTGCTCTGGGCAGCGCTCCTGCTCAGCCTGCCGCTCCCCTTCTACATGGGTGCGCAGGGCCTGGTCCCCCCGGTCCGGGCGCTCTTCCTGGCGGGCATCGCCACCGGAATGCTGCTCACCGAGGGTGCGCACGGCACGTCCGGCATTTTCGCGGGCCTGGGACTCGCCCAGGGCCTCGCGGCGCTGCTGCTCAGCCTGGGCCTCGCGGCCCTGCTCGCGCGACTCGCCTGGCGCCTGGCCCCGGCGCGCGCGCGCACCCCGGTCGTGCTGGCGCTCGCCTGCGCCATGCTCGGCGCCGCGCTGCTGCCGATCTACGACACCCCCCTGTCGAGCAGCCGCGCGCGCTCGAGCCTGCTGCAGGCCTTCCGCTAGTGGAAGCCCCCGGCCGCCGAGCGATTCCGGGCGCCGCCGGAGCGCGCGCGCGCGCTGCGCTCGCCGGCGCCCTGCTGACGCTGCTCGCGCCGGCCGCGGCCGCGCAGCTCGAGCGCGGCGAGTCGCGCGAGCCCTGCACGCAGCACGATCCGCTGCGTCAGCCGCTCTTCGGCGACCTGCACGTGCACACGCGCTGGTCGCTCGACGCGAGCACCCAGGGCACCCGCACGACGCCGGACCAGGCGTACCGCTTCGCGCGCGGCGCGCCGCTGGGGCTGCAGCCGTGGAGCGCCTCCGGCGAGCCCGGACGCGAGGCGCGCCTCGAGCGACCCCTCGACTTCGCGGCCGTGACGGATCACTCCGAGCTCTTCGGCGAGGTGGCCATGTGCGGCACGCCGGGCTCCCCGGGTCACGACAGCTTCGTGTGTCGCGTGTACCGCGGCTGGCCGAGGATCGCCTTCTTCTTCATGAACGCGCGCGGCCAGCCCCGCTTCGGCTTCTGCGGGCACGACGGCGCCGCCTGCCTCGAGGCGGCGCGCGGGCCGTGGCGCGAGATGCAGGACGCCGCCGAGGCGGCGTACGACCGCAGCTCGGAGTGCCGCTTCACCAGCCTGATCGGCTACGAGTGGACCCGCTCGGTCCAGACGGCGAGCAACCTTCATCGCAACGTGATCTTCCGCAGCCACCAGGTCCCGGAGGCCCCCGCGAGCTCGACCGACCACCCCACGCCCGAGTCGCTCTGGGACGCGCTCGACCGCGACTGCCGCCAGGGCGTGCCCGGCTGCGAGGCGCTGGTGATCCCGCACAACTCCAACCTGAGCTCGGGCTTCATGTTCGCGCCGGTCACCTCCGACGGGGACCCGCTCTCGCGCGCCGACGCGCTGCGGCGCGCGCGCAACGAGCCCGTGGTCGAGATCATGCAGCACAAGGGCGACTCGGAGTGCGGCGCCGCCAGCGCCGACGAGCTCTGCGGCTTCGAGAAGCTGCCCTACGACAGCTTCATGGGCCGCTACGCAGCCTTCGCGCGCCGCGAGCCGGCCCCGATCAGCTTCACCCGCACGGCCCTCGGTGTCGGGCTGCAGGAGCAGCTGAGGCTGGGCGCGAACCCGTTCGCGTTCGGCGTGATCGGCAGCACCGACACCCACCTGGGCACGCCGGGCCTGGCGGGCGAGCGCGACTACCCCGGCCACGGCGGCGCGGGCGTGCCGATCGGCGAGGTGCTGCCCGATGGCCTGCTCGACCCGATCGAGTACAACCCGGGCGGGCTCGCCGTGGTCTGGGCCGAGGAGAACTCTCGCCACGCGATCTTCTCCGCCCTGCGCCGGCGCGAGGTGTACGGCACGAGCGGCCCGCGCCTGGTGCTGCGCCTGTTCGCCGGCCGGGACCTGCCGGCCGACCTCTGCGAGGCGCCGGACATGGTGGCGCGTGCGTACGCCTCGGGTGTGCCCATGGGCGGGGAGCTCTCGCGCGACATCGGCGGGGCGCCCGTGCTCGCGGTCTCGGCGCTGCGCGATCCGGGCGTGGAGGGCGCCCCCGGCGCTCTGCTGCAGCGCCTCCAGCTCATCAAGGTCTCGATCGTCGACGGCGAGGCGCGCGAGCAGGTGATCGACGTGGCCGGTGATCCCGCCAGCGGGGCCCGGGTGGACGAGCGCAGCTGCACGCCCAGGGCCGAGGGCTTCGAGCGGCTGTGCGCGGTCTGGCGCGACCCGGACTTCGACCCCGCCATGCCGGCGCTGTACTACGCGCGCGTGGTCGAGAATCCCACTTGCCGCTGGAGCACGCACGTGTGCAACGCCGCGGGCGTGGACTGCACCCGCCCCCGGACGATCGGCGCCGGGTACGCGCCGTGCTGCGACCCGGCCTTCCCGCGCACGGTGCAGGAGCGCGCCTGGAGCTCGCCGATCTGGTACACGCCCTGACCGACAGTAGGATGGGAGCGATGGAAAGCTTCTCCGAGCAGCTCTGGGCGCTCCGGCACACCGACCGACCCGGGCTGCTCTTCGAGGACGACGCCTGGACGCACCGGCAGCTGGTCGAGACCTGCGTGGCGCGGGCGCACCTGCTGCTCGAGCTCAGGCCCTCATCGGGGCCATTCCACGTCGGCCTGCTGCTCGACAACGTCCCGGAGTTCTGCTTCGTGACCGGCGGCGCGGCCTTTGCCGGGGCGACCATCGTCGGCATCAACCCGACCCGGCGCGGCGCGGAGCTGGAGCGCGACCTCCGGCACACCGCGACGGGCGTGCTGATCACCGAGGACCGTCACCTGTCGCTGGTCGACGAGGTGGACCACGGCGTGCCCGCCGAGCGCGTGCTGTCGATCGACTCGGAGCGCTGGCGCGAGCTGTCGGCGCGGCACGGGGGCAAGCGCCGGCCGGACGTCGAGCTCGACTCCCGCGCGCCGTTCCTGCTGATCTTCACCTCGGGCACGACCGGGCAGCCCAAGGCCGCGATCTGCTCGCAGGAGCGGCTGGCCCGCATGGCCCGCGTGGGCGGCGAGTTCCGGGGGCTGACCGCGGACGACGTCTGCTACCAGTCCATGCCGATGTTCCACTCCGCCGCGCTCTTCGCGGGCTGGGCGCCGACCATCGCCCACGGCTGCACCATGGCCATGCGCAGGCGCTTCTCGGCCTCGGGCTTCCTGCCCGACGTGCGCCGCTTCGGCGCCACGCAGTGCAATTACGTCGGCAAGCCGCTGACCTACGTGCTGGCCACGCCCGAGAAGACCGACGACGCCGACAACCCCCTGCAGCTGGCGTTCGGCAACGAGGGCGCGGTGCACGACATCGCGCGCTTCGAGAAGCGCTTCGGCTGCCGGGTGCAGGACTCGTACGGCTCCACCGAGGGCGGCGTGTCGATCTCGCGGGATGCCGACACCCCGCCCAGCGCGCTGGGCAAGGCGCCCGGCACGCTGATCCTGGACCGGGAGACGGGCGAGGAGTGCCCGGTCGCGCGCTTCGACGAGACGGGCAGGCTGCTCAACCCCGAGGAGGCGATCGGGGAGATCGCCAGTCCGGAGGGAGCCGCCGGCTTCGAGGGGTACTGGAACAACGAGGAGGCCGTGCACGAGCGGACGCACGGCAATGTGTACTGGACCGGCGACCTCGGCTACCGGGACGCCGACGGCCACCTCTACTTCGCGGGGCGCGGCTTCGACTGGCTGCGCGTGGACGGCGAGAACTTCGCCGCGGCGCCGGTCGAGCGCATCCTGACCCGGCACCCGGGCGTGGCGCTGGCCGCGGTCTACGCCGTGCCCGACGAGGAGATCGGCGATCAGGTGATGGCCGCGCTTGTGCCGGTTCCCGACGCGAACCTCGATCCCGCCGAGCTCCACGCCTTCCTGTCCGCCCAGGCCGACATGGGCACGAAGTGGATGCCGCGCTACCTGCGCCTGGCCGAGGACCTGCCGCGGACCGAGACGCACAAGATCCTCAAGCGCGTGCTGCGCCGGCAGCGCTGGGAGTGCGACGACCCGGTCTGGATCCGCGACGGCGACGGCTACCGTCCGCTGACGCCCGACGACGCCGCGCGGATCCGCGCGCGCTTCGAGGCGCGCGGGCGCCTGTCGCTCCTCGACTGAGCCGTCGCGTCAGCGCAGGATGCCCGAGACGAAGACGAACGCGTCCCAGATCGCGTGCGCGAGCAGCGGCGCCACCAGGTCGCCGGCGCGCACCCGCAGCCAGCCCCAGAGCAGACCACAGCCGAGCGCGGCGGCCCAGAGCACCGGCGAGCCGGCGAGCAGCTGCGGCAGCGCGTAGGCCAGCGCCGCCGCCGCCACGGCGAGCGCCGAGGTGCCCAGCAGGTCGACCAGCAGGCCGCGCCAGACGCACTCCTCGGCCAGCACGACCACGAGGATCACCGGGCTCGCGAGCAGCGGTCCCGGCCAGTCCTGCAGGTCCTGGTAGAAGCGCGCCATCAGCGCCTCCATTTCCGGCAGCAGCTGCAGCATCGCGCGGTACCCCGCCCAGGTGACGGCGACGCTGGCGAGCCCGGCGAGCCCGCCCAGCAGCAGCGAGCGGCGGCCCGGGGTCAGCAGAACGCGCAGGTGCGCACCGTCGAGCCGGGCGCAGGCGAGCAGCGACAGGAGCGCCACCGTCCCCGTGGTCGCCCAGACGTTCGTCGTCTCGCGGAGTCCCAGCGCCGCGGCCATGGCCAGGGTCGCCCCCGCCACGATGGAGGCGCGCGCGATCAAGCCCGCAGCGCCTCGAGGGCAAGGCGCGCGCGCGCCACGATGCGCTCGACGGCAGCCTCGCCCGGGGCCGGCGAGCTCTTCTCGTCGAGCAGGGCCAGGGCGATCGCCTCGTCCAGCGGCACGCGGACGTGGCCGGGGAGACGCTCGAAGATCCCGTCATCGGGGCTGACGAGATCCGAGATCAGGCCCTCGACCAGCTCGCGCGCCACGCCGGGACGCGCGCGGGTGAACAGGAAGATCCAGTAGCTCGACAGGCGCGGCGTGAGCACCGGAACGTCGATCATCAGCGGGTGGCGGTCGAAGGCGCCCGAGACGCGTTGCAGCAGCTGCTTGTGCGAGAGCACCTCCGGGCCCGGAACGTCGAGGACGACCGGGCCGTCCAGCGGCATCTCCAGGGCGCAGCAGAGCGCCGCCACCACGTCGTCGATCGCCACCGGCTGCGAGCGGTTGCGCAGCCAGCGCGGCAGGATCATGGCCGGCAGGCGGCGCGCCAGGTCGCGGACCATGAGCCAGCTCTCGCTGCCCGCCCCGACGATCATCCCGCCGCGGAGCTCGACCACCGGCACGTCGCCCGCGCGCAGCCGCTCGCCCGTCTCGAGCCGGCTGGCGATGTGCGCCGACGGCTCGCCGGCGGGGCGCACCGCGCCCATGTAGACGATGCGCCCGACGCCGGCCGCGCTCGCGGCATCGCCGAATGCCGCGGCGGCGCGCTGCTCGCGCTCGGCGTAGTCCTCGCCGGAGCCCATCGAGTGGATCAGGTACAGCGCCGTCTCGCAGCCCTCGAGCGCGCCGCGCAGGCTGGCCGGATCCGAGGTGTCCATGGCCACCCAGTCGCGCTCGCCGAGAGCGGCGCGTGCGCGCAGCGGATCGCGGCTCGCGCAGCGCACGTCCCAGCCGGCCGCCAGCAGCGCGGGATACAGGTGGCGACCGACGAAGCCGGTCGCGCCGGTCAGGAGCACGCGGCGCCGGGCCAAGCTCAGCGCTCCCAGTACGGACGGGAGGCGTCCATGCAGGCGCGTGCGAAGCCGGCGGCGCCCAGCGCCCGCGTCTCCCCGGAGAGGACCTCGATGCTGACCACGCCGTCGAAGCCCCGCTCGAGCAGGGTCGAGGCGAAACGCTCCAGCTCGAGGCAGCCCTCGCCGGGGATCCGCCGCGAGGTCTCGGCCTCGGCCAGGTAGCGCCCGGGCGCGACCTCGATCGAGTCGGTGAACTGCACGTACGCGATCGCGTCGAGCGGCAGGCGGGCCAGCTCGTCCCAGCCGTCGGGGCCGTGGAAGAAGTGCCAGCAGTCCAGCAGGACCCCCGCGTTGGACCGGCCGGCCGCGCGCACCAGCTCGCGGGCCGCATCGAAGCGGTCGATGCGCGCCCAGGGGAAGAACTCGTATGCCAGCCCGGTGCCGTGGCGCGCCGCCGCGTCACAGCAGCGCCCGAACAGATCGGCCAGCGCGGCGTCGACCCCGGCGCCCGACGAGGTGAGCACCCAGGGCGCACCGAGCGCGCCGGCCGTGCGCGCGACGCGCTGGGCGACCTCGATCGTCTTCTCCGGGTCGTCCAGCGAGCAGTCCAGGTAGGTGAGCTCGTGGCAGAGCAGGCCTCGCTCTCGCAGCGCAGCGCCCAGCTGCTCGAGCGAGCGTCCCGACTCGATCCAGCCGCGGATCGTGCCGGTCTCGAGCCCCACCCGGTCCGCACCCGCCGCCGCGGCGGCGTCGAGCTGCTCCTCGAGCGGGATGTCACAGGCGTAGCGCGCGCTGAGGTTCAGCAGGTTGAGGCAGAGGGCGGGCGCGCTCACGCAAGAGCTCCCAGCGCCCCGAGCACGAACGCCTGCACACCCTCGAGCGTCGGGCGCACGGGGACCTCCACCGCGCAGTCCTCGATCTGCGAGAGCGCGTCGACGAACGCCACCACGGGCCGGCCCAGCTCGGTGGCGAGACCGACCTCGCTGGCCGTACCGCGACCGCCGGGCAGCGCAACGACCAGGTCGCTGCTCAGGATGTTCACCCGGTTGCGCTCCAGTCGCGGCAGGTGCGTGCGCACGGGGATCTCGACCCAGTCGTTCGGGCAGCCCGGCGGTGGCGTCAGCCGCCCCGGCGGATCGGCCGCCGGCAGTACCCCGATGACGCGCCCGCTGCGTCCGGGCACCTCGCAGAACGCGCGGCTCGTCGCCTCCATCACGCCGCGGCCCCCACCCGTCAGCAGGTGCACGCGCTGCGTCGCCAGCCAGCGACCCAGCGGCACCGCGCGCTCCGCGTGCGGCAGCTCTCCCGAGCCCATCACGCCGATCACGGGCAGCGTCGCTCCCGGGCTCACGCGCTCGCCCGGGTTCCGTCCTCGCCGGCGGCGCGCAGCATCTCGAGCCCGCGCTCGATCGACGCCTGGATCACCTTGTCGTTGTCCCTGGAGATGTAGCGGTGCACGCGCTTCTCGAGCAGGAAGCGCAGGATGGGATTGAACACGTGGTAGGTCTCGCGGAAGTGCACGCGCGTGCGGCCGCCGCCGAGGTCCTCGAAGCGCGTCCAGCCGGTCGCCGTGGACCACAGCGGCTTGCCGATCGCGTCGTAGCGCCACGACTCGCACGGCTTGACCTCGGTGAGCCATTCCCAGGAGCGCGCGCGCCCACCGGAGAGCAGGTAGCGCGGCACGGGGAAGTGGCAGTGGCGGATCAATCCCTCCCCCGTCTCGTCGCCGAAGTGGAGGATCTCGATGCGCACGTCGCCGTGCTCGCGCACGCGATCGCGCCGGCCCCAGAACAGCCGCCAGAGCTCCTCCGGCGTGCCGTCCACCTCGAACGAGTAGCGGTGGTCCTGCATCGGATCATTCTACTCGTCCGGAGATCCGGCGGGCGCTGCTGCCGCGCCAGGCGGGTCCCGGGCCCATTCGACACCCGCCGCGCGGCTGTGGTCTGATACCGCGTCACCCGGGCAAGACGGGAGGAAGCGTGGCCGAGCGCAAGGCGCGGCGTCGTCGTACCGCCGAGGAGGCGCGCCGCGAGATCCTGGATGCGGCGCAGAAGCGCCTGACCGCGGGCGGCCCCGAGGCCGTGCGGCTCCAGGAGGTCGCCGCCGACGTCGGCATCTCGCACTCCGCCGTCCTGCACCACTTCAGCAGCCGCGAGGGCCTGCTCGAGGCGCTGGCCCTGCGCGCCATGGGCGACCTGAACGAGGAGCTGCTCGAGACCATCGAGCACGGCGACGCGGCGACCGACGCCTACCTGGACCGCGTCTTCGAGACCCTGAGCAACGCCGGTCACGCGCGGCTGCTCGCGTGGCGCAGCCTGAGCGGGCGGGGGCAGTCGGAGCCCCTCGAGCGCCAGCACATGCGCGAGCTGATCGACGCTGCGCACCGCCGCATCGACGACCAGGCGCGGCGGATCGGCGCGCCGGTCGTGCCCGACCGCGACGAGACGGCCTTCTGCATGCGCCTGGCCTCGGTGGCGATGTTCGGCGACGCCATCATCGGCACCGACCTGAACCGCAGCTCGGGCATGGACGAGAACGACCAGCGGCGCTTCCGACGCTGGCTCGGCGAGCTCCTCACGGCGCGCCTGACGCCGGGCCAGTAGCGCTCAGACCAGGCCGAGCGCGGCCTCCTGCATGCGCCGGGCGAGCTCCACGTCGAGCTCGGTGATCGCCCCGGCATCGTGCGTGACCAGGTCGACGTCGACGCGGTCGTACACGTTGCTCCAGTCCGGGTGGTGATCCATGGCCTCGGCGGCGAACGCCGCGCGCGTCATGAAGGCAAAGGCAGTGCGGAAGTCGGCGAAGCGAAAGCTGCGGTGCAGCTTGCCGTCGCGCAGACTCCAGCCGTCGAGCTCGTCGAGCGCGGCCTGCACGGCCCGCGCATCCAGGGGTCCGGGGCGCGCCACTTTCACCTCCACCAGCCGAGCGCCCAGGTGAGCGCGTGATACAGCTCGTTCTGCTCGTGGACGCCGCCCAGGAGCGCGGCGCCGGGTCCGCCGGCGTAGATCGGCACGTCCTCGCCCGCATGCGTCTCGGAGCCGAGGGGGATCCCCGACTCCTGCAGGTAGCCGGGCGCGCCGACGTCGACGCGCGAGAGATCGGGCCGCCCGGTGGCGGGCTCCACGGTCCGCGGCCGGTGCGGGAAGCGCTTGGGCCCCGCACCCTGCGCGTCGCTCGCGCCCGGATAGCCCGGCCCGTTGGCGTAGCCCAGCGTCGTGTACGGCAGCCCCAGGGCGTCGCGCAGCGGCTCCCCGGGCTCGGCGCCGTCCCGCGGGCCGCGCGCGAGACCCAGGATGGGATTCCCGCGCGCGGGATAGCCCGCGATGGTCAGCACGTGGCTGTGATCGGCGGTCACGACGATCAGGGTCTCGGAGCTCCGGGTCCGCTCCAGCGCCACGGCCACGGCGTCGGAGAGAGCGATCGTGTCGCCCAGCGCGCGATGCGCGCTGGCCGCGTGATGCCCGTGGTCGATCCGCCCGGCCTCGACCATCAGGAAGAAGCCCCCGGGCGCGCCGGCCAGGGCGTCGATCGCGAAGGCCGTCATCTCGGCCAGGCTCGGCTCGCCGGCCGCGTCGCCGGCGCGATCGGCCTCCCACTGCATGTGGGAGGGCTCGAACAGCCCCAGCACGGGGCGGGCGCGCGCGGGATCGAGTGCGGCGAGCTGCGCGGCGTTCCACACGTACACCGCGCCCGGGGTCCGCGCGCGCCACTCGGCCGTCAGGTCGCGGCCGTCGTGACGCCGCCCGTGCCGCTCCGGGTACTCCGGATCCACCGTCTCGCGCGGCAGGAAGCGGCTGCGGCCCCCGCCCAGCACCACGCGGGGCGGGTGCGGCGCCTCGACGAGCTGGCGCGCGATGTCGGCGAAGCCGGCCGCGCGGGCGGCCTCCGACAGCCGCGCATCGTCCTCCCAGTCCCGCTCCGGCGCGTGCGCGTAGCAGGCCGCCGGGGTGGCGTGGGTCACCCTGGCCGTCGTCACCACGCCCGTGGCCAGCCCGCGCGCGGCAGCCTGCTCGAGCAGGGTGGGCACGCGGGCCGCGACGGCACCCGCAGGGTCGCCGCGAGCCACGCGCGAGTCGACACCGATCACGCCGGCCCGGGTCTTCACGCCCGACATCATCGCGGTCATCGTCCCGGCCGAGTCCGGAACCTGCTGGTCGGTGTTGTAGGTACGGGAGAGGCCCACGTGCGGCAGGCGCTCGAAGGCCAGCCAGTTCCCCTCGCCGGGCTCTCCGCGCCGCTGCCCCTGCAGGATCCTCGCGGCGGTGACCGTCGAGACGCCCATCCCGTCGCCGACGAAGAGGATGACACTGCGGGCCCGGCCGGCGGGCCCCAGGGCCCGCGCACGGGCCGCCACGGCCCCGCGACCCGCGCTGAACCACGGGTCATCGAGGGGGGCGCCGGGAAGCTCGGCCGGGGCCAGGTCGGCCCGCGGGCTGGCGCAGGCTGCCAGGAGCAACAGCGCGCTCAGGACCGCGCAGGCACGAGGTATGTGCATGCCGTACCCCCCGCGACCGCAGAATTTCTCGCGATCGCCATCGTCTCGACACCACTGGGAATATGGGACCACGAACGTTTAGAATACGCGCCTTGCCCGGGCCCGCGGCTTCCTGCCGCGCTGAATGAGCAGCTTGCCCGGACACTTATCAGCTTCCGGGGGATTCGAGAACCGATGCATCCATCCCATCACTGGCGAGCGCTCGGCATCGCCCTCGTCGCCGGCGGCCTGATCGCCGCCGACGCGGCACGGGCCGACAAGCTCGACCAGATCATGCGCGTGCGGGGACAGACGCTGGTCGCGCTGGCCAGCTCGCAGAAGAAGATCGACAAGCTGGCGGATCAGCACAAGGATCTGCTCAACGAGTACCGCGGCGTCACCAAGCAGGTCGACTCGCTCAAGACGTACAACGCTCAGCTCCGCAAGCTCGTCGAGTCGCAGCAGGAGGAGCTGGGCTCCCTGCAGCGGCAGATCGAGGGCGTGACGGGCGTCGAGCGCGAGATCCGACCGCTCATGGAAGAGATGGTCGCGATGCTCGGCAAGTTCGTCGAGGCCGACGTTCCGTTCCTGATCGAGGAGCGGCGCAGGCGCGTCGCCGAGCTCGAGGAGCTGATGGAGCGCGCCGACGTGACGGTCGCCGAGCAGTACCGGCGCGTGATGGAGGCGTACCAGATCGAGAACGCCTTCGGTCACACGATCCTGGCCTACACCGACAAGATCGACACCGGTGAAGAAGAGCGCGAGGTCGACTTCCTGCGCATCGGCCGCATCGGCCTGTTCTACCGCTCGCTCGACGGCGAGATCGCCGGCATGTGGGATCAGAACCAGCGCAAGTGGGTCGAGATCGACTCCTCGTACTCCAACGCCATCAAGCAGGGGCTGCGCGTGGCGCGCAAGCAGGCGCCGCCGGATCTGATGATCCTGCCGATGCCGACCCCCGGGGAGGGCAGCTGATGAAGGCCCTGACACGCATCCTGGCCCCTGCCCTCTGCCTGGCCCTGCTGCCGCTCGCGGCGCTGGCGCAGGACAACGAACCGGCCGCCGGCAAGACGCTCGACCAGCTGCTGCGCGAGGTCCAGCAGGGCCGCACGCGCGACCAGCAGATGATCCGCGAGCGCGAGGCGGAGTTCCAGAAGCGCAAGGACGACCAGGCCAAGCTGCTCTCGGCCGCGAAGGCAGAGAAGGACCGCCAGGAGAAGATGAGCGAGGAGCTCGAGGCCTCGTTCCAGCAGAACGAGCTCGACATCGCCGCGCTCCAGGACCAGCTGCGCCAGCGCCTGGGCAACCTGGGTGAGCTCTTCGGCCTGGTCCGGCAGGTGGCCGGCGACACGCGCAGCGTGATCGAGGGCTCGATGACCAACGTGCAGATCCCCGGACGCGCCGTGCCACTCAACGAGCTGGCCCAGTCCAAGGAGCTGCCCGCGATCGACGAGCTGCGCACCCTCTGGTACGAGCTGCAGCGCGAGATGACGCTGACCGGTACTGCGACGAGGTTCCAGACCAACGTCGTGGGCACGGACGGCACCAAGGAGCCCCGCGAGGTCACGCGCGTGGGCGCCTTCACGGCCGTCTCCGACGGTGAGTTCCTCACCTACGAGGTCAACACGCAGGAGCTCAAGGAGCTGCAGCGTCAGCCCCCGTCGCGCTTCACGCGAACCGCCTCGAGCTACGAGGGCGCCAGCGGCGAGTACGCCGACATGGTGGTCGATCCGTCGCGCGGCCAGATCCTGGGCCTGGTTGTGGACGCGCCGACACCGCGCGAGCGCGTCGCCCAGGGTGGCGCGGTCGGCTACGTCATCCTCTCCATGGGCGCGATCGGCGTGGCGCTCGCGATCTTCCTGTTCGTCTCCCTGACCGGGATCGGCTCCAGGATCCGGCGCCAGGTCAAGGCGGACAAGGCGGATCCGGGCAACCCGCTGGGCCGGATCATGGCGGCCTACGAGGAGAACCGGAACGCGGACGTCGAGACCGTCGAGCTCAAGCTCGACGAGGCGGTGCTGCGCGAGGTGCCCAAGCTCGAGCGCGGCCTGACCACGGTCAAGGTGTTCTCGGTGCTGGCGCCGCTGCTGGGCCTGCTCGGCACGGTCATCGGCATGATCGAGACCTTCCAGATGATCACGCTATTCGGAACCGGCGATCCCAAGATGATGGCTTCGGGCATCTCGGTGGCCCTGGTCACCACCATGCTCGGCCTGATGGTCGCCATCCCGCTGACGCTGCTGCACAGCTTCCTGAACGACCGCAGCCGCGGTCTGGTGGAGATCCTGGAAGAGCAGGCTGCGGGCATGATCGCGCGGCGCGCCGAGGAGGCGGAGAAGCTCAGTGCTTGAGCCCTGGTACGCAGTCGAGTCGTTCATCGAGCGCGGGGGCCAGGTCCTGTACCTGATCGCTATCGTGCTGGTGATGATGTGGACGCTGATCATCGAGCGCTACTGGTACATCCGCACCGAGCACCGCAACCTGGTACAGCGCGTGGTGGACGAGTGGCAAGCCCGCGCCGAACGGCGCAACTGGTACGCCAAGCAGATCCGGACCCAGCTCATCTCGGACGTCTCGTCGGGCCTGAACCGGGGGCTGGGGCTGCTGCAGACGCTGGTCGGCATCTGCAGCCTCCTGGGCCTGCTGGGCACGGTGACCGGGATGATCACGGTCTTCGATACCATGGCCATCACCGGCAGCAGCAACGCACGGCTCATGGCCGAGGGCGTGTCCAAGGCGACCATTCCCACCATGGCGGGAATGGTCGCGGCGATCTCCGGGCTGTACCTGACCGTGCGCCTCCAGAACTACGTGAGGCGCGAGACCGAGCGGGTCGAGGACCTGCTCACACAGGAGTGACGTCATGTCTCGAATGAGACGACACCGCGCCAAGCAGGACGAGAGCGAGGTCAACCTGACCCCGATGCTCGACGTCGTGTTCATCCTGCTGATCTTCTTCATCGTCACGGCCTCGTTCGTCAAGGAGGCCGGAATCGACGTGAACCGGCCCGACGCCGCGACCGCGACGAAGAAGGACAAGGCGAACATCCTGATCGCGATCAGCAAGAACAACCAGATCTGGATCCAGCGCCGCCGCGTGGACATCCGCGCCGTCCGGGCGAACGTCGAGCGGCTGCTCGCCGAGAACCCGCAGGGCTCGGTCGTGATCCAGGCCGACGAGAAGTCCGAGAACGGAGTCTTCGTCAAGGTCATGGACCAGGCCAAGCTCGCGGGTGCGCCCAACATCGCGATCGCGGCCAACCGGACGAGCGAGTAGCTCTCATGCTCCGCTTCGCCGGCTCGGTCCTCGGTGGCGTCGTCGCAGCCTTCGCGCTGTTCTTCCTGATGCAGTACCTGATCACGGTCGAGGAGATGCGCCTGCAGGACGAGGGCATCAACCTCCTGGACTTCGTGCAGTTGCCCGAGGACAGCGACACGGAGACGAAGGAGCGCGAGCTGCCGAAGAAGCAGGAGCAGGAGGAGCCCCCGCCACCGCCCGACATCGACCTGTCGGCCTCGGCGCGGCCCAACATGGGCGGCGGAGGCGGCACGATCGACATCCCGACCTTCGGCTTCGAGGGAGCCGGCGGCGTGGGCGCGGTCGCGAGCGACATGGACGTGATCCCGCTCGTCCGCATCCCGCACAACTACCCGCGTCGCGCCCAGCAGATGGGCATCGAGGGCTGGGTCTACCTGCGCTTCACGATCACACCGGCCGGAACCGTCACGGGCGTCGAGGTGGTGGACTCCGAGCCGCCCGGCACCTTCGACCGCGAGGCCAAGCGAGCCGTCTCCAAGTACAAGTACAAGCCGAAGATCGTGGACGGAGTGCCCGAGGCACGAAACGGCGTGGAGATCGTGCTCGAGTGGAAGATGGAAGACAACGGGAGGCGATGATGATGCTCAGGTCCTTCTCGCGATTCTTCGCACCGCTGCTGGCCCTCGCGTTCCTGGCGGGCGTGCTCGGGCCGGCCTCCCCGGCCGAGGCGCGCGAGCGCCGCGCCCCGCCGAAGACCAAGAAGGTCGAGGCGGTGAGCAAGCGCGTCGCCGACAAGCTCAACGAGGCCAACCAGCTGATCGCCGGCGAGGAGTCGAGCCTGCCCGAGGCCGAGCGCTACCGGCGCGGGCTCGCGCTGCTGCAGCAGATCTGGGACATGGGCGAGGACAAGCTCAACAAGCACGAGCAGGCGCTGGTGCAGCAGAGCTTCGGCTTCATCTACGCGCAGCAGGAGAAGTACGGCAAGGCCATCGAGGCCTTCAAGCGCACGCTCGCCCTCGGCGCCCTGCCCGACGGGACGCAGCTCAACCTGCAGTACAACCTGGGCCAGCTCTACCTCATCGAGGGCCGCTACAAGGAGGGCATCGCCGCCCTGCTCGACTGGTTCGAGAAGGCCGAGAACCCCGCCGCGAGCGCCTACATGATGATGGCCAACGCGTATGCACAGCAGGAGAAGTACGCCGAGGCACTGAACTGGGCCGAGCAGGGCATCGCCAAGATGGACGAGCCCAAGGAGAACTGGCTGCGCATGACCGTGCAGCTGCGCCTCCAGCTGAAGAAGTACAAGGACGCCATCCCCGGCCTCGAGACGCTGCTGACCTACTGGCCCAAGGAGGCCTACTGGAAGCAGCTCGCCGCCGTGTATGGCGAGACCGGGCGCGACCTCGACTCGCTGGTCGCCCTGGAGATGGCCTACCGCTCGGGCTTCTTCGACGAGGACCGCGAGATCGTTCGCCTGGCGCAGATGTACCTGTTCCAGGAGGTGCCCTACAAGGCCGGGACCCTGATGGAGGAGCACATCGGGGACGGCAAGGTCGAGAAGACGCAGAAGAACTGGGAGCTCCAGGGCAACGCCTGGATGCTCTCGCAAGAGCTCGAGAAGGCCCTCGGCCCGCTCGAGCGCGCGGCCCGGGAGTCCGACGAGGGCACGCTCTACCTGCGCCTGGGCCAGATCCACATCGACGCCGAGCGCTGGGGAGACGCCAACAAGGCGCTGCGCCGGGCCAGCCAGAAGGGCGGCCTCAAGAACCCGGGCAACGCACACCTGCTGCGCGGGATCGCCCTGTACAACATGAAGCAGTACAAGGGGGCGCGGGGACAGTTCCAGCTGGCGCGCAAGGACCCGAAGTCGCGCAAGCCCGCCATCCAGTGGCTGCGCGTGGTCGAGCAGGAGATGCCCACGCAGGCAGCCGCCGCCGAGACGCCCGAGGCCGAGGACGACGAGGACGACGACAAGGACGCCGAGAGCGGCAGCGAGTAGCGGCGCTCCCGGCACCCACGCTCCGGCCAGCGGCGCCTCCGGCGCCGCATCAAGCAGTCCGGCCTCCCGGCCGATCCTGAGGGGGTCCCCCGCCTCAAGGCTCCCCCCGGGAGATTCCCATGCCGGGACGTCTCGGGCTGCTGCTGGCCCTGCTGTCGCTCACCACCGCCTGCTCGACCCGACACGTGCCGGGCGATCCCGCGTTCGCCGCCGGCGACTACCCGGAGGCCCTCGCCCGGGCCCTGCCCGCGGCGCACCAGGGCAGCCCGGCCGCGCAGATCCGGGTCGGTGAGATCCACGAGCACGGGCTCGGCGTCGAGGCCGACCCCGTCGAGGCCGCCCGCTGGTACGAGGCAGCCGCGGCGCAGGGAGACGACGAGGGGCGCTGGCGGCTGGGGACGCTGCTGCTCGACGGCCCGGAGACGCTCGCGGACGAGGCCCGCGCGGCCGAGCTCCTGGGCCTCGCCGCCCGCGCGGGCCACACGCCCGCGATGCTCGACCTGGGCCGGCTGTACCGGGAGGGGCGCGCCGGACTTCGCCGCAGCCCGCTGACCGCGGTGGAGTGGATCGAGCGGGCCGCGCGCGACGGCTTGCCCGGGGCCCAGACGGAGCTGGGGCATATGTACTTCGAGGGCGCCGGGGTGCGGGCCGACCCGCGCGAGGCAGCCCGCTGGCTGCGCTGGGCCGCGGATGCCGGCGACGCGGATGCTCAGCGCCGACTGGGAGAGCTGTACGAGCTCGGCGCGGGCGTCCCCGGACCGGACCATGCCCGCGCCGCCCGCTGGTACGAGGCCGCCGCGGCGCAGGGCGACGCCGTGTCGCGCACCCGCCTGGCCCGCATCCTGCTGCACGGCCAGGGCGTCGAGCCCGACGAGCCGCGCGCGTTCGAGCTCTACCGGGCCGCGGCCCAGGCGGGCGTGCCCGAGGCGCAGAGCGCCCTGGGGGTGCTGTACTCACTCGGACGCGGCACCCCGGCGGATCCCCGGGCGGCCGTGCGCTGGTACCGCGAGGCGGCCGGGGCCGGCGATCTCGACGCCCACTACAACCTGGCCGTGGCCTACCTGCAGGGCGCCGGCGTCGAGGTCGACGCGGAGCTCGCGCTGGGGCACCTGCGGACCGCCGCGCGGGAGGGTCACACCGGGGCGCAGAACTCGCTGGGAGCCCTGTACATGTCGGGCCAGGGCGTCGAGCACGACCCGGAGCGGGGCTTCCGCTGGGTCGAGCGCGCCGCGCGCCGCGGGCACCCCCGGGCCCAGGCCAACCTGGCGCTGATGTACGCGCACGGGATCGGCGTGGCGCCCGACGACATCGAGGCGCTCCACTGGATGCGCAAGGCGGCCGCCCAGGACGAGCCCGCGGCGATGCTCGAGCTCGCGCAGTGGTACGAGAGCGGAACCATCGTCGAGCTGGATCCGGGTGCCGCGGCGCGCTGGCGCCGCCGCGCCGGCGAGATCGCCCCGGGCGCCGCGACCCCGGGCCTCTACATCCCGGCGGCCCCGGACGTCGAGTCCGCGGCCGGCGAGCGGTAGACTCCGGGCATGCGCCGCGTCGCGATCCTCGCCGCCGTCGTCCTCGTGGCGGGTTGCACCACGTACGCCAGCGAGGTGGAGCGGATCCGCGAGGGACTGATCGGCATGAAGAGCCGGGCCCTCAGCCAGTGCCTGCCCGTCCCCGCCGAGGTCCAGCCCGACGACGAGGTCGAGGTGGTGATCTACCGCTGGAGCATCGACGGGGAGCCGCTCGAGCCGGTGTCCCTCGGGCCGATCGAGCGCGGAGACCCCACGATCGGCGAGAGCCGGCGGCGGCGCGAGGCAGGAGACTTCCTGATGACCGGCGAGCGCCCGCGCGATGCCGGCTACTGCGAGATGTCGGTCGAGATCGCCGACGGCGTGGTCCAGCAGGTCCGGGTCGAGGGCCGCGAGAGCAGCGGCCTCAACCGCGACGCGGCCTGCCTGATGGAGGCGCGTCGCTGCGTACCGCCGCCCCCCTGACCGGCTAGCCTGCTAGCGGCTGGCGCGGATCAGGTCGACGACCGCGTCGGGCTCGGTCTCGTTGTACAGGCCCAGGCCGCTGCGCTCGACCAGCGCGCCGTTCCGCTCGCGCAGTCGGGCACCGGCGCCGGACGGCGTCCCGCTGACGACGACCTCGTCGAGCAGGTCGTCGGGGATCAGGCCATTCATCTCCAGCCACTTGCCCTGCTTGGACATGCGGTTGAGCTCCGGGTGCAGGTCGTCGTGCCCGGCGTGCTCGAGCACGCCCCCGTAGGCGGGGGTTGAGCCGTAGAAGGAGAGCTGTGCCCTGGCCTTGTTCCGGGCCCGGGCGATCTCCTCGTCATTGCTGCCGATGCAGACGATGGTCTGGCAGCAGACCTCGAGCCGATCGCGCTCCCGGCCGCCGGCCGCGAGGCCCCGCTCGAGCGCGGGCAGCGCGATCTCGCGCAGGTACGACGGCGTGTGCAGCGGGTGCACGAAGAAGCCGTCGGCCACCTCCCCGCAGACCTCGATCATGCGGGAGCCGACGCCCGCCAGGAAGATCCGCGGATCGCCGAACGGGTTGGGGCCGGGGCTGAACATGGGCGTCATCAGCGTGTGCGTGTAGAACTCGCCGCGGAAGTCGAGCTTGCCGCCGTCGCGCCAGCAGGCCCAGATCGCGCGGATTGCCAGCACGAACTCGCGCATGCGCGAGGCCGGCCGCGACCAGCTCTGGCTGAAGCGCCGCTCGATGTGGGGACGGATCTGGGTGCCGAGCCCGAGGATGAAGCGGCCCGAGGAGAGACGCTGCAGGTCGTGCGCGATCTGCGCACAGATCATCGGATTGCGCGCGAACGCGATCGCGACGCCGGTCGCGAGCTCCACGCGCTTCGTGGTCTGCGCCGCCAGCAACAGCGGGAAGAACGGGTCGTGTGGCCCCTCGAACGAGTAGACCCCGTCGTGTCCCTGCTCCTCGAGCTCCCGCGCGAGCGCCCCCGACGCCTCGGGCGTCGCGGCCATGAGCGCGCCGTCGATCTTCACCCGCTCAGCCCTCGAGCTTGAACACCCGCAGCGCGTTCTCGCGCAGGAACCCGGGCCACACGTGGTCCCGGAAAGGTACGCCCGGCATGTCCTTGAAGATCCGCTCCAGCGAGAGTCCCATGGGGAAGTAGCCCGCGTACATGACCTTGTCGGCGCCGCGCGTGTTGGCGAAGTGCACGATGTCGGCGGGGTAGTGCTTCGGCGCGAAGGCGCTGGTCATGTAGTAGAGATTGGGCCACTTGAGCATCAGCTTGACGGCCAGCGCGGTCCACGGCTCGGCTCCGTGACGCATCACGAAGCGCAGCTCGGGGAAGAACCAGCAGACCTCGTCGATCAGCTCGACCTTTTGCGGCGCCATCGGCACCCGCGGCCCGGGCACGCCGGTGCAGCAGCAGAACGGGATGTCGAGCTCCACGCAGGTCGCGTAGATCGGGTACCACTTGCGGTCGTTGATCGGCACCTGCGGGCACAGGCCCGACGGGAACGCGGTCACGGCGCGGATCCCGTGCTCGGCGTGCAGGGCCTTGATGCGTCGCACCTCGTCCATGCCGAGGTTCGGATTCGCCTCGTAGCTGAGGAAGAAGCGCTCCGGGTAGCGCTCCACCGCCTCGAGCGAGCGCTCGCCGTAGCCGACCATGGCGCGCTCGATCCCGAAGCGATCCATCTCGCGCACGACGAAGGCCGGGTAGTCGTCCTTGCCGCCGAGCTGCGGGATGTCGGTGAACATGTACTGCGCCGGCATCCGGAACTGCTCGCGGCTCTCGCGATCCATCAGCAGCGGCTTGATGAACTCGTACCACTCGCTGGTGTCCTCGCCCGGGATGCCCATCATCAGGTCGATCACGGGAATGCTCGGCATGGCCATGCGGGCCCTCCTATCGGCGCCACCGGGCGCGGCAGCCCATGATGCCAGGAGTCGGCAACGAAGGGGGGACAGCACGCACCGACCACGCCCGCAGCCGGCGAGACCGGCGGGCGTGGGGCGCGGCGCGGAGCCCGGCGAGCTAGGGCACGACGGGGTGGCGGCTGCAGACCGGCGTCACGAGCCCGAAGATCGCCGAGTTGATCGCGAGGATGTCCGAGACGTTGCACAGGCCGTCGCCGGTCGCGTCACAGAGCACGCCGACCTGGGTCGGATCGAAGATCCCACTGTTGGCGGTGAGGATGTCGGAGACGTTGATCAGCCCGTCGCCGTTCGCATCGCCGCACTGGCAGGCGTCACCGCGGCCGTCCCCGTTCGTGTCGTCGAGCAGTGCCGTCGGCCAGAACGGGCAGTTGTCGCTGACGTCGGGGATGCCGTCGCAGTCGAAGTCCTCGCTCCCACCCGGCACGCAGCTCCGGGTGCACTCGGGCACGCCGCCCACCAGCGGGCACCAGACCCGGTCGCTCTTGGTCAGGCTGTCGCGCGCCGCCGCCAGGCCCGCGGCGTTCAGGTCGCGGACCGCGGACGCCGCCACGGTGTTGAAGGTGGGCGGGTTCGGATCGGTGTAGCCGTAGACGGAACCCTGGGAGGAGCTGAAGTACGCGACCGCGGCGCCGTTGGCGTCGCGCGCCTTGAAGCGCGCCTGGATTCCCGCGACCGCAGGGGCTCCGCCGATGCTGATGCTGCTTGCGACGTCGTCCGCACCGCTGTTGCCGGCGGTGCCTGGATCGCCGAGCAGCTCGTCGCAGGGCGTGCCATCGAGAGCGTTGTCTCCCGGGCAGCCCGGGATGCCGTCGGCACCCGGGCCGTGATCGGCCACGCGGGCCAGCACGCCCACGGGCGTGCCCGGGGTCTCCGGGTCGATGGCGATCGCCGCCCCCGACGTGGCTCCCGGCTGGTGCGGCAGGGCCTCGCCCAGCGCGAAGGCGGTCCGCCCGGAGGCCAGATCGATGCCCGGGGCCCCGCCGGTCGCCGGACCCAGGCCGTCGACGTCGGCGGCACCGCCCGAGGCGTCGTCGCGGAACTCGGCGCTGGCCTTGCCGCTGGTGTCGATCGTGACCACCGAGACGACGGCGTCGGCCACCAGCTGGTTGCCGGGCAGCGCGCCGCTGGCCACCAGGCCGATGCGCGCGTGGGCCGCGAGGTCCAGCTCCGGCAGGCCGCGCGCGTCGTACGCGGGATCGACCGCGCAGGCGTGACACTCGCTGCCCGCGCCACCCGCCAGCGCGCAGAGCGCGTCGCCGTTGGCCGGATCGCCGGGCTCGCAGGGCGTCTCGTCGTGCGAGCAGCGACCGCTGAAGCCGGAGGGGTTGGTCACGGGATCGGGGTCACCGCCGATATGGCAGCGCCCGTCGATCGGCGGATCGTGGAAGAGCGGCGTATCCCAGCCGCGGACCAGGAGCACGTCGCCCTCCCCGGCGCGGTCGCCCTCGAGGGACTCGAGCGCGGCCTGCACACCCGCCTGCTCGTCGAGCGAGTGGATCCGCGTGAGCTCCTCGAGCTCGAAGGTGGTGTGGTCGAGATCGCGGCCGCAGTCGGGCGCACACTCCCCGGTCAGCTCGACGGGGAGCAGGTCACGCGTGAAGAGCATGCCGAAGCCGTCGGACCCGGCCGCACGGCAGAACTGGGTGGACTCGCACTGCTGCAGGGGCGTACCGGCACAGTTCGCGTCCTCGATGCAGAACGTCGCGCCGTCGTCGCAGACACCGCTGACCGGCAGGTCCGGGCGCCAGCCCAGCGGCACGCGACAGGGCTGCTCGGCGCGCAGCGTGCTGAAGCGCTGGCCGTTCACGCTCGCCAGCTCGTAGCGGAAGTCCTCCCAGACGGTCTCGGAGGGGATGCGGATGCGGCGCACGCCGGAGGCGTCGGGCGAGATGTCGATCTCGACGCCGAACGTCGCGCGGGTGTCGACGATCGCTCCCGAGAAGCCGCTGCCGATCGATCCGGGGCTCCGCTGGAGCTGCGCGCGCGCGCCCGGCGGGTTCTCGAGCTCGTAGCGGCCGCCATCGGGGAAGGCCTTGCCCGAGGCGGGGCCGCAGGCCCCGGAGGTCGCGCCGCCCAGGCCGTCGCCGATGCTGCGGCACTCGGCCGTGCCCAGACCGCCGTCGGCCAGACCCGCGACGTCGCCGTCGGAGCAGCGGGCCACCGAGCCCCCGCCACCGCAGACGAGAACCTCGAAGGTCGCAGCGTCGGGGTCGCTGCTGCAGGCCGCCGTGACGTCGTGGGTGGTCATGTCGCACAGGCCCGTCGGATGGTTGTCTGCGGGCGTCGTGTCGGGCACGTCGGCGCACATCACGCTGTCGAAGAGGCAGGACTCCTGGTTCGCGGCGCAGGCGCCGGCGTCGCGGTCGGCGAAGGGAGCGTCGGCCAGGCAGGCCACGTTCGGGTCGTCGTGGCAGGCCCCGGCCTTCGCGGGCCAGAGGTTGCCCGAGGCGGGGTCGCCCTCGGCGCAGCGCCCGGCAGGTACCACCTGCAGGTCGCAGAGCGCTCCGGGGACATCGGCACAGAGCGCTCCGCGGCGCGTGTAGCAGCCGTCCCCCGGGCTGCAGGCGCGCTCGGTGGCGTCGGAGTGGTTGTTCGGCCCGTACGCGTCCGACAGCTGGTACGGGAAGAGATGCGCGCCGGCCGGTGAGGCCAGGAGGAACGCGATCAGAACGGCCCCGGTCCGGAGCATGGTGTGCGGCGACGCGCGCATGGGTCTCCCTCGCTCCTTCGGAGCAGCTAGGTGGGTATTGTCCCCCATTCCGGCCGGCAGAGGCAAGAACCCCTCGAGCACGCAGATCGGCGGCAGGGCGGGTGGGCCCGGCCCGCTAGCCGAGGTGCACGCTCGCGGTGCCCATGACACGGGTCTCCCCGGCCTCGTTGACCAGGGTCAGGTCGATCTCGACCACGCGGGACGCGTCGTCCTTGTCGGTGAC
Source organism: Deltaproteobacteria bacterium (assembly GCA_029261925.1). GTDB lineage: Bacteria > Myxococcota_A > UBA9160 > SZUA-336 > SZUA-336 > JAGWBS01. The sequence goes on along the minus strand of JAJDAJ010000052.1, from coordinate 7,583 downwards.
GACCGCCCTCGCGACGGGCTTGGAGTCGACCAGGACCGGCGCGCGGAAGACGGTGTCGATCTTGCGGATCGCGCAGCCCGGCGCCCAGCTGTGGATCAGCGCCACCAGGATCCCCTGACTCATGATCCCCGGAACGATGGCCTGCGGCAGTCCCTCCTGCCGGGCCTCGTCGTGGTCCATGAAGCGGCCCGCCAGCATCTCGGCGGCCTTGCAGAAGCGGCGCACGTTCTCGATGCCCACGTCGGGCTGGACCTCGGGCAGGTCCTCGCCGAACTCGACGTCCTCGTAGGTGCGGCTCACAGCAGGTCTCCGCGCAGGATCAGCCGCCAGTCGACGATCGCCTTCAGCTCGTCGGATGCGTCGCTGAACTCCATGCGATGCACGATGAAGACCATGGTGCCGCTGCGGCCGGTCTTCTCGTAGATGTCGTGCAGCTGGCTCTTCGCGGTCAGCCTGGTGTCCGGCCGGATCGGCGCGCGCCACTCGACCGCCTTGCCGGCGTCGATCATCGCGCGCCGGTCGAACTCCGGGAAGTCGTCGGGCAGCATGCGTGCGCCGTGGTAGTGCGCGGCGAAGTTGACCGGTGCCTGCAGGTCGGGGTTGTCCGGATCGACGTAGCGGGGATCGCTCTCGCCACAGGCGAGCGCGAACCCCAGCATGTCGTCGCGCCTCGCCTCGACCTCGACGCTGTCGAAGATCGTTCCCGCGAAGCGCTGCTTGAGCTCGGCGACGTTCAATTGCATGGAATGGCCTCGAATTCTCCCTCGCGCAGCGCCCGGACCAGGTCCTCCTCGTCTCGGATCTCGCGCGGAAATCGCGTCGCGCAGCGGCCGATGTGGCTGACGATGTGGGCGTCGCTGCCGCCGATCCCGCGATAGCCGCGGGTCTCGGCCAGCGCCCCGGCCTTCTCGTTCTCGTCGCCGCGGCTGCCACCGTTCAGCGTCTCGATGATCTCGACCCCGTCCACCGGACCCAGCGTCTCCAGGTGCGCGCACATGCCGACCCGGGGGCGCCCCGGATGGCAGGGCACGGCGATCCCGCCGCAGCGATCGGCCTCCCGCAGGACGGTCTCGAGCTTCAGCCCCACCTGCCCGAAGTCGAAGGCCGCGAGCATGTCGGCGTTGACGCCGAAGACCAGCACGTGACCGTAGTCCGTCTCGACCTCGCTGCCCTTGAGGATGCGCACGCCGGACTGGTCCTCGAGCTTGCGGTAGTCCGAGTCGAGGTCGAACTGGCGGTGCTCCGTGAGTACGAAGCCATCGATCGTCAGCTCGCGCTTGCGGATCCACTGGCAGTAGTTCTCGACCTTGGCACGCCCGTCGTCCGACTTGATCGAGTGGTTGTGCAGGTCGAGGATCATGCCCGCCGTCCCGCCCGCGCAGCCGCGCAGCGGCGGCCGGCCGGCCCGCGAGTCCGGGCCGCGCGCGCAGGGAGTCCTGTCAGGGGGGCGTGGGCCACCCGCGGAGGGTAAGGGCGGGCCCCGCGAGGGTCAAACGCGCCCCGCGGGTGGAGCCCGGGACGCGAACGGGCGACAATGGCCGCGATGCGTCTGGTGCTCTCGGCCGCGTACTGGGCCTTCTTCGCGCTCTCGGTGATCGCGCTCTTCCCGATCGCGGTGGTCCTCTGGGCGCTCACGCGCCCGTTCGATCGGCGCGGCGTGGTGCTGCACCGCTTCACGAGCTGGTGGGGCTGGATGTACAGCGCGTGCAACCCGGGCTGGCGCATCGAGGTGACCGGCCGCGAGCGTTTCCGCCCCGACGAGGTCTACGTGGTCGTGGCCAACCACCAGTCCCTGCTCGACATCCTGGTGCTCTTCCGGCTCTTCCGGCACTTCCGCTGGGTGTCGAAGGTCGAGAACTTCCGGATCCCGTTCGTCGGCCAGGTCATGCGCATGAACCGCTACATCGAGATCGTGCGGGGCCGGCGCGAGAGCGTGCGCCGGATGATGCGCCAGTGCACCGAGAGCCTGAACGCCGGCAGCTCGGTGCTGATCTTCCCCGAGGGCACCCGCTCGGAGACCGGGGAGCTGCGGCCCTTCAAGCCCGGCGCCTTCGAGCTCGCGCGGGTCACGGGCCGGCCCATCCTCCCCGTGGTCGTCAGCGGCACCGCCGGCGCCCTGCCCAAGCGCGGCTTCGTGCTCCGTGGCCGCCACGACATCCGCGTCGAGGTGCTCGAGGAGATCCCGGCCGACGAGCTCAAGGACCTGACGCCCCAGCAGCTCTCGGCGCGGGTGCGCGAGCGGATCGCGGCCCGACTGCGGGAGCTCGGGGATCCGGCACCGGTGCTCAGCGCTCCACGCGAATCCCCGCGCGCAGGCTGAAGCCGGGCCCGTCGAAGCCGACCTGCTCGGCGTACTCGCTGTCGAGCAGGTTCTCGGCGTGCAGGCTGAGCACCACGCCCCGGGCCACGCGCCAGCGCACGGTCGCGTCGAGTCGCGCCCAGCGGTCCAGCTCGACGGGCCCGGTCGGGATCGACTCGTCGTCGACCCGGCCCACCGCGACCGCCGCGAGCGCCACGTCGAGCCGGTCCCCGCCGGGCTGCCAGCGGACCAGTGCCGAGCCACGCCAGCCGGGCCGGTTGCGCAGCAGCCGGTCGCGGCCCGGATCGAGGTCGAGGCGCAGATGCGTGGCACTCGCGCTCAGGGCCAGGGTCCGGGTGAGCCGCGCCCCCAGCGCGAGCTCGAGGCCGCGCGACTCGACGCGCGCGCGGTTGAGCAGGGAGAAGCTGCCGAAGTCGAAGTCGATCAGGTCGTCGTACTCCGCCGCGAACCAGGTCAGCTCTGCCAGCACCCGGCCGCTCCCGAAGGAGCGCCCGATCCCCAGCTCGAAGGTCTCGCTGCGCTCCGGCCGCAGCCCCGGGTTGCCCACGACGGGATCGGCCAGCGAGAAGAAAGCGGGGAGCTTGTAGCCACGCCCCCAGCTGGCCCGCAGCCGCGTCGCGCCGCGCTCCCAGAGCAGCGCGACGCGCGGCAGCAGCTCGTTGGCCTCGCGACGCGGCATCTCGTGGCGCAGCCCCACGCCGAGCGACAGGCCGGGCAGCGGCTCGATCTCGAGCTCGACCCAGGGCGAGATCACGTCGCGCTCGAGCGAGAAGCGGGTCGGCAGCGGCCCTCCCAGATCGATCTGGCCGCGGCTGGAGCCGCGCTCGTAGCGCACGTCGGCGCCGGCGCTCAGCGTGAGCCCGTCGCGCGGGGTCCAGCGCGCCCGGGTGTCCACCCGCGTGCGCGTGAAGTCGGTGTCGCTGCGGCCCGCCGGGAAGCCGGCGAGGGGATTGAACGGATCCGACGGGTCCACCACCCGAGGGGACTCCAGATCCTCGCGCTGGTCGAAGAGCCCGATCCCGACGCCCCACTCGAGCCGGTCGGAGACCTCGTGCTCCAGCCGCAGGCTGGCGAGCCGCCAGTCCATGTCGCGCCTCTCGATCGCGCGCGTCGTGGCGTGCCGCGGCCCCCCGCTGCCATCCGCGTAGGCCTCGCGCTCGACGCGGGCGGCGCGCAGCGAGGCGCGCAGGTGCAGGCCATCGCCCGGGTGCCAGCCGAGCGCCGCACGCCCCGACTGCCGGGTGTGCTCGGAGCCCGGGACGGGAATGCCCTCGTCGAGCAGCGTGTAGCCCAGGCGCCAGTCGAGCCGGCCCGCACCACCCGCGCCGACGCGCGCCCGGCCGTGCCCCGACACGGCCTCCCGGTGATAGCCGTCGCGCCCCGCCGACAGGTCCAGCGCGGCGCCTCCGTCGTCCGGCGGGTCGGCGGTCACCACACGCACGGCGCCGGCCATGGCGGCCGCGCCCCAGGACACCGGCACCACCCCGCGCGCGACCTCGACCCGCTCCAGGTCGGACGTTCCCAGCAGCGCCAGGTCGAACGAGCCGCCGCGACTGCTGGTCGGATCGTTGACCGGCACTCCGTCGACCAGGAAGACCGTGTAGTTCGCCTCGCCGCCGCGCACGTACGCCGAGGAGACCCCGGAGCGGCCGCCGCGCTCGTCGACGTGCACGCCCGGAAGCAGGCGCAGCACCTCGCCCAGCCCGTGCAGGCCCAGGGCCTCGATCTGCTCGCGCTCGACGCGGGTGACGCTGGCGCCCCCGGCGTCGCTCAGGCGCGGGCCGGGTGCCGTGGACTCCCGATCGACCGCGCCGGCGTCCTGTGCGCGCGCGCCGGGCGCCGGCGCGCACACGAGCGCGGCGAGCAGCACCGCCTCAGCCCGCACCGCTGCCCACCCGGTGCTCGGTGGCCACGCTCGGCCAGCGCATGCCCAGCACCCGCTCCCCCGCGGCGTCGCGCGCTGCAGCACGGCGCGCCTCGGCGACGGGAAAACGCCGGCGCCTCACGAGCCGGCCGGCTTCAGCGCGCTCTCGCCCCGCATCCACTCGACGGCCTCCTCCACGTGCGCGCGCTCGCCGTGCAGGAAGCGGCGCACGGCCTCGCGCAGCCGCGGGTCCGCGAGCCAGTGTGCGCTGTAGGTCGGCTGCGCGTCGAAGCCGCGCAGCTGCTTGTACTCGCCGCCCGCGCCGGGCTCGAAACGCGCGAGCCCCTGCTCGATGCAGTGCTCCACGGCCGCGTAGTAGCAGACCTCGAAGTGCAGGTGGCGAACGAACTGCTCCGATCCCCAGTAGCGCCCGTACAGGGCGTCGCCCTTGCGCACGTTGGTCGTGCCGGCGATCGGCCGGTCACCCTGCCAGGCCACGACGAAGCAGAGCCGCTCCCGGAAGCCATCGGACAGGCGCTCGAAGAGCTCGCGGTTGAGGTACCGGCGGCCCCAGTGTCTCGCGTCCACGGTCGCACAGTAGAAGCGGTACATGGGCTCGAAGAGCGCGTCGTCGATCGCGTCGCCACTGTGCACCTCGATGCGCACGCCCGCCTTCTCGACCTCGCGGCGCTCGCGCCGGATCTGGTTGCGCCGCTTGCTGCGGAAGCGCTCCAGGTAGTCGTCGAAGCTCCCGTAGCCCGCGTTCTGCCAGTGGTACTGAACGCCCACGCGCAGCTCGTAGCCGGCGTCGGCCAGCCGCTCGGCCTCGTCGCGGCGACAGAAGTTGACGTGTACGCCGGACATGTCGTTGCCGCGACAGAGCTCCACCAGGGCGTCGCCCAGCTTGCGGATCCAGGCCTCGCGATCCTCTCCGGGCGCGACCAGGAAACGCGCGCCCGAGACCGGGGTGAACGGGACACCGACCAGGAGCTTGGGGTAGTAGCGCAGCCCGGCGCGCTCGGCGGCGTCGGCCCAGCCCCAGTCGAAGACGAACTCGCCCTCGCTGTGGGTCTTGACGTAGAGCGGACAGGCGGCCAGCAGGCGCCCCTCGTGCCGCACCACCAGCGGCCGGGAGCCCCAGCCGCGCTCATCGCCGACGCAGCCGGTCTGCTCCAGGGAGGCGAGCCAGTCCCACTCGAGGAACGGGGACGCGTCCCCGACCAGCGCATTCCACTCGTCGCGCGGTACCTGCGCGACGCCCTCGAGAAGCTCGAGATCCGGCATGGCCCGCCGCTCAACGTAGCAGCTATGCTCTGGCCAATGTCCGAAGAGCCTGGAAAGCCCGGCGGAGGCAAGCCCCGCGAGGAGCGCGAGGGCGGCGTCGCGACCCAGGAGCGCAAGCAGGTCGAGCGACCCCCGCGCTTCAAGGTGGTCCTCTACAACGACGACTACACGCCGATGGAGTTCGTGGTGGCGCTCCTCGAGCAGGTCTTCCGGCGGTCGCCCGTGGAGGCCACACAGCTGATGCTGCAGATCCATCGCGGCGGCCGCGGCGTGGCCGGCGTCTACGTGCTCGAGGTGGCCGAGACCCGGGCCACCACGGTGCACCGGCTGGCGGAGCAGCGCGGGTATCCCCTACAGGCCGGAGTCGAGCCCGAATGAGCCAGATCAATCGCGAGCTCCAGCTGACCCTGCAGTCCGCCCTGCGCGAGGCCGTGGCGCGGCGACACGCCTACGTGACGGTCGAGCACCTGCTGCTCGCCCTGACGCACGACGAGCGCGGTGCCGAGGTTCTGCGCCACAGCGGTGCGAACGTGGGCCGTCTGCGTGGAGACCTCGAGCGCTTCCTCACCGAGGACCTCGAGGCCGAGCCCGAGGGCGAGTCCTTCGAGACCGGGCAGACGCTGGCCTTCCACCGCGTGATCCAGGCGGCGCTCGCGCAAGCCGACGGCGCCGAGCGGGAGGAAGTCGAGGCGGGCGACATGATCGCGGCGCTCTTCCAGGAGCCCGAGTCGCATGCGATGGCGCTGCTGCGGGCGCAGGGCATGTCGCGCCTCGACGTGCTCAAGTACATCTCGCACGGGATCTCGCGCCTGCCCGACCCGGGCACGCGCGAGGCCGGCACGCCGGGCGCCGACGAGGCCCGCGCGGGCTCGCCCGCGATCGACGCGGACGGCGAGGAGATCGCCGATCCGCTCGAGGCGTTCTCCACCGACCTCACGGCACGCGCCCGCGAGGGCAAGCTCGACCCGATGGTGGGACGGATCGACGAGATCGACCGCGCCATCCACGTGCTGGCGCGGCGGCGCAAGAACAACCCGATCTTCGTCGGCGAGTCGGGAGTCGGCAAGACGGCGCTGGCCGAGGGGCTGGCGCAGCGCATCGCCGACGGCAACGTCCCCGAGGCCATGAAGGGCGCGGAGATCTACTCGGTCGATCTGGGCGCGATGCTGGCCGGGACCAAGTATCGCGGCGACTTCGAGGCGCGCTTCAAGGCCTTCGTGCAGGCCGTCCAGGCGCGGCCCGACCCGATCGTCTTCATCGACGAGATCCACACGATCCTCGGCGCGGGCGCCGCGCAGGGCGCGACGGTCGATGCCTCGAACATGCTCAAGCCGCTGCTGCAGTCGGGTGAGCTGCGCTGCATCGGCTCGACCACGTACCAGGAGTACCGACACTTCGAGAAGGACCGCGCGCTGGCGCGCCGCTTCCAGAAGGTCGAGGTCGACGAGCCCTCCTCGGAGGAGGCCGTCAAGATCCTCCAGGGCCTGGCGCCACGCTACGAGGAGCACCACGGCGTGCACTACTCCCTGCCCGCGCTGCGCGCGTGCGTCGATCTCTCGGTCAAGCACCTCCACGATCGCTTCCTGCCCGACAAGGCGATCGATGTGATGGACGAGGCCGCCGCGGCGGTCCGGCTGCGCTCGCGCGACCGCCGCAAGACCGTGGGCGTGCGCGACGTGGAGCGCCTGGTCGCCAAGATGGCCCGCGTGCCGGTCGAGACCGCCTCGACCTCGGACCGCGAGCGCCTCGAGCAGCTCGACGCCGACCTGCGCGCGGCGGTCTTCGGCCAGGACGACGCGATCTCGACGGTCGTGCGCGCGGTCAAGCGCGGCCGCGCCGGGCTCGGCGGCGCGGAGAAGCCGGTCGGCTCGTTCCTGTTCATCGGCCCTACTGGCGTGGGCAAGACCGAGCTGGCCAAGCAGCTCGCCGCCACGCTCGGCGTCGAGTTCCTGCGCTTCGACATGAGCGAGTACATGGAGAAGCACGCGGTGGCGCGGCTGATCGGCGCGCCGCCCGGCTACGTGGGCTACGAGGAGGGGGGGCGGCTGGTCGACTCCGTACGGCGGACCCCCCACGCCGTGCTGCTGCTCGACGAGATCGAGAAGGCGCACCAGG